>JBAXXL010000024.1:0-64785 GCA_037127915.1 bacterium
GTAACTCGTGTTTGAAACTAAAAAAACAAAGGAGCTGTTTTGAGACAGCCCCTTTTCCTTCGCAATTCGTAAATCGTTTTCTACCGATATTTCGTCCCTACGAGACTTTTTCTTCGCAATTCGCAATTTATTTTTCTACCGATATTTCTTTTCAACGGAACTTTTCCTTCGTAATTCGTAATTATTTTTTTATATATGTGTAACATTTTTTTACTTTTTGTGTTATTATGTAATAGAAGTATTGAACAATAATTATATTTGTTTTTTGATATTATTTTGTAAGGTTTGAGTTGAAATATTTGTTAAGTGTTTTCTAAATATATTTGCTTATAACTTCTTTTGTAGCTGAAAACATACTGATTGTATAATATTTCAAATATTTTTTAAAAAAACGGAACAAATTTTTGTTTATTACAAAAAAAAAGTTTAATTTTACTTTGAAATGTATATAAAAAAATAATTTTTTAATTTTTTGGAATTGTATTATGAAAAGACCTATATTTATTCGAATAGGATTGAGGGCAATTATTGTTGCTTTTGCTCTTATGTTATTCTCGAATACAGGCGCAGATGCCGCATATTGTTCGCCAACCAGCGGATATTTCTACACCGGTTATGGTATGCGTATCAATTTAGTCCAGTTTAATAGTGTAACAATACAGAAATGGGATACACAAAGGGATGCAAAGGGAAATATAATGTATGGTTACCCAACCAACCCTGCTTCTCCTTCTCAACCAGCTTGGAGACAAGTTGACGCTAACAATCCTGTAATCAAAGCCGACAAAGACAAACAATATGATATGAGATGTTGGGGTGGTGCTACCTATATATATTCGGGAAGTATTCAACCTGAAAACGTTTCACCGAGTGGAAACTATTACCAAGATTTTGCAGTTTATGTTGACTGTGACCAAAATGGTAAATTTGAAGAAACAGAAAGAATTGGTTCTTCGATTGGTACTTATACATTTGAGTGTACTTTCAAAGTAAAAATTCCGAAGACCGCTAAAGCCGGTAATACAACATTACGAGTTGTTTGTGATTATTATGGTATGGGCGGCTCATATATGAATGCTTGCGGAATGTATTACGGTGAAGTAAGAGATTTTGCGATTACTATATCAGGCGGTGTTGACGCTGGTATCAGTCAAATTACTGCACCGGTTCCTCCGCTAACTGAAGGAATACACACTGTAAAAGCAATGTTGAAAAACTATTCAGAAGGTACCCCAATAACTAAAGTTACAATCAAATGGTCAGTTGACGGTGTTGATCAAACACCTGTTGATTGGACAGGAAATTTGGGTGCTCTTCAATCAACAGAAGTTACCTTAGGCGATTATAATTTTGCATCGAAAGGTGTATCATCTACTTTTACTATTTTAGCAAGTACCGAAAAACCAAATGGAGAAGCTGACGAAACCCCATTAAACGATGTATCCCCTGCTTACTCAGTAACATTGCCTGTTGTACCTGGCACTTATTATGTTGGCGGTGATAACCCTGACTTTGCAACTTTAAAAGAAGCAATTGACGTTGTTGCTAAATCCGGTATTAAGGGTAGTGGAGCATTTATTTATGAAATCAGACCCGGCACTTATAGCGGTCCTTTCGTAATGGATAATTTCCCACATGGGAATAATCCTTTCGTATTCGAAAATGATCCTGCAAATCCGGGCACTGTAGTTCTAACAGCAATTACTAATGCCAATAATTACGTATTTTATATAAATAATATCCCTGATGTAACATTCCGTAATATAACATTTGGCGTTAATGATTTGAACTCACAAGGCGGTAGAATATTAAAAATCACCGGTAACGCTAATAACTTTACATTTGAAAATAATATTTTATACGGTTCGGTGAATGTTTTACCGGCAGACGGTTTCAAAAATGCATTGATTGATATGCAAGCAAGTCAAATGAACAACCTAAAATTTGATAGAAATACATTCTATAATGGTTATGGAAGTTTACTTTTAGTTAATCCGACTCGCAATTCAAAAGGCTTGACGATTAATAAAAATAAATTCTTAGCATTTTCAGGCCGCGCAATTAATGTTGAAGGTATAGCTGATGGCGTTATTTCCAATAACACATTGGAAGCATCAAATAAAGCTACACTTTACGGCATCAATGTTTTAAATGGTACTGATATCATTAATAATACCATTACCGGTATTATTAACACATCAGCTACTATTGGCTCAGGTATTAATGTTGTACATAATGCAATTAACACACCTGCGACCATTACAAGTAACGCTATTACTAATTGCAACGGTGTTAACGGTATTAGAGCTGAAGGCATTCAAGGCGGCGCAATCAATAATAACAATATCAATTTGGCTAATTCTAATTTCACAACAGCTCCTGCCGGTATTGTAATCACAAATGCAACATTGAAAACTGATAAAGTTGTTGTATTAGAAAATACAATCAATATGGAAAACGGTTATGGTATTGACGCTGACAATTGCACTACCGATTTACTAAAAAACAAATTAAATGTTTTGAATACAGGTTCCAAAGTGAATCTAAGAACTATAAGCGCTACAGGTTCTAATGGTATGATATTGCTTAACGAAGTAATTAGCGCCGGCGAAGTTATGGAACTAAACAAAAGTTCATTTACGGTTGCTTATAATTCAACACTTGGATTAGGTTCTGCAGATGCTTTGACCATAACAAACGGTAGTAATAAAATATACCGTAACAACTTTGTTAATACAGGAACAGGTAAAGCATTTTCAATTAATGCTTTAGGTTCAAACGTATTGGACGGTAATAATTATTACTCAACAACCGGTACAATCGGTACAGTTGGCGGAACTTCTTATGCAGACGCAACACAATTTCTTCCTATAGATAAACATGGTGTAAGTACATTCCCTAATTATGTTGATAATTACAGTTTGAAAATTGTAGAGCTAAAACCAGAATTAATATTCTATACTCCATTGGCAAATATTAATTGGCCAGAAGGTTACCAAGGTGCTTACGAAGAAACAACATTAGACGGTAAATATAGAAACGGTGTATATTATATTGGTACTTACAACATCTACCCAGTTGTTGATATATATAAATATACTAAAGAGTTAATCGAATGTGCCGGTTCTAAAGATATGGCAATCATTTGCTCAGGTAAAGCGAATTTAGGTTCTCAACCTCGCTACCAATGGTATAAAGACGGTGCAGAACTTCCTGGCGAAGTATCACATAAACTTAGCTTCCCTAATTTTGATTATCCTACAAGCGGAATTTACAAATGTAAAGTCTTTGCTCCTGGTGTAGCTAAACCACTTTGGTCAGGCGACATTCCTGTTTATGCTTTAACACTTCCAGAAATCACAGATCAACCTAAAGAAGTAATTAATGCTCAAATCGGTGGTACATACAACTTTAGCGTGAAAGCTCACTATCGCGGTTTGGTTCCTCCATATTTCCAAGATTACTACCAATGGTATAAATATTCAGCGGCTACAAATAAAAATACTGCTTTACCACAAGACGCTAAATTCGGTGGTTCAACATCATCTGAATTAGTTATAACCGGTTTGGAAGACACAGATATTTGTGATGTTGGCGATTATTACTTTGTCGAAATCATTTCACAATGCGGTACTATCCGTTCAAATCCATTTATTATTTCACAAAAACCAGAAGTTGTATTCCGCGACCTTCCAAAAGATGTTGACATTTGTCCAAATTCAGACGTTGTATTTGAAGCGGCAGCTGTAGCTCCTGAAGGTTTCGTTATTACTTATTCATGGGAAAAAGACGGTCTTGGTTTAACAGATAATGCTATGTACAATGGCGTAAAAACTTCTAAATTACAAATTCTAAATGCTAGCAATGCGGAAGCAGGATCTTACAGATGTATAGCAGAAATAGCTTCAGAAGGTATTTCTGTAACAAGTGCTCCTGGTTATTTAACATTTAAAGCTCTACCAAATGCTGTTGCTATCGGCGAAGTAGATTATTCAATCAAACGCGGCAATGATGTTACATTCGCAGTTAATTTAATAGAATCTACAAAACCATTGACAATCAAATGGACTTACAATGGCGAAGTATTAAAAGAAGGTACATGGGATATATATAATGGCAACGAATTGATGACATTATTGTTAGAAGCAATTAACGAAAATCAAGCAGGCGAATATATCTGTACATTAACAAATGAATGCGGTTCTAAAGAAGTAAAATTCAACTTAACAGTTAAAAAATGGGACGAAGTCAACAGTGTTGAAGTTGTAACTGAAAACGGTTATTCTTTATACACTTCTGTACCAAACCCTGCAAATGACAACGCACGTGTAAATTACATTATGGCTAAAGCCGGACAAGTAAGATTTACTTTGTCAGATTTAAGCGGTAGAGTATTAAGAAATTTATATGATGGTAACGCTGTAGAAGGTATGAACACTTTGGAAATCAACGTTAAAACACTTGATTTACCAGCTGGTGTTTATTTCTATACAATGACAACTGATAAATTCTCAGGCGTACGTTCATTCGTTATCGTTGAATAAACATATACATTCCCTTTAGTCAAGAGTTCCTCTTGACTAAAGATTTTACTAAAGATGTCCAATACTTTATAGTGTTGGACATCTTTTTTTGTTTTAATTCTTAAAGTGGAGAGTGGGAATTCAACGTCTCCTTAAAATCAAAAATAAATCAATACAATCTTTTGTTATTTCATTGTTTATTATTATTTTTGGAAAAGGGAAAAATGATTTTTTAACTTGTTTTATATATTGTTAAATAATAATGAAAAGATTGAGTTTTAAAATAAAGATTGGAGGGGGCTTATGAAAAGAATAATTATTGTCGCGATTTTATTTGAATTGATAATTGCTTCCAATGCGGTAGCGCAGTGGAAAATGCTAAATAATGGTTCGTTTGGGGGAACAATTAAGTCAACATTAGTAAAAGATAAAGACATATATATTGGAACTAGTTGCGGCGTTTATCTGTCCACAAATAAAGGTGAAAATTGGGTTCCAAAAAATCAGGGACTTACTTCTGGAATAATATCAAAAATTGTTTCCAACAATGAGCAAATGTTTTTAGCCATTTCTAGTGGCAGTGTGTATATTTCAACAGACAAGGGTGATTTTTGGGTTAGTATTAGCAACGCTGATGAATTATCTGAATTACAAACATTGGTTGTTAAAGATAATAATCTTTTTGCCGGTACTACTAAAGGCTTGTACTATTCATCGAACAATGGTGGACTTTGGATTCAAAAGCCAATTGATTCCACCCTGAAAGATATCAAATCTCTAACTGTTTTCGGTGATTCACTATACGCTGGTACTAATTACGGTCTTTATCTTTCAACCGATTTAGGAAACACTTGGATTAAAAAGAATATGGGAATAACTTACCCTATTGTGTTATGTTTGACTAATATTAATGGTTTATTATGGGCTGGTACTGAGGGTGATGGGTTATTGGTTTCAACTGATAAAGGCGAGAATTGGATTCAATTTGATTTACAAATCCCATATAATTTTAATACAGTTAACTCAATATCCTGTTTAAATGATATTTTGTATGTAGCTACTAAAAATGGTGTAGCCATTTCAGATGATTGGGGTTTTAATTGGGAGTCAGTTACTACGGGATTATTTGATGCTGAGGTTTATTCAACAGCAGTAATAGACAACTGTGTTTTTGCTGGAATAGAAAACAACGGTGTTATTGTCACCTCCGATAAGGGTAAAAATTGGGAAGCCAAAATTAATGGACTTGCTAATATAAACATGTTATCTATTGCAATTGATGGAAATACTATTTATGCAGGTACAGAGAAGAGTGGTTTATTCAAATCAATTGATTATGGAAAAAGTTGGTTCAAAGTAAAGTGTAATTTCTCAGATGGGAGCATATTTTCTCTGTTAGTAAAAGATAAGAAGTTGTTTTTAGGAAGCAATGGAATTAAAGGATTAGATATAACAACAGATGCTGGAGATAGCTGGAATGTGATAACTTCTGAATTCAAAGAGGATTGTGTACGAGATTTAAAACCTTTTGGAAATATCATTGTAGCCGCAAGCAACACAGGCATCTATTTTTCAAATTCTACATACCAAAACTGGACTAAAAGTAAAAACTTAACAATACCAAATATAAGTGAATTAGCAGTAAATCATCCTAATGTATATATAACTGTTGGATATGGAGAAATTGCTTTAACAAAGAATGATGGTGTAAATTGGATTGTGAAAAAAACAGGTTTTGAAAACCAATGGATAAATGCCATAGCAGTTAATGATAACGATTTATTTGTCGGAATTGAGAAGGGTATTTTATTATCTAATGATGAAGGAGAAAATTGGACTCTGTTAAATCCGAATACAGAAATGCGTTATGTAAGTACTATAATGGCTTATGGTTCCAACATTTTAGTCGGTACAAGCGATGAGGGTGTCTTCCTATCCAAAGATTATGGAAATACTTGGGCACAAATTAATTCAGGATTATGCTCAAGATTCATCAACAAATTTTTAATTGATGGAGATAATGTTTTTGTAGCTACCGGAAATAACGGACTTTTGACTGCTAAATTATCAGATTTTGGTATAGTTTCAGTAAATGAAAAAGCTGTTCCTGAAGATGATATTTCAATATACCCAAATCCAGTTCAAAATGATATAAATATTAGTTTTAATGAGATTGTCTCGCAAAATTCTGAAATTAGAATTTTCGATATGTTAGGTCAGCAAGTAGCTGGTAGCCGAATTCCGTCCGGTGCTAAGGAATGGAAACTTAATTTGGAAGGTTTGCCGAGAGGTGTATATATAGTTAAAGTGAACGATAAAATAAAGAGAATAATTAAATTATAAATGGATTGTTCAATAACGCTGTTTTGAAAATTAATCGTTGTTGAATGTTACATAAAAAAAAACAATTTTGGGCTTATTCGTTTAAAATTATAATAAATTGAGAAGAATAAATGAATACAACAAAAATAACATATTGGCAGGATGGTAATTATTGGCTTGGCTATATGAATGAATATCCGGAATATTTAACTCAGGGATTATCGCTTGAAGAGCTTATTGAAAATCTAAAAGATATTTACCATGATGTAACCAGTGAATTAATACATGGCAAACCTGTTACTATTGTGATGGAATTAGCTTGAAGAGGTTAGATTTAATAAAAATTCTACAAATGCTGAGTTTTATGACCTCTCCTTACAAAAAACCACAAATCCATTAAATCCCAAAAATCCTCGTTCGAAATTATTCAAGGTGGATTATCGCTTCTGCGGTAATGACAATCGTCTTTTTTTCATTTTCAACTTTCACCTCATTGCGATTAAGAGAAAAACTCTTTGCGTCTCTGCGTCTTTGCGTGTATTATTCTTATTAACAATTATAAAAGCCATTGTACGTTTTAATCAGGTATTTTTTTATAAAAATCCTAAGTCCAATGCAAATAAAATTATTCAATTCAGAACCACGAAAAATAGTAGATTTTGAACCGTTAAAAGACGGTACTGTCCGAATGTATTCCTGCGGTCCAACCGTTTACAATATAGCCCATATAGGCAATATGCGGGCGTTCCTGTTCGCTGATCTTTTGCAAAGAGTACTCCGCACTGTTGGTGGTTACAAAATGCAATGGGTGATGAATATTACCAATATTGACGATAAAACTATCCGCAATTCGCAACCCGAAAGCGGTTCGTGGAAACCGGAAATGGGCGAACAAACCCAAGACCCGAAAGAAAATCTCCGATTGTTTACGCTATTTTATGAGAAAGAGTTTATAGACGATATAGCCAAAATGGGCATACAAGCCAAAGATTTCTACCAAATGCCGCGCGCAACCGAGCACATTGATATTATGCAGGATTTGATAAAGCTGATTTATCAAAATGGATACGCTTATGTAGCGAATGGTTCGGTTTATTTTAATGTCGGCAAATGGAGCAAAGACGATAAATACGGCAGATTGTTCCATATAGATTTTGAAAATTTCCGTGAAGGCGTTCGCGTGGATGCTGACGAATACGAACGCGAAAGCGCATCGGATTTCGTTTTATGGAAGGGATTTAAAGAAGGCGAACCGAGCTGGAATTTTGAACTGGACGGCGAATCACTTCCCGGAAGACCGGGCTGGCATTTGGAATGTTCCGCTATGGAGCACAAAATCTTAGGATTGCCTTTCGATATTCATACTGGCGGGGTGGACCTGAAATTTCCTCACCACGAAGACGAAATAGCTCAAAGCAAAGCCGGTTATGGTATTGACCCGACAGTTGTTTTCTGCCACAACGAATTTTTGGAAATAGAAGGCGAAAAAATGAGCAAATCGGCAGGGAATTTTTATACCTTGCGCGATTTAATCGAAAAGGGAATCGACCCGATTGATATTCGCTATTCAATGATTTCCGCCCACTACCGCACAAAATTAAATTTCACTTTCGATGGCATAAAAGCAGGAAGAAAAGCACGCTTGCGTGTCCAGGAATTTATTTATGAATTATTGGAAAGTAAATTTGGCGAAGATGCGGCTGATATAGCAGGTTTGCGGAATAACATATTCACAGAATTAGCGAACGACGTACATACACCAAAAGCTTTAGCGCACCTTTTTGCGTTTATCAATGCTCAGGATGCAAAGAAATTCTCGGAGCAGACAAATAAAGAATTGCTTGAGCTATTGCAAGAGCTTAACGGTGTTTTTGCCGCTTGGGTGTTCACAGACCGTCCGGCAGAAATAGACGATATTCCGGCAGAAATTAAAAAATTAGCCGAAGAACGATTTAACGCGAAATCGCAAAAGAATTGGGAATTAGCTGATACTTTGCGAAAAGAGATTGCAGAAAAGGGCTATAGTATTAAAGATAGCCGCGATGGATATGATATTATAAAGAGCGAATAACGCTGTACACAAAAAAAGAAATTATTTGGCATAGGGTAGATTTATATTGAATAAGGATTTGCCCTTATGCTATGTGATTTTTTTTTGGTATATTGCATTTTTTTTATAGAATAATTTATAAATAATATTTCAAAGCCATGAAAAAGAAATTACAATTTGATTATAAGGTTTTAATAGCCGTCGCAGTATTTCTCGTAACTACTGCAATTATGTTCTGGGGTCAAATCTCCGGAGATAGTTTTTTCTGGGAAGATTTTGTTGAACAAGTGTATCCATTGCAGAATTATGCCGCAGTGGAATCATCTTCGGGTATAGTTCCCTTTTGGAATCCCTACACATTTAGTGGTATGCCGTTTTTGGCTGATCCTCAGGTAGGATTTTACTATCCGCTTAACCGCGCGATGGACTTTTTTGTTCACGACGGTGTATTAACATCGAATGCATTGCAGTTATTGATTATACTGCATTTCTTCCTAGCGCAGTTGACTATGTTCCTGCTGATTCGAAGTTTGAAACTCAACTTTGCCGGAGCGTTAATAGGGGCGATAGGCTATTCCTTCTCGATGATTTTCGTTTGCCACGTCTTCCATCCGATGATGATATATCATTTTGCTTGGTTCCCGCTGGCATTCCTGTTTTTCAAAAAAGCACTCGATAAGCGGAAGATATATTACGCCTTGTGGTCGGGTCTGATTTTGGCTATGATGTTGCTTTCAGGTCATCCTCAAACGACGCTTTATTTATTATTATTCCTGTTTTTATATTTCGTCTGGGATTTGGTAGCAAATCTTTGGAAGAAGGAATTCAAAAAGAAAAACGATATCATATTGTACCTTGGTTCAGCCGCTGTGGCTGTAGCTATCGCCGCGGGTATTTATATGATTCAATATATGCCTTCGAAAGAGATGTTTGGTTATTCCGTTCGTCAGGAATCAACACAAAAAACATCCGCTGAAGGTTCATTGGAATACAAACAATTATTGCAAACATTTTTGCCGAAAGTATTCGGTTATATAAATGCGGACAATACTCAAGAAGCACAATTCACTTTGATGACGAACGACAAAGAGGCTCCTTATTACTATTATTGGGATACAGCGTTTTACTTTGGTATAGGTATATTCATATTAGGCTTGATAGCAATAATGGCTATGTGGCGTCAACGAATGATAGGCTTCCTGCTGTTTATTTCAATATTCGGGGTGTTATTTGCGCTCGGGAGTAATTTCTTCATTCACGGCTTGTTTTACAATCTACCTTTATTCGGGACATTCCGTATGCCGGCTCGTATTATGATTTTCGCCGTGTTTGGATTTTCAATTTTAGCGGCTTATGGAGCGGATTACCTCTCGACCATGAAAGTTAGTAAACCGGCAATGAAGTATTTGATTATTTCAGTAGCTATTCCGGCTTTATTTGGAATTCTGGCTCTTACCAATATTTTGCAGGGTATGCTAGATACACCTGCCGAAAATATTGATTTCGTTAGTTCCCAAGGAATGAATACATTGATATTTTCAGTATTGGTTTTTGTCTGCGGATATTTTATGTTGAAAAGCAAATTAACAAGAACAATTCCTGCTTTTGTTTTAGCTTCTGTAATATTTATTGATTTGCTCTTAGTAGGTGGAGATTTCAACAAAGGCAAACAAAGTGCTGAAGACGCTTACGCATTGGCTCCTGAACAAAAAGCAATGTTTATCCCATCGGATATTAATAATTTATTCCGTGTAAACACACGCATACCGAAATACGGCGTTATGTCTATGAAACGCAACCAAGGTATGGTGGACAGAATCATGATGCTGGAAGGCTACAATCCGCTGAATTTAAAATTACGTATGCCGCCTGCACCGACAAAATCGGATGTTTACGATTTGATGAATACAAAATTTGAATTATTGGTTGATTTACAACAACAAAGAGTTTATTATACCGAGAAAAACACGCGCTTACCAAGATTTTGGTTAACCGGGAATTGTGAAGTGAAAAGCCAAAACGCAATTGAACGGACAATGAAAGCTAACGAAGTTGATCTACATTATACAGCTCTTCTGGAAGAGAATCCTAATATTGGTCAAAATCCTCCGGGACCGGTTAAGGGCAATGTTAGAGTGAAGGAATACAAATCGAACCACATATCACTAAGCGTGAAAAACGATAGGAAAGCAATTTTGATAGCTTCCGAAGTTTGGTATCCTGCTTGGAAAGTTTATATAGACGGAAAGGAAACCAAAATGTACAGAGCGGATTACTGCTTGCGCGGCGCGGTAGTACCGAGCGGCGTTCATCAAGTGGAATTCAAGTATGAATCATCGGCTTATAAAGCAGGTTCTACAATTGCACTCATTACATTGTGTTTAACAATTATATCTATAATTTTAATGTCAATAAAAAGAAAAAAAATAGCAAAGGAAAATAAAAATGCCTAAAATAATCGAAGGGAATTTCAACGCGAAGGGTAAAAAATACGCTATAGTTATTGCCCGTTGGAATGAATTTATAGTCGGGAAACTTTTGGAAGGTGCCCTCGACGCATTCACCCGCCACGAAGCCGATATGGATAATGTAACTATTATATATTGTCCGGGAGCTTACGAATTACCTGTTTTGGTAAAACGTATTGCCGCAACCAAGGAATACTCCGCAGTAATAGCGCTAGGCGCGGTCATAAGAGGCTCTACGCCACATTTTGATTACATTGCCGCAGAAGTATCCAAAGGCATAGCAAATGCCGCTATGGACACGAATGTGCCTTGTATATTCGGAGTATTAACGACCGATTCCATTGAGCAAGCAATAGAACGCGCCGGAACAAAAGCCGGTAACAAAGGTTTCGAAGCCGCTATGTCGGCAATAGAAATGGCTGATTTGTTTGGAAAATTATAGATTGATCTATAAATCGCAAATCTAAGCAACTCATAAGAAATGGCTCCCCGAGCAAGGTGAGCTTTTCTTATTGCCAAAAAAGTGTTAATTTTGAATTCTGATGTTTTCGGAAAGGTGCCAGAGTGGTTGAATGGGGCGGTCTCG
Organism: bacterium; assembly: GCA_037127915.1. GTDB lineage: Bacteria > Bacteroidota > Ignavibacteria > Kapaibacteriales > UBA2268 > JBAXXL01. The sequence continues at coordinate 11,950 of JBAXXL010000024.1, forward strand.
AAAACCGTTGTACATTTACGTGTACCGAGGGTTCGAATCCCTCCTTTTCCACAAAACTCAACCAATGAGCAGGTTATTTATTTAGCCTGCTCTTTTTTTAATTGATAGTTGATAGTTGAAAGTTGAAAATGAGAAGAAGAATTCACCGCAAAGAAGGGTTTAGGGTATGGGGTTTAGGGTATAATAAGTGATCTCAGAGAGGTCAAATCCTCATCTTTTTTATGTCACTCTTTCGGAGTTTCACTACAACATATTTCATTTCCTTGCTACAAATATTCCATCCATTCGGGATTGAAGAAAAAAAAATCTTCAATTATAAATTTTCTATTTTTTTATATGCTGGTTATTTCTTAAGTTCGCAATAGAAGTAGTTGATTTTTTAATTGAAATTTTATGTCATAGGGGTTTATATGAAAAAGTTGCTTATTCTTTTAACTATGTTGTTTTTAGCAATAAATTTAAAAGCTCAAATCGAACCGGTCGATACCGACGGAAATGGATTTCGTAACGTTTCCACTCTCCAGAATCTAAGATGGATTTCAGAAAACGACACATCGTGGAGTTTTAATTATGAATTGGATAACGATATAAATGCGGCTGTAACAAAAAATTGGAATTCTTCAGCCGGATGGAAGCCGATAGGAACGGAAAGTTTATTTTTTTCAGGAAAATTTGATGGGAAGGGATATAAAATTGACAGTTTATATATAAATAGGCCAAACGAAAATTTTATTGGTTTCTTTGGTATTGTGGTTGGAAAGAATATTGAGATAAGCAGACTTGGTATAACAAATAGTTCAATTACCGGTAAAAACTATGTTGGAAGTTTGGTAGGCAGAAATAGTTATTGTTCATTAATTGATTGTTATTCGACGGGTATTATCAAAGGTGCTCAATATATAGGCGGACTCATTGGAAAAACCAACTATGCCCAGATAAACAATTCCTATTCGAATTGTACTTTGACGGGTTCGGACTATGCGGGCGGATTAGTTGGTTATACACTCGAAAGTACTGTCAATAAAAGTTATTCTACAGGAACTGTATCCGGTGCAGAATTTACTGGTGGTATTGCCGGTTCAATTGAAAAAGGCTATTTGATAGACTCATATTCAAGCGGTACGCTATCGGGTACAAATAAGGTCGGAGGTCTGGTTGGTTATAACAATCAAAGTGAAATTAGCGGGAGTAATTCGAGGAGTAATGTTTACGGTACGGATTTCGTTGGCGGATTAGTTGGTAATAATGATAATTGTACAATTAAAAACTCATATTTCACCGGTAAAGTAGCGGGAAAACGCATGATTGGCGGGTTAGCAGGTTGGAACGATGGTAGCATAGGAAATTGTTATACAAAAAGTTCTGAAATTAAAGGTAATGAACTTGTAGGTGGACTTATTGGAGAACAAGATGGCGCCACCATTAAATTTTGTAATTCGGAGTGTAACGTTTCCGGTTCGGAAAGTGTCGGCGGTCTTATGGGAAGAAACGGTTTTGGGGTACTGTTTGGATGTTACTCAAAAGATTCAGTTTCAGGAAAAAGTCAAAACACAGGCGGTTGCGTTGGATGGAATGACGGCGGTTCTGTGTTAAATTGTTATTCATCAAGCGTTGTTTCAGGTTTGTCCGATGTAGGCGGCATGGTGGGAGATAACGACGGCGGAATGATACATAATTCGTATTCCATTAGTAAGGTTTCCGGCACCCGACAGAACATAGGAGGTTTCGTTGGATGGAATGGATCGGGTAAAGTGATAAATTCATATTGGGATAAAGAATTTAGTGGAATGGATAAATCTACTGCCGGTATAGGGAAAACCACTAGCGAAATGAAAGCTCTTAATACTTATTCAAAGTTCGGTTGGAATTTTGCCGCTATCTGGAAAATCAAATCAGAAATAAATAATGGTTATCCATTTTTAGAAAAACGTACATACCCGAAAACTACGCCATTAGAACCTAAAGATACAAACGGAGATAGTTGTAAAAATATCAAATGTTTTGCTAATTTAGTTTGGATAAGTGAAAACCCAACGGCTTGGGGGGATAAGTATCAACTAGATAACGATATAAATGCAGATAGTTCATATTATTGGGATGACTGTTTCGGCTTTTCACCAATTGGAACGAGTTCTAACCATTTCACAGGCAAATTTGCTGGTAACGGACATAAAATTGACAGCTTGTACATTTATAGAACTTCGCAGGAATATGTGGGATTGTTTGGTTTTATTGATAACTGGTTTACTGGTATTATTAATTTGGGAGTAACAAATTGTTCAATTAACGGCGGGAACTATACAGGAGCAATTTCTGGTTGGAGCTTTAATGGAAGAGTTAGTGAATGTTATAGCGAGGGTTCTGTTTCATCATTTGGTGTAGGAGGCGGTTTAGTAGGGAATAATTTTGGCGGTAAGATATATAATTCCTATTCGCGGGCTATTGTTTCAGGTGTAAGCGATATTGGCGGTCTTGTCGGTTGGCACGATTTAGATTCAGCAAGAATATCATATTGCTATTCAACCGGCGTTGTTATAGGTAATAACTATACAGGTGGTTTTGCGGGATGGAATAAGAGTTATATTGAGAATTGTTTTTGGGACAAAGAGACTAGCGGCAAAAGCACGTCGGATGGAGGAACGGGGAAAACTTCAACAGAAATGAAAGTAAAATCGACATTCACGGATGCACATTGGGATTTTAATCAAATTTGGAATATTGACTCTCAAATTAATGACGGATATCCATATTTAAACAAAGGTTCTTCGGATGTTATAGAATTTGATGTAACCGCGGATTATCTAAATATTTCACCAAATCCGGCATCAGATAGAGTAAATTTGATGCTTCCAGAAAACTACGTTGATTATTTAGTTATAATATATAATGATTACGGACAGGTTGTTCTGGGTGGCAGTTCAAAGCCGCAAACTTCCAATCCGGTTAATTTTTCAATAAACATAGGATCACTTCCGACGGGAACATACACATTAGTTTTACAATCAAATTCAAAAAGAATAATGAAGAGATTTGCTATTGTTAGATAGGAAGAACAATGGTCAATGGTCAATGGTTAATTGTAAATTGTTCATGCGAAGAAGAATTTTACATTTGCTATAATTTTTCGAACACGCAAGAATGCATGTTCTACCATATGTTTAGTCGGTGGGTCATTCATCCTTGATTGACAAATAATCTGATAATTTCGTGTCGTGAAGAGGCTAAAGGTTCATCTTCTGATATAATCCGCTGTGAATTATTTAAAAGCACTTATTACGAATTAGTAATGACTAAATAAAAATATAAAATAAACCTAATTCTTCGCCGTCAATATTTTATATTTAAACTAATATTATGTAAAACATAGGTAAAAAAATGAAAAAAGCAATTTTATTGATAATGCTAACAATTTTAACAATAAGCGTTAAAGCGCAAACAACAAAGTGGTCTTTCGACGAAGCACATTCGAAAATAGGTTTTTCGGTTGTTCACATGATGGTATCCGATGTAGATGGTAACTTTAAAAAATATGAAGGTGAGATAACCTCAGACAAAGAAGATTTTTCTGATGCTAAGATAAATTTTAAAATTGACGTAAGCAGTATAAATACTGATAATGACAAAAGAGACGAGCATTTACGCTCTGCTGATTTTTTCAATGCTCCTCAGTTTCCTTCAATAACTTTTGTTGGCGACAAAATGAAAAAAGCCGGTAAGGGCAAGTATAAATTAACGGGCAACTTTACTATGCTGGGTGTGACCAAAAAGGTTACAATGGATGTTACAAACAGAGGTATTAGAAAAGATCCTTGGGGAAATACAAAAGCGGGTTTTAAACTGACCGGTAAAGTTAACAGAAGTGATTATGGTCTGAAATATAATTCTGTTTTGGATGGCGGAGGAGTGATGATTAGCGATAATGTGGACATAACTTGTAATATAGAACTGCTTAAATCCAAATCATAACATTCAATAGTTTCATTAAATAAAAGGGCTTCATTTTCAAGATGAAGTCCTTTTTGTATTTAGCTTAGTGGTATCGCAGATTACTTTCCACCTTTACCTCCGCCGCCGCCTTTTCCACCTTTGTTACCGCCACCGCCGCCTTTACCTTGCTTTTGCATTCCAGGTCCGCCTTGAGATCTACCTTGCTTTTGCATACTTGGTCCGCGTTGGGCTTTGCCACCTTTATTCATCCCACCCATATTTTTTTCCATTTGCTTTGAATTACCAGGGCTTCGCATATTTGGACCATTTGGATTGCCTTTATTATTCTTTTCTTTAAGCCATTTTTCATGTTGTGGATGGCCCTTGACAACAAAGTACTTTGAATCGCGGCTGTCGCGGATGAAGTGTTGGTCATGACGACCTCTATAGGATGCATATTTGCCTTTCCACATCTTATGATTGTGCCATGGTTGAGGCTCATTTATCACGATTTTATAAACGTTAAACAAATTAAAGGCACGAAAACGAACGGGCAATGATGTTCGACCAATCCATAGCCCACCCTCAAAATAGAAATAACGGTGTTGTGGGACATTGTAATAAACGTCTATTTCGGGGATGTAGTAATTTTCGACATAGTCATAACCTGTTGGACCCCAAATTGGCTGACTACCCAAATTGAAGTTGACATTAACGTTTACCTGTGCGTTTAATGTACCGGAAGTACTCGACAGGCAAAATGCCGCAATTAATATAATTAAATAGCGCATAATGTATCTCTTTTACATTTGTTGATTAGAATTGTCATGATTACTCATGATTTAATATATATATATATATTCTTGAATAACATATATTTATATATTGTTTAGAATGTAACGATGTTTGTTTTCAGTTTAATTCTTTTGTTACAATCTATATAATCAAATATAATACATTTAAAGGACAAATCACGAGGAATGACTTAAGAATACAAAATAAATGTTTTATCCTCTTACAAATAGGGCTTTGATAATGTATGATGCCATTTTTGGATTTTCTTTTAAGCGGCGGGTGGAATAGCCAAACCATTGCAATCCAAAAGGAACATAAACCCGCATACGGTGACCGTTATCTACTATAGATTGCCTCAATTCCGGGGTTACACCATAAAGCATTTGAAATTCGTAGTTATCATTTGGGACTTTGTACTTTTCAACTAGCTTATATGCTGAGTCAACCAAATATTTATCGTGTGTGGCAATGCAGGGATATACGCCGTTAATAAACATTAATTCCAAATCTTCGAGATAATGTTGGTTGATCTCGTCGTGATTTTTAAATGCTATCGTCGCCGGTTCCACATAGATTCCCTTACATAAACGATAATTTAGCGGAGTTTCCTGTGAATTTATATCCATCAGATTTTCTATATCATTATATGTTCTTTTTAAATATGCCTGAACAACTAAGCCGACATTTTTAGGAAATTCAGCTTTGAGTTTCCGGTATAGTTCAATTTCCATATCCGTGCAATTTGAATCTTCCATATCGACACGGATAAAATTGTTGTAAGCGGCGGCTTTAGCGACTATCTCACGAATGTGTTTGTAACACACTTCCTTATCGAGTAGAAGACCGAACATAGTCGGTTTCAGCGAATAATTGCCGTTGATGTTTTCTTTTTGGATTGTATCAATCAGATCAAGATAATCCTGCTTGTTGCGTTCAGCTTCATCAAGATCAGTTATAAACTCACCAAGCAAATCAATGGTAACCATTATACCCTGATTATTGAGTTCTTTGGAAACACGAATCGCATCGGCAATTGATTTACCCGCAATATATCGTTTTGAAAAAATCCATATAAAACTTTTGGGTAAGTATGGAAGCATAGAGGCTATTAATTTATTTATCATTGTTTTTCTACCTGTTCATTAGTCAAATCAATTGTTGAAAGTTGTATAATATTGGATAATTACATTTGGTATATTAACGATACGTGATAATAAATATTATATTTAAAGCAGATTTTAGACAATTGTAAAAATCAAATGGATTGAAAAATAATAGGAAAATCTTGAGAATTGATTTTTTTATGTCTTATATTATTCTTAAGTTCGCAATAGAAGAAGTTTATTATTGATCGATTTTAATATTTCTATGGGGTTTATATGAAAAAGTTATTACTTTTAATGTTTATTGGTTTATCGGTTTTAAGTATTACAAAGGTTCAAGCGCAGACGGTTAATTGGGCGAAGGGGTTCTTTGATAATGAAAGTTATCCAAAACTTCCTTGGGCTTATTTGTCTTCTAATAAAAAATATTTTTATACAAGTTCAAATAGATCAACCTACCAATATCTGAGTATTTTTTCAACTGAAAGTGGAAATTTGTTAAAGAAATTTGACTTTAAATCTGGTAATAATCACTATTTGGTGAATGACAGTACTTTTTTATATTTTGATTATGTTGAAAATGATTCTTCTAATATTTGCTATTGTTATTATGATAACGTAAATATGGCTGCAGAAAATAGCGATCCTATATATTCTGCACCAGTAGAATTCAACAACAAAAGAATAGATTTTGTAGAAGATAATTACAAAGATTTTATTAACGAAGATTATCTTATTGCTCTTGGCAAATGTGAAAATCAATCAGCATTTATTTTTTGGAATATAAAGAAAAAATGTATTCACGATGTTGTTTATTTAGTGGAAGGAGATTTTAGTTCTATAAAGTCCATAACTTATGATCAGAAGAATAATATGCTTTATTATTCTGATCAATTTTGTTTATTCCAATACAATGTATCTTCAAAAAAAGTTGTTAAGAAGGATTCTATTATCGGTGTATCGGGCTTGGTTTTAAGCAGCGATGGTAAATATCTGGCTTTTCGTTATTTCAATGGAAATGCTATAGAAGAAAGAATAGTTTTAATTGATCTGAGCAGTTGGGAAATCGAATACCAAAAAGAATCTTATTATAATATTTATTTTGTTACACCTACGGCTATTAGTCCCAACTCAACGGTTTTAGCATATCAAACAGCTGACAATCAATTGGAAATATACAATATAAACACAAAGAAAACAACAAAATACACAACGTTATTCAGACCGGATTATATTCATTTTGTTAATGATCAAGAATTAGTATTTGCTTCTGAGAAAGAGGGTTTTACAGCAATATTTGATATTGAAAAAAATATGCAGACAAAAACGTTGATTAATAATGAATCAATAATGCGTGCTATTAAATACTCACATAACGGAGAATTAATTGCGGTCTTGGGTTCCAATTACTTAAAAGTGTTGGACGCAAAAACCGGTAATATGATTAATTGTTTTTATTTGAATTATGGTTATAATGTTTACAGCAAATATTTTGGAATTGACTTCTCAAAAGATGGTGAAAAAATTATTTTTACAAGAGATATTGATGGGTATATCATTTGTGACCTAAAAACAAACAAAACCAAATTCAATAAAGCATCAAGTAGCGTTATTACAGGTTGTTATTCTAATCTTGCCTCTGATATTATTGCTTATGGTACTGCGGATGGTAATGTGATTATTTCTAATACTAACGATGGTAATATTATCAAGAAACAAAGCTATAATGGATATATTATTCGCCACGTTATGTTTGCAGAAAATGGCAATTCGCTGTATTTTACAACTATTAATCCTGATACATACGAGAACAATACTTATATATGGGATTATGAATCAGAAAAAATTTCAAAAATTGATGGCCTAGACTATGGATTCATAGACAAGTCAACAAATTTTGCAATGGAAACCTTTTTTGACAGATTTTTGTGCTCCAGATATTTAGCTTATGATGTTAAGAGTCAGAAACAATTTAAATTGGATTATTCACACTTGCCTGATAATTTCACTAATTCTAATTTCAGTGTTAGTTATGACGGGTCTTATTCCAATTTGGTTCAATTTTCCAATGATCTTGGGCTTACGAGTCTTTATTGTAATTTTTATAAAAATGAAACACAAATGGCTGAAAATATTATAAAATCAATTTATTCTACAGATTATATTCCTTACAATAGCTACAAAATTTATGGTTATAGTGCAGGTAAACCCTATATTTCACTTTTCTCTCCCGACAACAAAAATCTAATCTTAGGTTTAGATTGCGGTTCGATAATCTCACTTAATATAGAGAATTTGACACCTGTGAAAGATGATGTAAAATTATCCGATGGATTTAGAATAGTAAATGTAGAAAATAAAGATACATATTTGAACTGCGAAATCAGCTCAGCTAATGAATTCGACAGTTTCGATTATTACATTTACGATTTAAACGGAAAGCTTTTGAACCAAGGTGCTTTAGGTACTGTTGATCAAGGCGTAAATACAATTACAATTAATTATACGAAGAAGATGTTATATCCTGCTATATTATTAGTTAAAAGCAGGGTGAATAACACATATCAATCAAAATTGTTTTATTAATTAAATTCGATAGAATTTTTCTACAAAAATTCCATCCCTCCGGGATTGAAGAGGATTGGTTTAGATGTCATTTTTCTATAAACATTTCATCACTACGTGATGGATGAATGATTTCTTATTTCTCAGATATGACAAAATCAGTTCATTTTCTGCGGGATTGTAAAAACAAGGGGAAAAACGTTCCCAAGCAGGAGCTTGGGAACGAGTTAGATGAGCTTTTTTATAGTTCGAACCAAGGTTTAACGACATCCGCGGGGCTTTTAACCATATTTATATTCGTGAATTCATTTGTCAATTTGTTATAATTATAATCTTTTTCCCATTCTTTTGCATTTCTTGCAATCTCGTCAATAGCCGCAAGAATGTAATTCAGTTCTTCATCGGTCATAGTCGGATGCAATGAAAGTCTTGCCCAACCGGGTTTTGAAGATAAATCACCGTTGTTAATCATATCAGTAATTCTTCTTGAGTGCTCATATTCTATATTCAGCAGATAATGTCCGTAAGTGCCCGCGCAAGCGCAACCACCGCGCATTTGAATACCATAACGGTCGCTTAATAGCTTTACTACCAAATTAAAATGAATATCATCAATATAAAATGAAATTACTCCGAGACGATTTTCGATATTATCAGCTAAAATATGCAGATTCGGTACTTGACGCAATTTCGGAAATGCAATTTCTAAAAGTTGTTCTTCGCGCTTTTTTATATTTTCGGTACCCATCTTGTTTTTTAATTCGATAGCTAAAGCTGTGCGTATAGCTTGCAGAAATCCTGGTGTGCCACCGTCTTCACGCGCTTCAATACTGTCCACATATTTATATTCACCCCATCGGTTAGTCCAATCTACAGTACCACCGCCTGGAGTATCGGGACTATCGGTGTTATATAATTTTTCGTTAAAAATCAACACACCGGATGCTCCGGGACCGCCTAAAAATTTATGAGGTGAAAAAGTAATGGCATCCAAATAAGCCATTTTATCTTCAGGGTGCATATCAATATCGACATAAGGAGCGGAAGCGGCAAAATCAATTATGCAGATACCTGAGTATTCGTGCATTATTTTTGCCAACTCATGATAGGGCGTAAATACACCGGTCACGTTGGAGCAGGCACTGAACGAGCCGATTTTTGTTTTCCGATCTTTGTATTTTTCCAATTCAGCACGTAAGTTATCGGGGCTGACAGTCAAATCGTCAGCCGGTGGAACTATCACTACGTCGGCATTTGTTTCGTACCACGATGTATGATTGGAGTGGTGCTCCAGATGAGTAACAAAGACGACCGGTTTTTCCGCGGTTTTTAGACAATCTTTTTTTGAAATTGTTCCGCAGAATTTCAATCCGATAATTCTTTGTAGCTTGTTTATACAAGATGTCATACCAAAACCGGTTGTAACAATTAAATCGTCCGCTGAGGCGTTTACATGAGCTTTGATTTTCTCATGGGCCAAATGATAAGCCTTTGTCATCAAAGTGCCGGTCTCGCTTGTTTCTGTATGTGTATTCGCTACATAAGGTCCGATTGTGTCGAGCATTATTTCTTCGATCGGTCTGTATAATCTACCGCTCGCTATCCAATCGGCGTAGAGAATTCTCATTGTTCCATAGGGTGAGGAATATGTTTGGTTTAAGCCTACGATATTTTCACGGAATGTATTAAAGTATTTTTCCATATTTTACTTAGTTTCGGTTGTGAATTTTTATTAACAAAAACATAACCTTAACTTTAATAGATTTTTAAATCGGTTTTTAAAAAACACAAAATTATAAAAAGAATCTTACACAAAAAAATAAAGTTAAATTCTGGTACGATAATTTCTAATTTTTAACAATGAGTATGTAAGTAATTTTTATATTATGCTCATATTTCGTAATTTTGTTGGTTAAATAAATTATAACATTATAATTATCAAAATGAAAACTCAGCGGAAATTCAAATTTATAGACGACGAAAAAAACACGTCAACAGCTAAAATAATAATTCTTATATTATCTTTCATAATATCAGCTGTTTTCTTCGTTACCAGAAATACCGGAGATGCCGGAAATGCTTTGATAACTGCCATACAACCCGGGAAGGTATGGAATAAAACAGATCTCCGAGCGGATTATACGTTTCAGGTTCCTAAACATCCCGATGAACTGGGGCATGAAATTGACGAAGCTGCAAACAGTGTTTATCCGGTTTTTAGAATTGATGAGAATGCTGTAAATAAAGCTAAAGATCAAGCAAAATTTTTGATAGGTACAATTAATCCTGAAACCGGTACATCAAAAACACTACCCGAATATTTAATTGCACCGATAACAATGTTGCCAAAGCAAGAACGCGCCACAGTACTTAATTCTATAAACCGTTCGTATGATAAATTCTTTGATGTCATCTACAACAATGGTCTTTCGGATATAGCTTTAAATCAGATTACGCCTGATGTTATAACAGTAGATATTCCTCCAACCGAAAACTATATAGTCAAAAAAACATTACTTTTCGATAAAGAATCATTTAAGTCAAAATATTCTCAAATAATCACAAATAATTATAGAAAGGATTTGGAAGCGCTTTTTAATTATATCGCCGACAAAATCTACTTTCCAAATTTGATATATGACGATGTTCTAACAGAAGAAGCTCGTCGTAATGCCGCATCAGATGTACCAAAAACGGCTGAATTGATAAAAAAGAACTCGATTATTATTGCCCAAGGTCAAACAATTGATGATTATAAAAATTATGTGTTGTCGATTTATTTTAAAACTTCAAGTAATGATTCGATAAGCGGTTCCAGAATACTTTCAGCAATAGGTAATATCGTACATTCTTCAGTATTAGTTATACTAATATTAATGTATGTATTTATTATGCGTAAAGACATTTGGGCAAGCACTTCTAAAGTTTCGTTAATTTTCCTCTGTATGATAGCTAATTTATTCCTTGCTTGGCTGACAATGAAAATCGAAACACCTTGGCCCCTGGAATATATAATCGTCTTGCCGGCGTTTATTCTACTCTTGGCTCTGACAATTGATACTCGGATAGCAATTCTTTTCGCTCTGGTTTCATCGCTCCAGATAGCAGGCATCAGAAACAATGATTATATAATTGGCGCAACTTATATTATTGCCACAGGCGTGACTGCTTATACTGTACGTAAAGTAACAAATCGTTCACAAGTTTTACAAACAATCATTATTATATTAATAGGTTTTGTAATTCCAATATTATTTTTCGGAATTGAGACAAATTCATCTATGGACAAACTTCTTGGTCGAATAGCAATGGCATCAGTCAATTCAATTGTCTCGCCAATGTTAACAATCGGATTATTGATAGTAATTGAACGTTCAAAAATAATGCGCAGTATGAATTTGCATTTTAATCTGAAAGACTATGATAAATTAGACCATCCTGTATTGCGTTTGCTTAACGAAAAGGCGGCAGGAACATTTCAGCATAGTCTTAGCGTTGCGAATTTAGCAGAGATTTGCGCATTAGAAATAGGAGCTAACCCGGTTTTAGTTCGGGTTGGGGCACTTTATCACGACATAGGTAAAATGAACAATCCAAAATATTTTACCGAAAACCAAAGCGATGGAATTAATCCTCACGACCAAATTTCTCCCAAGAGAAGTGTACATATTATCAAGAATCATGTATTCGAAGGTTTAAAATTAGCAGAAGAATACAATTTGCCTGATTATATATCGGCATTTATTCCTTCTCATCACGGAACAACATTGATTAAACACTTTTATGCCAAGGCATTAGAAGAAGACAGTACTATTAACGAAAAAGAATTTAGATACAACGGAGCAAAACCAAAATCCAAAGAACAGGTTATCTTAATGATTTGCGACACTTCCGAAGCAATTTCGAGAATTTCCGGACTTTCAGAATCGGAAATTCAAAAAATGGTTATCGAAAATGTGCACCAAAAAATCATTGATGGGCAATTTGACCAGAGTGACATAACAATTAATGACTTAAAAAAAATAGAGGATGTTTTGACTCTAAGTATTTCTGGTACAAGCCATTATAGAACAAAGTACAAAGAAATTCCAAAAAAAGTTTAAAAAAAATGAATTATTTTTCAACACAAGAGAAAGAAATGGACTTCTCAGTTGTCTATACAAATGTAAATGTACAATTTTATGAATAATGATGCAGAAAAAAATATAAATCTTGTTAAAAACTTGCAAAGCAGAGATAAAGCTAAATCGAGGAGGGCTTTTGATGAAATTTATAGAATTTATTCAGGCATGATACTAAGAATTTGTAGCATTGAATTGAAAAATAGTTATTTGGCAGAAGATGTATTTCAAAACACATTTATTCAGTTTTACGAAAGCGCGACCCAAGCAAAAGAGATAAAAAATATCAGAAATATGCTGATAACCATCGCCAAGAATGCTTGCAAGAACGAACTGAAAAGAAATAAAGCATTTAGCTTAGAAGATGTAAGTTTTGAGATTGAAGATAAAGATTACGATAGAAATGAAAAAAGTGAATTAGTAGATATGGCTATTGCAAGTTTGGATGAAAAATATAGAGAGCCGCTAATTTTGAAAGAATTTGTTGGGATGAGTTACAAAGATATATGCGCCAAACTTGATATTACTGAACAACAATTAACAATGAGATTATTTAGAGCAAAAAAAGCTCTTGCAAAAATTTTAGAATCGATATTAAAAGAATTATAGAAAGAAAATAGGCAAAATAAATGACTGAAAATGATTATATGGAAATTCAAGAAAAATTAAGCAAGCTGTTCGACGGGGAACTCGACGATACGCAAGCTCAAGGGGTTTTGAATGAAGTAGCTAACAATAGCGAGTTGGAAGCTCTATACTTAGAGCAGAAAACTTTGCACAGCTATATGCAAAATCCATATTTACCTGAAACAGCAGGACTTAAAGAAGGAATATTAAAGAGAATTAAGCTTGATTCCGCATCAATAAGAAAATACAGAGCAAGAAAATATATTTTGCGGACTGCTTTAGTTGGACTTGTCTTGCTAACATTGGGCGGCGGTTACCTCTGGCTAACTAATAATAATGTCTTGGATAAATATACAAATAATACTTCGATAACAGAAGTTAATAAGAATCACAATGACGATATCAGCGACAGCAAGATAAGCACCACTGCTATTAAACCTCAAATTCCGATAGTTACACAAACTAATTTAGACACAAGAAGCGCCAATACTTTAGCAGAAAATAATAAATCTTATAGCCGTAAATCCAAAAAATCGAACGGTATTGAGAATGGATATCTTGCTCAGAACACAAACGAAGCAAATTCACATACAAAGTCGGAACTATCGGCTGAAAGAGCAACTGCAATTAATACAGAATTATCAGCGAACGGAATGTCTATAAATGAAGCAGAAGCACCTCAACGGAATCTGCTCGCTTATTCCAATCTGTTTTCTGATACAAGAGTAGCTCGTGAGCAATATAGTTCTCTTCCAAAATACTATTTGAATCCGGTTTATAATTATAAAACGGCATTGATACTTGACAGATTAAACCTACAGTTTAACTGGTATGGCTTATCTAAAAGTTCTCCAAATTTCAAACCGGAGAATTCAAAAACCGGTTTAATAAATGATTTCTCTTTATTCTTGATGTACGACGTCACCGAAAAGACATCACTTGGTTTATCATTCGGTTATGACAACTTCCTAATGCAGTACGACGGTTGGGAAAAGAATACTCATTACCTTTACAGTCAAGAATATTCAACACCATGGATTGGTTGCAACATTGAACATAGATTCGAACCGATTTTTTCATTTGCTGATTATTATGAAGTGTCACCTTTTATTCAATTGAATACTGCTTATGCCAATGTCGGCATCTATACACAGGCTTCAACGGGTGTAGAAGTGGAGATTTCTGCAAATACTTCATTGATAGTCGGATTCAACAGCGGATGGCTCTTCTATAAATATGAAAACTATGAATACACAAATAAAAATGGTTTAAATATTGGATTGAAATACGGTTTTTAACGTTAGGTGAGAAGGCTATTGGAGTGGAACTCCAATAAAAAAACCTGTTTTTTATAAATGGGTTTTTTTTTGCATTGGATTGGGGAAACAATGTCAGAATCAGGATTTGCAGGATTAAAGGATGAACAGGATTAAGGAAGTGGAGAAATATCTTGTTACCCCTTATATCCGCGTTTCAGGGTTCAGGAACAAAAAAGGCCCTAGCTTTTTCAAACTGGGCCAACGAAAATTCGTACGGGATATTTCACCCTTATTGTGAAATGATTACAAATTTATTTCAAGACAAAATTAATAAATATTTTTTATATGACAAAATAATTTTATAATTTAGCTATTATATTTTTCTTTTTTTTTAATTTGTGGGTCAATATGGCAACGGTTCTTGGATTAGATGTAGGGCCTAACTCGATTGGATGGGCATTATTAGAAGATAATATCGAAAATCCTCATATTATTGATATGGGAGTACGTGTTTTTGAAGCTGGCGTAAATGATTTAAATACAGGAAAGGAACAATCAAAAAACGCAGCGAGAAGAGAAAAAAAGCAAGTCAGAAAAATGCTGAGAAGAAAAAAAAGCAGACGTAATAAGCTATTAGCCTATTTACAACAAAACAATTTTCTAACTGCAAATGATATTGAGAATTTCTTTAATAAAACAAATCCATACGAATTGAGACGTAAAGCAATTTACGAAAAAGTTTCATTAGATGAATTCTCACGAGCATTATATCATATTTGCCAAAGACGCGGATTTTTAAGTAACAGAAAAACAGATAGTGAAGAAGAAACCGGGGCTATATACCAAGGTGGAAAATCAGGTGCTACAGGAATAACTGAACTGCAAGAAGGAATAAATGCTGGTGGCTTCTTGACTCTTGGAGAATACTTGTGTTCTCTTGACCCCAAAGAAAAAAGATTAAGAAATCGTTATACATTAAGGAAAATGTACCTAAATGAATTTGAAACAATATGGAATAAACAAGCCGAATTTTATCCGGATTTTTTAACAGAAGAAAGAAGAAAGTATATTCGAGATGTGATCATATTTTACCAAAGACCTTTAAAATCACAAAAGAAAAATGTCGGAAAATGTAAGTTTGAAAAAGATAAAAACAGGTGCCACCTAAGTTCATTTGAATTTCAAGAGTTTAGAATGCTCCAACAAGTAAATCAGTTGCGAATCCGAATGAAAAATCGTTTTGGTGAAGATGCTGAAGAATTAACTTTTGATGAAAGGTGTAAATTGATTGATTACTTAAGTAATCATGCGGAATTAAAATTTGGAGATCATTATAAAGCCTTAAAAAAGGTTTTGGGAATTGAAGAAGGTGCTTGGCTAAGGTTGAATTTGGAACATTTGGATAAATTAATTGGATTAAGAACTAAATATGCGTTTCAAAAATTATTAGGCAAGAAATTCGATTCTTTTTCTAATGATCAAATTCAAGCAATGTATCACACTTCTCTATTTGCTGAAAGCAATGAATGGTTAATTAATTATGCTCAAAACAAATGGAATTTAACAGAAGAAGAAGCTAACGTTTATTCTAAAATCAAATTAGAGAAGGGTTATGGTTCACTTTCTATAAAAGCAATCAAAAAAATGCTTCCATATTTGCGCGATGGATTGATGTACCACGAAGCGGCGGCAAGTGCAGGGTATGAACACAATTTATTCGAAGAACAGGACAAAGTAGATATATTGGATAAGTTACCTGAACCCGAAAAGGTTGCAAATCCAATTGTTATGACTGCCTTATATGAAATCAGAAAAGTTGTGAATTGTTTAATCGAACATTATCAATTCAAACCGGATGTTGTACGGCTCGAAATGGCAAGAGATTTAAAGATTCCGCTACAAAAAAGACTTGATATTGCTTCTGACAATAAAAAAAGGCAATCAAGGCACAATGATATCGCAGATATATTAAATAAAGAATTTGGAATAAAGTATCCTTCAAGAAATGACATAATAAAATATAAACTTTGGGAAGAATGTAAACATACTTGCCCTTATACCGGAAAACCAATAGCCCTTCAGCAAATATTCGGCGAATCAATTGAATTTGAAGTTGAACATATTATTCCTTACTCACGCTGTTTAGATGATTCATATATGAATAAAACACTTTGCAATAGGCACGAAAATCTATTCAAAGGAAATCGAACACCTTACGAAGCTTATAATGAAAACAAAGAAAAATATGATGCAATATTACAACGAGTTAATGAATTCCCAAATAGGAAGGCAAATAAATTCAAAGAGAAAGAAATCGCTCAACTTGATGATTTTATTTCGACACAACTTAATGATACTCGCTATATTTCTAAAATCGCAAAACAATATCTAAGACATATAACACTGGAAGTAAGTGTTGGTAATGGTACAATTACTGCATTGTTAAGACATCTTTGGGGTTTAAATTCTGTTATGACGAATCCATTCCTTGGGTTAGATGAAAAATCTACAGATAAAAGCGAAAAAAATCGGAATGACCACCGCCACCACGCTATTGACGCAATTGCTATTGCCTGTACCACAAGAAGTATATTCCAGAAACTCTCTTCATTGCATAATGAATTTGATTTACAATATCTTGAAACAAAAGAAAAAGCTGAATATCTTGATAAAGAAAATTTTCCATTCCCTTGGGAAGGTTTCAGGGATGAAGTAAAAAAAATGGCGGCTCGAATTATAGTTTCGCATAGATTTAAATACAAAGTATCAGGTCCTATGCACGAAGAAACACTTTATGGAAAACTATATAATATAGATGGTTCAGAAAGAATGAATAAAAAAGGTGTTCCTTTATATTCTGTTCGCAAACCGCTTACATCCTTAACTGAAAATGAGATATTGTCAATTGCCGATCCCGTGATTAAAGATGTTGTGTTAGAAAGGATAATGGAATTTGGTGGAAAAATTGACGCAAAGGGAAAATTAATCAACGTTTCTAAAGAAGCATTCAAAGAATCAATATATCTTCCAAACCCAGTTAAAGGCTACCCAAATATAATCAATAAAGTACGTGTTCTAAAACCGTTTAGTAATCCAATACAGATTAGAAATTATAATATTTGGGCTGAATCAGGTAATAATCATCATTCAATTATATATACTGATGAAACCGGAAAACTAGGGGAGAAAATTTCTACTCTACACAAAGCATATACAAGGCAGAGAAATAAAGAAAAAGTCATTGAAAACGAGTTGGGTCCAAACAATGAAATCTTACTAAGCTTAATGAGAAATGAAATGTTTTTTCTTGGTGATATTCCAAATGGTATTGATTATGATGATAAATCAATCTATCCATTTATTTTTGGAAATGTTCATAGACTTCAAAAATTCTCAGAAACTTATTATGTTTACCGAAATCATTCGATATCAATTCTAGAATCAAAAGATAGCGATGGGAAAAAAACGGAGCCTGGTATGATTATGTTAAGATCACTTGGAAAGTTTATTGAACATAAAGTTACAAAAATCATTGTTGATCCGATCGGATTTATAAAAATTTCTGAAAATAATTAAAAACATTCCTATAATCAACCGTAGGGATAACCCTACGGTTGATAGATATTTATATGATTTTATTTGTAAATAAATATACAAATTTCCTAACCCAACAATAAATAGCGATATATATTTCAAGCAATTCTAAATTCTTGCACACCTTTTGCTTATAAAAAAAGTATTATTATTAATAAAGATAATACTTATGAGCAAACGTATAATTTATATTGGTACTCCTCATATAATAAAAACAAAGGACCTTCAATTGGTTCTTGTAAATGCTGACACTGGAGAGATTAACATTATTCCGATTGAGGATATTAGTGTAATAGAGCTTGATAATCCTCAAATCACGATTACATCATATTGCCTTCGAGAACTTATGGATAACAAGGTTGTAATAATCCAATGCGATTTTTATCATCACCCTTCCGGTATGATGGTTCCTATCTCAGCATCAACCCTTTCAACGCAAAGAACACTTGCGCAGTCAAATATGAAAAGTGAGCTAAAATCAATTCTTTGGAAGTCAGTAATTGAAAATAAAATCCGAAATCAAACTCAAGTATTGAAATCTATAAATTGTCAAATAGAGAGAATGAAAAAACTATTGGAAGGTACTGAAAAAGCAGATAAAACAAATCGTGAAGCCCAAGCCGCTAAATATTATTGGAAAAATCTTTTTGAAGATTTTTCAAGAGATCCGGATGGTGATTATCCTAACAACCTATTAAATTATGGTTATTCATTAATTCGCGCCGTTTTCGCCCGTGAAATTGTTGCCGCCGGATTGGTGCCAGCACTAGGTATATATCATAAAAATAAATATAACAGCTTTTGCTTAGCTGATGATTTGATGGAACCATACAGACAATTTGTAGATTTGAAGGTTTATAAGTTTTGTAAATCGAATCCCGAAGAACATTCGTTGATCTTGGCAAAAAAGCATAAAAAATATCTTTTGGAAATTTTGACAATGGAAGTTGAAATCGAACACCAGCGAAAGAGTATTATTAATGCTGTTCAAGATTCGGTTATGTCATTCGTAAAATCAATTGAACAAGAAAAAGAACAATTAATATATCCTATTATTATATAAAAACAAGGGAGCACTTATGATTTGGAGTGCTTATAGAATTATGTGGGCATTAGTAGTATTCGATTTACCGACAGATACAAAACAAGAACGAAAAGCCTACGGCAAATTCAGGAAATTTCTTCTGAAGGATGGGTTCAATATGATGCAATACTCAGTCTATTACAGACATTGCTCGAATAGACAAATTTATGATACCCACGTAAGAAATATTCAAAAGCAATTGCCGGAATTCGGGAAAGTGTCCATTATTGGCATCACTGATAAACAATTTGGCGAAATGTATAATTTTTGGGGTACTGTTAGAGAATTAAGCCCAAGGACCCCTAATCAGATTAGCATGTTTTAAAAAAAACGGGCTACCTTTATGAAAAAGTAACCCGTTTTTTTGTTTTCTTTACAAATATTTAGTTGTGTAACAATATATATACCATGTTTTTATAATATATGTATTGTAAAGAACATTTTTTTGTAATCAATTCACAACAAAGGCGGGACGCTCTACAAATGGACAACCATTGTAAAGAACATTTTTTTGTAATCAATTCACAACATTAACTTTGCTTCAAAATAACTCTTTATAATTGTAAAGAACATTTTTTTGTAATCAATTCACAACCAGCAATATGAATTAAATAAATGGAATTGCATTGTAAAGAACATTTTTTTGTAATCAATTCACAACCGGTAACACTAATTTTAAAAGAAGATTTATATTGTAAAGAACATTTTTTTGTAATCAATTCACAACGTTGCTTGACTCCAATCACTTTGAACTTGTATTGTAAAGAACATTTTTTTGTAATCAATTCACAACGTTCTGCCAAAGTGACCGCCCCCCCCGAAAATTGTAAAGAACATTTTTTTGTAATCAATTCACAACTCACTTGTTAAACCACCAAAATTGATAATTATTGTAAAGAACATTTTTTTGTAATCAATTCACAACGATGAATGTTGCGCGCTTAACCGCATATAAATTGTAAAGAACATTTTTTTGTAATCAATTCACAACAAACACTTTGTTTACTGTGTTCTACTCTTAATTGTAAAGAACATTTTTTTGTAATCAATTCACAACCCGTGCCGTCTTTTGCTAATTGATCCCATTATTGTAAAGAACATTTTTTTGTAATCAATTCACAACTTATATGGTGCATACTCCAATTGCCCTGCAATTGTAAAGAACATTTTTTTGTAATCAATTCACAACTCATTGATGAGTGCCATCACTTAGGAGCGTATTGTAAAGAACATTTTTTTGTAATCAATTCACAACCACGTATTGTGTATATCGAAAAATTTATTAATTGTAAAGAACATTTTTTTGTAATCAATTCACAACCCATCAATCCTTCGGTTAGTAAACTCATCTTATTTCAAAGAATGTATATTCTGTAAACAGTTATTAATCAAGCATGTATAAAATATTGGCACTTTGGAAATATTTAAAAGAAGGAAAATCTTCCCCCCCCCCGTCGTCGAATTTTAGTTTTTACTTTATTCATTGGATACGCCTTTTATCTGCTTGATTATCAACATGATACGAGTTGCTATACTATTTGAAATAATTTATTTTAATCAAAATATCATCTTCTATATTCCAAAAATACAAAATAAACAACCTAAAGCACTGCTTTACTATAATTATTTGTAGTAATTCTTGATTTTATCCATATCGGATGAATTTATAAGCAATTCGACGAAAGTTTCTAATATATTTTTATCTTCTTCGGTAAACATATCAAGCTGAGGACTGTCGATATCGAGCAAGCCGAAGAAAACGCCGTCTTTCATTAGCGGGATGCAGATTTCGGATTGCGAGACGCAATCGCAAACGATGTGTCCTTCAAAAACCGAAACGTTGGGAACTATAACGGATTCTTTTTTTGCAGCAGTATAGCCGCAAACACCTTCGCCAATAGCAATGCGCCTTCTGGCGGGTTTACCTTGGAAAGGTCCTAAAATCAAATCGCCCTCTGAGAGCATATAAAAACCCACCCAATTTGCATCGGGCAGGTTATTGAATAATATTGCGGCAAAATTTGATGCGTTCATTATGAAATCCCGCTCGCCTGTAAGCCATTTATCTAGTTCTTTTTTTATTATGTCGTTCATAAAATTACTGATTCCATTAACATTCTAAAGCGGCAATACCCGGAAGTACTTTACCTTCTAAAAACTCCAAAGAAGCACCACCGCCTGTGGATATATGTGATATTTTGTTTTCATAGTTCAGTTGCTGAATAGCACGTGCTGAGTCGCCACCACCTACTATAGTTAATCCGCCGTTCGAAGTACATTTTGCCATAGCGTGAGCTAATGCAAGTGTGCCACGAGCGAAATTAGGGAATTCAAAAACGCCCATAGGACCATTCCATAAAACAGTTTTTGATGTTAGTATTACCCGAGAGAATGTTCTAATTGTCTCTTCGCCAATATCTAAGCCCATCATATTAGGATCCATATCGCGTCTGTGGACAGTTCGTCTAAATGCATCGTTAGCGAATTTGTCGGCTTCTACAACATCGGTCGGTAAATAAAATTTGATATCGTTTGCACGAGCTTCTTCCATTATTTCGCGGGCTAATGTGATTTTATCAGTTTCAACCAATGAGTTGCCTATTTCATAACCTCTTGCCTTGAAGAATGTAAACATCATACCGCCGCCTATTAATATATTATCGCATTTAGTAAATAAATTACGGATAATATCAATTTTTCCGGTGATTTTCGAACCGCCGATAATCGCAGTAAATGGATGCTCAGGATGGCTCAGGGCTTTTCCTAATATCCGTACCTCTTTGAGAACCAGTAAGCCGGCATATTTATCTTTTGGAAAGAATAGGGCAATAGCATCGGTAGTAGCATGCGCTCTGTGAAGAGTGCCAAATGCATTATTGCAAAAAATATCGCCGAATTTAGAGATTTTGCGTGCAAATTCTACATCGTCTTCAGTTTCTTCTTTATAGAAGCGGACATTTTCCAAAAACACTATTTGATCGCGTTGAACATTTTTAACTGCTTCTTCTACTTTTGGTCCGATACAATCATCAACAAAAATTGTGTGATAACCTATCGCGTTGAAGTAATCAGCCACCGGGCGTAATGAAAAAGCAGGGTCAGTAGCATTTTTTGGTCTTCCCAAATGCGACATTAATATTGGAATACCGCCTTTTTTCAGGATTAAATCAATAGTGGGCAAGGAATCATTGATTTTAGTGAAACTTCGAATTGTACCATCGGGATCGATAGGGATATTGAAATCGCTTCTTACTAAAACTTTTTTTCCTTCAAGCTCTGCATTAGCTATTGATTTTATCATAGATGACCTCTTTATTATATCATTGAACCGAGTTTTTCGATCAAATCGCAAGTACGGTTGGAATATCCATATTCGTTATCGTACCAACCAACTATTTTTACTAAATTACCAAGCCCTGATGTTAACCCGGAATCGAATATACATGAATGACTATTGCCAAGAATATCGGTAGAAACCAATGGTTCTTCGGAATATTCAAGTATAGATTTCATTCTGCAGGATTCGGAAGCGGCTTTCATTACGGCGTTTATTTCCGCAGGAGTAGCTGATTTCTTCAGTAATACTGTTAAATCTGTTAGTGAGCCGTCAGCAACAGGAACGCGGACCGAGTAACCATTTAGTTTACCTGCTAATTCCGGTATAACTAAACCTACTGCTTTAGCGGCACCTGTGGAGGTTGGTATTGTATTTATAGCCGCACTGCGGGCACGACGTAAATCGCTATGTGGTAAATCCAAAATTCTTTGGTCATTTGTATAAGCATGAACTGTTACCATCAAACCTGATTCGACACCAAAGTTATCGTTTAAAACTTTAACCATAGGAGCCAAGCAGTTTGTGGTACACGAAGCGTTCGATATATATTGTTCTTTACCGGTTAAAATATCTTCATTTACACCTAATACTATAGTTGCGTCTATTTCGCCTTTTGCAGGAGCGGAAAGGACGACTTTTTTAGCACCGCAATTTGCAGTATGACGCATTAAAGCTTCTTTTGTGCTGTAAACACCTGTAGATTCGAGAACTATATCAACATCTTGCCATGGAATAATATCGATATTACGTTCCGCCGATATAGCTATGCGCTTACCGTTGATAATTAACCCATTGTCGTCGGTGCTAATTTCGCCCGGAAACATACCGTGAACGGAGTCACGTTTAAACAAATGTGCTAATGTTTTTGCATCAGTAAGATCGTTGATGCCTACTATCTCTACATCGCTGTTTCTTTTAACAAACTCGCGAAGTACTAAACGGCCTATCCTGCCAAATCCGTTGATTGCTAATCTGATTGCCATAAGTTTTTCCTTTATGAAAGAATCAAAGAATCAAAATTAAGTATATTATAACTGCCAGCAAAATAAAATTGAGTTTATTTTGTAATATTGTGTATTTTTCTCAATTCTAAAATCAGCTAACTGCATATCATTCTATATGCTGAATTATATGTTGCAAGAACTTTAGTTATTATAGCTTCAGGTAAAACCGGTGGTGGCGGGGTTTTATCCCAATCCAAAGTTTCTAAATAATCTCTCAGCACTTGTTTATCGAATTGATTTTGAGATTGCCCTGCCTTATAATCGGCTTTCAACCAAAATCTTGATGAATCCGGCGTGAGTGCTTCGTCAATCAAAATTACTTCTCCCGATTCGTCAATACCAAATTCAAATTTTGTATCGGCTAAAATAATCCCGCGTTTATCGAGGTATTCAGCACCGAATTTATATAAATCTATTGCAGTTTTCTGAAGGTTTTTAGCAAGACCTTTTCCTAAAATTTCAGTACATTTTTCGAAATCAATATTTATATCGTGGCCGCTCTCTTCTTTTGTAGAAGGTGTAAAAATCGGCTCATCCAATTTTGCGCATTCCAACAAACCCGCTTTAATAGGAATGCCGTTTATAGTATTAGATTTTTGATATTCTTTCCAAGCGGAACCTGCTATATAACCACGGACAACGAATTCAATCGGTAGTGGCGAGCATTTTTTTACAAGCATAGAACGTCCATCTAAATAATCAGCATATTTTTTGCAGGCTTCGGGGTATTTCGCAATATCATTGCTAATAAAATGATTATCGATTATTTCTTTGGTTTTTTTGAACCATAATATAGAAATCTTACTCAATATTTTCCCTTTGTCCGGCACGGGTTCGTTCATAATTACATCGAACGCGGAAATCCTATCGCTTGCTACTATGAGTAACTTGTCATCTACTTCATATACTTCACGGACTTTTCCCGAGCGTAGAAGTTTTAAATCAGATAGTTCTTGATTGCTTTTCATTTATACCTCATTTATATTAATTCATTAAAATCTACTTCTGTGTTTATTTCAACTTGTCTAAGTATTTTGATTGCCGCTCTGAAATCCTCCGGTAAGGCGGAATCAAATTCCATTGGGTGGCAAATTTTTGGGTGGACGAATCCTAAGGTTTTTGCGTGCAACATTTGTCTTTTTGCTACTTCTAAAACTTTTTTCCCTGCCGCGCGAATTTCAGGAATATTGCTTCCATAAGCAATCCTATCACCGCCGTAATCTCTATCACCAATTAATGGATGGTGATTTTCAGTAAAATGTACGCGAATTTGGTGAGTTCTTCCGGTATGGAGCTTGATTTTCAACAAAGCCGCAAACTCGTATTGTTCTATTACTTCCCAATCTGTTACGGCATATTTGCCGCCGCGGCGGACTATACCGTAAAGTTTTCGGTTTCTCGGGTTAATTCCAATATCACCTGTGTAGGTGCCTTTCTTTTGTTTAAACTTTCCCCAAGCTAATGCGTAGTATTCTCTATGGGTTGTGTGTGCGGCGAATTGTTCCTGCAATTTCGTCAGCACCTCGTTAGTTTTCGCAACTACCAATATTCCGGAAGTATCCTTATCTATTCTATGAACTATTCCGGGGCGTACAACATCGTTTGTCAATATTTTCAGCTCAATATCCTCTTCAGTAATATCTTCTTCATCTTCATCATCAAAATTTATTTCCAAGGGATGACGAATTCCAAAATGATATAAAAGAGCATTGACCATAGTGCCATAGCGGTTTCCGAAGCCAGGGTGCACAACCATTCCTGCCGGTTTATTGACAATAAGCAGCCATTCGTCTTCGAAAAGTATTTGCAAAGGTATATTTTCGGGTCTTAGTGTAAGGGGTGGAGCTTTTAAAACAGTACATTTTATTTTATCTCCCGGTCGAATCCGATAATTAGCTTTCAAAAGAACTTCACCGTTTAATTCTATTCTACCAGCGTCCATCGTTTTTTGTACACGGGTGCGAGTGGAATTTTCTATAGCCTGAGTTAAAAACTTATCGATACGTACTGATTTGAATCCTTCAGTGATATCAAATTGATAAACAGTTTCAATGAATTCAGGGTATTGCTCGTCTGTTTTCAGATCGTTAAGCTCAATTGTTTTATTCGATTTTAATCTTATTGACATTATTAATTGTGTTTTTGGTAAAAAAAACTATGTAAATTTAAGATTTTTTTTTATATTAGTTTTTTTTATTTGGGTAAATTACAAAAATGAGTAATACATATTTCGGTGCAAACTACGCTTTTCAATTAAATACTCAGAAAATCATAGAAGAATTGACCAAAGGCGAGATTCTGGATGACCTGGAATTCCTTAAGAAAATAGTAAGCGAACTTCAACAAAATAAAGCGTTTGACATAAGTGGTGGGCGAATTTGGAAGTTATTACCTGAAAAAAAATCTTATACTTTGGTATTTCAGTACGGTCAGGTTCAAGAAATTCCCGCGGATTATCAGGTGCTGGTGGAAAGTGACCCAAAATTATTTGAATTAACCGCGCAACATACTTTGATAGCGCAAGAAGAAGACCCGATTTTACGAAACAAAGGTATTTTTATTTATTCGATGGCAGGGGTAGGCGGATACCAAAAGGTAAACGGAAAAAAATACTTCCGGTATATTTTGGGTTTCAATGCCATGGAAATCACCCAAGAATTTTATACTACATTAGGAATTATCAGTTCATTTGTGTCCATCAAATTGAATGAATTTTATGAAGAGAAACAGCAAAAAAGAATTAAAAAGGATATTTTTACTGCTTCGACGATTCAAAGGAATCTATTCCCTGATCATAAAATTGACTTTGCGGACTATAAAATATTTGGAACTTGTATTCAAAGCGGTGGTGATGCAAATGTCGGCGGTGATTACTTCGATTATTTTAAAAATCTAGATAATGAAGAAGAACGGTTGGGAATTCTTATAGCCGATGCGGCAAGCAGTGGACTTCCGGCGGCTGTCCAAGCAGTGTTTTTATCGGGTGCAGTTAAAATGGCACAGGTTTTTTCACCAAAAATTTCCAACATGGTTTCACGATTGAATACACTCGTTTTCGATGCATTTCCTTCAGAGCGGCCTATTTCGATGTGTTATTGTGAATTTACATTAAGCTCGAACCGATTGGTTCAATATGCCAATGCAGGTCACGTTTCTCCAATTCACTATAGACCAAGCGAAAATCAATTCCAATTTTTAGAACCGACCGGCGGTTTACTTGGAATTTTGAGAAATCAAAAATATATAGTGGAAAACGTACGAATGCTTCCCGGCGATATATTAGTTCTATACTCTGACGGAATTACCGAAGCCTTCAATGCTGAAGGAAAATTATTCGGGAGAAACAGATTGCAGGAGATTATCAAAACTAATAATTGTAGTAACCCCGAGCAAATAGTATATAAAATTATCGAAGAAGTGGAAAAATTTGCCGCGGCAGGCCAGTATGTGGACGATAAAACTTTAGTTGTTGTAAAGCGTCTTGATACAAAATAATATTAGGAAATAAAATGACGAACTTTCTCGCTCTTATTGGACAAAAATCTATCAGGTTTATCAAAGAATTTATGGATTTGGTTCATTTGGGTTTGCGTATCGGGAGATACTTTCCCCGAGTGTTCAAAGATAGAGGTATAGTAATTGAGCAGATGAAAATCGTTGGTGCTGATTCTCTTCCCTTAGTGATATTAATCGGTGTATTTACCGGAGCTATAGCGGCTTTGCAGGCGACAGCAATCTTTGATAAATTTAATATGCTCCAGTTTGCAAAACCTTTCATTGGAGCCTCGATAGCTAAAGCCGTGTTCACAGAACTTACACCTGTATTAACTGCATTGGTTATAGCCGGTAGGGTTGGTGCTTCCATTGCGGCGCAAATCGGGTCGATGAATGTGACCGAACAAATCGACGCATTGGAAGTTATGGCTATTGACAAAGACAGGTTTATCGGTATGCCGCGTATTGTTGCTACATTAGCTATGATGCCTGTGCTCGCCGTTTTTTCAAACTTGGTCGCTATAATTGGCGCATACTACCTTTGTTTGCTAAAATTTAATTTTTCAATGGAAGCATTTTTTACTTCCGTTGTGGTTTTTTTCAATAGCACAGAACTAATTGTCGGTTTAGTAAAATCAATGTTCTTTGGCGGGATTACAGCTTTAATTGGTATTCACGTGGGATTCAGAACAGCCGGCGGGGCAGAAGGTGTAGGACGAGCAACAGTTCGGGCATATACAATTAGTGCCGCGGCTATTTTATTTATTGATGCTTTATTTGGACTATTCTTTTAGAAATATGAATTAAATATAAATTGGGAAAATGAAATGAAAAACATCTTACTTATTATGTTATTAGCGACAATATGTCTGAGGGCAGAAGATAAATTCAGCAAGTCGGAATATTTACAAATGCGCACACATTATTTGAAATTAATGGAAAATGCACATCCAACTATTTCGGTTGCCTCGCAAAATGCTCCTATAAATCAAATACCGGTATTTTTACTTTCCGATGAACAATTATCATATTTTCAAAATAGCAATACAATTGGCGATGAGAAAAATAACGGTAATGAAAAAATGCAGAATGAATCTTCGATAGCTGTTAACCCGACCAATCCGAAAAATCTTATTGCTTCGGCTGTCGATTACCGCGATAATTCTTCGACTTGGGTATATGTATCGGATGATGGCGGCAAAAGCTGGATAAATAAGAATCTCGGAAAACCCTTCGCTAGTTGGCGTTCGACCAACGATCCCTCAGTAAGTTTTTCTGATGATGGTACGGCATATTTAGTTTATGGCGGTTTCGAAATGGATTATGGAAATGGGCAATTCAAAGGTGGAAATGGTGTATTTTTTGCCCGTTCACAAGACCAAGGAAAAACATGGACACCGCATATTCCTGTAATAGCCCACACTGCAAAGCAATCTTTGGATTCCGCATTTGAAGATAAATATTACATTGAATCGGATAACTCAAAAATTTCACCATATTATCATCGATTGTACAATCCTTGGAAACGCGTTATCACTCGCGATTCCTCTACCCAAATCGTGATTTCTCATTCAACCGATAAAGGTACAACTTGGACAAAACCCGTTGTGGTTGCTCCGAGAATGGCATATTCCAGCGAAGACACAACATATGGACAGAGCTTCCCATTAGCCGAAACCGCGCCGAACGGCGATGTATATGTAGTTTGGAATAATGGCATCAAGCATGCTGTTGGTTTCAACAAATCAACTGACGGCGGTGAAACCTGGGGTGAACCGCGGTTAATAAAGTATTACAACATTTTCGGAGTAACGAAAAAATTTACTCAAGGGTGGCGACATAGTCTAAAAGGAACTGTCCGCGCTGAAGCATACCCGGTCATTCGCTGTGATCAATCCGATGGTCCACGCAAAGGTTGGATTTACCTAACTTGGGCGGCGGATAGAATACCGAATATTTACTTTTCGCGCTCAACCGATGGGGGAAACACTTGGAGTGATGCTAAAATAATCCACTCCGTCAGCGAAAATGACCAATTTTGGCAATGGCTCGACGTGGATCCCATCACTGGCGATTTAGGGGTCATGTACTTCGATAGCCGACGTTTTCCTGATAACATGAACGTTGAGTGCTGGGTGAGTTATTCTAACGATGGGGGCGATTCATGGATTGATAGAGCGGCTTCTGATATAAGTTGTGACATTCGTTTGAACCCATTCGAAGAAAATGTGTTTGCCGGCGATTATAGTGGAATGGCATTTTATAACGGTGTAATGTATCCAACCTGGGTCGATATGCGTTTTGCGGTTGCAGACATAACAGATAGTGATGTATTCACAGCTATTATTGACACTCGCGCTCCATTACCGCCGGAAGATTTTTCAGCCAAAACATTACCGACAGAACCTACTAAAATAGCAATAAAATGGGTTAATCCTACGTTGCGTTCATTCGGTCAAGAATTAAAAACCGATGAATATAAAATTATATTAAAACGCAATGGTGTTGATTATAAGCAATTTGAAAATATTGTAGAATTCACCGATACCGAACTGACTCCTTACGAAAAATACTCTTATGAAATTTATGCGCAAACGAATGATGGCAGAAGCAGTAAAACACTAATAGCCGATTCTTGGGCTGGTGGAAGCCCATTGCCGTCGCCGTGTAAGATTGAATCGATTGTTGGTGAGGATAATTTTAATGTCAATCTGGATATTAAAATCCCAACCAAAAGGCAGGACGGGGTTACACCTCTGGTTAACCTTTCAAAACTGAATGTATATCGTGATAGTGTTTTGATTGCTAGCAATGATTTAACACCTACGGACACGGGCAAAGTTATAAAATATACAGATAACACTACTAAAAGAGGCTGGTACAAATACTACTGCACGATTTCAGACAAATTCGGCGATATTGTTAAAGAAAGCGAACCTTCTAATTTGAAGTTGGTTTATAGCGGAGCAATATTGCTTAAAAATGAAGCAGATGGTACTTATACTGATGATTTTGAAAGAACGGAAAAATATTATAGTGTTGGGCAATGGCATATAACAACAGATTTTGCATATAATTCCACACATTCGATGACTATTGCCGGTAGTGAATCTTATGGGCAATATCAAAAAGATACTTTGATGCTATACCCGATAGCAAATTCCAATGAAATCATTGTAAGTTTTTGGCACGCTTGCATAGTACACAATAATGACCAAGCGTTATTGCAAGTATCTTACGACAAAGGTCTTACTTGGGAGCTCTTTAAAAGCTGGAATTACAAAGACAACGAACCTTGGCAGGATAATGTATTGGATTCTAAAGATTGGAAATTTGAAACTTTCCCAGTTGGGACTAAAGCAAATGAAATGATAATGTTAAGATTTGTCTTTTACTCTAATAATTTCAAAGAGCTTCGTGGTTGGTTTATTGATGATTTAGAATTGCGTTTGCGCCCATTATCAGTAGCAGACGATGTTCGATTTAACATATATCCGAACCCCGCCGGAAAATATATAATCCTGGTTAGCGAAAACATTAACGGTCAATATGATATATATGATATTTACGGACGGTTGATGATTAGCGGAAGACTATCGCAAACAGAAACCCGCATAAATACCGACGCCTTAGATAACGGCGTATATTTCGTAAAAGTTAATGGCGCGGTAAAGAAAATCATAAAAAATGATTAATGCTAATACTCATCCGATGACTGGCAGTCATAGGATGAGTCTTTTTTCCACGCGTAAGAATTATGATTAAAGGATTTATAGGAAGAATAGGATGAAGTCACCTGAACGGAGTGAAGGATCCATCTTCAAAATGTATGAATCTTGATACCCAAGATTAGAGGATCAGCAGGATGGTTGTCATTCCCGACTCGATCGGGAATCCATCTTTAATCGCGGAGCGATGGCATATTGGTAGCGGCGTGAGTCTCAAAACTCGAAAATTAACAAAATAGCTCAGGCAGGAATGTCTAAGCTGTTATATAAATCAATGGCATAGTAGAACAGATGGTCTTGTCTATTCCTTGAAAACAGGGTTTTGAGACTGCCCCGTCATAAATTCGAATTTTAAGACAGGCCCTTCTTAATTATTTCACCCTTTCAGGGTTGGTGCCACCGGGCATTTCCATCTTCTATAATAATTCCATCCTTTCAGGATTGAAGAATCGTTTTATCAGTGATCAAAAACAATTATTTAATCTTCATAACCTATACCTCATCCCCCAAGCCCTATTTGAAGATGGATTCTTCACTTCGTTCAGAATGACACTTTGCTATACCCCATTTTTCAAAGGGGGCTAGGGGGTTTCTCTTTCTTTCTTCGCATTAGCAATTTACAATTAACCATTAACCATTGACAATTATTTCTGGATTCTTCACTTCGTTCAGAATGACTAACTGTATATTTATCAGGGAGATTCCTGCTTCCGCAGGAATGACGGCTGATTTTCTTCGCATTTATCATTTATAATTAATCATTAATAATTCTTACCGTTTGTGTATTAAACGCGAATTTGAGATTCAGAATTTTTGCTAAATTAAGGACTTCGCGCAGAATTTCATTTCTGGTGTTCATTTCTTCGGTATAATCCTGAGCGTTAATATGGATTACAAACATAATCTCATAAGCATAGGAATTGATATCACTAAAATGAACCTGATAATTGTCTTTTGCTGTATTCGGATGATTCAAGATAATTTGACGCAATTCTTCAACAAATGCGTCAATCACCTCCGTCGGTGTTCCAAACGGCAATGCAAATTTAGTACTGTACTTGCGCAATTGGCGTTTGCCCATATTATCGATTGGAGTGTTAACCAGAACATTATTCGGCACAGTGAGCAATGAATTATTAAAAGTACGAATTCGGGTTGTACGGATATGAATTTCTTCGACCACACCTTCGATACTATCAAATTTTATCCAATCGCCAATAGAAAAAGTTTTATCATTGTATAGTGTTACCGAGGCAAATAGATTCTTAACCGTATCCGCCGCGGCTAATGCAAAAGCCAAACCGCCGATTGATGCGCCGGCTAAGAGCGGCATAATATTCCAACCGAATGCGTTGATTATGTACATCAATCCAAAAATTATAGCCACAACCTTTGCAATCTTTACCAGCAATGAAACTATCTGTGTATCAATATTTGTTCCGCTATGGTGCATAACGCTAATTAAAAAGGCACCGCCCACGTCGCATAAACGATAAAGGAGAATTAAACCCATAAATGGAATTAAAAACGTAAATCCGTAATTAAATATCATCGCTAATATATCGGGTAGCATCAGAACTTTGATGCCTTGGGACGCTAAAAACAGAACTATTAATAAACTGAATGGTTTTGATAGTGGTGGAATAAAGTGATTGAAATTTTCATCGTGCGAAAAGCGCTTGAATAGTTTTACGAATACTCCGTGCAAAATAACAATCAATAATCTGAAAAGTAACAGACCAATCAAAATTATTGCCGCTAATGAAATCCATTTCCAAATCGCAATAGTTAAAAATGTTTTAACCAAAACAGTCGGTAAAAGCTTTTCGAATTTCGATAAATCAGCGAAAAACTCTTTTTTATATTGTGGGTCAATTTGCTTAACGGTTTCCGATGAAAACAACCATTTATTGCCGACTTTTTCTAAGTAAATCCATTCCTGTTCTTTGAAGGGATGGTAGCGTTTTTCCAATGTCGCAGAATCAACAAAATCAGGTGATGTTGGTACCTTAGTCATATTAAATCGTAATACGCGGGTGTCTAAAACCTTTTTGAATTTTTCAATATAATCGACTTTTTTGCTTTTCGACATGTCGCTTGGGAAATTGAACTTCCCTACCAAAGTATCGAAGTTTTTCACATCTGCGAATTTTTCAAAAACGAGGATTGTCTTATATGGACTGTCTTGAGTCTCAACAGCCTTCATGGGACTTAAAAATATTCCCAATAATAATAGAATTAAAATGATTCTTTTGTTGTTCATATCTTTTTTTACTTGCGAATTATTGATAAACTATACTGCAAAACTAACAAATTTTATGATTGTAATGCACACCTTTTTATATAAATATGCTCAACTTTTAGTAATTTTGAATTCTGATTTTTTGTAATAAGTAAATATCTTAAAAGGAAAAAAATGAATAAACACGAATATGATGTCGCCGTTATAGGCTCGGGACCCGGCGGTTATGTAGCCGCAATTAGACTGCAACAAGTTGGTTTAAAAGCAATTTGCATAGAAAAGAAATCTTTGGGCGGAGTATGCCTGAACATCGGTTGTATCCCGACAAAAGCTTTAATTAAAAGTGCGGAATATGTCAATAACTTGAAACGCGCCGGTGAATTCGGAATAACATTAGGTGATTATTCGTTTGATTATTCCGCAATCGTAGCTCGCTCGCGCAAAGTTGCCGACCAAATGAGCAAAGGTGTC
Organism: bacterium; assembly: GCA_037127915.1. Lineage (GTDB taxonomy): Bacteria > Bacteroidota > Ignavibacteria > Kapaibacteriales > UBA2268 > JBAXXL01. The sequence goes on from JBAXXL010000024.1 coordinate 45,302, forward strand.
GCGTTTTTATTCAAAAAATATGGTGTTGCGTCATTGGTTGGTACAGCCAAAATTACAGCTGATAAAAAAGTGAGCGTATCGGACGCCGATGGTAATGCAACTGATGAAATTACTGCAAAACATATAATTATTGCCACTGGTGCACGCCCAAGAATTTTACCCGGGATTGAAGTTGATTTTAAAAATGTAATTACTTCAACTGAAGCATTATTGGGAACTGAGCAACCAAAAAGCATAATTATTATGGGTGCCGGTGCAATTGGTGTGGAATTCGCATACTTCCTAAATAGCTTAGGCACAGAGGTAACTATAGTTGAATATTTGGATAGAGTACTCCCGATTGAAGATAAAGACGTATCCAAAGAATTGGAACGCCACTTAAGAAAAGACAAAATTAAATTGAATACTTCGTGCAAAGTACTTTCAGCAAAAACGGTTGAAGGCGGTGTGGAAGTGCTGATTGAGAAAAAAGACGGCACCACAGAAACATTAAAAGCTGAAAAAGCATTGAGCGCAATCGGTATTCAAGCAAATATAGAAAATTTAGGTTTGGAAGAAATTGGAATCGAAACCGAACGCGGATTTATCAAAATAAATGATAAAATGCAGACTAATGTACCGAACGTTTGGGCTATAGGCGATGTTGCCGGTGCACCTTGGTTGGCGCATAAAGCATCAGCAGAAGCAATCGCCTGCGCTGAAATTATTGCCGGTCACCGCGACCACGGAATAGACAAAACTACTATCCCGGGTTGTACATATTGTCATCCGCAAGTAGCAAGCGTTGGTTTGACTGAAGATGCCGCATTGGCTAAAGGTTTAGAATTGCGCATCGGTAAATTCCCATTCACTGCAAGTGGAAAGGCTTATGCGATAGGCGAAGCGAAGGGTTTTGTGAAATTGATTTTCGATAAAGCGACAGATAAATTAATCGGCGCGCATTTTATAGGACCTGATGTAACGGAAATGATTGCCGAAGCTGGTTTGGCAATGCACTTTTCAGCAACCGGACCGGATATTTTCCATACTATTCACGCGCATCCAACATTGAGCGAAGCGGTTATGGAAGCCGCCGCAAATGCTTGGGGCGAAGCGGTTAACATTTAATGAAATTTTGAATGATGAATTTTGAATGAAAAGCAACCTTCCGAAGGTTTAGAACCTTCGGAAGTTTTTTTTATTCGTACCAACCCAATGGTTAAATGTATGCTCATCTCTTTTCTTGCTCCTTCCCCAAGGGGAAGGTCGGGATGGGGTTCTTGATTTACACTGCTGGATTGTTGTCACATCAGGATTTTCAACCCAACCTAAATCCTCCCCAAGGGGAGGACTTTCAATAATATCAATTGCTTACATTTTCACAAATTTTGCCGTTTCCCCGCCAAATTTCACAAAATATATTCCTTTTGGCAGAGCGGAAATGTTGATTTGCTGTAGTTAGCGGGGTATTCCCTTTAAAATTATACAAATATGATGCTGGCTAAAGCACATGAATAAACATTGAACCAGCAATTTTTTATACCGCTTGCTAGCGGTTCGGGCTTTTTTATCCTAAACCTTTTCTTTCAGGAAAATTATTTATTTCATTTGTCAAATCAATTATAACTTGTTTGATTTCATTTGCATTATATTCAAAATCCACAAAATAATCTTTGTCATCATCTGCTGATTGTGGTCTTGATTCCAGTTCAAATCTTAATCTAATTAAACATTTATTCTGATTATATCCAATATGTTCAAAAGACAAATTGGGTTCGGTAAAATCAAGGCATTTATTTTTTGGTTTTTTATTGTTCGACAAATCTTTGAACCAATCAATCAACTCTTTCATTTCCCAAGTTGTTAATGAAGGGTCAATCGTCTGCCAATATCCAACATTACTTTTCACGTTTAAATAAATCAATAACCAATTACCGTCCCAATCACCGAATTTTGCATCTGGAAACTCATAGTTGGTTATCTTAAATTCTACAATTTGATTATCTATACCGTTAAATATCATGTAGCTATCTGTTTTTTTTACGCTTGCTGCCAACTCATTTATTTACGCACTCTCAATAAATGTTAAACAAAAATACAAAAATTTTTCCAATCAAAAATAAAAATTAGACGTGGCATGCTACGTCTCTACATTGGATTTTTAGAATCATCTGGTAATTATGAACATCATACATTCAACTTATTTTGCATTATTCGCCATAGCGGCGATTGGTTTACTATTAAGTAAGATTAAAATCAAGGGTATATCGTTTGGTATGTCCTCGATAATTTTGGTTGCGCTTGTTTTTGGGCATTTCGGGATAGTAATACCCCCTGAATTTAAACAAATCGGTTTAATACTTTTTATTTATTCTGTCGGAATTCAAGTCGGACCTGGCTTTTTTGATTCATTCAACCGAAAGACGCTCCCACTATTGGCTGTTACGATAATTATTCTCTTAAGCGGAGTGATAATAGCGTTTTTATTATGCGCAATTTTGGGTTATGATACAGCTATGACTGCCGGTTTATATGCCGGCGCGCTTTCAAGCTCATCGGGTTTGGCCGCCGCGACCGGTACTTTGCACAATCCGGCGGTTTCGGTCGCTTTTGGTATTGTTTATCCGATTGGTATATTAGCCGTTATTATATTTTTAGTATTAGCTCCAAAACTTTTTAATATTCATATTAATGAAGAAGAAGAACGATATATCTGCGAAATTAAGCGCGAAAATCCGGAACTGATCGTAAAAAATTATCTTGTACAAAACAGCAATTTGTTTGGGAAAACTATTGCGGAATCGAATATAAGAGCAATAACCGGTGCGAATATTTCACAAGTTAAGCATAATCAAGATGTAATGGCTCCGAAGGCTGATATGCCATTGCAAGAGGGCGATGTGGTTCGTGTTTCCGGAACGCCGGCGGTGCACGATAATGTAAAATTACTAATCGGCGATGAAACAGCTCAGATAATTGCGCCTCATAAAAATTATGACGTTCGCCAGATTCTAATTACAAACAAAGCCGTAGTAAACAAAACTTTTGGTCAATTGCAATTAAACGAGCACTATGATGCGATAGCTACGCATCTGCGACGCAGTGGAATTGATATTATACCAAGAGCGGACGTTAAGCTTCGTTTTGGTGATAAAATCACTGTAACTTGCCCCACAAGCAATATCAAAGAAGTGGTTTCTTTATTAGGTGGTAACAAAAGCACTTCTAGGGATTTGGACTTTTTCCCGATTGCTGTTGGTATTTTGCTTGGTTTATTGCTGGGAAACATAGTGTTTCCTGTTGTTGGTTTTAAAATTAGTTTGGGAATTACGGGCGGTGTGCTAATCAGCTCAATGATATTAAGCCGTTTGGGCAAAACCGGTAGAATTCTTTGGAATATATCGGGTTCAAAAAACCAATTTATGCGGAAGTTGGGTTTGATATTTTTCCTTTCGGCTATAGGTACCGATGCGGGAAAAGGGCTTTTAGCAACGATTCAAACTCAAGGCTTAGGTATTCTTTTCAGCGGTCTTATAATAGCGGTAGTACCTATGATAATAGGATTTTTAGTCGGCAAATATGTTCTGAAACTTAATTTGGTAACTTTGCTGGGCGTTCTGACAGGCAGTATGACCAGCACACCGGGATTGGATGCAGTGGAAACGCTGACAAAATCCAATGCCGCCCGCTTGGCTTATGCCGCGACTTATCCCTTTGCGCTTGTTTTGATTATAATTATATGTCAGATAATTGTACTATTCTAGTTGATAGTTGAAAATGAGAAAAAGTGAGAAGAATGGCACGCTGATGACGCAGATTTGGCAGATAAACGCAGAATGTTCTATGCTTGATATAGAAAGCAGGTATCACGCTGATATATAACATGTATGTCATTCTCGGCCTGATTGGGAATCCATCATCGAAAATGGATAGTTGATAGTTGAAAATGGGAAATGGGAAATGGGAAGAATACTGTCCGTCATTCCTGAGGAAGCAGGAATCTCCCAGATTAATAAATAAGTAGTCATTCTGAACGAAGTGAAGAATCCAAAATTAATTGTCAATGGTTAATTGTAAATGGTTAATGGGAAGAAAAAATGACCTCTTTAGAGTTAATTTTTATTATACCACCCTTTCAGGGTTAGTGCCACCGTGTATTTCGATTTTCTACAATAATTCCATCCTTTCAGGATTGAAGAAAATCAATTACGAATTACAAAGTTCTTTATTCTCATTTTCAATTTTTTCAAGATGGATTCTTCACTACGTTCAGAATGACACCCCATTCCCCATACCCAAAACCCTACTCCGCGTCTTAGCGTCTTTTCGGTGAATTCTTTCTTCTCATTTTCAATTTTCAACTTTCAACTTTCAATTAATTGGATATGGATTCCCGTTCAGGCCGAGAATGACATGATAATCCTCCAATCCTGTGTATCAAGATACTGATGAGGTAATATTATTAGGTATTAAAAATATATATCGACGTTATTCGTTACCACTAATAAATAAATTAGTCATTACTAATTATAGTATAATTTATTTAGAACTTTGATGATAACTATTAGGAATAAGATATTGAAAACTTCGATTCTACATATAAATCAGACAAATAAAAATATTTGTGCGAAACCTACAGGGTTTCTAAAAAACTTTTCCGCCACACTTGTTGTGGCATTTTTTGTGTTTGCAGGAAGTCTATATTCGCAAAACGTAACATCAATGCTTCGTTTTGATCCCTCAAACCAGAACTTACCAATTCAATTGTTGATAGAAAAAAACGATCGTACTGATGTCGCATCTATCAGAATTACAGCGCAAGATCCTTCCAAATTCACTTCATACCAATCCAATAGTGAATTGATGACAATCTTTCCAATAAGTGACACTCAACTTGAAATATCTTGTCAAGCAGATGGTAAATCGTGCTTCACGGAGCCAAATGTGCCGATTATGGCGTTCATAAGTGATAATGCTACTTATGACCAAACATTCGAAATCGAATACTTAAATAGGAATGGTCAAGCAGTTTATGCTGAAACTGTCGGGATTAAAATCCCATCGGATTTTCCCTTGCCGCAACCTTGCAGTCAGACATTTCTCAATTTGAATACCGGCGGTAATCTTAGTCCAACTCAAATTGACCAAAATTGGAAGACCGCAGGCGGAGGACCTGTTTACGCAGTTAGTCACGGTTATCCTGTTTCCGACCCTATTGCAAATTGGGTAAACTTCGCTCCCAATCTTGGCGGTCCGTGGAATAATGATATGGCTTTTGAGAGAAAAGTATGTGCTACAGCAAACACTCAGGGATATTTGTCATTATGTGTCGCCGCAGACAATATAGCAAAAGTATATTGGAATAACGTGCTTATTACCCAGACCACAAATGGTGATTATGGATTTATGCAATTCACTTGTGTTTCTAGCCAGTTAGTTCCTGTGCTGGCAGGTACCAATGTTTTGAAAGTAGTACTGACAAATAAATTGGGGAATATGGGCTTTATTATAGCCCAAGCCTCTATTACTACACCAGTCGGCAATTTAGGCCTTTCGAGTGATAAATGCTGCGAAGCCGATACTAAAGCCAGAATTTACGGTAGAAAAATATGGGATTTGAATTGTAACGGTCGAGTTGACCCGGGTGACACACCACAACCAGGTTGGACAATCAACTTAACTGACCCTTCCGGCGCGGTCACAAGCACCGTAACCGATGCTTTAGGAAATTATGTATTTAGCAATATCAATCCGGGAACATATACAATTAGCGAAACAATGCAGTCGGGTTGGAACCCAAGTTCTTCGGTTGGTCCATATAATGTTTATGTTGGTCCTAGTGGAAGCGTTATGCGGGACTTTTTGAATTGCAAACCGCCAAAATGCGAAGAGCTGTTCGTTCCTCACGAGAAAAATGATGAATGTTGTAATACAAGCTTCAGTGTAAGCAACGCGAACAGCGCAGCACTTCAAACTCTAACATATACTGTAACCGGCGGTGTTGTAAATAGCATTACTGTAAGTCCTTGTTCGCCTGTTACAACTCCTATTAATCTGAATGGCACTACTACAGGAACATTAGTATTCAATACTGCCTGCACAGTTGCAAATACACTGAACTTCTACGTAAATGCTACGGCAACGAATGCAACCGGTGAGGTTTGTATAGTTTGGAGCGGAACTTTTCTCCAAAATGGTCAGGCATTTAAATGTGGCACAACAACCTGCATCCAATGCGAGAGAATGCCGAAATCGTGCAACAGTAAATTGAACGTGGTTCCAAACGTATTCGGACCTGTTAATACGGATTATAGAACATTTACAATTACGAATCTTAAGCAACCCGTTTCTAAAATTTCATCAGTGGATTTGAAATTTATAAACGAATCTGTCCCTCATCACATTGGCGGTGGTCTTGTTGTTGATGGAAACAACCGCAATTGGACATTTGGCAACTCAGGCGGACCAACGGATGCTTACACACAGATTCGTCTTGCTTGCGCAGGTTCAAGTGCTGTTCACGGTACAGCCGCTAACAATACTGTAGCATTTAATCTAGGAGTGGATAATACAACAGTGCCACTTTATACCGGAATGGTTCATTTCGTTGTTATATATTGCGATGGTGACACTTGCGAATTTGATTACCAATGGACGCCAATTATTAAAAACGATAAATCGGATTACCTAAAAACAATACCCGGTCCATCAAACACTAAGGTTTTTGGTTTGAATGTCACACTACCCGAAGGTGCACAATCATTCAGTATTACATTAAACGATTCTTTAGCTAAATTAATTGCTGTTACTGCACCTGCTCAAAATAGGGGTATCGATAAAAAAGATGTTAGACGGAATGTTTACAGCGAAGGTAATACAGCAATGTATCAAGCATTAGAAGGCGAATCGAGCGATGTTGTTGGTGAGAGTATTTCTATAAGCGTCGTTTATATCCCCAACGAGAAGACTCCGGGTCAATCATTACCTGTTATCATTAGATACTTTGATTCCGACGGTAGAGAAATTGGTTCCGGGCAAGTAATTATCACTATTTCAAAAGTATGGGATGATACGGAATTGCTCACAAAATTATACAGTTTTGGAATATCACTCGAAATCAAACCTAATCCAGCCAATAGCCGCGCCGTTGTAACGCTTGACTTAAGGAATGATGAAATTTTAAGTATTACTCTTAATGATATTCAAGGTAATGAAGTAAGTCGAATACTCGACGGAACTATGGTGTTTAAAGGAACCCACGAATACATAATAAACAACGATCAATTAGCAAGCGGAACATATTTTGTTGTCGCAAAAACGCAAGATAACCGCATAGTAAGAACACAGCTAAAAGTAATAAGATAATTTTTTTAATCAAACGAGCTCCATCGTTTAATCCCTTCTCTAACTCAAAGAGAAGGGATTTTTTTTGTTTCGTTAAGAAAGGACACGAAAACAAAAATAAATTACTATTTTTGTAAATGAGTTAAATACAAAAACACAGTAAATTAGTAAGTTCCAGATTTAAAATAACAGGAAATAAAATAATGACAAAAAAAGATTTATTTCGAATAATAATGAAGTTATTAGGACTATATTTTATAGTTTACATTCCATTTTCGATTTTACCTAGTAATATCACATTTGTTTTAATGGCACCTGATACTATAGGTATTATTTGGTTGATTGTAGTTGCTATTATTGTATTACTTATTATTATATATTTTCTTTTTAAACCCGATATATTAATAAAGTTGTTCAAGCTCGACCAAGGATTCGATGAAGACCGAATTGATTTACCTAACTTCAATTCCGAGAAAGTTTTAAAATTGGCAATTATGATTATAGGGAGTATTCTTATAATTCACCATTTACCGGAATTTATGACCCGAAGTTTGGTAGCAACCAAAGTGCTGATTGGCGGAGAAAATCCCGACTATATTCTGATGAAATATAATTCCCAAAAGGATAGTATTTATTGGATAACAAATATAGTAAATTTGGTAATAGGATTTTTTATGCTGACGAAGTATAATTTAATTAGCCGCTTATTAATGCCTAAAAATAAAAAAGATAAACCAAAAGAATTTTAATAACAAATAATTCGAAAAGATGGACTATCCGGTGGAAGTCCTGCCGGTGGGCGAATACGAAAACTGTACATTCAACGATTGCAATTTTTCGAACTCCGATATATCGGGTATCGCGTTCATTTACTGCAAATTTGAATATTGCAATTTGAGCTTGGTAAAAACACAACTTGGGATGTTGTCCCAAGCTATTTTGTTGCAGGCTTTCAGTCTGGAAGATGGATTCTTCACTGTGTTCAGAAGGTAGCAATATTCTTGGAGATTCCGGCTCGGTGGCCGGAATGACACCAAAAAAAGGGCGTATGCAATACGCCCCTACATTTCGTAATTCGTAATTTGAAATTCGTAATTGATTTAGTAGGAGTGAATAATCTTGGTTACCGTACCCAAAATCTTATTTTTCAGCAGTTGGTCTGGGTCAATTGCTTCTATTTCGCTATCGGCGGATTCTAAAAATTCTTTACCATCAACGAAAATATACTTTTTTAGAAAAATGTCTTCGTTCGAAGCGACACAAACGATGCTTCCATCTGTAGGTTCAACCACAGTATCCACTACGACCATATCGCCGCTTACTATACCGGCAAATTGTGATTCACCAGTTACGCGCGCAAAAAAAGTTGCCGCAGGATGCTGAATAAGCAAACTGTTCAAATCTACCTTTTCTTCGTTCCCGTCATTGATTTTTACCGCTCTTCCGGCGGAAACCAGTTTACCTGAATATTTAATCGGGTTACTGTTTATAGGACTGCAAATTTTTATTATTTCTGAAATTTTCATCGTTTTTCGGTTTATTTATTCTCCACAAAATTAAGAAATTTTATCCAAACCGAATCAATTACGAATTACATGATTTCTTTCTTCGCATTCAAAATTTAAAAGCAAAAATTCAATTCCTAAAATAAATTGAAATATTGAACGACATATAATGTAGTTTAAGTTATTAATTAAAATATATATTTTGTCATAAGGGAATAATAAAAATGCAAATGCAAGGTACAATTGGGTATGATCAAATCCTTGATTTAGCTTATCATCTTCCCAAAGAAGAAAAGAAAAGATTAATATTGGATTTGCAAAAGTATTTTATAAATAAAACTGAAAGAATATTTGGAAAATATGAAGGTCAGGGTTGGATATCTGATGATTTTAACGAGCCTATCGAAGATTTTCATGAGTAAATTATTACCCGAATTTTAATCACTGTACGGCTCTTTTATGGTAGATTCCGTGTCAAGCACGGAATGACGGCTAATACCCAATACCCTAAACCCTAAACCCTGCTTGGGATTTGCTGTAAATCCGATTAATTATACCTACTAGGTGAACAATAACCGAAATTGTTAGTCCTGCAATCATAGGTTCCAAATTCTCTATAAAGCTGATATTTGCGCATTTTTTTAGAATAACCACCAGCAAACTCAATGCGCTTCCTGCTATAATTTCTATTGCTACAAAGCGTTTGTCTATGGAGAGTTTTTTGTAATAAGCTCCGAAAACAGGAAGGATTATACCCGGTATGCAGACGCTCCCGATTAAATACCATATTTCGATTATAGAATTTACTGATAATGCTAAAGCTATAGATATAATCGATGTAACCCCAAGTCCGACCCTTGTTAAAAGAACCGAATTATCTTTTTCCTTCGCTTTAGAAATGTATTTCATAATGTCCTTTCCGAAAGTTTGAGCACTTATAAATAGGAAGCTGTTCAAAGTAGAAAGCACAGTAGCGAATAAAGCGATGAAGAATAATCCTTTTGCACCAGCAGGAAGAATTTTATCAGCTAATGCCGGATATGCCAATACAGCGGAAGTAAGATTCGGAGTATTAGCACGAGCGTATAAACCGGCTGAAACGGTCAAATAGTCAAATATAAACCATAGCGGAACGGACAACAATATACCCCAAAGCGCTACATTCGGTGTTTTTGCGGAATAGCAACGTTGGTGAAACCCGGGGTCGGCAAATGTCCAAAGAGCTATCAGAAACCAGGTTAATATATATACCCAACTTGCTCCACCGGTAAAAGTTAGATGCGCCTTCGGGAGATGCGCCGATAAATAAGCCATTCCGCCTAAATTGTGATATGAAAAGAAAAATATGACAAAAAATCCGGCATACATAACGAAAAACATAAACAAATCGCTCCAAACATCAGATTTGTAACCACCCCAAAAAAGATATCCCAATGAGAAAGTTAATCCAATTAATATTCCCCAAATCGTAGGCAATCCGAAAAGGATTGAGGTTAATTGACCAACCATAAGTAAATATGGCGCGGGAGAGGTCAAAACAAAAATCAAAATGGAAACTAAAAAAGCGGCTTTTTTACCATAATGCTTTTCAATCAATTCGGGGATGGTAAAGAAGTTCGTTTTACGGATTTTCTTTGCCAAGAATATTCCGAATAATATAGCGAAAAAGTAGTAGGGAAGACCTTGCGTGACCCAGCTCAAAACGCCGAATTTATATGTAAATTCACCAACACCCAGAATTCCGCCGTACCAAGTGGATACGTTTGTTGCTATGAACAAGCCCAATCCGATAGCGCGTTTATTCAGGAAAAACTCATCGGCAGTATTGACTTTCTTTCGATAAAAGTAAAGCGCGATTAGTCCGAGACAGATGAAAAACAAGGCAATTACTACGTAATCAAGCCGGTAAAAGGTAATCATATTTTATTGCAGTTTGTAAATTTCTAAATATTATAATTGTTCCGCCCTCGATTGCTAGGCAGATGCTTACGGAATTTGATTCATTGCTCGTGCTGTCGCTGAAACCGAATTGAAGGAGCATATCATTTAACTCGTATTTCAAACCTTCGGACGATACGCGCGTTTTGTCGCTGAAGCCGTAAAGCGAAATGGTTTCGCCGATTTGAGTACTAAGTTCTACATTACCAAAATAAGGTACGGCAAAAGTTTCCGAATCAATGAATTTCAACTTTATTCTATCGAAATACTTAATCAGATGGCTGATATTATTGATTGAATGATCCAACCTGAAACCATCACAACTAACTAAAATAGCGTCTGTATAATTTTCGCTAATCAGATATTTAACCGCTTTTTCAATATCGGTATCGTCTTGACGCTCGAGTTTTTCGAACTGAGTTTTCCCACGAAAGAAATTTTCAGTTTCAGGAGTAATGGAATCCATATCGCCGATTATCAAATCGGGAATAATTTCCAAATCATAAAGATGGTTTGCGCCACCGTCTGCGGCAACGATAAATATGGGTCCCGAATTAAGAATATAATTCAGGACCTCGTTATCCGGTTTTTGCCCGTTTCCAATAATAACTGCAAGTTTCATTAAAATCCGATTACACAGCCGACGGCAAAATTGCGCACATCAGCAAAGAAAAATTCATTGCCGATAGCGTAAGCCGCGTATAAATTGTCAAAAACATTGTTTACTTGTACGAATAACTTAATACGTTCTAAACCAAAAATATTTTTCGCATCCCAACCGGCTAATACATTTGTTGTAAATGAAGGGTCAATTACGTTGTCTGAATAGCTAAATAAGCCCGGATGGTCTAATGATATTTTCTCGAATTTGTCACCAAAGTTGTTGGAATAAAACTTGCCGACATACTTCAAATCCGCTGATAAAAACAAATCGCGGTATTTGAAATTTAAAGTAGCATTTGCCAATATTTCAGGACATCCGCTGATTTGATTGCCTTTCATATCGAGCACCAATGTGCTGTCGTTATACTTGAGAAATGATTTCCCTTCGGTTATATAATTTTTATTATAATTGGCATTCAATAAAATGTCAAAATATTTGTTCAATAATATCTTAGCTGTTAGTTCACCGCCGGTGTGCATCGAGTTTGGAACATTGCCGGTGATTGGCTGTCCAAATCTATCCAATTGTCCTTGTTTCACGATTTCATTTTGGAAAACCATCAGGTAATAATTAGCATTAAGTGAAAAGCGGTTGTTGTCGAATATCAAACCCACTTCCAAATCGTTCATTGTTTCAGGACTGATTAACGGGCGCGAGAAATCGTATTTTCCGTCAACCATTTCGAAGTTTGGTTTTTCGTCGCCGCTGGATTCTGCCGCATCGTAATATGATTTCAGGCGAGGTTCTTTCGAAACACGTGCAAAACTGATAAATGTGTTCGTGGTCTCATTTAATTTATAATTCAATCCAACCTTTGGATTAAAAAAGTTGTGATTTATTGTTAAATCTGTTCCAACATATTTTTCATCGTAAAGTTTATAGGCACTGTTGGCAATTTGGAGTTCCGCCAAACCGGTAAGCGATTCAGTAATATTATATTTTTCATGTACGAAGAAATTCAGAGCATTTACCCCACCGCGGTATTCGTAGTATTTGTAATCTTGAGTTATACCTTGAGGAATTCCTTCAGCATATTGTATATTTCCCCAATGGTATGAGCGGTGGTTACGGATTTCAGCACCGGCAAATAGATTACCGTTTTTGTGTTCCCAGTTAAATCGTCCGCTCCAACCCCATTGTCTATTCTCGACATAAGCGCGGATTAAAGCGTTCGTCGGATTGGCATTTTCGTAGCCATTTAGTTTTAAACGGAAGTAATCGTCGCTGTAAATAGACCAAGAACCGTCATAATCGAAATAACCTTCACCAAGAACTAAGAATAATGTGGAATTGAACTTAAGTTTATCGTTTATTTGCCATTCGTTGAGCAATTCAAAATGTGGTTGAGCAAATCCTTCGCCTTCATCATTTCTTCTTAAAACTGAATAATCGGAAACGTTTTGTTTTTCACTATCCCAATCCCAATATGAATAGTTAGCTTTTCTGGCAGTTCGGTTTTTCATAAAGTCTTTTGGTAAGCCTGTATAGGCTAAACCATCTTTTATTATACCGCCATAAAGATTTATTTGAGTAGTTAGATTTTTGTCGAATCGAACAGCTGAAATAAAGTATGAAGTGTAATCACCATAAGCTTTATCGCGATATCCATCGGTTGTAGTGTTCGAAAGTTTCGCGTAAACGGAATATTTATCATTAATTAAACCGCTGGAAAATACTGCGTCATATTTACGCGTATTGTGGCTTGCGGCTGTAAAGCTAAGTTCGTTTTTGGGTTTATCGGAAAAGCGGGAGGTGATTATGTTCACAGTTCCACCGATGGCAGGATAGCCAATTATGCCGTTCCCCGATCCGCGCTGAACTTGGATTAACTCAGCATTTTCCATTATATTTGGGAAATCCACCCAATAAACGTTATGATCTTCGGGATCGTTTTGCGGTACACCATTTACAGAAATAGAAAGTCTGCGCTGGTCAAAACCGCGAATGCTTAAGTAAGTATAACCAACCGAATTTCCTGATTCTGAATAAAATAGGGCGGAAGGTGTATTGCTTAAAATTTGCGGCACATCCTGCATAACGATTTGTTTCGACAAATCCGTTTTATCAATTATCGTATATGCCGAAGTCGCTGTTCTATCCTCATCCTTTTGCGCTTCAACCAAAATAGTTTGGCAAGGAGCAAATTTGATTTCCATATTAACAGAAAGCGGCTTATCAATGTTGAAGTCAGCAATCGCAATTATTTGCTCTTGGTACCCGACATAAGAAATCACCAAAGTATCATCTTTCGAAATATTCCGCAATTTGAAATTTCCTGATTTGTCGCTTGCGGTAGCAATGTTCTGTTTTTTAGAAACAATATTTGCCATATTCAGCGGTGTTCGGTCTTTAGCATTTAATACTTGGCCGGAAACGTCCACATTTTTTGCGTTGAGTGTGTTCAAACCGAGCGAAAGAACACATAAAATAACTAAGCCGAATCGTAAGAAGATTTTCTTCATAGCACCTCCATAAAAAAATAACCGCTCTTTGGGGGAGGCGGTTGGCTTATCAGCGTCTCCCTACGCCGGCATTATCCGGATCAGGTTCTAAGGGTATAATCTCAGCTATACATCAATCGAATGTAAAGCACCCCGTGCAGTTATTTTTGAAAAAATTATAAAAAGAACTTTCTGCTTTTTGCAGAAAAAACATAATCAAAATTATAAAAAAATATTCGAAACAAGCAAAAATATTTTTAAGAAAGCAGTTCGCGAACCATTTCCTGTACCAATTTGCCATCGGCTCGACCGACACATAATTTCATCGAAGCACCAACAACTTTGCCCATATCCTTAATGGATTCGGCACCTGTTTCGGCTATTACTTTCTTAACGATTTCTTTTACTTCGTCTGTGGTTAGCTGTTGTGGTAAAAATTCTTGAACGATTGCAATTTCCTTGTGCAAAGTTTCAATCATTTCCGTACGATTTCCTTTTTCAGCCATTTCCAATGTTTCTTTACGTTTCTTTACACCGGAGTTCAAAATTTTCATTTCCACTGCTTCGGTGATTTCTTCGCCTGAACCGCTTTTTTGGAATTCCAACATTGCGGCGCGGAGGGAACGAAGCACTGTTAGGCGGAGTGTATCGTGCGCTATCATAGCGGCTTTTATCTGTTCGGTCAATTTCTGGTCAAGGCTCATCATATTACCCATCTAAAAAAGAACAAAATTACTCATTTTTCAGGAATTAAAAAAGAATTATTAATGATTAATTATAAATGATTAATGACGAAGAGGGTTTTGGGGGATTGGGTTTGGGTTATAGGCGCGTCATACTGAGCGCAGCGAAGTATCCATCTTCGAATAATTTTAAATTTTGGATTTTGAATTTTGAATGAGAAGAAGAAGAAGAATAGCACGCTGAAGACCCAGATTTAGCAGATTAACGCATATGTTTATTTTATCATCTTATTGAATAGCAACGACATCTATGTCGTGGAATGAATTGCTCACAAAGCACACGGCTTTAGCCGAAACATCTTCGACTAATTTTGAATTTTGAATTATGAATTTTGAATGAAAAGAAAGAATAAACCCGGCAATTTGTAATTTGCTTTTTTCTATAGACATTTAACCTCTGAAGAGGTTATTTTTTTTATAAGTCCAACAGGCTGTGGGAATCGATTCACCAGTCATTTTTACCCAATTTGGTAAATTCGTTTTGCTAACAACAATGTATGCGTTTTTTACTATACTTATAAACACCATAAATTAAAATGACAATAAAAAGTGGAAAATAAAATGCGGATAAATTAAATAAATTTCATTTTTTTCTTTGCCATTATATATAATTAGCTTAAATTTGTTTTCGAAATTTGTTCAATTTTTAATTTTTTAAATTTTTGAGGTTTAAAATGGCTTTAGTAATAACAGACGAATGTACAATGTGCGGCAGTTGCGAATCAGAATGCCCTGTAAATGCAATAACTGAAGGAACGGATACTTATGTAATCGATCCTGCATTATGTATTGAATGCAAAGGTTTTTTCGATGAACCACAATGCAAAGCAATTTGTCCATCTGATTGTATAGAATAAAAATAATCTAAATGATATAGTTATGGAAGTATTGCTAACGAAAGCAGTACTTCTTTTTTTGTCTGAATCAGGATTTACAGGATGAGAGGATTTTCAGGATAGTGTCATGCTGAACGAAGTGGGGCATCCACTACAGTTTATAATGTTCGTAAAGTTGAAAGTTTATAAAGTGAAGACAGAAAGAAAGAAAACCCGTAATTCCTAATTTGAAATTCGTAATTGATTCTCTTCTCATTAATAATTGTTCCCCGTTTCTGTACAAAAATCTGTACACAATCTTCTTCATTTCTAAGAAAATCGCAAAAATCATTCATTTTCGTTCAAAATCCATTGTTTTTCATGAAATAGCATGTATCAAATAAATATTTTTTGTGTTATTTTGGTATAGAGTTAGAATAACATATTTATAATTATATTTAATGCAGTTATTTGATTGCTTAGGATGTGTGTTTATGAAAAGATTATTACAAATTTTAGTGGTTTTATTATTAAGTATTGTTTTTATTTCGTCATTAGCAAACGCGGTTGATAACGACGAAGCCCAGCTCCGCAAAGACCTTCCGAAGTTATTAGGTTCATCGAACCAAGGTACGGAATTCTATATGACGTTCCATCCTTGCTGGGAAACACCCAGTAAGGCCGATGCATGCAAGATTTATATAACATCCTCGGTAGCCACAAGGGTAACCGTTGAAATACCTGCTAGAAAAATCCATATCGAAAGAACAACTATTCCGAATGATATAATCGAAATCTCTTTAATACCTGATGATGCACAATGCTATAGGAAAACTAACCGTGATAAACCATACCCACAGCAAGTTTTCAAAGGACATGGTATAATAGTAACCGCCGATGATCCCGTTATTTGTTATGGTGTAACACGCTTCGAATATACTTCGGATGGTTACTTAGCCATCCCAAAAAGCGCGTTAGGGAAAAACTATGTTGTTGCCTCATATAACGACCCTTGCCAAGATAACGGCTCTCAATACTTAACCTCATACACAAGTATTGTAGGTGTTTATAACAAAACAGAAGTTAATGTGAAATTAGGTGGTCGGGTGAGCAATTATACACCCGGCGCGAATCCTATGAAAACAGGCGAGTCCCGTCTGGATACATTAGACAGAGGAGATGTTTGGTTAATTGGTGTAATGGGTGATTATAATGATTTGACTGGTACTACTGTGCAGGCTAATAAATCTGTTTCTGTAATATCAGGTAATTTTTGTGCTTATGTACCAATAAATATTGCCGCTTGCGATTTTATTATGGAGCAGGATTTACCAATGGAAACATGGGGTACAAAATACCACGTTACACCAATATTAAAAAGGTTAAAAGCTCCGATTATTAGAATATTCGCATCCGAACCAAATACAATAATATACCGCGACGGAAACGAATGGTCTCTCGTAAAAGGTGTTGGCGGGCAAGAAGGAACAGGTTATCTAGAAATGCGTACGATTGACAATGCTGATCCTATTCGTCCAGTAGTGGTATCAGCCAAAAACCGGATTGCAATTACGCAATATAACAGTGGTCAAAGCGATGACGGCATATCTATTGACCCTTTCCAAATGGCTTTAATCCCGATAGAGCAATATCAAAATTCATTCCTGTTCTGCATACCCGGCGTTAACGGAGGCTCGTCTTTTAAAGAAAATTTTCTAAATTTATGTTATAAATCAGACATTGATGGCAGAATACCTGAAGACATAGAATTCGGGAAAGCTAGTAATGGTGTTTTAAATTGGCGAAAACTCAAAACGGTAGTAGGCAATCCAGGGCAAGAATTTATTGATTCTTCAATAACTGATGGTAGGAAATATAGAACTTTGACAATTGCATTAGAAGACCCTGCCGGAGTTTACTCATTGCGTGGTAACAATCCTATGATGGGTTATATGTATGGGTTTGACCCCTTCGATTCGTATGGCTTTCCGGTTACCGGAGGATTTCACGATTTATCAAAACCTGATATTTGGGCACCGGTGCCTATTTATACTATAGATTGCAAATGGCATATTGAAGGCAGAATAACGGACCAACCCGAAAAAAATTCAGACCTACGCTCAAACTTGGCTGATTTGCGATTGGTAAAAAGCGAAAGTTTTAACTTCGCAGATTTAGTATATGATAAATCCAAATTTTTCCCAGGAGAAACTTACGCAGCTCTTTGGAGTTTGGATATAATAGATTCGGAGAATGATGGAAAAGCGGTTTTAGAATTTGCTGATAGAGCTGGTAATGATACAACTATAACAATTGATTACCAACGCACAAAGTTCTCTATCAAAAACAGAATTGAGAATTGGGGTGTAGTAAATCCGAATGACTCAGCAAAATTTAGAGACTTCAAATTGGTGAATGAATCGGCAAAAGCCGTCATAGTTGACTCGCTTTTGTTATTGTCCTCGGAAAAAGCGAAGAACTGGGCGTATAACGGCTTTAAATTAGATTCTTCAATTTACAAAGAATATGGCGGAATTATACCGGGTTATTCAATACAACCCGGCGAAGAACTAAGTTTCAGAGTAAGTTTCGACCCGCGTTCAGTTTCCAAAGAAATCGAAGCCGGGCAAAACCAATTCTTAGATTCTATAGGTGTTAAAGCATATTGGCTTGACGACGTTAACAGCTTTTGCTATTTTAAATACAAGGGCGCAGTAAAATGTGCTCTTGGAACACCTTGTATCGCAGTGGATAAAATTAATTTTGGGCCGGAAATAATTGGTAATAATGTATCAAAGTCTTTCTCAATTACAAACAGTGGATTATTAGATTTAACCATAACCGGTTACACCATAACTTCAGGTATTGAAACCGGTATATACGAAACAAATTTAGGTGTTATTGATTTGGCTAATCAATTAGTGATACCCGCCGGGGCAAGCAAGGAATTTATTGTAAATTTCAATCCAAAGGCGTTGGGTCAATTTTCTGATAAAATCGAATTTATTAGTGATGCGGATACTAGCTGTCAGTACAACGACTCAATTTTAGAAATAGGCGGTGAGGGAATCAATTTAACCATAACTCCATTTGCGGATTTGTACATAGAAGAAAATACTTCAACAAGCATTGCTTTTTCTTTAAATAGTGATAAAACAAACGCGGTCAAAATTATTAAAGAGAGCTCCGACGAAGAGTTAATACCAATCGATAGTATTTTGGTTGAAAGAAATGGGTTTAACGGTAATATTAAAATCACTCCTATTCAAAACAAAACCGGTTTCTGCTTTTTGACAATTACAGCGACGAATTATGAAGTGTCAGCTTCGAAAAAGTTTAAAGTTACCGTTAGCAAGGCTGGAATAGTTGAAGATAATACAATCGCCGGCAATGACATCACTATTACACCAAATCCGGTAAAAACTAATTTTTCGATTGGTTCCGCAACGCTGATTATACAAGAAGTTACGATTTACGATATATCAGGAGTAGCAGTACTACAAACTGAAAACTTGCAGAATATCGATATCAGCAATTTTACAGCGGGTGTTTATTATTGCGTTATCAAATCTAACGGCAACAGCTACAGCAAAAAATTCGAGATAATAAGATAGTGAGTTCGTAAAGTTCGTAAAGTTCATAAAGTTCATAAAGTTCATCAAGTTCGTAAAGTTCGTAAAGTTAAAAGTTTATAAAGCGAAGAAAGAAAGAAAGAAAGAAATCTCGTAATTCGTGATTTGTAATTAATAATTGATTCCACATTTTTGTACAAAAAAATGTACACTTTGTACAGCAATTCCTTTTAAAGTTAATAAATTTTACATTTTTGAAAAAAAATATTAGTTATTTTCAGATTTGCCTATTATTTTTCTTGTTTTTTATGTTAATTTTGTTATGAAAGTTAAGTTATTTATTATAATTATTTTTTAAAACAGTTATTTGATTGTTTGGGATGAGTGGTTTATGAAAAATTTGATACGAAATTTATTGGTCATCATACTCGGTATATCATTTATATCGTCCTTTGCCCGTGCATTGGAGACCGAAGAAACACT
>JBAXXL010000025.1:0-57994 GCA_037127915.1 bacterium
ATACGAATAGAAAAATCGAATGAACCGAGATGAACAACCGCGGAGCGGTTGAATATGAATAAAAAAACCGATTACCAATGTGTATGACAACCGCGGAGCGGTTGAACACGAATAGAAAAACCGATTACCAATGTGTATGACAACCGCGGAGCGGTTGAACTTGAATAGAAAAACCGATTATCGATGTGAGCGACAACCGCGAAGCGGTTGAACTTGAATAGAAAAACCGATTACCAATATGTGCGACAACCGCGAAGCGGTTGAACTTGAATAGAAAAACCGATTACCAATATGTGCGACAACCGCGAAGCGGTTGAACGTGAAAAACGAGTCACATCAGATATTTTTCATTGAATTGAATATTCTGTTCATTCAACATTTTAATAAACTCTTCTCTAAAATTAAACTTTTTGTGATGTTCTTCTTGGTTTTTAATATATTCGATTAATCTATCTTTTTCATTAATAGAATATGTAAAAGCACCATATCCATCCTGCCAACCTGAAAACCCGGGAAACAAACCTTCTGTTTTTATCATATCCGTTGTGCTTAATTTAATATCCTTAACAAAATTGCTTAGCGATATCGTTGGGTGAATATGGGTTAAAATATGAATGTGGTCTTCCACACCATTGATTCTATACAAGTGACATTGCTTTTTTTCTAAAACTCCCCAAATATATTTGTAAAGTTTGGTTCTTTTTTCTTTGCTTTGTAATGTGTTTTCTCGGTGTAAGGTGCTGAAAACAATTTGATACATTAATTGCGTATATGTGCTCATTTAAAAAACTCACATTTATTTTTTATTCATGTTCAACCGCTTCGCGGTTGAGGTTCTGGTTAATTTACATCTTTTCTATTCACGTTCAACCGCTTCGCGGTTGAGATCTGGTTAATTTACATCTTTTCTATTCACGTTCAACCGCTTCGCGGTTGGGGTTTTGTTTATTGATTCTGATTTCTAATCACGTTCAACTGCTTCGCGGTTGGGAATCGTTTGTTCTTTATCAAATAGATAATGCGGCTTCACTTTGAAATTATTGTTAAACAGAATACCGGTTAATATAATTACCGCAATAAATCCAATAACTATAAATATCTGCGCTTTGGATGTTTTTTGAATATCCTGTTTTGCCTTTGGTTCGCAAACGTCGCCCGGGCAATATTGAACTTTATCTTTAAAAAACAATGGATAAAATTTGCATCCTAAGCAGATACCAAACGCCGTTTCGAAAAACAAGAATATAAGGCAAATCAGACAGATTAATCCGGTAATTGGGCTATATGAATTAACTAATACAACCAGCACAAACATAATACTCGACAAAACCAAACCTATTACCCAAGCAAACTTTTTTTGCGGAGCACCCACATATTCAGGTGTTTGGTTTCTCACGATCAACCGCCCAAGAATTAACGTAGGCGAGAACTTTGGATTAATAAAAACACGTATAATAAAATCAATAAGGAAAATTATTATACCATATTTCAGCATCAGAAAATCCGCTTTCATGGCGGCTAACATAACTGAAATAAACATCATAACAAATAGAATACCCGCCGCGGCGCGGATTTCTCTTTCATTCAAAACGGGAACATTATATCCCGCTACATCTTCACCAAATTTTACATTTTTTTTCATTTAACACTCATGATTAATTATCTAACTTATTACGCAAAGTTATCTTGATTTGTTGCGATTCTTAATAATTCCGTCGTTGTTTTCCAATTTCTTGTTGTGGCATTGACTTTTAATTTCTTTTCAAAAAAAGTATTAGACAGTTTAGTTCTTGCAAAACCATAAGGACAATAAAGGTAAACCGATTTTCCATCAATGGCGAACTCCTCTCCCTCCTGCTTACCTTTGTTAATGGTATCTAAATCGATTTCCTCGGGCTTGTAATCTAGGAATGTAACGCATTGGTATTCGATTTTCTTGGTTCCGTCTGTCAGAAAAGGATTTCTTACAATTATTTCTTCGAGTTCAGAAACAGTTAATACTATAACAGGTACATAAAATCCGAATTGCTTTTGAATTTGACCGGAGATTTGTAATGCCAAATCGTGCGGGTCTGATTCGAGAAATTTGAAAACAACATTTCCGCTTTGGATATAAGTCTGAATATTCGAAAAATGCAATTCTTCGTATATTTTTTTCAGCGCGGTCATTAGAATTTTCTTTTGTCCGCTTACGTTAATTCCGCGTAATATTGAAATGTATGTGGTCATTACAGATTGTTTCCCGTTCTGTCGTGTGTTATACCCGACGGTTATTCCTACAAAATTATTCCCAAATTTTCCATTCTCGAGAGATTGCCTTTTACTTTGACAGTGATAATCATCAGCACTTCACCGGGTTGGCTTGCGTGGAGTAGTTTGTCAACGTTCACGTTGATTTTTGTTATTAATTCATCGTCTTCCATTAAACATATCAGCGGGTTTTCAGCTCCGGTTTGCACCCAATCCGCCGGGATTTCCTGTGGAACATTAGGGTAGCGAAGAGCGTCTAATATAGTTTTCAATTTATTGTCTATATCGCCGAATGCAGAAATAGGTCTATCGGGTTTCAAAATGAGAAAGTCCAACTCGCAAAACATTCCTTTTGATTTGCAAACCAAATTTGCAAAATAATGCCCATTTATTTGTTTAATGCTGGGTTCTTTGTGGTGGTTCTGTGTTGGGAGCGCAATCCATTCCTTCTCTTCGGCAAGCGGCGGATAGTTCCATAAATTCTTCAACTGATGATGGAATATCTCCCTAATACGGTGCTTTTCGCGGGCATCGCCGTTCGATTTGAGTTTCCCTTGATAAACTAATTTGAATTCCATTTTTTTCCCTACTAAGGTTAAATGTTAAATAAGGTTATTCTATTTTTTTGTCAATCATAATTCATAACTTATAACTGATGAATATGGATTCTTCACTTCGTTCAGAATTACGATTTGCCTACCGTCTCGACGTCCGGTTCTTCCTATACCCAAAACCCCATACCCTATACCCTGTTCGAAGATGGATCCCCGCTTCCGCGGGAATGACACCCTGTCTATACCCCCTTTTTTAAAGGGGGTTAGGGGGTTTTTCTTCTCTTTAAAAACTTACTTCGCCAGAATCACAAACATAGTTCGCCTATTGCTTGCTCTTCCTTCTTCGGTGTCGTTGGCAATACGTGGACGGGATTCACCAAAACCGCGGTAGCGCAAACGGCGTTCTTCTATTCCGCGGGATAATAGTGCATCATAAACAGCTTTTGCTCTTTTTTCGGATAGCGTTTGGTTATATTCTACTTTGCCGACATCATCGGTGTGGCCTTGGATTTCTAATCTCAATTTCGGACGTGACATCATTTGGTCTGCTATTTGGTCAATTATTGTAAAACTTGCCGGCTTCACAGTTGATGAGTCGAAATCGAAGAGAATAGGCATTTCAAATTCATTGCCTGTTTCAGCAAATAAACCCGATGTATCGTATTCACCTTCCGCAATCATAGAATCCTGACGGGCAGGTAAATTCAACCCAGCAAAAACGTGATGCCATCCCCAATACGTAGGTGGCTTATATGTAATCAAATAATAAAACCGAAGGCTCATATAAATATCGCGGAATATGCTGATTAGTTCGTCTTCACTGTATGCTTTGTAAAACTTACCACCAGTATAGTTTGCAATATCTTTTAAATTTTCATCTTTGCTATAGCCGAACGCTATCGTAAATACATTTATATTCAAATTTTTCGCTCTTTGTATCAAATCCCCGACTTTTTCCTTCGAGTAATTGTCATCGCCATCGGAAAATAAAACCAATACTCTTGGAACATCCTTTTCTGTAGGCTCTAATAATGTCATACAATTTGCCAAAGCATCGTAAGGAGCAGAGAACATCCCGTAATTGCGGTATTTGTTTACGCGGTACATATTCAATATTTTGCCTGTATCTTGGCTCAGAGGCACTTTCAAGTCAAATTTACGGTTGAATGAAGTAAGCGCAATTTTATCGTAAGGAAATTTCATTTTAACGAATAGCTCCGTTCCTTTGAAAATCGCCTTCATCACGGGGTCCATCGAACCGCTGTAATCAACTGATAACACAATATTATACGGAATTGAATCCTTTGCGCCATACTCACGGACTGTAAATTCAGGAATATTGCGGTCTTGGATTTTATAGAATTTGCCTAATTTTTCATTTACTGAGGTGAAGTATTTCACATTCGGAAATTTCTTATATGGGTCGCCCATATTAGTAATAAATTTTCCCGCTGAATCATATACACGCGCATATACTTCCAATTTTTCAGGATAGCCTTTTATATCAATTCTGAATAAATCAAAAATTGCTTTTTTCACATCTGCTGAATCTATCGGCACAGTGCCAGACAAATAAATTGGTTTATCGGTGGAATCTCGTGGTTCCCACATTTCTTTTTGCAAATCGAAACCGGTTTTGTGGTCGGTCGTTTTACATCCGCTTAGCCCGATAGCCAGCGATAAACATATTATAGAAAGAATTATTTTTAATGGCGCTTTCATAAATTATCCTTTTTTCGAGTTATTGCAATTACAGTTCTGTCATCGTGGGGTTCACTTCCTGCGGCAAATTTATCGGATAGAATTGTTAAATCATCCAATATATGTTGTGCTTCGTTATATTTTCTGCAATCGAGCATATTAATAATAGCTTGCGACCCCAATTCCTCTAATTTCGCATTCCTTTGTTCTAATATACCATCGCTTACCATAAGGCAAACTGAACCCGGTTCGAAAGTTAGAGTTTTTTGTTCCAGGATAGGGTCAAAAATTGACGAATGAGTCAAACCTAGTCCAAATCCTTTTGGTGTGTACGGTTTTGTCTTTCCGTTATTGCATACATAAATAGGAGTATGACCTGCGCGTGCCATAAGTATTTCGTGTTTATCAGTATCTATCTCTATAGCAGACATAGTAATAAAACTTTTTTTATCGATATGGTGATAAATTGAAGCATTGATTTTTTTTAGTAATTCCGCCGGTGAACTGCAAAGCGGAGCCAATGAAACAATTATGCCTTTTAGCTGGGCAACATAAAAAGCGGCACTTAATCCTTTGCCCGAAACATCCGCCGATAGGACGCAGAAATTGCCGCCTGCTAAACGGACAACGTCATAATAATCGCCGCCCACTTCAACAGCGGGATTGGAAAATGCCGCAATATCATATCCGTGGATAAATGGCATTTTTTGAGGTAATATATTTATTTGCATTCTTTGGGCTAACGCAAGCTCTTCTTTCAAGCGTTCCTTTTCCATCGATTCTTTCAGCAAATTCTGATTTTCGAGAGCTAATTTCAAGCTATCGCTAAAAGCTTTCAGCAAGTTCAAATCGGAGCTTTCGAAACCATAATCATTGACCTGCAAAGTATATAAAGTCCCAATACGCTGATTTCGAGAAAATATCGGAACGATAATCAAATCCTTAAATTGAGAACCTGCGAACACTTTTGCTAATTGTTTATCTTTGTGAATATCGCCATAATGAACAGAATTTTCGAGTTTCAGCGATTCTTCCTTTAACTTTCCGTTCAAATGTAATTTACTTATCATTTGCGGAGTGATATTCTGCACCGCGGCAATTTTATATTCTTGCTCATCGCCGTATATCTCCACCCAACAGGCGGTAGCCCGCGTCGAAACTAAAGCTAATTTGGAAGTAACTTCAAATATATAATTTGGTTCTTTATCAATTGATTCAGCAACAACTTTATTAAGATAAATCAGGGAATTTATTTCAGTTGATTTTTGCCGTAAAGCAGAACCCAAAGGGAAAGTAATAATTAACGATAAGGCTAAGCGGAAACAATGAGTTGCAAATACCATCGCCACACCGCCGATTAAAATATTACTGCCCACTAAAAATCCGGTCAGAATTTTCGATAATTTATCGGGTGCTGCTAAAGATAATCCGCATATATAAAATGCAGTTATACCGGAGGCTAAATATAAAACCAAAAGCTGAAATTTTAGTTTAGCGCTCAGCTCTAACAAATCATTATTTTTACCACTGACCAACCAACCCAATATAAATAGCAATACAAAGAAAACGGCAGAAATTATTGATGTTGCGTTCGAATCGACTATTAGATAATTTACATTGAGCGAATAATTCAGGGTTGCGAATACGAAAGAAGCAATAATTACAATTAGAATGGCATAAGACAAATTACGCTTGTTTCGTTGACGTAGTATAAATAAGCGCTTTGCTAAGAAAATTAGTATGTTACTAGTAATAGTCAGCAAAATAAGGGCAAAAAACGAATATACAAATATATTCAATCCTGCTGATAGCTTAGAATCATTTGTAAAATTAAAATAGAATTTATATAGGATAACAAAACTGATTAACGATAGAAAAACAATATACAATTGCCGACGCAGATCCTGCCGAATGGAAATTTTTTCAAAAATCTGCTCCCGACGAAGATAAACATAATATCCACAAGCCAGTAATAACAGCAGTGAAGTGCCTATATTATAAACTTTAAAAACGCCCAACCGGCTTATATCGGAATAGAAAAAGAAATACTCGCCAATGACTCTAACCATAAAAAGGAAAGCTAATAACGAAAGCGTCGCTATGTTTTTAAACTTAAATTCTCTATTTATTTTGTTTTCTTTCATAAATTTTCATTATTTGATACAACAAAAATAAGAAATATAAACGTATATTTAATAAATAATGTATATTTGCAATATAAATTTGATGTTATGGAAAAAATATGCAATATATATTATCACCCGAAGAAATGAAAGCCTTGGATACTGCGGCTATAAATAAGTATGGAGTTAGTTCCGCACTTTTAATGGAGAATGCGGCTCACTCATCAGCAAGAATTATTTGTCAGAATATCCAGCATACCAAAGGCCGTAAGCCCAACGTTCTAGTATTTTGCGGTTCAGGAAACAATGGCGGAGATGGTTTTGCTATAGCCCGCCATTTGATGGGTATTTGCAAGGTTCACATTTTCTGGTTAGGAAGTTTGGATAAAATGACACCCGAAACTCTTGCAAATTATAACAGTTGCGTTGCACTCGGAATGTTTGTCAATAACCTAGCAACTGAAAGCCAAGTACTGGCAATTAATTACAATGCCGATGTTATAATCGAAGCAATGATTGGTATAGGAGGTAGCGAAATACTGAAAGGTATAATCGTCAATATACTAGAAAATATAAATTTATCGCAGGCGGTAAAATTCGCAATTGATTTACCGGCAGGTTTAAACGCAGAAAATGGAAAATCACATCGCCACGCTTTGAAAGCAAACCATACCATAACTATGTTTGCAATTAAAAAAGGTATGCTTTTAGGAAACGGACCGGATATTTGCGGTGAAATTCATATAGCCGATATGGGGGTACCACGTCGCTTTGTTGCAGGATTTTCTAAAATAAAGGTCATCGATAAGGGAGATATTATCAAGATATTACCCGAGCGCCAGAGAAACACAAGCAAATTCAATTATGGCAGGGTTTTGGTTATTGCTGGTTCTGATTCAATGCCCGGAGCGGGAGCTTTAGCCGCTAATGCTACAATAAAATCCGGTGGTGGCATAGTAGTATTAGTTACAACAACTCTTCATCCGGCTCTTTTGCCGGAAATTATGTCCACAATAGTTCCTGCTAATGAATTTGGCGGCATAGATATTTCTGCAATGGAGACAATACATAAATTAGCACAAAAATCAACTGTAATAGCGATAGGACCGGGAATGGGCGAAAGTACTGCAAAGGTCATAACTAAAGAGATAATCGAAAAGTATGGCAGCAGCAAAATGATAGTAATAGATGCCGACGGATTGAGAGCCATTTCTCCGGATTCCGAACTTAATCTGAATATTATTCTTACTCCGCATATTATGGAATTTTCCAGAATGTCCGGCATTCCGCTTTCTCAAGTGATGGATGAACCCGAAAAACATGCTATCGAATTTGCGAAAAAAACACATGCAACTTTACTTTTAAAAGGTACTCCGACTATTATTACATCCGGCAGAGAAACCTATTATAACATCTATGGCAATCCCGGAATGGCAACAGCAGGTGCTGGTGATGTGCTGACAGGCATTATATCAGCAATGGCCGGTATTGTTATGGAGCCTTTAGAACTAACAGCTCTTGCGGCGCTAATTCACTCATTGGCAGGTAACGCGGCGGGAGAGAAATCGCAAGCCGCACTTTCTGCTTCATCAATAATTGAGCAATTGGGCGAGGTGCTGCCGTAATAGTTCATAAAGTTTGTAAAGTTGAAAGTTTATAAAGAGAAGAAGAAGAAGAAGAATTTACCGCGGAGACACAAAGAAGGGTTTGGGGTATTGGGTGTTGGGCATGGGTTGTCTTTCCTGCGGAAGCAGGAATCCATCTTCTCTAGTTATGAGTTATAAATTATAAATGGAAAGAAAGAAGGGACATCTTTTTGAATAGCCACTACATTTATGTAGTGGAATGAATTGCCTAGGATATCGGTTATAACCAAAATCTCTTCAAACAATTTTAAATTTTAGATTATGAATTTTGAATGAGAAGAAGAAAAACCCGTAATTCGTAATTCGTAATTGATTTTGTGTCTCACAAAACCGGAAATATGAGATACAACTGAATTAGTGCATAATATATGAGCCACAAAATAAGTTGTTAAATTATTTTTGACTAAGATATACCTCATTTCAAGAATTATTCTTATATTTGAATAAAGTTAGTGATTTTAATTTAGAAATGGTTTTGCTGAGTATAAACGAGAGAATATTATGAAATTCGTTTCCCGATCCTTGTTAGCAATTTTGCTGTTGGCGATAATTTTTATTTTATCAAAGTATATCTTAAATCAGCAACATTACAAAATCAGCAAATCAGAAGTATATTATATTCCTGATTTACCTATAAAAAGGGATTCTATTGTTGTTAATCTTGAATCGCAAATTCCTTTTATGCTTGTGTTTTCCAAAGACGTTAAGAATTCTTATGATTTATTAGCTCTTGATAGGCATAACGATGTCGCTGTTCGTATTATAGCCTACTATTTAAATGATTGGGTAAAGGATAAAGATTCTATCAAACGATTCTTTGATAATATGATAAAATCTGATCCTAAAAACCCGGCACCTTTAATTTTAAGAGCGAAATACGAAAAGTATCCTGTTTCGCTGATAGATACAAGTGATTTAGTTCTGCTGAAAAAGGCATGTCACTTGGATTGGAAAAACGAAGAAGCTAATTATTTGCTTGGAATATTATACTATAATGCTTTTATACACGAGAACAATACATCTCGAAGGGCATCAAAATTGAACTATTACGCACAAAAAGCCCGCCATTATTTAAGCTTATTATACAAATTCAAAAGTAAGTTTATATTCAAGGGTAAATTTCCTTTAGTGCAGGTGTGCAACTTCTTGGGAGACAAAATTCATATTGAAGATTTTGATAATATCAGACCTAATAAAAAAAGTACCTACTTTTCAATTGATTCCTTTTTAAAACTTCCAAAAGAATGGGAAACAAACTATAAGTTCAATGTGCTTTTTGAAGTTAAAATGGCGGAAGAAGATGTACAATTTTATTCAGAAACATTGCGCGATCTAAAAGAATCTCCATTAACTTCTGATTTATATAACAAAAAAATTTATAGATTAACATGTTTTGGACCGTTGTCTGGCATTTCAGCCGTTACCATAAAAAACAAAAACGGTAAAGTTGATGTTTATTGGAAATCAAGAAGCATTTATTCATATAATAATTTATCCGAAGGAACAAAAGAACTTACTTTGAAAGATTGGCAAAGATTTAAAGTACTAATCCAAAAAATGGAATTTTGGAATATCAAGCCATATGCTATTGATAGTAATAAATTGATACCTATGAATGATGGTGAAACTTGGATTTTAGAAGGTGTTCATAAGAATAAATATAACGTTATCAAAAAACGTGAATCACCCTTTTTTAAGACGCCTTTCGAGAATTGTTGTATGTACTTATATTCATTAGCTGGAATAGATTAAAAATCTATTGTTATTAAATGATTTTTCACTCATCCAATAACTGGCAGTCATCGGATGAGTTTATTAGTTTAAACCTTCGGAAGGTTTTTTTCGTTAAACATATACTACATTTCAATTATTTTTCTTAAACTAGAGCTATCAGTAAATGCTTAATTGATATTATTCTTGAGTTCGGTGAAATTTGAACATAATATATTGTTTATAAATTAAATTAGTCGTCGGAGAATCGTGCTATGTTTACAAAAACTATTCCAATAATTGCTTTAACTATTGCGCTTACCTCGTGTATATCTTTCAAGTCCGTTAAAAACTCGGATTCGGATACCCCTGTTGCCACAAAGAACACTTCAGCAATTCCCTTAAATGCCTGTCCCAATGTACCGCCTGCCGAGGTTGATATATTTCCGGAATACAACAGTTTTATGAAAATGGTAATGAAGGGTGCATCTTTAAAACAACCAAAATTCCTCGAATCAATAGAGATCAGAGAGGCTGAAACTGCTTTTATCAATTCACTATCGTTACAAAAAAAGATTTTAAATCGTGCTGGAAATAAAATCATCATTGTTTGGTCATCATATTATACCGAATTTGAACCAGACTTTGCAGAGGTTGAAAAACTCTATGCCAATAATAATAACGATGTCTATTTTATTTGTACCGATCTTGCCGCAGATAATCAGCTAAAAATAATCAAAAAATATTACGAATCGAAGAAGTTTTTTCATAAATCATACTTCTTATATCTCGAATTAGATAATATCTTCAGTTTGAAAAAAGAAATTAAAGGGCAAGGACAAATAATTCAATTTGTTAGTGATATTGTTTCAAAAAAGGATAGCGTTGATTACCCTTATGTTATTTTAGCTGATAAAGATCAGAATTTGCTTTTTAATGGATTTACCCAGAATATTAAAGCGGATAGCATTGATTATATATTCGCAAATGCAAGCAAGTATCAGAAAAATGTGAAAATTTTCCAGAATTATACACCTTCGAAAAAGGATTTGGAACTTTTAGCCGGTAATTCAGGTGCTGATAATACAACCAATGCAAGTTCACCATCGTCCGAAATTTCAACCGGTGAAATAAATGAAGTAGAAGCAATTTATAATCAGAGTCAAGTGTGTTTGAATATTGATACTGATGTCAGTAATATTAAAGATAATAGAATATACACGCTAACCATCGATTCTTTAACGCAATTGCTCGCTAACGACAAAAGAAAAAAGCTGGTGCATTTTTGGGGTAGCTGGTGCCCAACTACAGTATATGAAATGGATGAATTTACTAAACTTGTCCCAAAGAACAATGAATATGCCCTATATTTCATTTCAGCTGATTTCGACAACAAAAAGCAAAAAGACCTTCAAAGAGCCTATTTTAATAAAGCTGATTTTAATTTAGACGCTTATGTCCTAAGTAATCCACTGAATAACCAAGAAGAATTAATGCCTAAATTACAAAAGGTTTTGGTGGATTATATAAATGTTTTCGATAAGGAAAATAAAGATTTTGGTTTGCCATATACCGCAGTACTGGATGAAAATAATCAAGTATTGTATAAGAAAATGTTTTCAGGACCAAAAACTATAGAAGAAACTTCTTGGGATAAGGCCAAATTAATCGAAAAATACGCCAAAAACGCTTTTGATTTGATTAAAAAGTTGTTGGGAAAATAGATGCTAAGACGTTCCCAAGCAGGAGCTTGGGAACGAGAACTGAAATTTTAGCTTGGGAACGAGTACAAAAGTTGGTATAACCTTGGGGTTGTCTCAAAACTCGAAATTTGTGCGACAAGCAAGGATGCTTATCCCACCATGTCATTGATATATCGGTGGGTCAATCATCACTGATTGACTAACAAATGGATAATTTCGAGTTGTGAGACAGCCCCAAGGATTTATTTTATCCAAGATACCCTTCATTTAAAGAATTATTCTTATATTTGAATAAAGTTAGTGATTTTAATTTAGAAATGGTTTTGCTGAGTATAAACGAGAGAATATTATGAAATACGTTTTCCGATCCTTGTTAGCAATTTTGATATTGTCTATAATTTTTATTTTTTCTAAGTCTGTCTTAAATCAAAAACATTACAAAATCAACAAATCAGAAGTATATTATATTCCGGATTCACCAATAAAAAGGGATTCTGCTGTAATATATCTTGAATCGCAAGTTGCTCATTTCGATATGGATTCCAAGACCATCAAGAATTCTTATGATTTATTAGCACTTGATAAATACAACGATGCCGCGGTTTGTATTATAGCTAATTATATTAACTTTAGTTTAAATTCCAAAGATTCTATCAAAAGATTCTTTGATAATATGATTAAATCTGATCCTAAAAATCCAGCAGCTCTAATTTTAAGAGCAAAATATGAAAAGTATTCTAATTCGCTGGTAGATACAAGTGATTTAGGTTTACTGAAAAAGGCTTGCCGATTGGATTGGAAAAACGGAGAGGTTAATTATTTGCTTGGGACGTTATATTATTATGCGTTTAATTACGAGTACAATACTTCCAAAAGATCGTCAAAATTGAGCTATTACGCACAAAAAGCTCGCCATTATTTTAGCTTATTATACAAATTCAAAAGTGAGTTTATATTCAAGGGTAAATATCCCTTAGTACAGGTGTGCAATTTCTTGGGAGACAAAATTCATTTAGAAGATTTTGATAATATCAAACCTAATAAAAAAAGTACTTACTTTTTAATTGAATCATCTTTTATACTCCCAAAACACTGGGAAACAGATTATTGTTATGATGTTCTCCGCGATGTTGAAATAGCTGAATCTCGTGTAGAAGACCATTCGGAAGAATTGCGCGACCTTAAAGAAGCTCCATTAATTAATAATTTTTATCATAAACAAATTTATAGATTCACACAGTTTGGATTTTTGTCTAACAGTACAGCCGTTACTATGGAAAACAAAAACGGTAAAGTTGATATTTATTGGAAATCAAGAAGCTTTTATTCGGATAATAATTTATTTGGAGGATCAAAAAAACTAACATTAAAAGATTGGCAAAAATTTATGTTTCTAATCAAAAAAATGAAATTTTGGGATATTAACCCATCCTATATTAAAGATGAGACTGTAATACCTATGAACGATGGTGAAACTTGGATTTTAGAAGGTGCGGATAACGACAAATATAACGTTATAAAAAAGTATGGTCAACCAAATAGAACACCTTTCCAAGATTGTTGTTTATACTTATATTCATTAACTGATTTAGAATAATTCGATTGGCGTTTATTGATTAATTCAGAAATACGCCAAGAACGCTTTTGATAAGATCAAAGAGTTGCTGGGGAAATAGTAGTTAAGACGTTCCCAAGCAGGAGCTTGGGAACGAGAACTGAATGAGCATTGAATGACATTTTCCAAGAACAGACAAGAATGTCTGTTCTACTATGTACAACATATAAAGTAGCTTAGACATTCTTGTCTGAGCTACTTTATATAATTTTGAGTTGTGAGATAGCCCCATGAGTACGTTTATTTATATAATCCATTTTCTTCGATATACTCAATCACTTTCTCCGGTACCAAACCCTCAATAGCCAAACCGTTTTTTATACGATTGCGGATATCGGTGGCTGATATGTCAATAAGAGGTTGATTGATGATTGTGAATTTTCCGCCAGTCAAATCGCCGATATGATTTTTATCCTGATCACTGAGTTCAGAATTTCTATTAACAACGGCTAATTCAGTCATTTCCAAAATGTGCTGATAATTTTTCCATTGGTTGAATTTCGCGATATGGTCGCCGCCAATTAACCAAAAAAGTTTGCTTTCGGGATTCTTCGCCCTGAAATATTCTAAGGTCAAATATGTATATGAGACTCCGCCATTTCGAATTTCAAAATCGTCGTATTCAAAATTGGAGTATTCTGCCAATCCGCGAGCTAACATATTCAATCTGTGTGTAGCGTCAATAGCTGTATTATCAATTACATCAATCTTAAAAGGAGAAATATTCGCCGGAATAAATACGCACTTTGTTAACTCTAAGGAATTAACAAAAGCCTCTGCAATTTTGATATGCCCAAAATGCAGAGGATTAAATGTACCGCCGAATAGTCCTATTTTTTCCATAGCTTACTTGATATTAAAAGCGTTCATAGCGGCGTGCGACAATTTCGATTTTATATTACCAAAAGTTTTGAAATAATCAATTCTACTGAGATTGATTACTTCGTGAGCTGTTTTTTTGTCGTAAATATCGGTTATTTCGCACTGACGGTTGGGTTGACCGGGCATATCTTTATATGTAAGAAAGTAATGCTCTAAGCGTGTAATCAAAGTTTCAGGACAATCGCTTATATCGTGCCATTTTTGATATACTTCGTCGCCTTTCATAATAGCGATAATCTTATCGTCGGCTTCTCCACCGTCAATCATTCTGAATCCGCCGATTGGCACAGCTTGAACTAAGATATCGCCATGTGTAATGTGCTTTTCCGTGAGCACACAAATATCAATTGGGTCTCTATCACCCATTATATCTGTTCTGCCGGTTTCTTTATTACAAAAATCCGCTACACCAACTCCGCAGTATGTTTGAGGAATAAAACCATATAACGCCGGAAACATACTCGAGTATTTCTGAGGTCTATCGACTTTTAAATATCCGGTTTCTTTGTCCAACTCATATTTTACTGTATCGGTTGTTACTACCTCTATGAAACTAGTAACAACTTCCGGTGCCATATCGCCGATAAAAACTCCGTGCCAAGGGTGGGATTTGTAACGTAATCCCAATATATCCCAAACGCCATAAATATCATTTACATCCATCATGTTTAGCCTATATATTATATTATTATTATCTTAATTTTAGCATTTAATTTTTCTATAAAACCCGCTAATCTTGTTTCATTGGATCAAAAAAATGCTGAGATTCAAATCTCTCACCCGTTGGGGTTATAGAAACATCTTTCCCGAAATTGACTATATCCGGACGATGAGATTTAACAATCTTATCTTGAATGGTCATAAGTGCCTTTAACACGGCTTCCGGACGCGGAGGGCAACCGGAAATATATACATCCACCGGCAAAAATTTGTCAATACCTTGCACCACGGCATAACTGCGGAACATTCCGCCCGAAGATGCGCAAGCGCCCATAGAAATCACCCATTTTGGATCGGGCATCAGATCATATATATTGCGTACTGAAAGTGCCATTTTATAAGTAACCGTTCCGGCAACAAGAAGTACATCCGATTGGCGGGGTGTCATACGGAAAACTTCCGAGCCGAAACGTGAAATATCAAAACGCGAAGCCGCCGAGGACATCATCTCGATACCACAGCAGGAAAGTCCCAAAGGCATAGGCCAAACAGAATTCGCTTGTGCTAATTTAATAATTTTTTCTATTGAGGTTGTGATAAAGCCCTCGTGACGAAGAATTTCGTTTAGTCCCATTCGAAACCTCCCTTCTTTAATTCCCAAAAGTAGCCGACAAGTAAGATTACTATAAATAAAATTCCGCACCAAAACATAGCCGCCGATTTGGAATGTGATAAATTAACAGCCCATGGATATAAAAATAATGCTTCCACATCGAATATTATAAAACTCATTGCAGTCATATAAAATTTTACGGAGAAACGTTTCCGGGCGGTTCCAAAAGGAATTAATCCGCTTTCATAAGTAAGTTTTTTGTCCGCGGTTAAACGGCGTGCACCAATGTATTTCGATAACAGAAGGAAAATACCTGCAACAGAGAACCCGACTACAAGCATCACGACAAGAGGTATATAAGATGTATCCATGTTTTACCAATTATAATTTTTATATTTGACGGTACTAATATTTACATATTGCAAAATAAAATTAACTGAATATTTGAGAAATTTTATCAATTTTTAGTTACCAATGAAAATTTTTGATTATTTTTGAAATTGATAATTTTCCAAAAAATGAAATTCGAATGAGATTGATATTTATAGCACCTCCGGGAGCAGGCAAAGGAACACAAAGCGCTTTGATTACAGAGAAGTATCATTTGCCACAGCTATCAACCGGGAATATATTACGAGCAGAGATCAAAGCAGGAACTCCGCTAGGGAAATCTGTTGCAGAATATATAAATGTCGGTGAATTTGTACCCGACGAAATTATGATTCAATTTCTCGAAGATCAAATAACGAAAGATAAATACGCTAATGGATTTATTCTTGATGGATTTCCCCGCACTCTCTACCAAGCCATTTCTTTGGATAGACTGTTCCTAAAATATCATTTTAAATTGGACGCTGTATTAATTCTATATGTACAAAAAAGTGAATTGATAGCTCGATTAGCCGCTCGCCGCACTTGTTTAAACTGTGGTGCATCGTTCCATTTGGAATATAAACCGCCACGGGTATTCAATATTTGCGATGTTTGCGGCTCGACCTTAACACAGCGCAAGGACGACAGCGAAGAATCCATCAAAACTAGGATTCGTAATTACAATAACCTTACTATGCCGATTATTGAGCATTACGATTCTATGAATCTAATTCACAGAATTGACGGTGTTGGTACATTAGACCAAGTTTACGGCCGTATTGACAAGGTTCTCAAATATCTTGATAAAAGCGGTTTATCGCAATAAATCATTCAGCGCGGTTTTAATATTTGTTTTTTCGTCACGATATTTAATAATAATCGGTGTCGAAATGGATAACCCAAACGATTTGGCAAATTCTGTATTCAAAGCTCTACTCCCCGGAATAACAACAGCTTTTTCAGGAACTTCCAGCGGTATATCACCATTGGATTTAATTACTCTTTCGTTTACTAAATCATAAATATGTGTTGACGCGTTCATAATAACGCCCGTACCCAAAACAGCTCCCTGTCTGACCAATACGCCTTCGTAAACACCGCAATTCCCACCAACCATTACGTCATCTTCGATTATTACTGGCCTTGCACCAGCAGGTTCCAAAACACCGCCTATTTGCGCCGCGGCGCTGATATGTACATTTTTCCCAATTTGTGCGCAAGTGCCAATCAAAGCGTGAGAATCAATCATACTGCCTGAATCTACATAAGCACCTATGTTTATATACATAGGCGGCACGCAGATCACCCGCTCGCCTATAAAAACGCCGCATCGAATTGCAGACCCGCCCGGGATTAAGCGAATGTTATCTTCCAATTTCATTTCGCGGGGACCTAAAGTGTTTTTATCGAAAAACTTGAAATTGGCGTCTATGGAATAATCCTTCATTGTGCCGTATTGAAATAATAGATGTATCCCTGTTTTTACCCAAGTATTCACTTTCCAAGTGCCGTCCGTATCGCGCCATGCGGAGCGTATTTCACCGGTTTCCAATTTATTAGTGAAGTTTTTTGCAAATTCAAAAAAATCTTCGTTGTTAGCGATACCGTTTTGTGAAAAATATTCAACTTGTTCTTTAAGCATAAACTAATCTCCCTTTTGGCACAGGAATTTGCCTTCCAAGTTCTTTTGCTGTATCAATCCATTCTTGTATTACAATTTCGGTATTTGTTAATGCTTCAGAATAAGTACTACCATCCGACATACAACCCGGTAGTTCCGGAACATCTGTTACGAAGCGGTTGTCGTCTTCACTCCAGTAAATAATTATTTCATATTTATTCATAATCTATATTTCCTAATTTATATTTTATTATTAAATTTCTTATTTGTTTGACTTGATAAGCCTTGGCTTTGTTATTTACCCTTGGTTGAATATTTATTATTTCGTCGATTCCATCTTTATAAAAAATATGATGACTTCCTTTGGTTCTTGAATCAAATTCAAGATATATTAAAAGATGCACTAAATCTGAAAATTCTATATTTGAATCGTTTCTACCACTTAAAATCTTCAATAGTATTTTTGTTGGTTTATTCATAATTAATTTAGCTAATTCAACAAATTTATAATTAATTATAATAAACGAATTCAATTCCAAATTATTTGTACAAATCTCGAATTTGAAAAAGAAGAGGATTTAAACACTAAGAACACGAAGAAGGCGCTAAGAGCACAGATAATAATCTGCACCAATCTGCTAAATCCGTGTCGTCTGCGTGTTAATCATTCTTACTTCACCACAAACCTCTCTTTAGCAACAACAACCCCGCAGGATTCGATTACAAGGAAATATGCACCGCGGGCGAAAGGTGTTTCCGGCGAGTATTGTACATTGATGTAGGATGAAATATTCTCCGGAATGTATTCATCAATTACTTTCCCTGAAAAATCAACTATTTTGAAAATCACATTACCCAAGAGAGTATTATCGTAATATGTAATATTCATAGTTTGGTTTGGTGCGATTGGATTCGGAAATACAGATAATTTTGAATTATCGGGCGCGAATTCAACGGCATTCGGTCTCGGATCACAGCGATAAACATTATTCCGGTCAATTACTAAACCTCTATACCACTTTGTAATTGATACTGATTCTAAGTGATAGTGACTAGGGTTGTCATAATACTCAACCCAGGTATTGCCATTATCTATACTTTTAAACAAAGTCCATCTCGTTTGTAAAATTATACTATCTTTACCAAAGAAATGTAATTTTTCACCTAAGCCATCTAATATCTTACCACCGTCAATTCGTTCCCACGTTTTGCCTCCATCAAGCGATTTTCTGATAACTGTCTCGTGAGAATTATCGGGATTTGATCCTAAACCCCATATTTCGCTTTCATTTCGAATAAAGAAATTTATTGTGCCCTGAGCAATTTTGTCTGCCTGGTCATCAATTATTTCCCAAGTTTGACCCATATCTTTTGATATTAGTATCTTCTTCCATAGAAAATCATCATATCCGCGAACAGCACTAATCAGAAAAGTATTTTTATAAACTGAATAACTTGACATCCAGTAACCTGTTCCTAAAGTATCACGTAATTGTGGCAGTTCCAATTTGCTCCAATTCAATCCACCATCCTTTGTAACTACCATAGAATCGGAACCTAAAGCATAATAACCTTCTTTACTGTTTTTAAAGTAGAAAAAAGCTTCATCTGGAGCCGGTGAGTCGGACTTACGTGCTAAAGGACAATACAAAGAGTCCCAAGTTTTGCCGCCATCGAAGGTTTTGGCTAACATTGCGTTTTTATTCTGTAAACTTATCATAAGATAAATGGTATCTTTCGTAAAGAACTGCATTCCCTCAAAATTATTTACTTTAAAACTTGCCTTTATTAGTTTCATTGTCGAAAAAGTTGAATCCCAAGTTAGACCATAATTACTGGTTAAATAGAACATAAGACCTTCTCTCATATCCTGGTCTGAATCTTCTATGTCTATAAAATATAAACGCTTCGCTTGTAATAGATAATTATTAGAATCAATAGCTGATACTGACAAAAAACTATGTGTAGCCGTATAAAATGAGCTTACTTGTTCCCAACGGCAATTCGCCTTTTCATTGGGAGTAAATAAAACGAATAAAAACAAACAACCAAAAAGTATAGTATTTTTCATAATAAATTCCTCATTTTTTTTTAATTTATTGAAATATTAATATTTAGTAAATTTAATAACTTCGCCGCCATTTCGTACAAAATACATCCCTTTTGGCAAACTCTCTATATTCATCCGATGACTTGAAGTCATCGGATGAATAGATTCAGATAATACTAGTTCGCCTAAGGTGTTGTAGATGTGAAATGCTGAACCTTCCGAAGGTTCGAAACCTTCGGAAGGTTTAAAAGATACAGTGATATAATCTTTTGCCGGATTTGGATAAATTTCGAAACCTTCTTTGGATTCATCTGCCACAGGACTTATAAGCTTAGTTATATCTTTTCTATATAACCCGAAATAACCGCCTGTGCTACAAAAAGCATATTCATCATTCGCAACAAGACAACGAGCTTGGATGTGATGATTCCATAAAGTATCATTAAAATCATTCCACGAATCCCCGTTATCGGTGGAAAGATAAACACCGCTTCCAGCAGTACCAACGAAAATATTAGAACCATTAACAGCAATGGCTGATACATTATCATCCGGGAAACCTTTATTAGCGTTTCGCCAAGTCAACCCCAAATCGGATGAGATGAAAAAGCGTGTCTCCTCGGAACCGGCAAGAAGGTTTGTACCTTGCGCTTTTAGTTGAAAAATATTTTTGTCGGGCAGGTCTATACCCACATTTGTCCAATTATCTCCAAAATTATCCGATCTAAAAACATCACATTGCGTAGTACTAACAAAAACGGTTGTACCAATAGAGCTGAGCGAAAGAAGCCGGTTGTATGATTTACCTTTAAGCACCGGTACCCAGGTTTTCCCACCGTCATCTGACCGAGAGATTCTACCATTCATGTTTC
Organism: bacterium; assembly: GCA_037127915.1. Classification (GTDB taxonomy): domain Bacteria; phylum Bacteroidota; class Ignavibacteria; order Kapaibacteriales; family UBA2268; genus JBAXXL01. The sequence goes on from JBAXXL010000025.1 coordinate 20,373, forward strand.
CCTTTTCGGGTTCTGCAGCAAAAACGAAAAGCTTATCGGCAACCACTTCAATATTACTGATTATTTTAACAGCAGAATCACTATCAAGCGGAATCCAAACTGTACCGCCATTTAAGGATTTCATCAAGCCTTTTCCGTAAGTGCCCAACAGAATATTATTGCCATAAACCACAAAAGTTGAAGGAATTGAATTTATCGCATCGGTTATATGCCAACTTTCTCCATTGTCGTATGTCACATAAATACATCCGCTTCTCGTTCCTGCAAATATCCGTTGACCTATGACAGCTAAGGATTGGATTGACTCATCTTCTATACCGATTGTACACGATTGCCAAGTCTGCGGTTTTGCTACGGTGGATATCATAAATAATAATATAAAAATAGTAATAATCTTTCCCATATATTGCCTCAATATTACAAATGAATTAAACTAAAAACAAAATTTTCAAATTTGCACATTCTATAATGTATAGACAACTGAGAAGTCCATTTCTTTCTCTCGGGTTGAAAAAAAAGTGAAAAAAATGCAAAATAAGTGTAAATAATTTAGGTTTGATGTTAATATCCTTTCCATTTGTTACAAAATTTATACAAAATTTGAATCAATTAAGCGAAATAGCTGTTCAAATATATAAAAGGGCTGTTTTTTTTTATAGATATATAAGCAAAATAATAAAATTTACTAATTTTGTATTTTTTAAAATCGGAATTTAAAATGTTGTTCGACCCAAATAATAAAATAGTCCAACTCTGTAGCCACGGGATAATCTTGGAAGGAGAAGGAAAAACTGCTGAAGCAAAACAAATGTTTCTTAATGCTTGGAAAGAAGCTGTTACAGATTCAGAAAAATTTACGGCGGCTCATTATTTAGCCAGAAAACAAAACTCTGTTGAGGAAAAATTAAAGTGGGATTTGACTGCTTTAGAATTTGCTTTAAAAGTCAAGGGCGATGAAATGAAAGGTGCATATCCATCGCTATACTTAAATATTGGAAAATGCTATGAAGATTTGAAGGATTTTGAGAACGCAAAAAGCAATTTTTTATTAGCAGAATCTTATGCTGGTTATTTACAGGAAGACGGTTATGGAAATATGATTAGAAATGGAATTAAAAATGCGCTAGAGAGAGTTGCTTGATCTATCTTAACATTATTATTTATTCAAATAAAAAAGCCCTAAGCAAATAGCAAAGGGCTTTTTTTCAATGTAAAAGTGAAGTATATAAGGACAGGTCTCAGACCACCCCGCAAAAAACGGTTCTAACGAATTACAATAAATTTAGTAATTGTATTGTCCGTTTTGAGAAAATAAACACCACTTGGCAAACTACTTATGTCCAGATTTATATAGTTTTGGTTGAATTTTATTGAATTTTTATCGAGATTAATTACATCACCAAAAGTATTAAAGATAGATATTGAATTAATTTGCTCGTTTTCTGTAACAAACGTAATCATATCCTCTGCAGTATAAGAATACTGCAACGGATTACCTTTATTAAAATCTTCAACCGAAGCAACTGATAGGTTTTCATTCCCCGCAATAAAATCGCCTAATAAAACACTATTTCCGATTTTTTCAGTGGAACCAAATGGTATTGTATCGGAAACGCTATAAACACCAAGCGTTACTAAAGATTTTTCGTAATTATAAGAGCCAAAATAGGTGAAATTTGGAATTGGTCTTATTTTGGTTCTTGAGTCTTCGCAGCTAATTTCCGGAAAAAAACTTTTATAAGTGTCCGACCAAAGGGGCTGCCAATCGAAAACATTTGTCCAGCTACGAACAAATCCTATTTCACAGCAGACATACGAATCCACATATACTACCTCATTTTCGCTGTTAGCAAGTAACTGAATATCAAAGTTTCTGTTACCTCTCACAAATGTTGAGCCTTCGGGCTGCATTAGTCTCCAGTATTTAGGACCGATCAATCGATTCATATCAATGGAAACAGGTTTTTTGACCTTGGAATGAACGCCATATATTAATTCCATTGAAATATATCCGGCTACAGCATCGGTACCGGAATAAAATGATATTCCACAAGGGGTATATAGCATCAATGTACCAACGTCAAAAAATAAATCTCTTTTCACTGTGCCATCGCCTACAAATAACCTTAGCTCGCCGATAACCCATCCGGTTTGCTGACCAGCATTTAATAAGGCACCAAATTCACCAACCTGAACATAAGAACCTTTGTCGGAATTAGCGGTTAATGTTCCGGAAGAAAATTCTAAGGAACCTTTGTCAATGATGAGTATTCCGCCATCAAATAAGTCAATATTTCTATTGAGAATTATGTTGTGATTTTCACCAATAAATATGGTATCCTTTCCCAAAGGAAACGTGCTTGCTTCAGCTCCGTTCCAAGATATTTCCGACCAACTGGATTTGTCGCTCCAATTACCGGATACTATTGAATAAAATGTTTTAGCAGAAGCTAATGAAGTAAGGAATAATAAAATGATAGAACAGCAAGAAAGCTTAAAATAGTAATTATTAGTCATCGTATCTCCATAATTTAATTTTGAAATTCAATTATTATCAAACAAATATCAACGATAGGACGAGATGCATTAAAAATTATTATTCTGAATTTGGATAAAATTTTCACAACTTTTTTAGAATTATCAAATATTATTTAAGCACTTCGAAAATATTTCGTAATTTTGAAATAAGAAAAAAGTGAAAATATTTTTTGAAATTATAAAGTGCATTCTTTGTTCTATCTAAACGAATAGATTTTTTTCAAAAGGTATTGAATAGTAGTATTAGCTCATAATTATAATCAAGCTGGCAGAATAATTGTATGAATACTAAATTAATAAATAATAAATACTTATTTGATGTAATCAAAAGTATTTTAATTATAATACCGGTAATGTTTTTTCTTGGTTCCTCCAATTCGCTTTATGCACAAAATATTGATAGTTTAGAAAAAATCGTCAACACCACCAAATCTAGCAATAAACCTTCAATATATAATGAACTATCCAAAGCATATCAAAATAATGCCATCGATAAGTCAATTCAATATAGTCAGTTTGCCTTAGATTATTCCCAAAAAACCGGTGATAAAAAAAATGAATCAATGGCATATTTCAATCTTGGAATTTGCAATGTACTACAACATAAAGTTTTAGATGCCAAACAATATTTCCAATTATCGCTTGATATTAGAAAAAAAATCGGCAATGATACCCTTATTGCGGCTTCCTATAATGCTTTAGGTAATGTAACAAGGCTATCCGGCGATAATAAATTGGCACTCGATTACCACTTGAAAGCCTTGGCATTAAGAAAAAAAATAGGGGATAAATTATTGATTGCCGGATCTATAAATAATATTGGTATAATTTATAAAACCGGGGGTAATAACAAACGCGCTTTGGAATACTACCTGCAGGCTTTGAAATATGGCGAAGAACTCAAAGACTCTACTTTGATTTTGCACGCTTTAATAAACATAGGCAATGTGTACTCCGATTTGAAAAATCATAATAAATCTTTGAAATATTATTACCAAGTACTTGATATTGCAGAAAAGACAAATAATCAAGCCAAAATTGCCTCAATTTATAATTCAATTGGCACTGCTTACAACTATTTGAATAATGTACAAAAAGCTATAAATTGCTTTCATAAATCATATCAAATAGGTAAAAAAATCGGGGATGTTAATTCCCAATGTTATTCTTTAAATAATCTTGGTGTTGCATATTCAAATTTGAAAAACTACGATATGGCGCTGAAGTACTATTTATTGTCCGCTGAGCTTTCACCCGAAAACAACGATATTTATTCTGACGCTACTTCGATGAACAATATTGGGTCTATCTACTGTTTTAAAAAACAATACAGCAAGGCTTTGCCGTATCTTCTTAAAAGCTTGAAATTAAATCAAAAAATGGAAAATGTTTTAACTCTTAGAGAGAATTACGTACTATTAGCGGCGGTTTACGAAGGATTAAAAGACTATCACCAAGCATATAACTATCATAAAAAATATTCCGAACTGGACGATTCAATATCGAGTGAATTTATGAACAAGCAAATTGGTGACTTACAAGTTAAATTTGAAACAGCTCAAAAAGAAAAAGAAATTGCAATTTTAAAAAGCGAAAAGGCAAATGTTTCTAATGTAAGAAATTATCTATATGCGCTGACCATGCTCGGGCTTTTACTGATAATTGTGTTAACTATTCTGTTTCTTAATAAACTAAAAGCTAACAAAATATTAGCGCAAAAGAGCGAATTGATATCAACACAAAGGGACCAACTTTCATCGACATTAGAAGATCTTAATAGAACCCATCAAGCCAATGAACAATATTTAGGTATAATTACCGAAGAGCTTTCAACCGCGTTCGATTACGTAAGTTCGTTAATACCTGACGAAATCAAAGAGGGAAAAATTCGTACTCAATGGATGTTGAAGCCGTCTTCTAATTTAGGGGGTGATATTTTCGGTTATCATTGGTTGGACAAAAATAAACTTTCGATTTATTTATTAGACGTTAGCGGACACGGTGTAATCGGCTCACTTCACGCCATATCAATTTTAAACTCTATAAAATATCAAACTTTAGCCAATACAAATTATGAAAAACCAGATGAAGTTTTAAATTCATTGAACAAAACTTATCAAATGCTCGATCATAATAAACTATTTTTTACTATTTGGTACGGAGTATATAACATAGAAACCAGAGAATTGAATTATGCAACCGCTGGTCACCCACCTGCTATATTAGTCGAAAAATCTGGGGATTCTCAATTTATTGGTACAAGAAATTATGTTATCGGCGGAACAAAGATTATTCAATATACAAGCGACTCAATTGTTATTCAGCCATTTTCCAAAATGTATATTTTCTCGGATGGTGTGTATGAAATTAGAGATGCAAGTGGGAATATTTGGTCTATCGAAGGATTAAAGCAATTTATTCAATCTCATGAATTTGATGAAGGAAAAGATCTTGATTTTCTTTACAAATATGCTATGAATTATCGTGGTAAGAATTACTTGGAAGATGATTTTTCAATTTTAAAATTCATTTTTGAATAAGAAAATCCTAATTCCCTAAAATATCTTATTGGCTTTTTCATTAATCATTAAAAATTAATTATTTATCATTATTTTGCAATATTTCAATTTAAATACGTTATTAACAAGCCCTATATATTTTACATAGGGCTTAATTAAAAAATTTATTGAGGTGTTGGTTGAATAGTGCAGATGTAATATTATACAGTGGTGGAGCTGTTGGAGCAGAGTCTTGCTTTGGTGAAAACGCGGAAAAATATGGAATCGATGAAGTTAATTTTTCATTCGAGGGTCATGAAACAGGTAGAACACGTGGTATCAGAATTTTAAATCACGAAGAATTAAAACAAGGCGATGTTAGTCAATCTTATGTTTCATCTCTTATGCACAGAACTTATCCAAATACTCCAATTTTGAAAAAAGTTCTTCAAACTATATGGTTCCAAGTGAACAGCAGTCAAGAAATTTTCGTAATCGGAACTATCCAAGCCGACAATACTGTTAAAGGCGGAACCGGTTGGGGTGCAGAATTTGCGAAACTTTGCAACAAAACACTTTTTGTTTTCGATCAAGAAAAAAATAGTTGGTTTAAATGGGATGGTAAGAATTGGGTTGGATTTGCAGAACCAAAAATCACGAATATCCATTTTGCCGGCACAGGTACAAGAATATTGAACGAAAACGGTAAAAAAGCTATTGAAGATTTGTTCAAAAGATCTTTCTAAGTTTAAATAATAAATTTGAAAAGTAGAGACGTTGCATGCAACGTCTTTTTTATTATGCAAAAATTAGTAATTTTGTTTTGATTCTGAATATTAATAATTATTTTTGTAAAATAATAAGTAGGTATTACTGAATTATAAAACAGATTAATTAATAAATTAGAAATTAAATAAAATAAATTATGAAAAAAAGAATAATAATCATTTTGATTGTCCTTATAGTTTTGAATATTGTAGTATTAATAGGACAAATAATACCGGAAAACGCTCCGCCGTTTGCTGGGGTAGTAAACATAATATTTCTTGCTTCAAGTTTTATTTATTTTACTGTATCAATAATTAGAAGATTAGAGAAGAAATAGCTCGAGAGGAATCAAAATTTTAAAAGATAAAGTTATAATTAATTGGAGATAATGGATCATGAATTTAAAAACAAATTTCAAGAAACCATCCTTAGGTATTAGCCTATTCGTAATATTTGCATTTACTTTTGGCGTTATATTCGCTCAAGAGAAGAAAATTGATCCCGAAATACTGAAACTCAAAGCACCGGAAAAATTCGTCGTGAAATTTGAAACTACCAAGGGTGATTTTGAAGTAACAGCCGAAAGAAAATTCTCACCTTTAGCGGTTGACAGATTTTATCAGTTAGTAAAAAGTAATTATTTTACAAATGTACCGTTTTACCGCTGTGTACCAAATTTCGTCGCACAATTCGGTGATCTTGATAGTTTAATTTACAAACCATGGGAAAAAGAAATCGTTTTGGACGAACCTGTTCTGAAAAGTAATGAGGAAGGAACTATTGCTTTTGCACGATCTGGAAAAAACACTAGAAGTTGTCAATTATACATCAATTATAAAGATAATCTTCGATTAGATACTATTCCAGGCGAAACCAAAGGCTTCCCCGCCTTTGCTTATGTCAGCAAAGGAATGAAAGTCGTAAAGAAATTTTATACCGGTTACCAAGATGAACCTAGAAAGAAAATGGATTCAACCATAAAGAATATTCCTGAATATCTTAAAAAGAATTATCCCGAATTAGACTACATAAACAAAGCCTATTTATTGGAAGATAAATAGTGTGGACAAAATATGAAAGTATATAATTGTCATTTAGCTTACAAGAATTAATGACTTCAAATTTTAGATGGACTCTATCTGCCAGGTAGAGCCCATCTATGTCTATTATATTATGTGCTTGTATAATTGATTTTTACGGATTTTGCGCAGCTATCGGTATTGTAATCGAAAACGTGCTGCCTATACCATATTCACTTCGAACTGAAATCGTGCCGCCTTGTATTTCTATTAGTTCTTTACACAAGATTAATCCCAACCCACTACCTTTTTCATTTTCAGTACCAAGATTGCTGAGTGTTTGCCCAATTTTAAACAAAGAATTTATTGTTTTATCATCCATACCTTCACCATTATCAGAAATGAAAATTTCAAGAAATTTATCTTTTATTTTTGTGGAAATCATTATGTCATTTCCCTTATGAGAAAATTTAATCGCATTGGAAATCAGGTTGCGCATAATTGATGTTATCATATTAATATCAGCATATATTACACAATTCTCTATGGTTACTAATTTAATTGTAATGTTTTTTTTCAGCGCAGAAACCTGTACAAGATTTGTTGTTAATTCTAAAAGATCTTTGAATTCTATTTCCTCGGGTTTAGGTATAATAGCTCCTGTTTGTAATTTTGCCCATTCCAATAGATTTTCCAGTAGATTGTAGGTGATGTGGGAAGATGTGTTGATTTCACCAGCAAACATTTTTACATCATCCAGCTCCATATTGTCAGCACTATATTTAAGCTCATAACTAAGTCCTAAAATTGAATTAAAAGGACTACGCAAGTCGTGTGCTATAATCGAAAAGAACGTATCCTTAGTATGGTTAACTAAAGCTAATTCATGCTTTTGAACTTCTATAATATCTTTTTGAATGTTCAATTCTTTATATGTTTTCTTCAATTTACCGAATCGAATCATACTAAAAGTCAGGCTTATAAAGATGATAATAATTATAATGATGAAGAATAAAGTTTTATCTCTTTCACGTTGTATTTCTTCTTTTTTTTCGTGAGCGAATTGCTCTTTTTGAAATTTTGCTTCCGATTTAAATACAGCCAAATCCTTTTCTTTCATATACAAATCTGAACGAGCGTCAGCTGTTATTTTAAGATACTTAAGCGCGCTATCAGAGTTGTGAATTTTTTCATAAACTTGGCATAAAATATTAGTGCTTAGCCAAATATAAGTTAAGTTATTATTTTCCAAGGCATTCTTGTACGCCTTTTGTCCGTATTCAATAGCTTTTGCGTTGTCGTTAAGATAATAATACATCACAGCTATTGCTTTTAATATCAGTGATTTGTCTTCGCTTGACGAACAACTGTCCACCAAAACAAGTGATTTATTGAAGTAATCGAATGCTCTTTGATAATCTTTTAAATAACTATAATTGGCTCCTAATAAAAGGTAATTTGACGTTAATAGATCGTAATCATCTAAAGATTCGGCTATTGAATTTGATTTGTTGGTATAATATAACGATTTGTTTCTATCCTTTATATTATTAAACTCAGCATAAACAGCCCCAATTCTATTCAACGCTTTTGCTTCTCCAAATTTATCTTTCAACTTATGGCTTAACTGAAGTGATTTATTCAGATATTTCAGTGAGGCGGAATATTCGAAAAAAGAACGGTAGCTTTCGCCTATGTCTTTATAAATTAAGACTAAATATTTTTTATTATTGGTTCCCAAACTTAAGCTTTCAGCTTGCAAGTAATTATTAATTGCAAGGGCATAATTTGAAATTGATTGATAAGCCAGTCCACATTTATGGTAAGCTATAATCTTAAAAGTATCATCGTTGGTTCTTTCGGCGATTTTAAGGAATTTTGAAGCATATTTTTGTGCTAAAGGATCGCTTTTATTAATATAATAATCGGTTATTTTTGATAAATAGCATAGTTTTTCATTAGTCGTTTTTGCGTTAATAATCTTATTGTTAAGACTATTAGCATCTTCTGCCACTAAATTAATACTGAATGATAGTATTAAAAGTTGTGCGAGAAATGCACAAAATATTAATTTTACTTTACTCATTTTGACTTTATTCCTATTATTATTATTCAAAATTATCTAATAACTTGTAATTAAACAAATTAATTATTTTTAATAAACAATAAATACAAAAATAATATTTTATATACCCATTACATAATAATTAATTATTATTTTTGTAAAGTTACACTAAATAAAATTTAAATGAACTTTGTGATTCTATTTTAAACTCAGTAAATGAATCGAGAATTAATATGAAAATAATTGAATTTACAGAATCTGCTCTTAAAGAAGCTAATAAAATGTTTATTCCTGAGAAATTGCTCAAGAATCGACCTATTGTCGAAGGTTATACTATTGATGGTGCAACATCGAAGGATTTAGATGATGGAATAAATATTCGCCGTAATGGCGAAAATTACTCAGTTGAAGTATCGATAGCGGATGTTGCCCAGTTTGTCAGAATGGATTCGGAACTATTTAATATTGCTTTCGAAAGAGTAGAAACTCGATATATGCTTGATTTTAATGAACCAATGTTACCGAGAATATTGTCGGAGTATAAGTTAAGTCTTTTACCAAATAAACCCAATCCTGCAATAACATTCGATATTGAAGTTTCAAATGATGGTGAGATTTTAGATTTCGGTATCCGCGAAACAGCTTTCCATAGTCTGAACCGCTTGAATTACGCACAATTCGATCAGATATTAGAGCAGAAAGAAGATAGCCCAGAGCGAGAGGTCTTTAGATTAATGGCGGAATTCTCGGATAAATTGCTGGAAGCCAGACGAAATAAAGGCGCGTTAGCTATCTATGATTTAACAAAAGGAATTTATACAAACGAAGAAGGTGTAATTTTATCTTTAAGCAAAGAGTTAGCTCATAAAAGCAATATTGTTGTTCAGGAATTTATGATTTTATGTAACAAAGGTTTGGCAATGTATTGCGCTAAAAATGATTTACCATTACTTTACAGAAATCATACGGCAAAGTTAAATACTCCTGATAGAAAAATAATTTTAGAACAGATTAGTACGGTTTTAGAAGAACCGCAATATCTCACAGCATTGAAAGAGAGAGCCGTTTTATGGTTTGACCGCGCAAAATATAGCCCAATGGTTTTAGGGCACTATGGGTTAAATGAAGCGGCTTATACACACGCTACATCGCCAATCAGAAGAATAGCCGATCTAATTAACCACCAATTAATAAAGTCTTTCCTTAACAAAACAAACAAAAGCTATACTAATGAAGAATTGACGTTATTATCGGATCAAATCAATTCTGCCAAATTAGAAATTTCTGAACAAAAAGCCGAATCATTTAAAGATAAAGCAGTTATGGCTTTGTCACTAAAACTTAAAAGTGCCTCGGAAGAAGAATTGGTAAAAATGGATAATAGTCAGTTTGAACCAATTTTAGATAGAGCAGTAAAAAGCGGTCTCCTTTTTCCAAATATGATGAAAGCCTTAAAAAACCGGTTTGAGAATGAAACAATTGATGTGATTATGATTTATGATATATTATTCAAAAACATGGAGCTTTCGGAAGATTGGCGAGAATTTAAAACTATGGCATTGGATTTTGCATACAAAACATCGGGTATGCCTATTTCATTAATTAATATGTCATCTCAAAAAGGCTTTTTGGAAAATTTTGATACGGAAGTAAACCAAACAGCAACGGGATTTTCAGCGTGTTCCAAAGTATTATATAACGGCAAATTAATTCAACCTGAAAAACCTTCGTTTTCTACAAAAAAGAAGGAAGCAATAAGCCGTTCCGCAGGAAGATTACTATATCAAATATTGGATATTCCGTTTAACGAATCGGAAGAAATATTAGAACTTCCATTGCCGGCAAAAGATATAGAAACTTTAAATTCTTCGGAGGAGAAAAATTATGTTGGTGAATTATTAGAACTTGTAATCAGAAACCATACTTGGAGTGATCCCGAATTTAATTTTCAACTCGTTGGTCTTTCTCACGACCCAATTGTAAACTGTTCCGGAATGATTGAAATTGATAATGATACAATATCTGTTTATGCTAAATCTAACAATAAGAAGGACGCCAAACAATTAGCCGCAAAAAAGATTTTGCAAATTATAAAAGATAAAGGTATAATTAAAATAAAAGAACCAGATATTGTACTACATGAAAATGCTTTAGGTTCAAATTATATTGGTTTATTACAGGAATTCTGTTTGAAAAACAAATTGCCTGTACCTGATTACCAATTTACCCAAAGGGAATTAAAGCATATCACATTATTTATTTGCGATTTGGATATGACTTATAAAAAAAATGAGCATCATTGGTCAGCCTCGGGAAATACAAAAAAAGAAGCAAAACACATTGTTGCAGAAAAAGCTTGTCAAGATTTATTAAAAAGGAAACTAACAACAACTAAATAATCAATCATGAAATACAAGACCATACATGTATTAGTTATATTTATAACAATCTTATTTGCAATTAATTTGGAATCCAAACCCAAAATTGCTTTTACGTTTGATGATCCGAATACTCTTGACACACCACTAATGACTTGGCAACAAAGAAATGGGAATATACTTACTACACTGAATAAATATCATATTAAAGTCGCTCTTTTTGTTTGCGGCAAAAGAGTAGTTGATGAAAACGGTATAATGCTCTTAAATACATGGGATAATTATGGACATCTGATTTGCAATCATTCGTTTTCGCATCTTTATTACAACTCACCCAAGGCAGTAGCTGAAATCTTTTGGGCTGATGTACTTAAAGGTGACTCAATTATAAGAGATTATAAAAATTACTCCAAGTTTTTTCGATTTCCCTTTTTGAAAGAAGGTACAGATAAAAACAATAGAAATTACATAAGAAAGAAGATGAAATCTATAGGTTACAAAGTCGGTTATGTTTCAATTGATGCTTCGGATTGGTATATTGATGCAGAAATGACGAAAGTTTTAAGCATCGATCCTAAAATCGATTTAACTCCATACAAAGAATATTTATTGAAGCATTTACTCAATAGAGCTATTTTTTATAATGATTTAGCTGTTAAATTAACCGGCAGGGAAATTAATCATACAATATTGTTACATCATTCATTATTGAATGCTTTATTTTTAGATGACATATTAGCAATGTTTAAAAAAAACGGCTGGGAACTTGTAGATGTTGATAAAGCATATCAAGACGAATTTTACCAAACACCTCCAAATATCGTTCCTGCAGGTGAAAGTATAATCTGGGCTAAAGCAAAGCAAACCGGTAGATATGAAGATATTCTTCGTTATCCAGCAGAAGATTCGGAGTATGAAAAAGATTCTCTAAGCAATTATATTGAGCAATATAATCGTATTAAAACCAAATAAACTTAACGTACGCGTACTCTTTTCTCACTTTTATTTGCAATATATATTCCTAAAAATATCACGAATAGACTTGAAAAGTGAACGATAGATATATTCTCACCGTCCAACCAACCCCAAAGTAGAGAGACGAACGGGATCAAATATGTTACAAATGAAGCGAATAATGCATTCGAAAGTTTGATTAATTTGCTGAAAAGTAATATTGCTAAAGCAGAACCAAATACAGCTAAAACAACAATAGCTCCCAATGAGTATAAATTTGCAGAATTTGATAGCGGGATACTGAAAAAATTCGTGGTCAGTAAATAAATTCCGGCAGGAATAGCTAATGTCACAAAAGCTACTGCTGTGATCATGGTACCTGAAACTTCGTTTAGCTTTTCCTTTAAAAGGTTTCCGGCAATACCATAGAGTAAAGTTGCAAAAACTATCAGCAATCCATAAGAATTTCCTAAATTCACTAAACCTTCGCCGGTCCCTCCATTTTTCATAAATGTAATAATGAATGCACCAAATAAACCTATAAACACACCCAGCGTAGTCGTCCACCGATAGCGTAATTTAAAAACCACCATCCCTATTGCTAAAGTAAAAAGTGGTACAAGGCTGTTCAATATGCCTGCCGAAGAACTATCAACGCGAGTTTGAGCAAATGTATATAGAAATGGCGGTATTCCAACTTCTAATACACCGAATAATAAAATATACCAAAATTTATTCCAAGGTATTGATTTGAAGCGGAGGATAATTGTTGGGACAAAAACCAAGCCTGCAAATAAAATTCTCATCGAAGCAACTTGAGGAGCGGAATATGAAACCATTCCTTTTTTCATTAAAATAAATGAACTGCCCCAAATAATTGAAAGCACTGATAGTAATAATATAGAATCTAATTTTGATTTACTCATTTTCGATATTCAAATTTACAAAAGCAATATAGACGCTGTGAGTAATATTTATTTTTTTTTACCATTACTCCGGTAATTTTTGATATTTTTGTTATTTTATAACGTGCAAATGAAAAATAAATACATATTTTGGCTTTTGGGTATCATCGGTTTGGGAATTATTCTTAGGCTAATAAACATTGGTTTGGAGAGTTATTGGTTCGACGAAATATATTCGATTGCTTTGGCTAAGATGCCATTGAATGAAATTCCGGTTTTAACAAGCAGAGACTTTCACCCGCCGTTTTACTATATGCTGCTAAATATTTGGATGATTATATTCGGAAACACTGAAACCGTGGCTCGAAGTCTTTCAGGATTATTTAGCGTATTGACCATTCCGATTATATTTACTATAGCAAAGAATGTATTCAATAAAAAAACAGCTTTATTCTCCGCTATTATATTTGCTGTTTCCAGAATAAATATCTTTTATTCCCAAGAAGTGAGGATGTACACATTACTTGCTTTGTTAGCTTCAATATCTTACTTATTGATTATCAAAATTTTACAAAACAAAGACAAAAAGCCCATTCTTTGGGTTCTGTATATACTTGTAAACTCAGCAATGACTTACACACACAATTTTGCTTTTTTAATAATACTTTCTCAAGTGCTGTATATTTTGTTTTTTTGGTTCAAAACCAAAAGTGCAAAATCAGCGAAGCCAATACAGTTTATCATATCCTATATTGTACTATTTTTGCTCTACTTGCCGTGGTTATTTGTTTTCTTGGGCCAGATGAAGTCAGTCAGCAATGGATTTTGGTTACCGGCTATTTCTATATTTTCAGGTGGCGAAGCCTTTATAGAATTAAGCGGTTCTATTACATTAGCTATAATATTTTTAATTTTATTAGCAGTACTAATCTTTAAACAGGACCGTGATAAATCTACTTTAAACATTGCTGTTAGCAATCGGGAAACGAATAATTCCATAATTGGCACTGGGATCTTTTGGATTTGGTTTATTTTACCTATAGCTTTGCCCCTTTTTGTTTCTTATATCTTTTCCCCAATTTTTAATGCAAGATACTCACTTTTAACATCCCCGGCTCTTATTTTATTAGTATCCGCAGGAATCGACAAATTTAACTCGAAAAAAGTCAGTTACGCTATTCTAATCGCAATTTTCGCACTTTCAATCGCAACTTTGGTTGAAGACTGGACAACCTACGAGAAGGAAGATTGGAGAGCCGCGGCAAAATATATTGACAAAACAGTAACCAATAAAGACCTAATAATTGTTGATGTTTGCCGCGAATTTGATTATTTAGGAGATAGTCAAATTTTGGTGGAAATCTACACAAAGAATAAGAAATTGAATTATTATTCATTAGCCTCGAATCACACCCAAAAAGATTTAGATAGGATGCTGAATAAAATAAAAAGTTATAAAAACATATACTTTGTAAAATCACACGGAACAGATTATCATAACCCTATGGATTCAATAATTAATAGGCAGGGTTTTGCTTTGAATCATTCAGAATATTTTCAAAATTATGTCCGCCGCTATTTATATCTCGAAAAATATGCTCCAGACAAATATGATTTATACCTGAAAAAATGTACAATATCACAGAGTATAAAAATAGAACACTTCGTTCCTCTGAACCAAATTCAGAATAAAAAATAAATTTAATTACATCAATATTCAAATTCTAATTAATGGAATGAAAATTGAATAATACTATTCTTTAATAAGTTAATGATAAAACTAATGAAAATAGCCGATGCACATTGCGATACTTTAACAACGTTTCCTAACAAGCCATTTTTTGAAGAAACGGCTCATTGGAATGTTACCAAATTCAGAAAATCAGGTGGTGTTCTTCAATATATGGCAATTTTTACACCAGCGGAATATGCCGGTAGCGATGCCGCTAATTATGCATTACGCGCGGCAGGAAATCTGTATAAGAGTTTACCAAAAGAATGCAATATTTTAACAAGTGCTGATGATTGGAATGATGAAAAGCTGAATATAGTGCTGACTTTGGAAGGTGCCAGCCCAATTATAAATTCAGTTGAAAATTTATATGCTTTTTACCAATTAGGTGTGCGAACTATAACATTAACTCACAATCATAGAAATTTCCTCGCCGATGGTGTTGGTTCCAATTATGGATTGACTGAATTTGGTAGAATGATTATCGAAGAATGTGAAAAACTAAATATCATTATTGATGTTTCGCATCTAAGCGATAAAGGGTTTCAGGATGTAGCGGCTATTGCCAAAAAACCGTTTATGGCTTCACATTCAAATTGCCGGACATTGTGCGATATGCCTAGGAATCTTACAGATGACCAAATCAAAGTTATCGTTAGCAAAAAAGGATTTATTGGTTTAAATCTTTATACCAAATTTGTTTCGGATAGAGAGGATAATCTCACATTACAATTTTGCAAACATATTGAGCATTTTTTAAAATTTGGTGCTGAAGATATTTTAGGATTAGGTGCCGATTTAGATGGGATACCTGAAACGCCATTCATTGACTATGAGGGTATACAGCGCGTTTTAACCAATGTCCTCAGACTAGATGAAAGCATTGTGGAAAAAATCATGAGTAAAAATCTAATAAATTTCACAATGTCATCAATTTAATTTGTTTTATTTATGAATAATTCTTAATTTTGAATAATAACTATAAAAGAAATAGGTAATAAAATGCGTAAACCCCGCGTTCTAGTAGTTGATGATAATAAAATAACTACCAAGCTGTTAGGTAGATTTTTAGAAAGCACCGGATATATAGCTTTTGCGGCTTATGACGGAGTGGATTGTCTTGAAAAAGTCCAAGACTTTCAGCCTGATGCTATCGTTTTAGATGTAATGATGCCTAGAATGGATGGATATGAGACAGCAAGAAATCTTAAGGCAAACCCTGCAACAAAACATATTCCTATAGTTATAACAACAGCTTTAAATGATATAACAAATCAGTTAAAAGCTGTCGAATCGGGAGCAGATGATTTTCTAAGCAAACCGATTGAAGAAAAATTACTTATGGCAAAAATCAAAATCTTGACTAATTTACACATTACCGAGACCAAACTCAGAGATGTAAATGATGTAATTACGAAAGAAAACCTAGAAAAAAATGGGTACGATTGGTTGATGACCCAAATAACTGAAATATTAATTTAAGGTGATAGTATGAAAAAAATAACTGTTGTCTATGTGGCTCTGGTTTTTGCAGTATTAGCAATCACTTCCTGCCAGTTTTTGAAAGACGTAGCAACTACTGTGAACAATTTGCAAAGATTAAAGTATAAAATAAATAATGTCAACAATTTCACAATGGGTGGAATGGACATATCGAATAAAAAAACAGTTTCCGATTTCTCTGTAACAGACGGTCTAAAGCTGGCAATGGCATTAAAAAGCGGACAACTTCCGACTACATTTACTATAAACGTAGATGCAATGAATCCAAATGATGGTACAAATAGCACTATACAAACTGCCGCAACTATTTCTTCCTTACCATGGGATTTATATATTGATAACAAATTGATTGTTAGTGGTAATATAAGCAAAGAAATTTCTGTTCCGGGAACTGGTAAAAGTGTAACAATTCCATTACAAGTTAATGTTGATTTAGTCCAGTTATATAAAAACGAAGGTGTAGATAAAATAATGAATGTAGCTTTGGCATTGGGTGGTAAAAATAAATCAGCGGCTAATATAAAAATTATTACACAACCATCAGTTAGAACTGCTATTGGCGTAATACAATATCCGAGTAAAATTACAATTGTTGATAAGTCTTGGTCTGAATAAGTATGGCTAAAAAGCTCAGCGTTGAAATGAAAATTAAAAAATTCATAACGTGGGTGATTTATTCCGGTAAATCACCCGTTGTTATAGATAAACCTTACGAATACATTCCCATAACTGATGATTCCAAAATACTTTTTTTGAGACAAGATAGGATTGGTGATGTAATAGTATCTACTCCAACTTTTAAACTTATTAAAAAGAAATACCCTAATCTGAAAATGGATATACTATTGGGTGAGAAGAATATATCTACCCAAAATGCTTTAAATAATTACTTTAATCATATTTATTTTTATAAAAAGGATATTTCTGAAATTTTTAAATTAATCAGAACCTTAAGGAAAACAGAATATACTGCAGTAGTTGATTTACTCGCTCGTACATCTTTGACGTCTGCTATTTTTTTACGGCTCTTGAAAGCCAAAAATAAAATCGGAATAAACGAAGTTGATAACGTCAACACATATTCCCTAGTTATTAATGATGTTAATAAATCAACTCAGCATATCATCGAACGTACTGCATCAATTCTTCGAGCTTTTAACATAAACCCAGAAGTTGAAAATTTGGAATTAGAGTATAAATTATCGGACGAAATTATTCAGAAAGTCAAATCTAATGCCGCAATAGATAAAACCATTTTTACTCTTGGAATTAATTTGTCCGGTTCTCGCAGAAGCCGTTTTTGGGGTGCGCAAAACAATATCGATTTCATTAATCAAATAGTAAGCAAATACAACGACATAGAGGTACTTCTTTTTGCAACACCTGATTATTATGATATAGTTGAGACCATCTCCTCTCAAACAACCAAAGCACGTTTAGTTAAAACCGCCAGCTTAGATGAATACGCGGCGGCCATAAGTTTATGCGATGGACTATTAACACCCGACACCTCTGCAGTACAGTATTCAGCGGCATTTAAAGTACCTTGTATAGCATTGTATAACAACTATAGGTATAACTCAGAAGAAATGCCGTGGTTCCCATACAAAGCCGAGCAGTATTCAATCGAAGGAACTTCTGATTTCATGGATGATATCCCTGTGGAAACCGTTATCGAACGATTTGAACTAGTTTATAATGATTATTTATCAGCGAAAAGCAAATCACCGAATTCGTAAAATCCTTTATTCCCATTAATTAATTCTACAGCTTGTAATGCTCCCAGCGCAAGCCCGCTTCTGTTTTTTGCTCTGTGTGTCAGTTCAATCGTATCGGCTATGGAATCAAAATATACCATATGAGTGCCTGTGATTTCACCACCTCGGGTAGAGCTAACGTGCAAGGTATTGGGCGATATTTGCCCTTCAATTTTATCGCTCACAATTTCTTTTTTTGCGTCAATATTATGCAATAATATTTCAGCTAATGATATTGCTGTTCCGCTTGGACTGTCAATTTTGCGTTTATGGTGGAGTTCGTGGAGCATAACGTCGTATTCCGAAAAGCCATTGAAATTCTTTGCGGCAGATTCCACTATTTTAAAAAACAGGCGCATACCAATGGAAAAATTAGATGCATAAACAAACCCCACTTGATTTGTCTGTACAATTTCTTTGACGTAATCAATTTTATCGTACCATCCGGTAGTGCCGCAAACGATACTTTTTCCCATTTCTGCTAAAGTACGTATATTATCTAAAACAGCGGTGGGCGTTGAGAACTCAATTGCCGTATCGAAATCATATACCTGTGATTTATCCAATGGTGCATTTATATCAAATATACTGCTAATCATTATCTTTTCGGTTGGACAGAGCCGCTCTATTTCTTTACCCATCGCTCCATAACCAACAAGTGCCAAATTAATCATATAATTACCTCATATTAACATTCTAACTTTTCCTCGTTCCCAAGCTCCTGCTTGGGAACACTTTACGTAAGTCATTCCCGCGAAAGCGGGAATCCATGTTTGTGATTTATTTTGTTTTAAGTTATTCTTTTAATTGAATTACGTGTGGATTCCCGCTTTCGCGGGAATGACAAAATAAATTAGAAATCGTATCCTAATGACCATAAGTATGTTGGTTTTGACCAATTGCCAATTTCTCTACGCCATGCCATATCAAATTTTACTGGAATCCCTAATAAATATGCTCTTAAGCCAAATCCCGCTGACATCAGAAAATCTTGCACTTCAATTCCATTTGGATCAATATGGGAGTAAACCAGTTTGTCTTTAAATGCTGTTCCCATATCAGTAAATACAACCGCTTCTATTCCTTGAACAAAAAATGGGGTCTCCCCTGCAAAAAGCGCAGTTAAGAATGGATAGCGTAATTCTACATTTGCCATTAAAAATTTGGTACCGGTTACCTCTGCAACCGCCCAACCTCTTAGCGGAGTTTGAAATTCCATAAATGCAAAATCTTCCGGTTGCGTGAAAGGTAAAAGATTATTTTTAAAGCGGCTGTTTATCCAGTTGTCTTGACCACCGATAAAGAAATTCTGTGGATTAGGACCGAAACTAGCTTTGGCCGTTCCTCGCAAAGACAAGGTTAAATCTTTAACTATAGGCTGATAATAACGGACATCAGTTCCAAATGTAGCAAACCCGACACCCTGACTTCCTAAAGCAGGTGAACCCTTTGCTTCAAGATAATAGCGAAGACCTCGAACGGGTCCAAAATTACCCCAAAGGGTATTGTCAAATACATACTTAGCTTTCGGTACGATTAGATACCTATATTGAGACACTTGGTATTGCGGATAATAAACATTTTCTTTAGACAGCATCATTAAATCGGCACCCATTTCATAGCGTTGGAATAAACTAATCGGATACACTGCGGTTGTTCCAATTCCCAAATCCCTATATCTATAATAAGTATCTAAATAACCTGTAAGATTAACCATGCTGTCCGGTTGTAAACCTCTTACATATCCAGCGATATGATATGCTGAAAATTGCCAATCAATTATTTTTGGTAAATAATTATAACTAACAAATATGGTACTGTTTTTTAAATCTGTAATCAAATTCGCTTGGACATATATTTGGTGGTCGCCCATTTTATCCGAAAAAAGCATTTGAGCAATTCCTTGTGCTCCATAATAAGTGCTGTATCCGGGATTTCCCGAAATAAAATCAGGTGTAAATACAACCTTATAATCATTTTCGATAAATTCACCATCTATCATTGATTCGGGTGGTGCTATAACGAGACCTTGATTAACTTGAGTTTGAGGTACTTTTGCTTTCGGATTCGGTTTTACTGCTTGCTGACGAGACAAATCAACATCATAATTACCATATCCTTCCAATGGTTTAGTAGTGTCAGGTTTTTGCTGTTCATCGGATATTACATTTTTGAGTTGTTCTTTCTTGTTTTTTAAGGCGATCAATTCGGTAAGCGGTAATTCGGCTGAATCTTGCTTCATTTCCAACGGATGGCGAAGCATAAATAAATCGTATCCACCGTCTGTTTGGGCGGAAAAGAGTAATTTAGAGCCATCTTGAGAAAGCGATATTTGCGTAATACCGGTTATTGAATTCGTCAAAGGACGTGTTTTATCATTTGTCAAGTCGAATTCGTAAAGATTACCTATACCGTTCTTATCGGATACGTAAATTATTTTGTTCGCCTGTGAAGCAATTGCAAGTGATGTTTTAAATTCTTCCGGTGTACTTGTTATTCTTGTTATTGCACTCGTTTCAATATCTATTTTGTAAATGTCCGATTGATAAACATTGTAATCGTACATTTTGAAATTCTTTGGAATTAATACATGAGAAGTGTAAATTGTTCTATCGGAAATAAAATAAATGTTTTTACTATCCGATGCCCAAACCGGTTCTCTATCGGTGAACACATCTTCTGTCAAATTTATTAAATCTTTGGATTTGAAATCATAAACATACAAATCCGAGCTATTACCTTTTGAAGCAATAAATGCTAATTTATTTCCATCGGGTGACCAATGAACTGATGCAATCGACTTCAATCCCCAAACCAATTTTTTATAATCTCTTGTTTTCTCTTCAACGATAAAAACAGCATCCTCCCCACCCGATTTTGCAGAAACAGCCAATTTAGTTCCTTCAGGATTCCAACTAATACCCGGGGTAAGCATATTCAAATCCTCAAAATCACTTTTTCTCATAGATGATATAAGCTTTTTGCCGCCTTTTTTATCGTCGATTTTTTTGGTATAAATGGCAAAAATGCCATCAGGAGCCGATATATATGCCATTTTTTCACCATCGGGCGAAATTGCTGGTGATGAGTTGTAATAGGTGTGGTCTTTTTTTTGATTAGTCAAACGCATTGAATAATCTTTTGGCTCGGCAAATGTCTTTAAATCAGGCCAATATCTTTTTTTTATGTCAGTTTGCCATTCTTCCGAAAAATCTTCAAGATTTTTATGAAATACAGCTTCGAAAGTTTTGTCCAAAGTTCTATAAGACCTGAGTGCTGTCAGTAAGTCACTTATCTTATCTACACCATATTTCTCAGCAACATACCAATAGAATGTTTGTCCTCCGCGGTAAGCCATATAACCGTTAAGATACTTTAAGCTTGGAATATCGCCCAGCATTGCTAAATCGCGCATATACATATCGGTTTCATTATCCATACCACCGCGGCTGGTATATTCCGCTAAACCTTCATTCATCCAGAGCGGGAATTCCAAATCCATTCCGACACTTACTGCTGTTTTATATGTTCCGCCATAAAACATAAAATTCAAAACGGAATGTACCATTTCGTGGCGAATAACATGATTGAAGATTTTATAATCTCCCTGAAAAGGAAGTATAATCCGATTTTGCATTAATTCAGTGGCACCACCGATTCCTTCACTCAAATATGAACCCACAACATTTGTTTGCTGAAATTCGTTATGGCTATTATATACTATTAACGTAGTCCTTCCTTCGGGTGAATAATTTAAAAGTTTATCAACATCGGCTAAAGCACGCTCGGCAGTAATCGCGGCATATTCTGCAAGATATTTTGAACCTTCGTTATAGTATATATCGAAATGTGATGACTGAATGTATTTCCAATGAAACTCTTCGTATTGAACCTTATTTTTACCAAACTGAGCAAATAATTGCAAAGGCATTAATACAATTATTAAGATTATTATTTTTTTCATATATCTATTTATTTTGAATTTATTTGTAATTTTACTTGACGTTTATACCAATTTAAAATTTTTATTATGACAAGTTCAAATCTCTACCACTCGCCTATTGGCGATATATATATACACGCAGAAAACGATAAAGTTACTCGTGTGGAATTTATTGATGATGAATACTGGAATTTCAGCGTAAACCCAGGCAAATTAACCGATGAGGTCTGTAATCAATTAGCTGAATATTTCGCAGGAAATCGTCGGACTTTTGATTTACCTTTACAATTGGAAGGAACTGATTTCCGAAAAAAGGTATGGGAGGAACTTTGTAATATCCCTTATGGGGAAAAAGTAAGCTACCAAGATATTGCCCATAAGGTAAACTGTGAAAACGGATGGCGAGCTGTTGGAAATGCCAATCATTATAATCCGATTGTAATAATAGTTCCTTGTCACAGAGTTGTAAAAACGGATGGTTCTATGGGTGGATATGGCGGCGGAATTTGGAGAAAAGAATTTTTATTACGTCTGGAAGGACTTTTAAAATAAGAGTTAATAAAATATTTGTTTTTAATTCTGTGCAATTTTTAAGTTCTATTATCGTTATTTGTTTAAAGTAATTTCAATTTATGTATATCAATATTTTACAGATAGAATAAAATTCGTTAAATTTGAAGTTAGAAAAATGACAAATTATTAATTTTCCATGCAAGAAAATGTTAAATGATATAATTAATTATGGTGTAAGAGTAGTAATAATCTTAGTGGGAATATTATTTGCTTCCGGAGTTTTGACAGGTAGCGATAATAATCCAATGCTTAGAATAATCGGTATCATTGCCATATTATTCGGTTTATATAGGATTATTATGTACCGCCGTAATAAAGTAAAGTATAATAATTTCAATAAAGGTCAGAAAGATTCCAAAACTGATAAATTTTATTATGATGATTTCGAAGCTGACGACGCGGTTGAAGTCAAATCAGATGATTCCGATGATGATAATTAATCAATAAATTAAGGTTTGATATGAAAAAACTAGTACTTATAATAATACTTTTTTCGTCAATTATACTTTTGCCATCTTGCACAAAAGAAAAAGTTGAGCAAAACGTAAATATCGGCAAGTTAGAAGTATATTGCGATGTCAATTTATATCCTTTGTTGAAAGTACCATTCGAACTTTATACAAAGACTTATCCGGATATAAAGTTTACATATAAATTGGTTAGTGCTCGCGAAGCTATGCGCTTACTACTTAGTGGGAATGCAAAAGCTGTAATAGTTGCTCGTGATTACTTAAAGGATGAAGATTCATTGATGAAGGCATTCAAAGTAGAACGAACAAAAATCAATTTCGCTAAAGACGGGCTTGTATTCTTTACTAATACGGATTTTCCTGTTGATTCTATGAACGTAAAGCAAATTCATTTATGGTTAACAGATAAAAACTACAGCTTAACTAAGCAATTCCCAAATTTGACCTTCGAACCTGAATTAGTCACAACCGATTTAAATTCTGCAGTATATGCGAATTTTGCACGACTTGCGGCAGAAAACGGTAAAATAGTAAGAAAAATTAAAATGCTTCCAGATATGGATCAAGTTAAAAACTATGTCAAGAATAACCCGCAAGCTATTGGCGTTGGTTTCCTTTGGAACGTTTATGAGAATCCAGATTTTTCCTCAATCAGATTGGGATATTTCCATAATGACGGAAAACGCGAAATGCCTCAAATAGTTCATCCAAGCTGGGTGGTAATGGATCGCTATCCTTATATCGCCCAATTTTACGTTTACGTAACTGCCGATATGAATGATTTGCCTAATTATTTCGCAACTTTTATAAAGACAAATGAAGAAGTTCAAAAATATATTTTTTCAAAGGGTGTTGTTCCAGAACACGCCAAAATCAATCTTCTAATGCAATAACTAATTATAAATAAAATAAGGTGTAAAATGAAAAAAATACTTATCTTGGCAATTGCCATACTCTTCTCCACGGCTTCAATGTTTGCTCAATCAGCAAAAGAAAACGTAATTAATAATTATAAAGAAAAGAATTTCGAGGATGCCGCAAAATACATAGAGGAAGCAGTAGCGCAAGATTCTAAAGACCGCGATCTTTTAGTCATAAGCGGTGACGTTTATTTTGAATTGGAAAATTACAATTCAGCAATCAATATGTATAACCAAGCATTAAAAATCAAATCGAATGATTGGGAAATTCTAAGTAAATTAGCCGAATCATATTCACTAAAAAAAGAACACCAAAAAGCATTCGAGTATTATAATAAAGCAATCGAAAAAGTTAAAGAAAACAGCAAAGAATATTACACATTAAAATTAAATTATGCAAATGCTTTAATTCGTGGTGACTCATTGAAAACCGCTGAACTAATCATAACTCAAGTAAAATCCAAAAACTCTAAAAACCCGGATGCTTATGTTATGTTGGGTAATTTATATTTTGCTAAGCAAATTTACGTTTTAGCTGAAAACAATTACAAAGAAGCAATAGCAATCGACGCTTCAAATCTTTCTGCTCGTGCTAATTTAGCAGAATCTTACTATTGGTTAGGAAATGCTGAAAATGATAGCGCATTAAGAAATACGTATTATGGAAGATGTTTAACAGAATATAATTCAGTTACAACATCAGATCCAAAAAATGCAAAAGCTTGGCTACGTCAAGGTAAGATTTTATTTGCCTCAGGAAGATACGACGATGCCGCTTCGGCTATGAATAAATATATCAGATTACGCCCTTCCGATTTAGACGGACGTTGGATACTTGGTAAATCAATGTTCGAAATTAATAGATGTGATTCTGCCGCCATTAATTTAGAAATGGTAGCATCTCAAATTGATTCCTTAGCTGATCAAGCTAATTTGATGTTGGCTCAATGTAATTTCGAAAGCAAAAACTACGCAAAATCAATTGAGAAATATACACCTTTATATAATAAAGGCGTTTTAAATACTATGGATCAACGCCGTTTAGGTCAATGCTATTTTATGAGTGGTGATACGTTAAAAGCATTCGAATTATGGACAACTATTATTAATTTAGATCCGCAAGCAGAAGCTAATTGCAAATTAATGAATAATATAGTAAAATTGATGACGAGAATGCAATTGCGGACACGAGCTATCGAAATGGGTGAAAAGTGGTTAGCTAACTCTACTTGCGACCCCGCCGATAAAGCCAACATACTATTTATAATGGGTAATAATTATATAACTTTAGCTACAATTAAAGATTCAGTACCAGCATTAAAATTAGAATACGCTACTAAGTCACTTCCTTATTTAAAAGAATCCAATAAATTAGATCCTGCAAATATCTACACATATTTATATCTTGGTGATGCTTATGTGAAATTGGATAGTGTTCCGAAAGGAATTGAATATTATCAATCGGGTATTGCCAAAGCTAAATCCGATACAGCAAAATATGGTAGACAATTAACAGCTTCGTATCAAAAAACATGCGGATTATACTTAAAAGATAAAAAATACACTGAATTAAAGAAATTAGCTCAAGAATGGACAGTGGACCAACCAAATTCAGAATGGAGCTGGTTCTACCTAGCCATTGCTTATCACAGTTTAGAAAACGTGGCAGAAGCTAAAAAGTATTACAAAAAAGTATTGGCAATTAATCCAAATAATCAACTTGCTCGAAAACAAATAACAGCTCTTGACGCCAATAGCGGTGAATAAACTGTTGATGTAAAAGTTTTAAAAATCCATCAACCCAATGCTTATGCGCTGGGTTGATTTTTTTATGCTCAAGTGGGGCTGTCATATAACTAAAAATTATCCAATATTTAGCAATTAGTGATAATTGAACCAGCAATATATCAATGGCTTGGTGGGATATGCATCCTTGTTTGTCGTTAATAATATGAGTTGTGAAACAGCCTCAGTAGCATTATTACTGAAAAATCATTGTTCATTCAAATTCTACAAAGTACCCTCGGAAATATTGCAAAGTCAAAAAGTTTAATTATATTTGAAAATTGAAATTATAAATAAATTTAACTATTCCATTGGGCAAGCAAATGAAGCATATATTAGTTTTGTTTTTACTGGTTATTTGTATAGCAAATTCTTATGGCCAGTTGTGGCAAGAAAACATAAAAGAGCCTGATAATTTTTATAGCATTCGCCAAGCATATTTGCAGAAACTTGAATCAGATAAAAAAAACGCTCAGTTAAAATCAGAAGAATCCGACGGTGAAGAAGCAAAGTTCCGCCGGTGGGAATATTTGATTGAACCTCGCGTTTTCCCGTCGGGCAAACTACCAGGTTCCGGATATTTACTGGAAGAATGGAATAAATTTAAGGCTAAAAACACCGATTTCGGTGATAGCTTGTTCGACGCTAACTGGGTAACGCTCGAATCACCGGAGGGATTTCCTGACCAAGGTTATTCCGGCAGGTTGAATTGTATTGCTTTTCACCCTCTCGACACAAATATTTTTTTTGTAGGCGCTCCTGCCGGTGGTCTTTGGAAAACGAGCGACGGTGGAAAGTCCTGGGTAACTAAAACAGATAATCTGCCGAGTTTGGGTGTTTCTGAAATAGTGATGAATTCTCAAAATCCAAATATTATGTATATGGCAACAGGCGATAGAGATGGAGCATATTTTATAAGCAATCCATATTCCTATGGCATTTTAAAAAGTACCGATGGAGGTGACACTTGGGATACAACCGGACTCAACCATATCTTTGCCGCCCAAATGACAATCCAACGTCTGATAATTCATCCAACCAACCCGAATATTCTCTTGGCGGCAATTAGCGGTGTTAACGGTACCAGCCGTGGAATTTGGCGCACTAACGATGGCGGCAAAAAATGGACTAATATGACGGGCGGTGCGAAGTATGACGTAGAGTTTAACCCTGCCGACCCAAATATAGTCTATGCCTCCGGTTGGAAAGCTTTATTACGTTCTACCGATTGTGGATTAACTTGGAAGGGTATAACATCGGATGTTTTACCAACAACTGATATTTCCTCCTCGCGTATCGCCGTTACACCGGCAAATCCTCATATAGTTTTCGCGCAATACCTCAATCCGAATACAGGAAATTCTTATGGATTATATAAGTCCTGCGACGACGGGATAACCTGGCAATTAATAAACAATTATGAAATAAGTCTGCAAGGCGGATATGATTGGGTTTTGGCAGTATCACCCAAAGATACAAATACGGTTTTGTATGGCGGTCAATATATTTATGGTTCTT
Organism: bacterium; assembly: GCA_037127915.1. GTDB lineage: Bacteria > Bacteroidota > Ignavibacteria > Kapaibacteriales > UBA2268 > JBAXXL01. The sequence goes on from JBAXXL010000025.1 coordinate 47,699, forward strand.
CAAATGGCGGAAAAACCCAAATTAATAAAACTTCAGGTCACGTTGATCACCACGATTTAGCGTATAGACCGGGTACAAGCGTGCTTTACAATTGCAACGATGGAGGAATTTATAAATCTTACGATAATGGCAGTTCTTGGTTGAACTTGAATAAAGGTTTACAAACCTTTCAGTTCTATAGATTAGGTTCTTCGCAGACTAATGAAAATGCTATTATAACCGGTGCGCAGGATAACGGCACTCAAAAACACAATGCAACAGCTTGGTATCAATTTGGTCAGCTTGCCGATGGTATGGAATGTATCTTTGATTTCAGCGATAACAACATATTTTATACTGCAAATCAATATGGTTACTTAACACGTTATGGCGCCGGCACTGGTTTTAAATTCCCGCCTACAGCTGGAGATTCAAGGTATTGTGCGTGGGTAACACCATATCTGATTCATCCAACAAATCCAAAAATACTATATTTTGGTGCTAAAGATGTTTATAAAACTACCGACCGGGGGAATTCCTGGGTTAATTATTCATCTCAATTGACTGCTGACGATGGCGTTGGTGGTGGTATGCTGCGCTGGATGGCTATTTCGGAATCCAATCCGGAAAATTACCTTTATGCCGCGTCTTATGTTGTAGTTTACAAAACTTCAGACGGTGGAAAAAATTGGAGCAATATCACGTCCAACCTCCCCACTTCAGCCGGTTGTTATGATTGTTCTGCGATAAGCAGTGTTACCGTTCATCCGCTAAATCCAAATATTGTTTGGGTGACAATGTCGGGTTTTTCCGCGCCAAATAAGGTATTTGAGTCAACTGACGGCGGTGTTGTATGGAATAATATCACCGAGAATCTGCCGAATATTCCAATCAACTGTATGGTTTACCAAAAAGACAGCAAAGATATTTTATATATCGGTACTGATTTAGGAATATTCTATAAATATAACACCGATAAAAATTGGAAACCATTTATGAAGGGTTTGCCAAGTGTGCCTGTTTCGGAGATGGAAATTCAGTATGCTTCCGGGAAATTGCGCGCCGCGACTTTCGGTAGAGGATTGTGGGAATCGAATGTTTGGGGTGCTATTTCAGGAGTGGAAACCGAAGCCGAAAAAAATCAAAAATGGCTATACCCCAATCCGGCAAGTAGTTATATAACCTTTCCTGAATCGCTAACATTTAGTAATGCCCCAATCACAATCTATTCTTCTTTAGGAACAGTTGTTTATCAAGGCAATGCCACAAAAAAAATGGATGTCTCACACTTAACATCGGGAATATACTTTGTCAAATCGGGTGACAGAATATTGAAATTTGTAAAGAAATAAACTATTAATAATATATGGATAAGTTGATGAAAAGAATTTTTTTTATACTAAGTATCATTTTTATAGCTCTAATGTCAAATTCATGTTCTCATAAAGAATCGATTAAAATGACACCTGAAGAGCAAAGAATTATGGATAAGTTACGACTCTCGAAAACCAACGAATATGTTGCTTTATCATATTATTTAGCCCAATATGATAGGGTTGCTTGGGTTTCTAGTGATTTAGTTATGCAAGAACCAAAGGACATCATATCGAAAATGGGACGTGAATGGTTTTGTTTCGAAGATAGTTTAAATAGATGGCACGCCATTTATGGGAATTACTCCTTTGGATCATATACGCCTTTATTACATTATGTTATGGATTCTGTATTAACTGACTTAAAAAAGACAGATATTGTGAAAGAGAGTTTCTTTAATGATTATGCAGAAGTCATTAAAAGAGGTTACGAGGAACTGGAAAAGGATTCAGTCAATATGAATATGAGATATAACCACTTTATAAAAATGGACTCATTGAAAAATATTTCAATTTGGTTTTTCCCAGGTATACAACAAGAAAACAAGGCAGTTTATGGTTGTGAATATTATTATAAATTTGATCCAAAAGTAGAAACTATTCTCGAAAAGAATATTGTTAAAGGGCCATTGATGTATAATGTGTTAGATGAAACCAAAAAAATATACCTGCATTACGAAAAGTACGAAACTCCACCGCTACAAGCAATTTTTTATGCTGTTTATTTCAAAAAGTATTTTGCAGAAATTAATATTGTTACCAAAGATATGCTTTGTACAATCATCGGTAATTTTATAGTATCAGTTCCTCTTTCTGAGTTAAAAGACAAGCCTATTAATAAATAAAATTAAACTTCAAATTAGGTTGTAAATCCGTTTGGTTCCAAAGTATCTGCTTTGGAACTTTTTTTACATAACGATTTGAGATACATCTTTGATCACGTAGTGATGGGACATGCTCAATATTTTATTCACTATAAAAAAAGCCCGGCTGTCATTAACAACCGGACCTTTTTTTTCTCAAGAGAAAGTCTCATGAAAAAATTATTTGCATTTATAAAAACGAGTAATTGAACTGTTTATTTTATGTTTTAAAAAAAAAGATAATCCACAAGGTCGCTTCTGCAAAATCCTTTAATCAATCAAATCCCACAAATCCTCGTTCAGAAATTGAAGATGGATTCTTCACTTCGTTCAGAATGACATAACTATTTATGTATCCAAGAGATTCCCGCTTCCGCGGGATTGACACAACATATCTTCTTTACTTTATGAACTTGATAAACTTTATAAACTAATGTTACCAGATTCCGGATTGCAAAAAATCTTCAATCGATTTGGCGGCTGTACGTCCCGCACCCATCGCTAAAATTACTGTTGCTCCGCCGGTTACAATATCGCCGCCTGCAAATACACCAACCATATTTGTTCTCATCGAAGCTTCGTCAACCAATATGTTGCCCCATTTGTTGACATTCAACTCAGGTGTAGCACGGCTGATAATCGGATTCGAGCCATTGCCGATTGCAATCACAGCCACGTCAATATCAATAGTATCAATAGCTCCTTCGATAGGCACCGGTTTGCGTCTGCCGGAATCATCGGGTTCGCCTAATTCCATTCTCTGCAATCGAAGCCCTGTTAAGCGGCCTTCGTCGTTACCAAGGAATTCTAAAGGAGCTGTTAAGAGCATAAATTCGACACCTTCTTCTTTTGCGTGATGGATTTCTTCAACACGCGCTGGCATTTCTTTTTCTGTACGTCTGTAGCTGATTACCGCACGTTTAGCACCCAATCGAAGAGCGGTTCTGACAGCATCCATTGCTGTATTACCGCCACCAAAAACGACAACGGTTTTATCTTTAATATCGTACATCGGTGTATCGTAATGCTCCGGATCGTAGGCTTTCATCAAATTAACGCGGGTCAAATATTCATTCGATGAATAAATACCGTTGAAATTCTCACCCGGTATATTCAAAAAGTAAGGCAAACCCGCGCCGACTGCAACAAATATAGCATCGAAGCGTTCGCGGAGTTCGTCGATAGTTTCGGTTAAACCTATGATGTAATTCGTTACAAATTCGACACCAGCGTTTTGCAAAGATTTGATCTCTGCTTGTACGATTTCCTTAGGTAAGCGGAATTCAGGAATTCCATACATTAATACTCCGCCCAAACCGTGCAGTGCCTCGAAAATTGTTACTTCGTGTCCGAATTGTACCAAATCGCCCGCACAGCTTAACCCCGCAGGACCACCACCAATAATGGCGATTTTTTTGCCGGTAGGCGTACCAACCTTAATATTCTGGATGCCGATATTTTCGCGTTCCCAATCCGCGGCAAAACGTTCTAAATTGCCAACGGCTACTGAGCGTCCTTTCTTCTCTAATATACAGACTTTTTCGCATTGCTCTTCCTGAGGGCAAACTCTACCGCAAACAGCAGGCAAGGCATTGTCTTCCTTCAAAATTTTTGCGGCTAAAGCAAAATCTTCGTCGGCAATCGCAATTATAAATTCAGGGATTTTTACTGCTACCGGGCATCCGGCAACACAAAGTGGTTTTTTACATCTAATACAGCGGTTCGCTTCTTCAACAGCCATTTCTTTTGTCAAGCCGTAATTTACTTCCAGAAAATTGTGACTTCTAACTTGCGGATCTTGCTCCGGCATTTGAATCCTATCTATTTGCATTCTTTCTTTTGTTGTCATTTCACTCATTTAGATACCCATCCCCTCTAATTTGCAATTATGTTTTATAACTGAATCCGCTTCCTGAATAGCATAGTTTGCGTTACGTTTCATTAAAGTATCGAAATCAACCAAATGAGCATCGAATTCAGGTCCGTCCACACAAGCGAAAAATGTTTTGCCACCAACCGAAACTCGGCATCCGCCACACATTCCCGTGCCGTCAACCATTATCGGGTTCAAGCTTACAACGGTTTTAATATTATATCCCCTTGTCAAATCCGCAACCGCTTTCATCATTGCAATTGGACCAATCGCCAAAACGAAATCAATTTTTTCGCCTGATTTAATCAATTCTTCTAATTTCTGAGTAACAAATCCGTGAAAACCATAGCTACCGTCGTCTGTTGTTGGATAAACTTCGTCGGAACATTCTCTAAGTTCGTTCTCTAGTATCACAAATTCCTTCGTTCTTCCACCGATTATGCTGATAACTTTATTACCGGCATCTTTCAGTGCTTTAGCGGTTGGGAATGCAATTGCTGTTCCTACACCGCCGCCGATAACAACCGCGGTGCCGAAGTTTTCGATTTCGGATGCTTTACCCAACGGACCGGCAACATCTAATATAGAGTCGCCAGTTTCTAAGGCGTTCAGCATTTTGGTAGTTTTGCCTATTCCTTGAACTATGATTGTGATACTGCCTTCTTGGACATTTGAATCGGCTATAGTAATTGGTATTCTCTCCCCCGTTTCGTTTACGCGGAGTATAACAAATTGTCCGGCTAATCGTTTCTTAGCTATTTGCGGCGCTTCGATTCTAAATAGCTTTATATCGGGACCTATGAATTTTGCTTCTAAGATTTTGTACATTATTTTATTATATTAATTTAAGTTTTTCAATTTTTAATGATTACAAAATTACTTAAAAACCTTGAATTATGAAAATATGCGTGTAAAATTTCACAAAAAAATATTTCTGTATTGTTTGAAATAAGAATAATTTTAAATTTTATGATTTAAGTTGTAATTTTTGAATGTGAAGTAGATGTGATTTGTATTTTGATAAATTATTAAAAATAATATTTCCTCTACTAAATTCGTCTTAAAAGTATTAAAAAATCAATGAAGATAATTAATTATGTATCAGTCACAAGTATTAACGCATTATGATTTGCTTCCCGAAAGTTATAAGAAGGAGGCGGATGATTTTATAGAAGATTTATTCTTAAAAGCCTCTGAAATTTCAAATGGTAAAAAATCTAATTGTCGAGATGGTTTCGGTAGTTTAAAGGGCTTAATTAAAATTGCTGATGACTTTGATGAACCGCTTGAGGACTTCAAGGAATATATGTAATGAACATTATTTTAGATACTCACGCCTTAATTTGGTGGTTGGAAGGCATCCAAATCTTAGCAAAAACGCTATTAATACAATAGAAAGCTTCGAAAATAAAATTTATATTAGTATCGCTAGTTTATGGGAAATGTCTATAAAGATTAAATTGAATAAACTTGAACTAAACATTCAACTGAACCAGTTAAAATCTCATTTAAAGCTGAAAAGTGTTGAAATACTTCCAATCGTTTTCGATGATATTTTGATTAATGCAACACTTGAGAATCATCATAATGACCCATTTGATAGAATAATAATTGCCCAATCTATACATAATAAATTCTCGATCATTACTTATGACAAAAATTTCAAAAAATATGGTATAAGTTTGATTAACTAATCTCACTTGAAAACTAAACCGGGCTGTCTCTAAGCGACAAATTGCAATAACAGACAAGAATATCTGTCATACTATACCATTGTTTAATAGTAGTTTAGACATTCTTGTCTGAGTTGTTATGTTAAATTAGGAGTTGTGAGACAGCTCCCGATAGTCAAAAACATTATTCTATCATAAAATTTCCTACAGCAGTTTTTTCATTACTATTAATAACTATGATATATTTCCCTGATGAAAAATTATTAGTTTCTATTTTTATTGCATTATCCCCACAATTGACGGAAAATGATATAGTTTTGATTTTTTCTCCGATAGCATCATATATTTCGATTTCAATATTCGCAAATTTTTCTGAATTATAAACCACTCCAATTTCATTTCCTTTTTCCACGATATTCGGATAAATCACCAATGGTTGAATGTTTTGTTCATCGTTCACTCCAACAATTTTCTGATTACTGCAACGGAGCAAAGAAACAGATTTTTCACCGGTATTTACAGAAATACTTTTAACCGGCATAGTAAAACCGGAAACATCGAACTCGGTGTGCTTTTCACTGATATAATTAACAATTGTGTTTTTTGACCCGTCTTTATTATTAAATGTTATTTCTACAGGTAAATTCCTGAAAAGTGCAGTATCGGCTTGGATTTGATCGATTATTACTTTTGTTGCGATTTCCATTCCGATTGATTCGAAATACTCTTTGTTTACGGTAACAGTTATATTCGGAAATTCACTCCAATAGACCCATTGTTTGAAAAACCAATTATAATCCGCTTTGGTATATTCGTTAACAAAAGCTATAAATTCATTGGTCGAAATATTTTTATTAGCGTAAGTTGAATAATAATCTTTCAACATAGGATCGAAAACTTTGTTCCCCAATTCCTGACGCAACATAGCCAAAACTGCGGCACCTTTATTGTATATTGTTCTTGGGTAATTACCTACAACCTTACGGTCAAAATCATAAAGCGGGTTTTTCTTTTCGATTGTTGCAGTTGAATAAATATATTGAAAAACTTCGGTAGTAACTGCTTTAAAATAATCTTTCTCGTTTGTATGATAGTCATTAAACAAACATTGCCCAAATTCCGCGAAGGATTCACTCAACCAAGCGTCTCGATAATCTTTTACGGAAATACAATTGCCGAACCATTGGTGCATCAACTCGTGAATCATCATCGGTTCATAGCCATCATTGGCTTTGTAAGCGTCATCGAAAACAGATTGCGCATAATTAATTAAGGTTTGGTGCTCCATAGAACCTTTTTCAGTCATCACATATCCCACTTTTTCAAATGGGTAGGAACCATAGGTTTTTTCACCAAAGGTTACTATATCAGCTATGTTTTTGAAAACGGTTTTTACTTTGAGCGTATCAGCCGGTTTTGTATAAATATTTGCTTCTAATCCTTGGTGTATTGGCAAGGTTGTTTTTATAAAATCACCTAATGCAAAATTTAACAGGTATGTAGCCGCTGGTTGGGTTGTTTCCCATTCATAAACATCAGTACCATTGTCCGGTTGGGAGAATTTTATTAAATTGCCATTAGAAACAAGAACTTTGCCTGCAGGTACCACGAAACGTCCGTGAAATATTGCTTTGTCTGAGGGATGGTCATAGCAAGGGAACCAATATCGAGCGGCTGAAACTTCTTTGTTCTGCATACCGATACCCATATTGTATAGTATATTGTCATTATTATTAATACCGCCCCAAGAATATATGCCGCCTTCGTTTATCATTGTGCCGGAGTAATCAATGTTGATTGTGTCTTCGCCACCGGCATTTTTTGGGGGTTTAACTTTGTAAGACTGAATTCCTTGCTCATCAACAAATGCTATATATATAGTTCTAACACCATTATAAAATACCGAATCCGGTTTAATCCCTATTGCGTGGAAATAAAATTCTGAATTTTCAGTCAAATCAACCCACCGCAGAATTATAGTAGAAGAACCCTTGGCAGTTGTTAAAGGATAATCCGTCAAATCTAAATTAACATCATATTGTATAACATCGAATGGCTGAAGAATGTATTTTTCGGGTGATGATGGAAGAGAATAGCTGATGCTACTTATAAATAATAACATTAACAATGTAGATGAAAATAATCGTAAATTCATATAGTACCTTTTTCGAAATTCGGGATTAATAATTAATCAAAATACAATTTTTTTTTAAAATTTTTATGAAAAAATGTTCATTATTAAAATAAATTAATTAATTTAGAATGGGCAAATTTGTACATTATTAAAAAGTGTAATCAAAATTGCGGTAACTTTGAACAATACTATATCATTATTTATGATATAGATAAATATACAAATTGTTGTTTTTAAAATTATTAAAAATTAAACAAATATGGCAAATACAGATTATCCTCGCGAACAGAGTACATTTGAGACTGAAAAGAATTCAAATCCTAATTCAATATCAAAGAATAAATTGGGTGCACTTTCCGTGGCAGTAAATATCGTTTCCAAAGGTGAAGCGAAAATCGTAAAAATTGAAAAATTATAATAAAGCAAGATATAAATATGGAAAAACGAGAAATTAAATTTTGTTTGGTCTTCCGCGATATGTGGCAATCTGCCGGAAAATACGTTCCGCGCGCTGACCAATTACGTAAAATCGCCCCTGAAATAATCCGTATGGGTTGTTTTTCGAGAGTAGAAACAAACGGTGGTGGTTTTGAACAAATATGTTTATTATTTGGCGAAAACCCAAATGATTCAGTTAGAGAGTGGACTAAACCATTCAGAGCGGCAGGAATTCAAACCCAAATGCTCGACCGCGGATTAAACGGTCTTCGTCTCAGCCCGGTACCTGCTGATGTTCGCAAACTAATGTTTAAAGTAAAAAAAAGCCAGGGTACTGATATTGCCCGTATTTTTTGCGGATTGAATGATATCCGTAATATAAAAGATTCAATTATCTACGCCAAATCTGCCGGAATGATAGCGCAAGCGGCTCTTTCAATTACAGTCTCCCCTATTAATACAGTGGATTACTACGTTACATTAGCAAATGAATGTGTTCAATTTGGTGCCGATGAAATTGCTTTAAAAGATATGTCCGGTATCGGCCGCCCTACAACTATTGGCAAAATAATTAAAGGAATTAAAGATTTACACCCTAATGTGCCGATTCAATATCATAATCACGCCGGTCCCGGTTTTGCTTCTGCCTCTATTTTGGAAGCGGCGCGCGCTGGTGCGGACTTTATCGATGTTGGAATGGAACCGCTTTCCTGGGGTTCGGGTCACGTTGATTTACTCACCGTTCAGGCAATGCTGAAAGACGATGGATTTAAAGTATCAGAAATAAATATGGATGCTTATATGGCTGTCCGTACAATGTGTATGCAGTTTATGGATGATTTCTTAGGATTCTTCATTAACCAAAGAAGCAGACAAATGAGTGCACTATTGATAGAACCTGGTTTGCCGGGCGGTATGATGGGTAGTCTGATGGATGACTTTGAGCAAAATTTGAATGGTATTAATAAATGGCTGGAAAAGAAAGGCAAAGCAAAAATTACCGAAGACGACCTGATGATAAAACTTTTCGACGAAGTGAAATATATTTGGCCCAAGTTAGGTTATCCTCCTCTTGTTACTCCATTCAGCCAATATGTAAAAAATCTTGCTATTATGAACGTTATTCTTTTGATTAAAGAGCAACCGCGCTGGACAATGATTTTCGAAAACATTTGGGATATGATTGGCGGTAAAACAGGTAAATTACCAGGTCCATTAGCTCCTGAAATTATCGAATTGGCAAGAGCAAACAATAGAGAATTCTATACCGGTAATCCACAGGATTTGTACCCCGATATGCTGGAAGTGTTCAAAAAAGAAATGATTGAGAACGATTGGGATTTGGGACGCGACGATGAAGAATTGTTCGAATTAGCTATGCACCCTGAGCAATTCAGAGCGTATAAATCGGGTAAAGCGAAGAAAGCATTTATAGCTGAGTTAGAAGCTAAGAAGAAAGAATCGTGTTCGGCGAAATCGGCTAAGTTGGAAAGCATTATTGAGCAAAAAATACCGGCGAATTTCAAACCTACCAGTATGAAAATTGATATTAATGGTGAACTTTTTGCCGTAAAGGTAATGTATGATGAAAATCAGGGAGAATTTGCAGGTTCTTCCAGACCGGACGCTGAAACAGCGGCGAAATATTTACCAATAACATCGCCTTTGGAAGGTAAGTTCTTCTTGAAAAAGGATTCATCGGAATTAGGTTTGAAAGTCGGCGATTATCTTGCGGTTGGTGATTTTGTGGGCTATATTGAATCGATGAAGACATTCAACGCAATTTACTCTAATCACGCGGGAATAGTTGCCGAAATATGCTACAAAAGCGGCGACAGTGTTCAGGAGAATGCGATTATAGTTAAATTACTGCCAAGATAATATCTTTTTAGACTACGTTTTTTTAAGAAAAAAAGGGATAGACCCAAAATCTATCCCTAATTTATATTACTCTATTACTAAT
>JBAXXL010000026.1:0-57037 GCA_037127915.1 bacterium
ATAGTTGATAGTTGATAGTTGATAGTTGATAGTTGATAGTTGATAGTTGATAGTTCATCATTCATCATTCATCATTCATCATTCATCATTTATCATTTATCATTTATCATTTATCATTGACAATTTATTTATTGCTTCGTCGAGTGTTGAAACGAAGATTATTCTACCGATTTTATTGCTTTCGTAAATGAAATCTCGCAGACTTCTACTGGAAGATTGAGCGAACTCACCCACGATTGCTACATGGAAATCGTAGTTTACAAATTTCTGTAAAATATCGCCTGCTAAACGAGTTTTTAAATCAAAAAAATCTGTTGTAATATTGCTTTTATGTACGATTATTTTGTTTGATTCGTGAGCATTGGCGTTGGCTAATAAATCTAAAGCATCGTTAACACTTTGGATAGCGATGCTTTTTGAATTTAATTCAGCGATTACTTGTTCATTTATTATATGAAAATTAAATTGCATAAATTTTTATTTTGTTGGTGTTTTTTCCATTGGTGTTGCCATATAACCCCAAACGCTTATATCAACTTTTTTTTGCTCAGCGCTATTGGTATAAATTGAAATTTTACCTTGCATATTTTTAGCTTCTTTTGGAGTAAATTTTACCTCTAAAGAAATTTCTGAATTTGCAGGAATTTTAGTTCCTTTTTTTATATTAACTAGTAATCCTTTTGGTTCAATTATTACACTATCCATCTTCACAATTTTAGCTGTATTATTTTTAATTGTGATTTTAGATATTGTTTCTTGATTCAAATTCATATTTGTCATGGCAATATATGGTACAGAAAGTCCAATCGGTGAAGTGATTTCTGCTTTCAATATCAGGTATTTCACAGGAAATGCTTGGTCATTCGAACGAATAGTAATTGATTTAGATACCGGTCCGTCGGAACTTACCTTTAGTGTAACGCTCAACGTAGCAAAACCGCCGGGTTCGATATTGTTTTTATCAAGTGGTGCAGTAGTGCAACCACAACCGGGTTTAACTTCGGTTATTTTTAAAGTATCAGTACCGCGGTTAAAAAATTTAATTTGAGCTGTAAGCGGTTGTCCTTTAGGATTGATTTTACCCCAGTCATAAGTATCTCCACCTTCGATTTCTAATTTAGGTTGGGAAAAACATGACGATGTCAAAAACACTAATGCTAAAAGCATAACAAGTGATATTCTGTTCATAAAAGTTGCCAGAAAAATAATTAATAAATATGAATTATGACGTATGAAAAGGACAACAATTTTTATACCAACTTATTTTTTAAAAATAAAATATACTGCGGCGATTAATAATAGGAAACCGATTATATGATTCGTTTTAAACGTTTCATTTTTAAAGACCAGCAATGAAAAAACTGTGAAAACCGTAAGAGTTATCACTTCCTGAATAACTTTTAGTTCAACCAAGGAAAATGGACCATTGTTTCCAGAATATCCTATTCGGTTTGCCGGAACTTGAAAACAGTATTCAAAGAAAGCAATCCCCCAACTGATAAGAATAATCCAAACAATACTAAGTTTATCCAAACCGTTAATGGATTTAAACTTCAAATGACCATACCATGCAAATGTCATGAAGGTGTTAGACAATACCAATAATAATACTGTATAAAGGCTTTTCATAATAAATCGACAATAAATTAAACGAACGGTTCTAAGACTAACGAATTGAGTTTATATTTTTCAAAAAAGATAAATTAAAATTAAAATTCATTCGTTCAATAAAAAAAGAATTAATTATATGAGGAAAATATGAATGGTAAAAAAGAAACACCGGATTCCAACTCTCGAAGTTCAATTTTAGAAACAATATTAGCAGTAATACCGTTTTTATTATTCGGAATGGTGTGGTTTATGGAAATCAAAAAATTTCCACAAAATTTTGAATTAGGCATACAAATAGCGGCAGTTGCTTCAATGTTCTGTTTATTAGGAATAGGCTGGGTAAAAGGATTTCCAAAATGGACAGTACCTTCTATTGGGTTCTGTCTGCTTTTCAGTATTTTCTTTATGTTTATCACCAGCCCGGTTTTCGGTAGAGAAACCCCTTGGGGAGTGTGGGCTTTACTGCCATTGATAATAACTATGCTAGTTTCATATTTACTTAATCCGAGACTGGAGCCACTAAAGAACTTAGGCAAAATGATAAATAAGGAGCAAAATGTATTGGTTTTTGCTTGTTATGGAATACTGCCAATTATATTTATGATGGAATTTGATGAAATTAATCATAGTTCAGTAATACCGTTTATTATTATATTGATAACATTAACTATTATTGGCGCAATTATTTATCTTAGGAGTTCAAAAAAAATTGTCAGAACATTGACATTGATTGTTACAATTTTAGTTACAAATACTATTGCTATAAATGCCGCTATCAAGATATGGAGTATGCTACACAGCTAATAAATTATTCGATAGATATAAAAATTGGACTGCCTCGCAACTCGTACTTTTGGTGACAAGCAAGGATGCTTATCCCACCAATTTATGAATATATCGGTGGGTCAATCATCCCTGATTAATAAAAAAAATGGATAATTTTGAGTAGTGACACAAACCCGTATGGTGCAAATTTTTAGTTAATTAAGCTAATACCCCAAGGAGATCGTTTTCTGGTTACGCAAAAAGAGCCTTCTTTTTCTTTGCTTAAATCAAGCCGAACGAACAATTTTTCTTGCGTACCTATATATGGTTCATCGAACGTCAAATAATATTTACCTGCTTCTACAGAGCTTATATCAATTTCAAGGTCAAATAGACAATTACAGTTACAAAGCGATGATCTTTCGGTTTCTCTTACAATTAGAGTATCGTTGCTTAACTTTGCAGATAACAAAATATGAACTGGACAGCAGTTAAACCCTGCGTTGATATGATTCAAATGGAGTGTTTTTGTACTAGTTTCATATTCATATTCGACACAACTTAATGTGTCGCTTGTTTCGCTTTCTACAACCATAGTTAAGCCATTTTTACACTCAGAATTACTTATAAGTTTACAATTGAAGCCCGTTTGAGGACTAACAGTTTCGCAAGCGGTTATCAAAGCCACAAAAGAGATTGTGATTGCAAATATTTTAAAAAAGGTTTTCATAATATCTATCCTGATTGTTATTATTTATTTCGTTCCTTAGGAACTCCGGTTTATTTTCAACTGCTATTTAATTTGGCTCATTCCCCAAGGATATTGTTTGCGGGTTACGCAAACGGTTCCTTCCTTATCCATGGTAAAATCTAAGAGTAAATGTAACTTGTTTTGTTCGCCGCAGTAAGGTTCCTTGATTTGGATAAAATACTTACCTTCTTCAACACCGGAAATTTCGATATCTAGGTCAAAAAGGCAATCGCAGTTGCAGAGAGGCGATTTTTCGAATTCTTGAACAACAATAGTATCGTTATTCAACTTTGCTGAGCAAGTAATTTCACCAGGGCAACAATTAAATCCAGCATTTATATGCTTTAAGTGCAATGTTTTTTCTGATAATTCATATTCATATTCAATACAGCTTAAAGTATCGCTTGTTTCGCTATCGATAACGGATAGTTCATTGCTTTTGCAATTAGAATTACTTATCAATTTTCCGCTAATTCCCGTTTGTGGATTAACCGTTTCGCATGATGTAATTAGTGCTACAAATGTTACTGCTATGGCAAATATTTTTACAAAGGTTTTCATAATATCTATCCTAATTGTTATTATTTATTTCGTTCCTTAGGAACTCCGATTAATTTTCAATTTTCAATTGATTTGACTCATTCCCCAAGGATATTGTTTGCGGGTTACACAAACGGAGCCTTCTTTTACTTTAGTCAAATCTAATGTAAAAGAAAGTTTTTCCTGCTCGCCGATATAAGGCTCAATGATTTTAATTTGATATACTCGGTTAGTGATTCCTTTTATTTCCATCTCAAGGTCAAAAAGACAATTACATTTACATCCGGGTTCTCTTTCGCTTTCTGTAACAATAATTGTATCGTTGTTAAGTTTAAATGAAGAGAAAATTTCTCCCGGACAGCAGTTAAAACCACTGTTAACATGTTTTAAATGCAGTGAATTATCGCCGGATTCGAATTCATATTCAATACAGCTTAATGTATCCGTTGTCACACTTTCAACTACAGATAGTTCACCGCTTTTACAATCGGTGCGACTAATTAGCTTACCGGAAAATTCTAGTTGTGGAGTGACAGATTCACAAGCGGAAATAAACGCCGCAACAAAAATCGAAATTGCAAAGATTTTTAAAAATGTTTTCATCTGGTCCAGTCCTTAATTTATAATATCAAAATAAATATATACACAAAAATAGTCTTTTTGTTACAAAAATAATTCATTCATCCTTCTTTTTTTAAGATTTATTTTAGTAAATTTATTAAATCTATTTGAATAATATTTTGACAGAAAAATCAAAACGTACTAATCAAGCATAGAATCGAGTTTTACGCTGATTTCATCAGTAAGAAAGAACCCCTTAGAAGTGAGGTTTAAACGGTTGTCTTCAAATATGGCATAACCGTTTTTGATTAATATGCTTATATAATTTCTAATTTTAGCTTCAGCATCAACCGTGGTTTTTGGTAGCGTACCCATATCCAAACCCGTTGCGCGCAATGAAAGAAAAATCTGCTCCATTAATGATTCAGCGCGATTTATGACTTCTATAGTTTCAATAGGGAGCTTATCTGAGTTGACTAAATCGATATATTTTTTTATTGATGAAATATTGGCAAATCGATTTTGATTGTAATAACTATGGGCAGATGCTCCAAAACCGTAATAATCCCCGAAAATCCAATAATTCATATTATGTTTGCTTTTGAATGAAGGTTTAGCATAATTTGAAATTTCATAATGGCGATAACCTGCCGCGACTAATTTTGTAAATCCAATTTCATAAAGCTTATAATCGAATGCCGCAGATTTGCGATTTATTTTTCCGGAATTCAATTTACTAGTAAGAGGTGTACCATCTTCATAAATTAAACTATACGCTGAGATATGCTGTAAATCATACTTTAGGATTCCATCCAATGTATTTTGCCAGCTTTTGGCGGTTTGGTTAGGAATGGCAAACATCAAATCACAGCTAATATTTTTAAACCCTGCGCTTTGGGCATCCTTAATCGTTTGTTCCGCTAACTTTGAATCGTGGATTCGCCCCAAAAATTTCAATTCATCATCGTTGAGCGATTGGATGCCGATACTCAAACGGTTTATTCCTAAAGATAAATAAACCTCAAAATCACTTTTGCTCACAGTACCCGGATTACATTCGATAGTCCATTCAATAGAATCGGATAAATTGAAATTAGTTGTGATTTTTGCTATAATACTTTCTAAATGATTGTGTTTAAGCAACGAAGGCGTACCACCGCCGATATAAACAGTATCAATCTCCTTTGGTGCGTTGTGCTTGCGGAATAAATCAATTTCCTTACAAAGTGCATCTATATAAGTATCCATTAAAGTTGGGTCGGCAACGGAATAAAAGTCGCAATACGAGCATTTCTTTTTACAGAAGGGGATATGTATATATATGGAAGCCATTTAATTGCTGTATTTGTTTTCGATGGCATTTTTAATTTCTTCCAAATACCAGTTAGGTGTGGATGTAGCACCTGAAATCCCAATAGTATTCATTTTTGAAATTATATTAAAATCAATCTCTTCGTAACCTTCAATGAAATATGTGTTTGGATTAGCAGATAATGCAGTCTGGTATAAACTCTTACCGTTTGATGAATTTTTCCCTGAAACGAATAACAAGCAATCAACGCTTTTGGCGAATTCAATTAAGCTGTCCTCTCGATTAGTAACAGCCTTGCAGGTGGAATCCACAACCTCGAAATTGATATTCGATCCAGCATGATTAATGTCGTTGATTTTTTTGTTTAAAATTTCAGCGGTTGCTAGGAATTGTTTTTTATTCATCGTGGTTTGAGAAATTAAAACAACATTATTGCTTTTGAAAGTGAGGTTTTCAATTTGTTTATCATACTGTATCACATCGCACTCATTCTCGCAAAAACCTCGTAATCCTACTACTTCAGGATGCTGGTCTTTACCGAAAATTATTATATGGTATCCTGCCGAGTGATATTTTTCGACAAATCTTTGCAAACTTTTTACACGGGCGCATGTTGCGTCAATTAATTTCAAATTGAGTTCTTTGATTTTCTTATATGTTGAGGGTGGTTCACCATGAGCACGAATGATAATAATACAATCCGGAAAATCGCGGGCAACATTTTCCAAATCCACAACTTCAATTGTTTTTAAACCAATATTATCTAAACGTACAATTTCTTTATGATTGTGAATTATCTCACCTATGACGAAAATATTTTTTCCGGGATTTTCTGCTAAAATCTTTTCCGTAGTTTCTATGGTTTTAAGCACACCGTGGCAGAAACCGCTAAATTTATCTATTAAAACTGTCATTTTTATTTAATCTGAATTTAAGTGTTGAGATTAATCTTTCGTAGTTCTCATCGTTGAGAATTTCCATAGCCGCAGCAGTTTCGATGGCTCCCATGCAAGAATATATATAGGGAGTTTTCAATAATGGGA
The DNA here is from genome assembly GCA_037127915.1 of bacterium. Lineage (GTDB taxonomy): Bacteria > Bacteroidota > Ignavibacteria > Kapaibacteriales > UBA2268 > JBAXXL01. Next base: position 6,584 of record JBAXXL010000026.1, read on the forward strand.
ACTGTTCAAGCGAGTCAATATGATGTGTCAAGGTCGTATTATCAGCCCTTGCGATAGGACCGGTTAATGGTATATTTTCAAGTTCAGAGTTGAAAAAATTGTCAATTGTTTGGTAAACAATAGGTTTAAGAAATTCTTTAGCGTCCAGCCCAGCGGATTTTGCGATTTCATCAGCCAGCGATAATAGGAGAGTGGTAAAATTGGAAGCGACGACAGCAGAACTATGATACAAGCCTTTGAAATTTGGAATTGTGTTATCAAGCAAAAAAGGTTTGCCCTTAAGAATTCTGATAATATCTGCTAAAAATTCAAAATCCTGAATGTCGCAATCAATTCCCCAAGCAATATCATTTAATAGAAGTGGATTAGGGGAAAAAAATGTTTGGTACGGATGTACAGCGGCTGTTCGGAAACACTCTTTCCGGCATGCTTTCAATAAATACCTATCATTAATTCCCGAAGTATGGGCGATTATACAATCCCGCCAAATTTCGCTGTCGGCAATTTTTGAATCAATTTCTTCCAAATTATTCTCGGTGATAGCCAATATCATTAATTTCGGTTTTTCGGGAATATCATCTAACGAGGTTGTAAAATAGGATTCAGTAATGCCATAAAAGCTTTCAAAAGCTTCGGGGTTTCTATGAATGATTCGCGATAATCTACCTTCTTCAAATAATTTACCGGCAATTGAAGAACCGACTTTTCCGGCTCCTACAACAACTATGTTTTCTTGATTAGCGATTGTCTTCATTATTTCAACCCTCGATGGCAGAAATATCTTCGTCGGTTATATTGAACATTCCATCAATAAAATAGTTTGGATCGAATGGCATTAAATCGTCAATTTGCTCGCCGACACCGATAAAACGGACAGGAATTTTTAATTCATGAGATATCGGAATTACAACACCGCCTTTAGCAGTTCCGTCCAATTTGGTTAATATGATACCGGTAACATTAGCAACTTTAGAAAATTCTTTGGCTTGTGAAATGGCATTTTGACCGGTTGTGGCATCTAAAACTAAAAACACTTCATCCGGTGCAGTAGGTTTCAATTTATTCATAACACGATTGATTTTATCAAGTTCCGCCATTAAATTGGCTTTGTTATGTAAACGTCCGGCAGTGTCGATTAAAACGACATCTTTATTTTTCGCAATTGCTGATTTAACAGTATCGAATGCAACAGCGGCAGGGTCAGCGCCTTGTTTTTGTTGAACAATCTGCACGCCTGCGCGATCAGCCCAAATTTCCAATTGTTCGTTTGCGGCGGCTCTGAAAGTATCAGCGGCGCCGATAACAACGCCTAGACCATTCATACGGTAGTTATAGGCTAATTTACCAATAGTCGTAGTTTTACCTACACCGTTTACACCAATAACCATAATAATATAAGGCTTATTTTCATCGGTTACAGCAAAAATCTTATCAGTATCAGCCGATGGTGATTTGATCATGATTTCTTTGATAATTTCTTTGATGGAACGATAGCAATCGTCGGCTGTTTCGTATCCATTGTCGCGGACGATTTCTTTCAACCGTTTTATAATATATGTTGTAGTGTCATAACCAATATCGGAGGTGATGAGCAATTCTTCTAATTCGGCTAAAAGAGCATCGTCAATTTTTCGGTCGCCTGCAAATAGGGAAGAGAAGGCACCCAAAAAACTGCGTCTTGTTTTCGAAAGTCCCGTTTTGATTTTATCAAGTTTCAAACTTTCTGTTAGTTTGCTGAAAAATCCTTTAGATTCCGGTTCGGGTTTTTCAATGGGTTCTTCTTTGGGAATTGATTTTGGTATAATCACTTCTTTGGGAGGTTCAATAAGCTCGATGACTGTATTTTCAGGTTCAAAAACCGGCTGATCGATTTCATCCAATTTAATATCAAGAATTTCCTCTTTCGGTGGCAAATTCTCTTCAATTTTCTCAATATTATCGTCTGTGTTAAAAAGCTTTTTCTTTAGGTTGGATAAAAATCCCATGTTTTCCTCAGTTCGTTTGATTCAATATTACAAAATTAACTATTTTTTCACACATATTATTAAATTAATAATTAAATAGCTTTAAAATACTATAAGCGTGAATTCGTTTTTTAGTTATTCAATTCTGCTAAAAACGGCTGAAACGAAAAATTATTATAAATGTAAATATATCAATAACAATTAAATATGAATGTAATGTATAGAAATATTTTTTTATTACTAGCTTTGATTAGTACCATAATAGTTTTACAATCCTGCGGTGATGCAGTTCCAACGGATTATGTTGAAGAAACTTATGTTGAAGCTTACTTGTTTGTTAACGAGCCTGTCCGCGCAATAAAAATCATGAGAACTTTGCCGGTGCAGGATTCCTTCGATATAAATAAATCAATTATACGAGAAGCGGAAGTCGCACTAATTGAAGGCGCTCAGAGAATTGATCTGCATTATGTTGAAAATTCAATCACCGCAAATGCCGGTTATGCCGCTGTTGATCCGAATTATATTGTTAAACCGCAAACTTTATATAAAATCGAAATAAAACTAAAAAATGGTAATGTGATAACAGGGCAGACGCTTACGCCGCCAACATCCAAGCCAATTAAGGTTCCGCCACGCTACGTCAATTTTCCGGATGATACTGTGAATTATCCGGCTGACCCATCGCTGGAATCTTCTTGGGAAGCAGTACCGGGATTAAGCTATTATGCGACATATTTAAAATGCCTTGATACAATAGGATATGGGAAATACCTGCCCAAGCCAACAGACGAAAAAAACCGCGCTTTGAGTTTTCCGTGGATGCAGAACAAACAGCAAAGAGCGGAAACAACATCTTGGGCGTTTGTATTAAGCAATAAAGCACCTTTGGTTTGGAATATGTTCAAATGGTATGGACTGCACGAAGCTGTGGTCTTTGTACCGGATTATAACTTTTTACGCTGGTATTTTCAAGTGACAATGCAACGCACGATTGACCCAATTTTAAGCAGTGTCGTGGGTGATCACGCTATCGGTGTATTTGGCTCAGCTTTCGCAATTCGCGATACTTTTGTTTTGGTTAAGAATAAACCACTTAAATAATGGTAAATTGTTAATTGTCAATTGTTAATTAGAAGACTATGAGCTGTCATTACCGCGAAAGCGGTAATCTCCCTGATAAGTAGGTAGTTAGTCATACTGAACGAAGTGAAGTATCCATCTTCGATTAATTTTGAATTTTGGATTTTGAATTTTTAATGTGAAGGAAAAGAAGACTGGAACGCTGATGACACTGATTTGGCAGATAAGCGCAGAATATTTTTTTTGTTCGATATAGGAAGCAGACATCCCGCTGATGTGTATATGCTTGTCATTCCCGAGGCATTCGGAATCCATCTTTACACATAATTATGAATTTTGGATTTTGAATTTTGAATGTGAAGAGGAAAAGGGGCTGTCTCACAACTTATTGTTTAGCACAATCGCTCCGACGGAAATGTTTTAGGTATTATATATCAATTGTATAGTAGAAAAGACACTATTGTCTGTTCAGGGAAACAATCGTTTTGATACAGCCCAAGATTTATTTAGTTAACCAGCTTTTTTTTAACTTTCATAAGTAATTCTGCCAATTTCTCTTAACGAAGACAAATCGGATGCGTCTTTATCCAATAACGGCAATTGGATTTTTATATAATTAGAAAAACGTGAGTAAATTTGTGATAGGTATTTTTTTTGCAATTCTTCTCTTGCCTTTAAAAACCGATTTTGTTCAATAACTTCAGGCAAAATACATTGATTTATTAACAAAGATTGCACAGATATGCCGAGACTATTTAGACCTGTAATGGCACTTTGCGTTTCTTCGATTGGTAAACGTTCCGGTATTAGTACAAGAGAAAACACAGTCGAATTTGAATCACTTAAAACCGACATTGCATTATCATACCGCTGTTTATCGCGTTCCAAATCTTCTAAAATCCCAGTGTCATCCGGTAATAATAATGCAAGTTTTTGACCTTCTTCCAATTGCTTGTGCATAAATGAAGCCCAATCGAATGGCATTGCTAATTCTCTCAATGATTTACCTGTAGGAGCCGTATCAAATATGATAACTTCACTTTCGGGTTTTTCAAGAAATGAAACAAATTGATCAAATGTTGCCATTTCCTCTATACATGGAGAACTAACCATGTCGTTATTAAAAGTTCCGCTAATTTCGGAAGTAAAACTGTTAAGCCGTTTCTGAAACACTCCCTTTGCATCTAATGGATTAATGTTTAACCCATTTAAATTTGGTACCGTGTTTATTGGAACTGTAATATCACCTCCAATATGTTGATTAAATATTGCCGATAAGCTCACTGTCGGGTCCGTAGAAACTATAGTAGTTTTGTAGTTATGATCAGCAAACCAGATTGCTGTAGCTGTTGCCATTGTTGTTTTACCAACTCCGCCTTTACCTCCAAAGAATAAATATTTAGTTGATCCATTGGGTAAGACCTTTTCTCTTAATTCTTGATTCATTGTAAGTCCTCCTTATTAAATTCATTTTGGGAAAATTTTATTAATGCTTCTTTCATCACTTCCAATGACGGTACACCATAAGATACAATTTCAGTGTTTATAAGAACTGCAGGAATTATGGCTAATCCTTTGTTATAATCTTCCATCATTTTGCTTGTGATTCTGCTGTTTGATCCCCGAAACAATGTAGATGCAGGGATTACCGAAACTTGAGCCTTTATTTCTGTTTCGGCGATTGCTTGATCAAATATTTTGCGTATTTGTTCATCGAACAAAGCCATATTCGGTGAACAACATGATCCGCTGATTATTAGTAAATTTAACATAATATTTACCTTGAAATAATAAATAATATAATTAGTAAAAAAATAGTAAAAAAAAATACTTCATCTAAAATTCATTTCGACAAACTTTGAAAAATTTAACTTTCTTTCAATTCTTTTCCAACGGAAAATGCTTTTCCGAGATTTTTGCCGATATTATAATATCCCATACTGCCGAATGAACCCCATAGTATCGGCCGCACCTTCTCAATATCAGGCAGTTGCATTGGATTTAATACTTCAATATCTGCTACGATGCCAACAATTTCACCAATGAACATAGTGTGTGAACCGAGATTAAACTGCTTGATTAGTTTACATTCAAGGGCATAAGGAAATTCATTAACTATTGGAGCATTGACTAGTTCGCTTTTTACCGGTGTGAGGTTTGTATCTTTAAACTTGTCACAATTTTTTCCAGAGACCATTCCAACGAAATCAGATTCTCTGAAATACTTTTCAGAAGGTATGTTTACAGTAAAAGCCTCGGTTTGAATTATATTGTGATAACTAAGTGTTGCTTCTCTAATAGATATACTTATACACGGCGGATTGCTCGAAGCTATGCCACCCCATGCGGCATTCATAATATTCGGTTTGCCGTCAGGGCCAAAAGTTCCTACGATTAGCACTGGTGAGGGAAGCAATATAGGTTGTGGTTTAAGGAAATTTTTCATAATAATTTCACCTTTTTCTTTTATAATTAAGTTTTACAAATGTTAGTTCTAAATTTTACCAAGTTTTATTATACGTTAATATGTTTAAACATATCAACGTATATGTTAAAAAAAATCAACAGCAATTATCAATATCTCTTATTACACCTATCAACAACTCTTTTATATAGTCTTTATTAACCGAATAATATATTTCTTTTCCATCTTTGCGAGAGTTAAGAATTTTGGCGCGTTTCAGCAAATTTAAATGGTGAGAAATAGTTGGTCGCGACAAAGTAAATTTGTTTGCAATTTCATTTGCACATAATTCTCTTTCCTTAGCAAAAATCATAATTATCTCTTGTCTGGTTTTATCTGCGAAAGCACTAAAAAATTCCATGCATCCATCACAACATCCGTCACATAAACATTTATTGTTATTCATTTTTTTAATAATCACATGTTTAAACATATCTACGCATAAAAACGCAGAGAGTTTCAAAATATTTTACAATAGGGCATTTTTATTTTAAATATTTTTTAACAAATTATTTAAAGCGATCGAATTTGAACCCCGTACACTATATGGAAACTGGTAAGTAAACATTGCTCCTACCAATCAAAAAAAGGGCGTACTCAGTACGCCCCTACATTATATCGTTTATTATCAATGGATTCCTGCTTTCGCAGGAATGACATCAGTTATTTCTTCTCATTTTCAACTTTCAACTTTCAATTTTCAATTTTCAATTGCTTGAAAGAGGTGTTCGAGCAGTTTCTTTGCGGCTTTCGGTAAAACCGTTCCCGGACCGAAAACTTCAATGCATCCGTGCTCGTACATAAATTGATAGTCCTGCTGAGGAATAACTCCGCCAACACAAACCATAATATCTTCGCGTCCCAACTTCTTCAATTCCGCGATTAAAGCGGGAATCAGCGTTTTGTGTCCTCCTGCCAAGGAACTTGCACCAACGATATGAACATCGTTTTCTACTGCTTGCTTTGCGGTTTCTTCAGGAGTTTGAAAAAGCGGTCCGACGTCCACGTCGAATCCTAAGTCGGCGTAAGCCGTAGCAACAACTTTCGAGCCGCGGTCGTGGCCGTCTTGGCCCATTTTAGCAATCAAAATACGAGGGCGTCTGCCTTCGAGCTCGGCAAATTTATCGCACATTTTGCGAACTTCATCTATTTCGGTCATATCGGCATATTCCGCACTATAAACACCGGATATTGTTCTTGTCACAGCTTTATGTCTCCCTACAACTTTTTCAATAGCCATCGAAATTTCACCCAATGAAGCGCGAACTTTTGCGGCTTCGATCGAAAGCTCAAGCAAATTGCCCTCGCCCGATTCCATACATTTGGTTATAGCGTTTATAGCGGCTTCGACCTTTGCGTTGTCGCGTTCAGCGCGCAATTTTTCCAAACGAGCGATCTGGTTTTCGCGAACGGCCGTATTATCCACCTCTAAAATTTCAATCGGGTCTTCATTTTCCAATCTGTATTTGTTTATTCCGATTATAATTTCGGAATTAGAATCTATATGCGCTTGACGGCGTGCGGCGGCTTCCTCAATTCTCATTTTCGGAATGCCGGCTTCGATAGCTTTCGCCATTCCGCCATAGCTTTTGATTTCCTGTATATGCGCCCAAGCGCGTTCGTAGAGCTCTTTTGTCAGCGTTTCGACATAATACGAGCCGCCCCAAGGATCAATCACGTTACAGATGCCCGTTTCTTCCTGCAAATAGATTTGCGTGTTGCGTGCGATGCGTGCTGAAAAATCGGTCGGCAAAGCAATCGCTTCGTCTAATGCGTTTGTATGCAAGGATTGAGTATGTCCCAAAGCCGCTCCCATAGCCTCGATACAAGTACGGGCTACGTTATTAAAAGGATCCTGCTCGGTTAAGCTCCAACCCGATGTTTGCGAATGTGTACGCAAAGCTAAGGATTTAGGATTCTTCGGATTGAACTGTTTGATTATTTTCGCCCAAAGCAAACGTGCAGCGCGGAGTTTAGCCACTTCCATGAAGTAGTTCATTCCGATAGCCCAGAAAAACGATAAGCGCGGAGCAAAAGCATCAATATCGATACCCGCTTTGATCCCTGTTTCAACATATTCCAAACCATCAGCCAAAGTGTATCCCATTTCCAAATCGGCTGTTGCACCTGCTTCTTGCATGTGGTAACCCGAAATGGAAATCGAATTGAACTTAGGCATATTTTTGGAAGTAAATTCAAATATATCGGCGATTATTTTCATCGAAGGGGTTGGCGGATAAATATATGTATTTCTAACCATATACTCTTTTAAAATATCGTTTTGGATTGTTCCGGTTAAATCGGATAATTTAACACCTTGCTCCAATCCGGCAACAATATAAAACGCCAAAATCGGCAAAACAGCTCCGTTCATAGTCATCGAAACGGACATTTTCCCTAAATCTATCCCTTTGAATAATATCTCCATATCCAAGATCGAATCTATCGCCACTCCTGCTTTTCCGACATCGCCCACTACTCGCGGGTGGTCAGAATCATAGCCGCGGTGAGTCGGCAAATCGAATGCCACGGACAAACCTTTCTGTCCGGCGGCAATGTTGCGTCTATAAAAAGCGTTGGATTCTTCGGCAGTAGAAAATCCCGCATATTGGCGGATTGTCCAAGGTTGAGTAACGTACATCGTCGGATATGGTCCGCGCAAATTAGGCGCCAGTCCGGCGGTGAACTTCGTATGCTCATATTGGTCAACATCTTCTTTCGTGTAAAGCGGCGCCACGTCGATTTGCTCCAAGGTGTGGTACACCTCTGATTCAGGCGTTTTGCCCGTCCGATCGCCGAAACGTTTCTCCCACTCTTCCTTGCTCATTTCAGGGAAGGCTAGTGAAAAATCCATATCTGCAAAGTTCGGTTTCTGCATTTATTTATCTCCTCGAAAATCAATTTCTTTAGAAATACAAAATAATAAATTTAAAATTAACAAATATATGAGAATTTACCAAAAAAACAGGCGAAGTTATAAGTTATAATTTATGAGTCATTAATGATAAATGATTAATGTTTAATGATTAACGAAAGAATACAGAATTAGGAAACATTAATAATACCTTAATATATAGGAATAAATGGGTATAAGAAATATGAGTAATTATGAAATGAGTGAAAGATACAACTTCAAACAATTTTGAATTCTGGATTATGAATTTTGAATGCGAAGAAGGAAATGGAACACTGAAGACGCTGATTTGGCAGAATAACGCAGAATTATTTTGGCAATCCTATTGAATAGCCACGACTTTTAAGTCGTTGTGTGGTTATGCGTTTTTAATGGTGTGCTTTAGCCCAAATTCGCCACCGAATGAAACAAGGAAGGGCGAATGAAAAAATAATTTTTACATATATTGAAAATTGATACTGTCAACTTATCAAAATTGCATATATTTGCATTTTAGGAAAAGTATATAGAATCAGATTATGAAATCAAATTTTAATGCCGAATTACAAATTGATAATCGCGATTATCAATACATTACAGAAATTAAATCAATTCTCGAAGAAGCCAGACAAAAGGCTTATTCAGCTGTTAATACTGCTATGGTAGAGGCTTATTGGTTGGTTGGGAAACGTATTGTGGAACAAGAGCAAAAAGGTGAACTACGCGCTGAATACGGACAATACATCATTAAATTGCTTTCGAAAGAATTGACTGAAAGTTTTGGCAATGGATTTTCTGAAAGAAGTCTTCGCGAATATAGGCAATTTTATCAAACTTTTCCTGAATTTGAGAAATGGCGAACACTGTCCGCCGAATTGAATTATGAGAATCAGCGAACACCGTCTGCTGAATTAGACTTTGAGAAGTGGCGGACACTGTCCGCCAGATTGAGTTGGTCGCATTACCAAAAAATTATGAGGGTATCAGACCCAAAAGCACGCGCATATTACATTAAAGAAGCGGCGGGAAACAATTGGTCGGTGCGTACGCTAGACCGTAATATATCGACACTATATTACGAACGCCTTTTGCTATCCCAAATAAAAGGACCTGTGCAAGAAGAGATGTTGGCGAAAACTGAGGACTTTCAACTAGACAAATTTGAATTTATAAAGAATCCAAGCGTACTTGAATTTTTAAATCTACCCCCAAATACCGCTTGTACGGAGCAGGTATTAGAAAAGGCATTAATTGATAATTTGCAAAAATTTATTTTGGAATTGGGCAAAGGTTTTGCATTCGTAGAAAGACAACAACTAATTCGTACGGAAGCAAAGGATTATTTTATTGATTTGGTATTTTATAATTATCTGCTGAAATGCTTTGTGATTATTGATTTAAAAACAGAACGCGTTTCTCATCAAGACGTTGGACAAATGGATATGTATGTGCGAATGTATGACGAACTGAAAAAAAGCACGGATGACAACCCGACTCTTGGTATAGTGTTATGTACAGAAACCGATCAAGACATAGCGCGATATTCTATACTTAAGGGAAATGAACAAATTTTTGCCACTAAATATAGACTTTTTCTTCCTACCGAAGCAGAGTTAAGGGCGGAAATAGAACGAGAAAAGCTAAAACTTAAACTCCAATATGAAAATTAGCAAACAACCAAAAAGTATTTGAATTAAATATTATAGAAGTGACTTATGCCAAATTATAAGATTCATAAATTTCCAAAAACCAGAATTGCAACTATTGATGTTTGCGAAATTGGTCAACAAAAGCATCATATTGCCGGTATGATTGAAATTGACGTAACCGAAAGCCGTGAAAAAATCAAAAAGTATAGGAAAGAGATTAATCAAATTTCATTTACGGCTTGGTTAATTAAAGCTATAAGCAATACAATAAAAGAATATGAAAGCGCGGCTTCGTATCTGAAAGGCAAAAGTAATATTTTGATTTTTGACGATATTAATGTTTCTATGGTGGTTGAAAAAGAATCGAATGGGCAGAAAGTTCCAATTCCATTAATAATTGAAAAAGCATCCGAAAGAACTATTGAATCAATTTACGAACAAATAAATGATGCTCAAAACATCGAACTGACCGATAAAGACATCGTTCTTCAAAATAACTCTAGCAGAATGGAGCGATTTTACTATTACCTTCCGGGTTTTCTACGAAGGTGTTTTTGGAAATATTTGCTTAAGCATCCGCATTATGCGTTCAACAAAATGGGAAATGTCGCAATTACATCTATTGGGATGATGGGGAAAATTAACGGTTGGTTCATTCCAAAGTCAATTCATCCAATATGCTTTGGAATAGGTTCGATTATCAAAAAACCGGTTGTTATAAAAAATGAAATTGTAATTCGAGAAATGCTGAATATGACCATTCTTTTAGACCACGATGTAATCGATGGCGCCGATATGGCACGATTTGTAAATACTTTAACGAAAAATATTGAAAACGGAGTAAATCTATGAAAAAACAAATCCGAATACTCATCTCAATTTTAGCGTTCATTATAATTATCCCTTTGAACGCATCAGCTCAAGATAGTACCGCAGTAGCCCGAGATAGTACTGCTGTTATTGACTCCAGCAAAATCAACCGCAAATATTTTTACAAAGCTCTGGCTTACGAAAGCGCGTTTTATGTCGGTGCCATGCTCGTGATGCAGGACACTTGGTACAAAAACCGCGCACTATGTCCTTTGCATTTCGATAACGACAATTCGGGATATTTGCAGATGGACAAATTCGGCCACGCCTTTGGTGCTTACCTCGAAAGCTATATTGGATACAATTGGTTAAGAAATTCGGGTATGACAAAAAAGCAAGCACTGATTTATGGTGGCACACTCGGTTTTATTCTTCAGGCACCAATTGAAATTATGGATGGCATCCACGAGGGCTGGGGTTTTTCGTGGGGTGATTTGACAGCAAATACAGTAGGTTCCGCGCTTTTTATTGGACAGCAATTGCTTTTTGACGAGCAATTAGTAAAATATAAGTTTAGCTTTTGGGAATCGGAATATGCCGATAAAGCTAACGGATACCTTGGAACAAGTACATTGCAAAATGTTCTCCAAGACTACAACGGACATAATTATTGGTTTTCGATACCTATAAATAAGATAGTGCCCAACAAAATTTTACCCGATTGGCTCTGTATATCGCTCGGATACGGTGCAAATGGTATGTACGGCGAATATTGGAACATTACCGAACACAAAGGTGTGTCAATACCACAAACCACTCGTTATCGGCAGTATCTCCTTTCTTTGGATATTGATTGGACTAAAATCAAAACCCGCTCCAAATTCCTAAAAGTAGTCTTACAAGGTCTAACATTTATCAAATTGCCATTCCCGACACTTGAATACAACTCTATGGGCAAATTCCAAGGGTACTGGATGTACTACTAAATTAATTATTAATGATAAATTATAAATTGTTAATGCGAAGAAAGATGAAGCCGTCATTCCCGCGAAAGCGGGAATCTCCCTGATATGTATATAGTAGCGACATCCTGAACGAAGTGAAGGATCCATCTTCAAAGTGCGCCATGAAAGCTTGGTAATTCCAAACGGTGAAAGTCCGTTACAGGTAAAGGTGAGCCGCCAACCCGTTACAGAATCTCATGCTGTATGAGGTAACAAGTATAGTGAAGCTGAGAGGATGGAGCTATCAGACCGTAACGCAAGTGAAGGTGTTGAGCCCCGAAACTGGATATATTATGATGGCAGACTGTATTTTGAAGCAGGAACGCAACAACTGGCTATTCGTTAAGGCAAGAACGCCAGTCATCATCGGGGTCGTAGTCCACAGTATGATAGCACAAGGAATTATCAGGAACTTGGGAGATCCGCTATGTTTGCCTATAGCATAAGGACTGTTACAAGCCAGAAAACGGTAAGGATAGTACGATGGCATAGCGGAAGTCGGATCAGTTTATAGTAGAGTAAATGACTTGTGAAAGCAAGTAGATTCACACTAAGTGAAGCTCGAAGGGACTGACATTTGTATGTAATGTTATTAAGGAAACGTAAATGAATCTTAGAATTCAAAACAATACGGCAACGAAACTAATGCAAATAAGCAAAGTATCGAAGGAAAATCCCAGCTACAAATTTGTCTCATTGGCAAGTATGTTGAACGAGGATTATCTTAAGTCGTGCTTCCACAGGCTCAATAAGAAGAAAGCCAGTGGAGTTGACGGAGTAAGTGTAGAGCAATATGGTGAAAGACTGGATGAAAATCTTCGAAGTTTGGTAGCGAAGATGAAATCCATGTCCTATAAACCACAAAATGTTCTTAGAGTATATATTCCAAAAGTACAGGGAGGTTTGAGACCATTGGGAATACCCACGGTTGAAGACAAGATAGTTCAAAAGGGAATAAGTGAAATACTCAAAGCTATATTTGAACCAAACTTCATAGATGAATCCTATGGATTCAGAGAAGGATTAGGTTGTCATGACGCCTTGAAGAAGATAAGTCAAGAAATAAGTACAAAGCCAATCAACTACATCATAGATGCGGACATCAAAGGATTCTTTGATAATGTGGATCACGCTTGGATGACAAAATTCTTAGAACACAGAATAAATGACAAGAATCTGATACGCTTGATAGTCAGATTTCTGAAGTCAGGTATAATGGAAAATGGCAAAGGATATAAGACTGAAGAAGGCACTCCTCAAGGAGGCATTATAAGTCCAATTTTAGCCAATATCTATTTGCACTATGTTCTGGATTTATGGTTCAAGAAGGTACTCAGGAAAAGTTTGCAGGGTTATGCAGAGATAGTACGATATGCTGATGACTTTGTGATATTAGTCCAATATAAAGAAGACTGTGATAAAATATTGGAAAGTCTCAAAGAACGGCTTTTGAAATTTAAACTTGAATTATCGGAATCCAAGACTTCAACAATCAGGTTCGGTAAAACAGCAAACAAGAACGACAGGGATAACAAACCAGGTACGTTTGATTTTTTAGGTTTTACTCACTTCTGTGCAACTTCACGGAACGGATACTTCAAAGTAGGACGAAAGACTAGTAAGAAGCGATTCAACCGTAAGATAAAGGAGATGAATGAATTTTTAAAAGCAAACAGAAATAGATACAAACTAAATGTTTTATGGTCAAAACTGAAGCAAAAGCTATTGGGACATTATCACTATTATGGTGTAAGCGAAAATAGCCGGAGCATAAGTAACTATAGAGCAAAGGTTCGCAGGTTGATATTCAAATGGCTAAACAGACGTAGCCAAAAGAAAAGTTTCAACTGGAACAGCTTTAGTAAGTATTTAGCAAAGTACCCGCTTCCATATCCTAAAATATATGTAAGCTTTTATAAGAACTGAAATGCTGAATACAAATGAAGAGCCGTGTGAGGGAAATCTTCATGCACGGTTCTGTGAGGGGGAGCAAACATCAATAACGAAATACACATAATGAGGCACAAAAGCAGAAATGCGGACACGGAACTAAGGTGGAATCTAATATTTGGTGTTTAGCTCTCTACTCGACCAATTTTGAATTTTGTATGATGAATTTTGAATGTGAAGAATATGTGCCGTTAGGCACAAAATGTTTATAGAAGAATGCAAATTGAAGGGATAAGCACGTGCCGTTAGGTAAGAATTGCTTATTTTGTTAAATTTGGAATTGGGGATGACCCAATAAAAATTTATGAAGACTATTGGATAAAAGATGGACTCCATCGTATATATGCTTGTATGTATTTGAATATTGATGAAATAAAAGCTATGATTATTTTACGCGATAAATAGAATACCATTGTGGCTCGAACCCAATTCTCTTTCCCTCTCAACACTGTTGAGAGTTTCTTTTGGGCTAAAGCCCGCCCATCCTCCGCATTTCCTTCCACGACATAAATGTCGTGGCAATTGATTGGCTTTACCCCATTTTTCAAAGGGGGTTAGGGGGTTTCTCTTGGTTTCTTCGCTTCGCTCTGCATGACTAACTATATATTTATCAGGGAGATTACTGCTTTCGCAGGAATGACGGCTAATTTTCTTCCCTATTGCCTCTTGCCTGATGCCTATTGCCTTCGTCTTTGCCAAAATTGCACACTCGCCAAAATCCCGTCCATTATTGCAGGCTTTTTGCCAATATGACAGCTTTTTCGGGTTTGGCATAATTCTTCTTATTCTTCGCATATCAAATTCGGCGCGAATAAATCAATTTTGAAAAAATATTATTGATGTTGTTCGTCCTTTGATTAGCACTCACTTCATAAGAGTGCTAATAATATTTGAAAATAATTATTTTAAAATTTTATAATAAATATCTCAGGAGATATGACAATGGCACTTAGACCATTACACGACAGAATATTAGTTCGTCCTGCTGAAGCAGAAGAAGTAACAAAAGGCGGAATCATAATTCCCGACACCGCAAAAGAAAAACCGCAACAAGGCGAAATTATAGCGGTTGGTAAAGGCAAAATCGCTGACGATGGAAAACTCGTAGCAATGGAATTGAAAATCGGCGATACCGTACTTTACGGAAAATACTCAGGTACAGAAGTTACAGTCGAAGGCGAAAGCTTGTTAATGATGCGCGAAAGCGATGTATTTGCAGTAATTGAATAATATTAATAATAAATTTAAAAGGAAATAAAAATGTCATCAAAAATAATCACATTCGATACAGACGCCCGCGCTGAATTGAAAGCCGGCGTTGATAAATTAGCTAATGCTGTTAAAGTTACGTTAGGACCAAAAGGCCGTAACGTTGTTATAGATAAAAAATACGGCTCACCAACCATCACTAAAGATGGTGTAACCGTAGCAAAAGAAATAGAATTAGAAAACCCTGCAGAAAATCTTGGCGCAAATATGGTTCGCGAAGTTGCTTCCCGCACATCGGACGTAGCCGGTGACGGAACAACAACCGCAACTGTTTTGGCTCAAGCAATTTACCGTGAAGGTTTGAAAAACGTTACCGCCGGTGCTAATCCTATGGATTTGAAACGCGGTATAGATATCGCTGTTAAAGCTATCAACGAAGGTTTGATAGAGCTAAGCCGCGAAGTACAAGGCAAAAGAGAAATCGCTCAAGTTGGCAGTATTTCAGCAAACAACGACCCAACTATCGGTGATTTGATTGCCGAAGCTATGGAAAAAGTCGGCAAAGACGGCGTAATCACAGTAGAAGAAGCAAAAGGTACCGACACAACTATGGAGACAGTTGAAGGTATGCAATTCGACCGCGGCTATTTATCAGCTTACTTTGTAACGAATCCTGACTCAATGGAAGCAAAATTGGACGACCCATACATCTTGGTTTATGACAAAAAAATCTCTACAATCAAAGATTTGTTGCCAATCTTGGAAAAAACTTCACAAGCAGGCCGCTCACTTTTGATTATTTCTGAAGATATCGAAGGCGAAGCCTTAGCTACTTTAGTTTTAAATAAATTACGCGGTACATTACGCATCGTTGCCGTTAAAGCTCCGGGCTTTGGTGATAGAAGAAAAGCTATGTTGGAAGACATCGCGGTTTTGACCGGTGCTACAGTTATCAGCGAAGAAAAAGGCTTCAAATTAGAAAATGCCACTTTGACATATTTGGGTACCGCAAAAACAATCATCGTTGACAAAGACAACACTACATTGGTAGAAGGTGCCGGAGAATCAGAAGATATCAAACGCCGAGTTAACGAAATCAAAGTTCAAATTGAAAATACTACTTCCGATTACGACCGTGAAAAATTGCAAGAACGCTTGGCTAAATTAGCCGGTGGTGTTGCCGTTTTGAAAATCGGTGCCGCTTCGGAAGTGGAAATGAAAGAAAAGAAAGCCCGCGTAGAAGATGCGTTACACGCAACTCGCGCCGCTGTTGAAGAAGGTATCGTTCCTGGTGGCGGTGTTGCTTATTTACGCGCCGCTTTGAAATTGGATGCTATCCACTTAGACAATATGGACCAAATGACAGGTGTGAAAATCATCCGCCGCGCTATCGAAGAACCTTTACGTCAAATCGTAACTAACTGTGGCGGCGAAGCTTCGGTAGTTGTGAATAACGTGAAAGAGCATTCAGGCGCTTACGGTTACAATGCCGCAACCGACACTTATGGCGATATGTATGAAGAAGGCGTAATTGACCCTACTAAGGTTAGCCGCGTTGCATTGGAAAATGCCGCTTCTGTTTCCGGCTTAATGCTGACTACAGAATGTACAATCGTTGAAAAACCTGAAGCCTCAGCTCCTTCTATGCCAGGCGGTATGGACGGAATGGGTGGAATGGGCGGAATGATGTAACACGAACGAAGTTCGTTTTTTATTTATGCAGATGTGCCGCACTTTCAAAGTGGGGCACATCTTTTTGTTTATAATAATTGGATTGTCCACATCCTGAAAATCCTCTAATCCTGTAAATCAAGATTCTAACAAGAATGCGTTCATGGCTCGTGTCCCTACATTCAAAATTCATAATCCAAAATTCAAAATTATTCCAAAAAAAATATTATATTTGTATTTTATCAATTATTGAGATAGAACGATGAGTTATAAGAAAGTATTTAAGTTTGCAATAAGCTCAATTCTTGTTATATCATTTGCGGCGGCTGTGCTAAGTGCCGGAATCCGCCGACACGACGTTAAAGAAGAGCAATATCTGGATTTAGCTAAGCAAAAGCAATTCGATTGTGTTGGGCATATTTTTCAAGACACCATACCGGGGGCAACTTGTGTATTGATTAGCGATCGCTATGTACTTTCGGCGGCTCACTGTTTTATCGATAGTGATATTCGGATAGATACTCTTAAAATTGATGGACTGACATATTATGTAAATCAGCCAATAAATGAGAGAGTTACCGATATTACAAAATGCTCATTCCAATTTAATGGCACGAAAGCAAAAGGAAAACGACTAATAATGCATCCGAACTTTAGGGATAGCTTGACAAAGGGTACTTGCGATATAGCAGTAATCGAACTTGCTGAGCCAATAACCAACATTATACCCGCAAAGCTTAGCACGAGTTTTGATGAACTGAATTCTAATGTGGTCGGTGTTGGCTTTGGAGCTTCGGGACCAGCAAACAAACCGGAAAAGGTTGATTTTCACAATTTGAAAATCGCCGGCGAAAACACAATTGACAGCCTTGGCGATGTCCAATATAATAATCTTCCTTCCCTTATGTATTGCGACTTCGATCATCCAAAGCGGAAAGACTGTAACAGGATGGGTA
Source organism: bacterium (assembly GCA_037127915.1). Lineage (GTDB taxonomy): Bacteria > Bacteroidota > Ignavibacteria > Kapaibacteriales > UBA2268 > JBAXXL01. The sequence goes on from JBAXXL010000026.1 coordinate 24,237, forward strand.
GTCCAATTCCCTTACCTCTTGAATATCTTTCTACAGGTGGAGACAGCGGGGGCGGCTTATTCAGACAGAATGGAAACGAATGGGAACTGATTGGAATTGGACCCGGCGGTGGTACAAACGTTGATGTCTTCAGGAAAACCGGATATTACGGCCAAATTATGGAATGGCGAAGAGTCTCAGTTTTTGCAGATTGGATAAAAGAGCAGATGAAATAAAAAAATTAATCAGATGTCCAACACTATCAAAGTGTTGGACATCTTTTTCTTTATTCTATTGGCGTCTTAACTATTATCCGAACAGTTCTGCAATAGAATCTGCCTTCGGGTAAATCATTGTTATAAAGCAATTTGTCTTCGCCTATACTCTGAACAGTTGCATCATTTCGGTTGAGGGCATTTTTTGTAGTTTCTGCACGCTTACCCGATAACTTCTCATTATATTCTGTATCACCCGTTCTATCCGTAAAACCGCTTATTTCCAATATTGATTCTTTTTTTATACGTTTGGAAATAAAATCAACTATTCTTTGATTAGCGGATTCAATGGATGAAGCATCAAAATCAAATAAAATCAAACTGAATTTTTCGATTTCATAATCGCCGATTCGATTTATACGTTTGTTTTTTAGAGTGATTACTTCAATAGGAAGTGTTTGATTTTCAATACTCTTCTTATTACCTTTGTTATCCTCTAAATCGAGTGTGAAAACAATTGGCTCCGGTGATTTCGGTATGATTTTCTGAAATTCTTCCAATTTCCAATCTACGTTTGCGGGTACTAAGTTAGTACCGGATTTTGTAAATTTGTTTTTACTATTAGTGTCTTGTGTTGCAGTGATTAGCCAACTCTTTAATCCGGCTTCTGCATCGACGTAAGCTTTAAACCTGACAATCGGAAGATTGGCAGTTCTGTCAATCTTTTCAATAAACACTGGTTCCATAATTCTATAATCATCAGTGTATATCTCTACTCTTCTATTTTCTTCAGTTTTTTCAGGTTCATCAATCGGAGTTGAGGCTTTGGTTGGGAGATCAGTTGCTGTAACTTTAACTCTTTCCTTAGCAATTTTCCAATTATTAACCAAATAATCCCTTACCGTTTCAGCTCGTTTCTGAGATAAATTTGTATTAGCTTTTTCGGTGCCAATGTTCGAATTACAACCAATCAAAGTAATTTTTGAATCCGGATATTGTATCAATCTAACACCAATTATATTCAACAAATTATAGTAAATATCCAATGTTGTTTCGTAAAACAGATTTTCAATGCGAAAGGTACTTGTTTCTTCTGATTGTAATTGCTCATAGTTGTTTTTTAAATTACTTGAGCCATCGTCAAAGAAAATGTAATTCAGTAAGGGGTCAAGACGATTCGAAACGAATTCTTCGATTTTGAAATGAGGATTAGGGATTTCATCACCGTTTTTATCTACTCCAAAAGCAGTTATGTTACCCATAAGTTTCCTTTTTTTCTCTACAAATAAGGTATCCACACGCCTGATATTTTCGATTGCAATAATTCCTGATTCCGTTAATTCCTTTCGGATTGTACTAAATTCTTTACCAATCGATATTTTTTTATTTGCTAAGTTGTTAACAGGGACTTCTAAAGTATCAATTAGTATTTCACGTTGATATTCTTCTATGACTTTCGATTTAGTCTTAGGTGCATACTTCAAGGCTATCCCTGCTTGAAGCGAATTCACTTTCCATTTAGGCACGGTTGGAGAATTTACGATATTATCTAAACCTATTTTATAAGATATACGCGGTTCAAATACAAATTCATCGCCAATCAAAAACTCGTAAGAAATTCCACCGAAAAATGATGAGTAAAGAGAAGAGGCTTCGGTTAAAGTTCCTGATAGTTTATTACGTGTTCTACTTTTAGTATCCTTCCCTCTGCCATCCATAAAAGTTGCGGCATCAGTCGGTTCGGTAATCTGTTCTATCTGTGAATAACCTTTATTTGCTAAAAAACCTACATTTATACCGAGGTCTAAAAAGAAATTGCTGAATAAACTGATTTTTAATGCCGGTTCAAATCCAATTGCCGATAAATTTGCGTCAATTCTGTGCTGGAATTCACCCGCAACCGCACGCGAATCTACTAATAATGTTGTGGTTTCGGTACTTGTTAATAGCCCGCTTAAGTTAGAATAATCTGCTTTAAAACTTAGCGCAAATATATTGCTCAGAGGTAGTTCTAATAATATACCGCCGCCTAAGCCTGCACCAAAGCCAGATTTATAGCCGGGTGAACAACTCGGGCAATCAGGGATTTTACGAAAATCCGCAATATGAGCATTTAAAGAAAAATCAGTATAAATTCCGTATTTTATTCTTTGTGATTTATTATTGGCATTTAATAATACCGGTAAATTAATTAGTAAGAACATTAATAAAATCAATTTTTGCATATTAGTTTCCAGATTTATTTTATTATCATAAGTTTCTGATTTTTAACAATTGTCGGTGTTTGCAATTGAACAAAATATAAGCCATTGCTAAATTCGCTAATATTAAGTTTAATATTGTGGAAACCTGTTTTACCTGACAAATTAAACTCTTTCATTTTAACCCCGTTGGAGTTAAAAACCGAAACTAATGAATATTCTTTTTCTATCAGATTTACTCCGATTTCTATATCCTCGTTTGCAGGGTTTGGTTTAATCTGCATAATTTCAACTTTACCGGTAGGATTTATTAATCTTGTACCACCGTCATAACAAATACCTAAAAGAGTAAATTTTCCGTTTTCCGTTTGAATTACAGCCTTACCATCATTACTTACTGCATTTTGCAAAATCAAATCACAACCTTCAGCATTTCCGAGAGCAACTTTAAATGGGATTTTAATAAGCGGTTCGCCTAAATCTCCATCGAGTGGTATATTATCAATAACAATTTTCGCCGTTGTGTCATTGATAATAGTCACCGGATATTGGTTCAAATCAATAGGCGCAAGTATAGTCGGATTAAACAACACTTCACATTTCAAATTCTTAATATCAGAAGCATATACATTAAATTCATTTTTAAGAATAATAGGTATATTAACTGTATCGCCGGGATAACCCGCTAAATTATCAGTTGTTAAAACGGCGGTAATTGATGATATAATCACACCTTCACCAAAAAGGTTTACTACAGCCGGACTTCCGGCTCCATTATAATGAAACTCTAATAATCCGCAAGTTCTTCCGGCATCGCTCGGTGTGAATCGCAAATCCATTTTTTTAATTTCATTAGGCTCGAGTATAAACGCGCCGCCATTTCCTTGAGTAAAGTCATAATCATTTGGTTTGTTGTGGTTTGATTTCGTTATTTGAATCGGTGAATTTCCAACATTTTTAATAGTAAATGCTTGTTTCTTGTCTTTCGATATTCCTACTCCGACTCTTCCAAAATCAATCACAGTGCCAACTACCTCGATACTCGGCATTATACCTTCGCCGATTATATCTTTTGTTATTATTTCGGCTTGAGTAACTATATTAATTTGCGCGGAGTGAATACCAATACGAGTGGGTTTAAATTGAATCTCCGCGGATTTTATATCACCCGGATTTAGTACATATTTCGGTAAACCTGTGATAAATTTGAAAGAATTCGCATCAGCACCGTTAAAATATACCGAATCGACCCGAAATTTGTATGTTCCTATGTTCTTGACAACATTGTTGATTAATGAATCTTTTGCCGTTCCCAAAAGGCATTGCTTCATATCTATATTATTTAATTCGGCTTTTGGTTCGACTATACTAAATACCGCGTCCGATACATCCTTCTGTATTGCAAGATAATCCAGAAACCAAATTTTCGCAGTACCATCAAAACTCGCTGTAGCAATACGATCACCATCAGGTGACCAACTTAAATGAAAGACATAATCAGAATGCCCAACCAAAGTATGAATTTTAGTTCCACTTTGAACATCCCAGATTATTGCAGAACTAAATGTCCCAGTTGGTATAGCAATTTTACTTCCATCCGGGCTCCAACTTAACTCTATACGAACATCGTCAAATTCACGAGACCCCAACCCCTTTAAAGTATGAAGTTTAGCTCCAGTTGAACCATCCCAGATAATGGCGGTACTATCATCGCTTGTTGTCGCTAAATAATTACCATCCGGACTCCAACTGACATTCATTATTGACTTGGTATGACCTTTTAATAGGTTTATCATATTTCCAGTTATGGCATCCCAAATAATTACAATTCCTTCACCATCTCCTGAGGCTACTTTTGTACCATCCGGACTCCAGCACGCATCATTCGCACCCCGATTATGACCACTCATTTTGTGAAGTATTTTGCCTGTTTTTGCATCCCAAATAGTGGCACACTGATAACCGTCAGTACTTACCAACCGATTACCGTCAGGACTCCACTTAATACTATGAAAGTGATTACCATCATTCAAAGTTTGTATTATTGCTCCTGTTGTAGCATCCCCAATAAGTATATAAGTTTTATCATATGCTAGAAAAGCCAAACGATTTCCGTCAGGATTCCATGTCGCTTTCAACAGAAAATCCCCAGATACGAATATAGTTTGAAGTTGATTTCCAGTTTTAGCATCCCAAATATTTGCAAACCCATCACCGCATGCAGTTGCTATTTTACTTCCATCCGGACTCCATGTAATATCAATAACATTGCCAGAATGATTATTTAATTTTAACATAATTTCTCCACTTATTGCATTCCAAATAATTGAAGAGCTATCACGAGCTGAAGTTGCTACACGGCTTCCGTCAGGACTCCAATTAACTTTGTTTACTGTATTATTATGCCCAACTAAAGTCAATAATGGCTCATCAATTATAGATTCTGTATTGATTATTTGTTTAGCTCTAACTTTGCACAGCTTACTTTCGGGTTTTGGAATGTTTCTCCATAAATATTCCAAACCGCTGGCTTTATACGTTAATTGCGTCCACGTTTTTTCGTCATCTATACTATATTCCAATTCTACTGTATCTAATTCGGATATGCCTTCCCATTTGATTAATGTATCGCTGCCAACAACAAATTCCTCACCGCCGTTTGGTACAGTAAGTTTTAAAGTTTGCGGATTTTGTTGATCACCTTTAGAATGACCGTTAACAAAGAGAAGGACAGGACAAATATTATTTTCAAAAGTAAACTTTGTTGAGGTATAACCTACATCTGTTGCAGTAAAACTCACTTTCAGCGCGGTACTTTGGTCTTTCGGCAGAACAAAGCTTGTTTTGTCTATCGAAAAAGCTGGATTGGTGCAGGTTATATTTGAAATATTAAAATCCGCACTTCGAGCTGTAACTGTAATAGTTGTGTCCCTCTGCACACCCAAGACAGAATTTTTAAAAATCAAAAACGACGGTGAAAATTCCAATTTTGCTACAGCATTACTTGGCGATATATAACTTAAATTTGATGAAAGATTTAATGTCAATAGCTTAACATTTACTTTCACTGGCAGTTGATTACATGATATTTTGCTTTCCCATTCGATTACGCAAGGTTCCTCACCACTGGCTTGATGGAGAATTTGCCTATAAATTTCTCGTGCTTCATCAACGGTATTCACATTTTCGTACCATCTTCCACCGGTTTTTGTAGTGATGTCTTTTAAGCATTTTGGTGTTGACATACCGAGTGTTACGGCATATATAGCCGCATTTTGGGCATTAGCTTCGGCAATAATTTTTACGGTTTGAGGCTCATCGTTCGGCATACCATCCGTAAAAAACACAATAACTCTTTTGTATTTAGCTTTTTTTGATATTTCGAGGCTTCCGGCAAGCGGCTTCCATAGTCCATCGTCATAGTCTGTTCCGCCGCCCACTTGCAAATTATTAATAGCGGTCAGCAATTTATTACTATTTGTTGTAAAATCATGATTTATGTAGTTTCCTTTGCCAAAACTTGTAACAGCACATTCCGAGGTAGCCATCGGTAGCAAATCCACCCAAGCTTTTGCGGCTTGTTTAGCAATATCAATTCCACTGCCTTTCATCGAACCGCTTATATCTATTGTCAGAACGCTTGAAATAGGGATAGGTTGCTTTGGTGTTGGACAACTAACTCGTAAAACCGTGCGCTGTTGTCCATTTTCGGTTATCTCAAAATCGGAAATGGAAAAATTCAAGATTCTTTTACCGCTAAAATCAAGAGCATAAAAATTTGCTTTGATTGTGGAAAAGCCTGAAGCATCTGCATCAAATACAGTTAAGCTCTGGCTATACGATGTATAACTTATTAAAAAAACGAATAAAAATATAACTTTTTTCATAAGAATCTTCTCGAAATAATGAACATTAGCAATTTTGTCAAACAATTCTATTAAGTTACGACATTTTTTTTAATTTACCAAATATCTTTTCTTATTTGAGTCATTTTGTTTTGCAAAAAAGTAGATGTCCAACACTTTCAAAGTGTTGGACATCTTAATATAATATAATAACATTTCCTAAATTTCGAAATTAAATCCAAAGCAAAAGTTGAAACCTTGTGCAGGAAAGCCCGGGCAAAGCTCATAATATTCGTTCAATATATTATCGGCATAGAAAAAGACATTTATATTCTTGATGATTTTTTGTTGTATCCAAATATCAAGAAGTTTCGCAGTAGTTTGATTGGGTGCAAGGTCTATTAACATTCGGCTTTCGATTTGCCATTTTAGTCCAATACTATACTCTTTACCAAGTGAAAGGTAGAAGTTGTTTTCCGGAAATTTTGGAAATAGGGTGTTAGTCTCTAATTGCTTCAGATATGTATAAGCTAAATTGAAATTCACATACTTCGTTTGCTTTTGTAAAGTTATTCCACTTCCGATTGTTTTACCTGTTAATCTAGCTATTTCGCCTGAATTTTTAAAATAATTGCTAAAACCAGAGTAGAAACCGTTCAATTGAATTGGAATATCGAATAGCTTTAAATCGAAGTTTAACTGTGCTATATCGCAAAAATTGTTATCTAAAACGGGTGCATTTTTTGAGTAAATGTATTTGATATAAGGAAAAGTTCCGTTTTTAGAATATGAGGCGGAATATTGAAAATTATCGCCAAGTTTGTGCATTATCGCTATGCTATACTCCACCAATGATTGATGTTTTAGCCCATTATTCGCAGGATAAACCGGATTAATATACTTATAAACTATATTTGTATTGAGCGCAAATTTTTCACTGATGGGTACTGCTTGACTCCATTTCAATCCCAAAATTTCGTTGACGTAATCATAAGATTTCATGTTATAGTTTGCTTTTTCATATAATTGCATTCTTTTGAAGAAAGCCCCAATTTCAGATAGTCCAATTTTTGCTAAATCTAATTTGGTACTAATATCAAATCCTATAATTTGCTCTTTTGTGAGATTGCGATAAGAGATTTCAGTTTGTTGGGTTAAATACGATGAATCATCATAAGAATCTAATATCCTCTTATTATCACAATAATAGAAATTTCCCCGCAACGAGGCATTACTCGTTAATTTGGATTTATAGATAATACTTAATAAATTCATTTTATACTGCTTTTCTCGCAGGTATTCTGGAACGGAAGAAGTATAATTCAACGGGATGTTTCTATAATTGTTGACGTGCAGATATTCAGCCGTCAGCTCTGAATAATCCTCGATTATCCCGCTTTTAATAAATATTGATCTGCCTTCAAATTCGCTATTAAGCAAATTATTATTGCTGTCAATGGTCAAATCATTTATTCTTTCAGGTACCTTATAAACATTTTGATTATTGTAATTTGCGTGAGTCAAGATGAAAAAATTATTTTTCCTGTAAATTGCCTCAATATTTGCCAATAATTTAGTGTTCCCAAAATGTGTAAATGCCGAAAAACTGCTTTTCTCAGGGATACCACTAGTTAATTCCATAGTTGGAATTGGACTGAAGCCGCTCGCAGTACTGATTTTTGGAGATTTATAGTATGATCCGTTGAAATTAATCAAATTTATTCCGCCGTCAATCATACTATTAAGTTCTACTCCATCAAGAGAATAGTTTATACTGTAAGGGATACCGAATAATGATTGATAAAGTTCAAAACGGTTGTTTTGTATCAATTGCAGTTGCGTATTTTGCCGTAAACCTGAAATTAGCGCGCAATCATATAATTTGGAATTTGCTTTGAACACCAATGTATCGTCTGAAATAGTACTGGTTTCGTCGGCAAAAATATGATTCGCCGCGAATAGTAAAGCTAACAATACAATGTGATATTTCATCACTGAGCCACTGTTATATTGATCGATGTTCCGCGCTGGACGCTGTCGCCCGCGGCAGGATATTGGTACATTATCACGTTCGATTGATAGGTTTCATTCTTCTCATATATCACGTTGCCTAATTTTAATCCGTTTTCCTCAATAAATGTATATATACCATCTAATGCAAAACCGACAACTTTAGGTACCATTACCTTGCTCGACGAACCAATCGATACGGTTATATTTACTGAGCCTTTTTCTGAGCATTCTTCTCCGGGATTAGGATATTGCTTAACAACAATGTTTTTCCCAAATTCATCGCTATACATAGAATCTATCCTCCCGATTTTCAACCCATAGTTCATAAGTTTTATTTCCACATTTCTAATGGATAAACCGCGAACATTAGGAACTTCCACAGCTTCGCGCCCTTTGCTTACTGTAAGATAAACAGGACGTCCGGATTTTACCTCAACGCCGGGTTGTGGGTCTTGCTTTAGTACATAACCGGGTTTGGTATCTTCGTTGTATTGCTCCGATACAACTTCCCACTCCAAATCGATATTCTCGAGTTTTTCCTTAGCATTAATCTCTTTCAAGCCCATAATATTCGGTACAGTCACCAACGGACGGCTGTGGACTATTGCTGGTATGATTAATCCATTGAGTAATAAAAATAGAACATACATTATTAGTAAATATATTAAAATTATTTTTGCGTATTTCTTTTTAAGATCTTTATTTTTCATATTATTAAAATTATATTTTGTATGCAGAGCTTTATATTGGCGCGCAATATCTCCACTCAAATCCATTTTTTTTGCCGGTATTTTGGAATCTGCTTTTATATTGCGATCATTATTCTCTCTACCGCGAACAGTATTATCTATTCTTTCAGCCTTTGGCTTTGATTTGACATTGCCCGGTGTATTATATAATTCCGGAAATCTCTCTCTGTAGTAGTCTTTTCCGCTTTTTTCTGCCGATTTATTATTATCTTCCATCTTTTAGATTATTTTATTTTATTATTCGTTAATAAATAGTCAACAAATTTACTAAAAAATGGAATGATATTCAATGTTTGAGCAAGAAAATTTAAAATTCTTTTCACCGGCAGTTCGATTATTTAAAAAATCTAAGAAATTAATCATCACGTCGCATAGAAATCCAGACGGCGACGCGATTGGTTCGTGTTTAGCTATGTACCATTTTGCAAAAGCACTTGGAAAACAAGCAGAGATAATTTTAACCGACAAAATTCCTTATAATTATCAATTTCTATCAGGTGCCGACCAAATAAAAGTATATGACAAAGACCGCGATTATTTTAGTTTTTTATCAGCGGATTTAATAGTGATTTTAGACCTAAATGAAAGCCGAAGGCTTCATCGGATGGAAGATGTCATAGTTTCTTCGAGAGCGGGAAAATTAATTTTCGACCATCACGAAGGAACGCACCTTTACGCTAATGAAGTAATCTCTATGCCCATGGCTTGTTCAACAGCCGAAATTATTTACCGCTTTATTGCAAATTTTGACGATTACACTATTGATAAACCGGTCGCCGAGGCACTTTATTCCGGCATTATGACCGATACCGGTAGTTTCCGTTTTCCGCGGACAACGGGTGATGTACACCGGATGATTGGTGATTTGATTGATCATGGTGCCGACCCAGTAGAAATTTACGAACAAACCTATAATCAAAATAGAATCGGCGGTGTGCACATATTGGGCGAGGCTCTCAAAAGCATAACACTTCATCACGGCGGTAAATTATCCATTATGACAATTACAGCCGCAATGCTCGATAACTGCGGTGTTACTAATGCCGATATTGACAACTTCGCCGAAAAAACATTATCGATTGAGAACACAATCGCCGGAGTAATGATTTCGGAACTTGAATCGAATAGAGATGAGATTCGCGTGTCACTGCGCTCTAAAGGCGATTTTTCGATCCGTGATGTAGCTTTGGAGATGGGTGGCGGAGGACATTTCAACGCTTCCGGAGCCCGAATATTCAATAAATCCATCTATGAAGCAAAAAACGAAATTATAGAAATAATCGGAAGGCACCTGCAGAATTTTAAGTTATAAATTATAAGTTATGAGTTATAAGTTTTTCTCTCGTTCCAAAGCTCCTGCTTTGGAACGTCTTTTACACCCCGCATCTTCAAATTATCAGAAACTTGATTTACAGGATTAGAGGATTTACAGGATTAGAGGATTTACAGGATGATGTTTCTTCTAATCGCGTAGCGATAGAATATTGATAGCGGTATGGAAAAAAAAGATATCCAACACTATGAAAGTGTTGGATATCTTGATATATAAAAGGATTACAATCCCTAAGCAAATTTCAATGCGCTTTCGAATGCGGCAATCAATTCGTCGCAATCTTCGATACCGATTGATACACGTACCAAACCGTCAGTGATTGCGGCTTTTTCGCGATTTTCTTTAGACATAGCGGCGTGGGTCATCGATGCCGGATGTTGAATTAAAGATTCCACACCACCCAAGCTTACTGCTAATTGAATGATTTGAATATTGTTCATCAATTCTTTACCAGCGGCTAATCCGCCTTTCAATTCCATAGCAATCATCGAGCCATCGCCTTTGGATTGTTTGTGGTGCAAATCAAATTGCGGGAAGCTTTTCAAACCAGGGTACCAAACGCGGTCAACTTTAGGATGTTTTTCCAAATATTCAGCAATCTTCATAGCGTTTTCAGCGGCTTTCTCAACACGGAGTTTCATAGTTTTAATTCCACGGTGAACCATAAATGCATTGAACGGATCAATTACACCGCCAATCAAGTTCATAGTTTTGCGGAAAGTTTTATAATCTTCGTTGTCTTTAACGATTATTACTCCACCAACTACGTCCGCGTGACCGTTGATATATTTTGTCATTGAATGCAAAATAACATCGGCGCCTAATTCAAACGGTTTTTGGAATATAGGGCTTAGGAATGTGTTATCAACAACTAATTTTGCATTATTAGCGTGAGCAATATCTGCTGTAGCTTGAATATCGGTAACAGCTAACGTTGGGTTGCCCGGTGTTTCGATAAATATCATTTTGGTATTTGGACGCATAGCGGCTTTTGTTTGGTTCAAATCGGATGAGTCAACAAAAGTGCTTTCCACACCGAATTTTGAAAAGAAGTTTTCTAAAATAACGCTTGTTGGACCATATACACCGTTACTGCAAACAACATGGTCGCCTGCACGTAACAGATGAGCAAAAACAGCGTGAACAGCCGCCATGCCGCTTGCACATCCTATTGCGTTGCTTCCACCTTCCAACATAGCAACGGATTTTTCCATAGCTTCAACAGTAGGGTTACGCATACGTGTATAAATAAATCCGTCTTCTTCACCTTTGAATAAACTGGCACCGTGGTCAGCATCGCGGAATTTGAATGTAGATACTTGGTATATCGGTGTAACAACCGCACCAAATTGGTCTTCTAATTGACCTGCGTGAACACATTGTGTTGCATTATCATAATTTTCTAAGTTTTTCATATTTTTTCCATTTTAAAAAAATGGTCTTACTGCCCGAAAACAGTAAGACCTTGGCAAATAAATCTAATAATTTATTTATTATTAAAGCTTATTTATTGGCTTCTTCTTCGGCTTTTGCGGCTTTTTCAGCTTTCTTTTTTGCTTCTATACGTTTAGCGCGTAATTCTTTACGGCGTGTGTAGCGAGCGGCAGCAACAGTTTTGTGTGTTTCCATTGCTTGCGCTATTTCTTCTTCTGTTTTGCCTTTTAGAATCAGATGACGTTTTAGCATAATACCTTTATAGCTCATTAACAAACGAACTGTGTCAGTTGGCTGGGCACCAACGCCTAACCAGTATAACGCTCTATCATCTGCGATTTCAATTGCGTTTGGTGTTTGATTAGGATCGTACCAACCTAATCTTTCTAGAAAAGCACCGTCGCGGCGTGCGCGAGAGTCAATTGCAATGATATCATATACTGCATAAGCTTTGCGGCCTTTTCTTTTTAATCTTAATTTAACCATTTTTAAATACCTTGTATTTATTTGAGAAAACCGATTCGGTTGTCATCCCTAAACCTACCGCTATATAGCGATGCGGATGCCCGAATCTCATAATTATTATCTATTTTTTTTAGAAGCCCATACCTTTTGGTAAACCGCCCAACATTCTGGATTGCTTGCCGTGAGACATATTCTTCATCATTTTTTGCATTTGTTCGAATTGTGTTAGCAAACGGTTCACATCTTGTACTGTTCTGCCGCATCCTTTTGCAATTCTTTTTCTGCGCGATCCGTTTAATATCTTCGGATTATTGCGCTCTTTTTTTGTCATTGATTGAATGATAGATTCAACATTTTTGAATGCACTATCATCAATATTAATATTTTTCAGGGCTTTGTCCATACCCGGCAACATACCTATCAAATCGCGGAGCGAACCCATTTTCTTAATGGCATTGATTTGCTGTAAGAAATCATCGAAAGTAAATTGGTTTTTGCGAATTTTTTGTTCTAATTCTTGCGCTTCTTTTTGGTCAATCTGCGATTCCGCTTTTTCGACCAAGGTCAACACATCGCCCATACCTAAAATACGGGAAGCTATACGTTCAGGATGGAATGGCTCCAAAGCGTCCATTTTCTCACCCGTACCAACGAATTTAATCGGTTTACCGACTACATCCAATACCGATAAAGCGGCACCACCGCGTGTATCGCCATCCAATTTAGTAAGAACAACACCGGTCAGCTCTAAACTTTCGTGGAAAGCTTTAGCAGTTGTTACCGCGTCTTGACCAATCATCGCGTCGCAAACAAACAGTGTTTCTGTAGGCTTAACAGCTTGTGAAATTCTGCGGACTTCGTCCATCATCACTTCGTCAATAGTTGTTCTACCGGCTGTATCGATGATTACTGTATCGCGAGCGAATTTACGTGCATAAGAAAGAGCATTAACGGCGATTTGAACTGCATCTTTATTTCCATCTTCTGAATAAACAGCAATTTTCAAATCGTTGGCTAATTGTTTGAGTTGGTCAACAGCGGCTGGACGATGAACATCACAAGCTACGAGTAGTGGTTGGCGACCTTTTTTACGGAGATTTTTTGCTAATTTAGCGCAAAAAGTTGTTTTACCGGAACCTTGCAAACCGGCAACCATAATCACGGTTGGCGGCTGAGGCGAAAACTTCAGTTCGGCTTTTTTACTGCCCATAATCTCAATTAGCTCATCGCGTACTAATTTAACGATTAGTTGTTCAGGCATTATTTTACCGCGAACGTCAGTTCCGATAGCTTTCTGCTTAACTTCTTCGACAAATCTCTTGGCAACATTAAAATTTACGTCGGCTTCGATTAAAGCGCGGCGAATTTCTTCCATTGCTTCGGAAATATTCTCTTCTGTTATTTTAGACTGTCCTCTGAATCTCTTCAGGGCACCTTCTAATTTCTCTTGTAAATTCTCAAACATTGTTTTTTGGTCTTTTTCATTTATACGAATTACAAAAATAACTCTTTTATAAAAACTATCCAAATGTTATATTTGTATTATTTTATTTATTCATTTTGCAAAAACAGTTATCAATATGCGAAAAAGCGGTATTCTTCTACATATAACGTCCTTACCAAGCAGAGAAGGAATTGGTACATTAGGCGAAGGTGCTAATAAATTTATCGAATTTCTGAATTTAGCCGAAATAAAGCTGTGGCAGGTTTTACCATTGGGGCATATAGGATATGGAAATTCGCCGTATCAGACATATTCCGCCTTTGCCGGAAACCCGTATTTAATAAATCTAGATACTTTCGCAATTATTGATTTTGAGGAAAGCGGCAAATTTCTGAATAGGCGATTATTTGACTATCGGGTTGATTACGATGACATTGTACCTTACAAAATTGATAAACTGAAATATTATCTCACAAAAATGCCCTTAACTCTTCCGGATTACTATGAGTTTTGTTATGCGAACAGATGGTGGCTAGATGACTATGCGTTATTTATGGTGTTGAAGGATAATTTTAAAGGATTGCCTTGGTACGAATGGCCCGAGGAATATAAATCCCGACACTCTGATAAAATTGACGAATTTCGTAAGCAAAATGAGCATACATTAGAACTCTACCGAATGATGCAACATTTGTTTTTCCAAGATTGGAGCTATCTTAAACAAGATGCTCATCATAGAGGAATAGAAATTATCGGCGATATGCCTATTTATGTTTCGCTCGATAGTGTCGATGTTTGGTGCCATCCTGAATTGTTTCAATTGGACGACAAGCTCAATCCAATTTCAGTTGCAGGTGTACCACCGGATTATTTTTCCGAAACGGGTCAACTTTGGGGAAATCCGCTGTATAATTGGGAGGAGCATAAAAAAACGAATTTCGATTGGTGGATGCGGAGATTTGAGCAGAGTTTTGAGCTTTTCGATTACGTCCGATTTGACCATTTTCGAGGGTTGGAATCATATTGGGCAGTGCCAAATGGGGAAGAGAGTGCTGTTAACGGTGTATGGATAAAAGCTCCGGGGGAGGAATTGCTTCAATTAGTTATCGAGAAATTTGGAGGGGGAAAATTGATTGCCGAGGATTTGGGAATTATCACCGATGAAGTGCGTCAGCTGAGGGATAAGTTCGACCTACCCGGAATGAAAATTCTGCAATTCGCCTTTTCTGCCAATGAGGAGTCGTCGTACTTACCGCACAACCATATCAAAAATTGCGTTGTTTATACCGGTACACACGATAACGATACAATAAAGGGCTGGTTCGAAGGCGAGACTTTGAGCGAAGAAGACAAGCAATACGCGCTTAATTATCTTCATACAGATGAAAGCCATATCGTTGATGCGATGATACGCGCGGCTTATGCTTCGGTAGCCGATACAGCGATTATTCCAATGCAGGATTGGCTGAAGTTGGGAAGTTACGACCGAATGAACACACCCGGTGAAGAGTGCGATAATTGGGAATGCCGCATAAACCGCAATGCCGCAAACCAAGAATTGGCAGAGCGAATCAGAAAAATGGTGAGAACGTATAGAAGATAATTATAAATTATAAATTATGAATGATGAATGGGAAGAAAGAAAACCCCCTAGCCCCCTTTGAAAAATGGGGTATAGCAAGGTGTCATTCTGAACGAAGTGAAGTATCCATCTTCAACAGTTATAAGTTATGAGTTATAAATTATAAATCGCAATCCAAGAACCCCACCTAAATCCTCCCCGGCGGGGAAGACTTTTTAAGTCTTTACTATATATAAGATTATCCCGAATTTCTTCTCATTCAAAATCCAAAATTCATAATTCAAAATTTTTTAAAAGACTATTTTCGAATTATCAACCTCTGTTTCATCATCCAATCTATAGGCGACCAATTTGCCATCCTTCGCAATTCCATAATCCAAACAAAATACATTGTGCCTGAATGCTTTGGGGTCGTCTTCAAGTCCATAATGACCAAAGAAAACAATCTTTTCACTTTCGTTGTAGTATTCAGAATTATGCGATATTGCGTGGTGGATTGAATCTTCGGGTAAGTTCTCGATAGGAACTACGCTGGCGGATGCAAAAGTCAATTCCAGGGGGTCGTCCCACCACCGCAATCTGATTTCACGCCGCTTTTGACCATCAATATCCGTATAGCTATTCTCCACCGGTAATGTGATTTCTTTTCCTTTCAATGTGATATCAATCGCATTATAGAAGGGGGTGTCTTCAACTGTTGATTCGCGCAATAGTTCTTCAGTTAACCTGTCATCTGGTAGTTTGCTACGCAAAACTTCGATGCTCGCGTTATCCCAGCAAGCGTGAACAGCACGGAAGTTCGCTGATTCATAATACAGCGGGAGCGTAAGAAACCAATCCAAATATGCTTTATATTCCGCAGGATGATTTTCAAACTGTTTCAGGGTTTGATGTACTTGACCAGCATTTTTCTTGTTGTGTTCCCGCAGGTAACTACCATCAGGATTTTGATAATAATAGCACAGAGCATTGTATTCGTGGTTGCCGAGTAGTGCGATTGCATTGCCCGAATCCACCATAGATTTCACTATAGCAAGCGTTTCGCGGATTTTGGGACCACGATCTATGTAATCGCCGATGAAGAGCGCAGTTCTTGTGCTGTGCGAATAAACGCCATCGCGGCAAACATAACCCATTTTCAAGAGCAATGCCGCAAGTTCATCCGCATATCCGTGGATGTCGCCGATTAGGTCAAAATGTTTGTGTGTGTACATAATTTTCATAATTTTAAATTTTATTATTTATATATCTATATTAAATTTATCCAAAGACCATTTCAATGGGTTGTTCATTATATATTCACGTACTCTGAATAATTCTGTTTCGTTTCTAATTATATGTTCATAGAATCTAGGTTGCCAAGCAAAAACCAGATTATTCTTATTGCATATAAATGTTACAGCTGATTTGAAGGACCTGATTATCGTTGAAATTGTGCCGGATTTTGGTGAAATCCCTGAATGTAGAGACGTTGCACGCAACGTCTCATGTGTAGGGGAAACATTATTAATAAATAAAATTCCGTGAATATGGTTTGGCATAATAATAACAAAATCAATATGAACATTGGGAAAATGATCGGGTATGTTTTTCCAACAATTGAGTGCGATCCGACCGATTTGACTAAGCTCTACTTTATCACCAGCAATTCGACCGAACAATTGTTCGTGGTTTTTTGAGCAAATTGTGATATAATATGCCCCCTCTTGCGAATAATCGTAATCCGGCAAACGTGTGGTTTCTACACGATATGTATCTTTGAATAAGGACATAAGTTTTTAAAATATTTTTTGTAGAGACGTTGCATGCAACGTCTTTGAATTCCGTTTTTTATAAGTTTCTGAGACGTAGCGTGCTACGTCTCTACAGTGCATTTTTGTATAATCCCTTACTCCTTTAAACACCTCACCAATTCCTTCCAAATTACAACCATTCCTTCGGTATCTCGCTCACAATATCTCAAAAGATTATCGCGTGTTTCTGATTCATTACCTGTGAATGTACCGTCAATCATTGATAAAAATGTATTGCTGGCATCACCGCCGTTACCGATTTCAAGGTCTTTATAGCTAAAATCAGGGGCGATTGCCGGTAAAACGTATTTGATTGAAGCTGAACGTCCCATTTCAGGTTTATAATACCAAGCGTTGCGAAACACTACTAATAGGTCCACAAAGCGGCTAATCAGATTTTCCAAGAAAGCCGCATCTTCCGGAAAAGCAATAGCTAAATTCTTCAATACCCCCTTTTCAAAAGAAGCATTGTAGGCGACAATACTTCCTTCTGAGCCAAAGTCTTTTTTTAGCTGTTCGATAAGACTTTTGCGCGGGTCTTCGTTCCCTGTAGGATTCGAGAAATGTCGTGGAATTGCTAAAAATTCTGAATGTGTCATTTTCGCATCGGCTTCGGAAACAATGTGCAATGAATATTGGAACGGAACCTGTTGAAATGGGGAAGTGCCGTCCAAAACAGGTATAGCGGGGAAAATTGTCTCAAAATCAAAGAAATACAGCGGATACGACCAATCTTGCAAAAAGTCTTTAATAGATGGTAAATCAACATAAGATGAACCGTTTTTGACACCTTCTACTTGTTTCAGTTGACGGTGGGAGAGCTGAAATTCTACCGGAATTTCGGCTAATTCCATAATTCCTTGATTATATAATTTCCAATCTTTACCGTGGGGTGAGTTTAGAGTAAATACCGAATTTTCGGATAAATGTTGCCAACAATGAGCGATGTAATCACAAATAAAAGGTTTGCGGCAATCTTTGCTGATTTCAACTGCCGGTTCATTGTCTGCACTAAGTAATTTGAATTGGCTTAATTTTCGCTCTACCCACGCTTGATTTATAATGACAGCATCGGTAATATCCGTCATTTTAAAAAGTGCTTTCGGATCAATTTCACCGTGCTTGACATAGGTATTATCAATGTACATAAGGAAAAATTTATCGGGTTTGAAACCGGACCGGCTCATTACCCAATATTGAAGTGATGCGTCCTGCAGGTGGTAATCTTTTACTGCTGTACTGCTTTTCACTTCTATAGCCAATCGTTCGCCATTGTGATGGTGTAGTATGTCCAAGGCGGCAAAAACCTCATCAAAATAAAATGCGGCTTCATATATGGTTTTGGTACCTTCGTTTATCCATTGCGCTGTGTGTTCGATTGATTCCGAGAAATCGTAATAGCTTTCGGGGCTGGCGTCTTTGCCATTCGGGAAAAAATGCTGAGCAAGCGAACCAACAAGATGGCCTTTATCGAAGAGTTCCTGCTGTTGAGCTGTTACAGCAGGTTTTAAATCACTTCTGAACAAATCGAAATACAATTTCTTTTCACATTGTACACCCGAAACAAATCGAGATTTCGATATTTTGTGTTTATATGAGTTCATATATTTTTGCCTCAATTAAAGTATAAATATTTTTTAGTAAAACCTTACCATAAGAATCGAGTATAATGATTGATTATACGTAAATAAATTTTGAGCTATATTTTTACTATTTTTAATTTATTAAACATTCGATTAATTTTATTAATTTCAGGCTGTAAGCCTGCCATATAATAGCCCAATTTCAAGAGCAATGCCGAAAGTATGACTTATGTTTCACTTGTATCATTTTTTAAGGTAGTTTCCAATATCCATTGCCATTCTTCTGTAGTTGGTAATTTCCCTTTATATTCTTCAGGTAATTGCGGATAAAGTTGATAAGTTGCAACACCAATTGGATTTGTTTTTGTTCTCAGGCTCACTTCAACTTCTAATTTATCTTTTGCATTATTAAGATGTTATGCCCCCAAGGAATTTCTCCAACAAGCTGTTGGAGATTTGGGAAATCACAGTATTCCAAATAAATTTGACGCGAAAGCCATAAATTTTGTTGAGAAAGTCCTGTCATATCAGGAAATAGATGTTTTAAATCCTTCGATAACATTTCTACTACCGATTTACCCCATCCGAGAAAATTTTGTTTTTCTACTATCATTTTACCAATGTGCCAATACAAGCCAATGAATGCTCGGTTTACAGATTTTGCGGCTGTTATTCTGCTTTCGACTATTTTATCTTTTATTTCTTGTAAAAATTTGCCGTATTCCTTTACATCGTCAATTAATAGTTTGTTTTGAACTATATTTAAAGCATCGTTCTTTTCCATCTCTACTTCCCCTCAACTATATTTATTTCTTCTTTAGTCAAATTACACAACTTTAAATTATTTATCAATTATTTTTCAGGCTGTAAGCCTGCCATAGAATAGCCCAGGGCAACGCCCTGGGTTTTGAATTTCATTTATTTTCAGCCTGTAGGGTTGACACAAATCCATTCTAAATTTATTTAATTGATAAATCTTTAGAATTTCTTTTCAATTTAGCCATACTAGTCCTACTTAAATTACATTCGTTTCTGACGATTCTTAAGTTTGCCTTTTCTTTATGATAATTTCTAAATTTTTCTTTTAAATCATCCTCTTTTAATACAAATAATTTATCATCATCAACTTCATATTCTATATTATTTACATCAATGTTGAATACCTCCTTAAATCGATCGACTATGATTGAAAAAGTATTCGGCTGTCTATGATCAACGGCTAATTCTTCCCATTTCGACATTTGATTTGTCTCTTGGCATTTAGCATAACCCTTTACAGAATAATCTTTAAAATATTGCTGTTTAACAGCAAACAAATCTTTACTTATGACATTTCTGCACGCTATAGAAAACAAACTATCAGGGTTATATTTAGGTCTGTTAATAATATTACGATAAGAAATAATTTCACTACTTGAATCATTATAAACCAGTTCAAAACATTTTGTATTATATTGAACTTTAGCTATTCTAACATCTTCAATTATTAAATCTTCTTCGACCTCTGACTCTTCGATTATATCAATTTCTTCCGTTTCTTCAATTTCATTAACTTCATTATTATTTTCGTCTGACATATCGATTTCATCAAAATTCATTACAAAATTATAATCAAGCAAATCAATTATATCACAATAATCATCATCATTAAGATTTTGTCCAAACCCATATGAATTAAGAATGTTTTGATAATGAGCAATAGCATCTTTTTTAAACTTATACTCTTTCGATCCAATAATAAGTGGCTGTTTCATTTGTTATTTTGGTTGTTATTATTAATATTTTATCCATTTTATTTTTCTCTAATAAGTGGATTTAGAATATAGTTATATGAACATGTATGAAATTTTAATAATTTAATTATTATCTTATAGTTGGATTCATTACTTTGCTTATACTCATTACCACTATTTGATTCAAGAAAGGATAGTAAATAATTGCAAAACAATATGTAATCACTACTATAATTAGAATTATAAATACAACATAGGTCTTTTATATTATCTTTTGATAAAGAATGTGAATTCTCTAATAAATTTTTAATTATCTCGAGACTAGAATTCATTAAAAAGATTAAGTTTGAAACAGTAACAAAATTAAATTTTAGAATAAACCTTAAAGAACTTGAAAATTCTTCATTATGATTTGTATCAAACACCATTTCATTTTCAATAATAGAGCTGTTTATTTCTGTATCACATAATAATTCTTCATCATTACAAATTTCAAAAATCGACTTTATATCGAACATATTGCAGCTAAATTTTGTTTTATTGATCAATTCTTTTTCAAAACTTATCTGTTTATATATGACATCTATTATTATTTTCATACGGTTTGAAATATCGCTAGTAATTAATATTCTTTTTGTAATGTGTGCATACCACCAAGTAATACTAACAAGTACAAGAGTAAATAAAGCCGTGAATAAACCGCTATTATTGTTGAAACATTTAATAATCTCTTCCATCTCTAAGCCCCCTCCACAATTTTTATTTCTTCTTCGCTCAGCCCATACAATTCATAGACTAATCTGTCTATTTGCCGTTCCAAATCGCCTGTGTTGGCGTTTGGGTCGGATTGCTTGTGAGTGAGGATTTGATTGACTAAATCTGTTAATGTTTCTTTAATTTGATTATCAATCACTTTCGGTAAAGGAAAATTATTAATATCATATACAAGAATTTTTGGGAAGGCTCCCTTAGTAGCTTTTGGTGAAGAATTAAAATGATAAAATGTTGCAAGCTTTGAATTCAAAATTGACCATAAAATTTCCAAACTCAAAGGTTTGTTTTGCTTTTCAATAATACTAATTAATTGAGGATCATTTACGAAGTCTTCACTTAACAAACATGCAATAATTGTTGGATTTGTTATTTCTCTAACCAAAATTCTCTTAGAATTGAAATATTTCGGCTCAACATAACATGCTAAATGTTTACCATACCAGACATAACTATTACTCTTGGTGTAACCATATTTTGATATATTTCTACCAAATATTTCTTGCTTATATTCTTCGTTTAGTTTGACACTTGAATGCCAGAGTCGTTCTTTAGTAATTTTTTCACCTTGCTTTTCACCATAAATCTCAATTAAATCGGAAGTACGGTATGGGATGTAGCCTTGAGAAGTATCAAAATAATTATTTAATGTTATTCCATTTTTAATTTTTGAAATTATTTCACTAACTGAATGATCTAATTTAAATAAAAGACCCCAATTAATATTATTTTTCTCAATAATTTCCTTATCTATTGCTTCCTTTTTGTTTGTGATTAAGAGATGAAAATCTTTTATATTATTTGTATTTCGGTAAACTAAAGATTTGCTGTTATGTCCCTTTTTCAAGAATAATAGAATGTTTCTAACAGTTGCTTCCGAAAATATATTAAACTCAGTACAATCCAAAACCTCTTCAAAAATCCAATTATCAAATAATGATAATCTGTAACTTTGAGCAAAAACGTTGAATAGTATTGTATTTGGGATTATATAAGAAAATTGACCTGCTGACTTTAATATTGTATTTGCTTTATCAATGAACCAATAGTAAATTTCAAAATCAGGAACTTTACTTAGATTATCGACTAAATATTTTCTTTCTAAGCCTTTAATGGAAACACCATACGGCGGATTTCCAATAACCACGTCAAAACCAACAAAGTTGCCGTCGTCGTCGAGCACTTCGGGGAATTCGAACCGCCATTCTAATGCGTTTTCATAAATTATGTTATTCTTTATTTCGGCTAGTGCTGTATCAATTTTGTTTAATTCGTCGGTCAACTTTTTAATTTCTTTGTCCCAGCTAGCTTTTTCGGTTTTGCTCATTTCGAAAAGAGGTACAGATGTTTTTTCACTAATTTGTATTTCTAACTTTTTCTTCCTGCCTAACCGCCAATCATGATGCCAGATTTCAGTTTCAAAATCATTCTTTATTATTTCTATTACTTTTTCCAGTTCACGCTTTTCATCCTTTGTCTTTGCGTTACGGTAACTCATTATTGCATTTCTATAGCTATCAATGGTCCATTTACTTTTTTTGAGTGCCGCTTTTATATCCGCATCCAGCGCGTACCGGCTGATTAGAGAGTTCCCGCATTTAATGTTAATGTCAATATTCGGTAGTGTCTCCAAATCATTTGTTTCGGGCATATAATACGCATTTTTCAACAGCTCAATCCAAAGCCTAAGCCTACAAATTTTTACCGAGTTCGGGTTTATATCCACACCGAAAAGACAGTTTTCGATTATGGTCTGTTTCTCGTGGAATAGTGCCGATTGCACCCGTTGGCTTTCCTTCAGGTTCGGGTTATATTCAAATATTTTTCCTTCTTCGTCCGTTACAACCAGTTCGTCGTTAGCCACTTCGATATTATAATCCTTCAGCTTGCGCCCGTCTATATCGAGCAAAATCCCGAGTTCACTCTTTATCGCTATAATTTCGTTCAACGCCGAAACCAGAAAGTGACCGGACCCAACAGCGGGATCGCAAATTTTCAGCGAATTCACGATTTTGCTGGCTTCAGCAAAATCGCTGATTTTATTATAGAGGGCATTCAGATCGGGGCAATCCCAACCTTTTGCCTCGTTGAATTTCTGTAATACCGCACGGCGAATCGTTTCGCGGCACATATACATCGTTATAAAGCCCGGAGTGAAGAACGAACCATCTTTGTACCCGTTTATCTTCTCGAAAATCAAACCGAGAACGGAGGCGTTTATGAGCCGTTTGTTATCTTCTTGTATTTCTTCCGAGCCTTCGCTCGCAAAATTGTACGCGTTCAAAAATTCAAATATATATTCGATTACAGTGATAGAACCTTTGCGCTTTCCACCAACATTATCTTTTATAACCGATGTGCTTAAGAGCGGCAGATCGCCGTCCTTCAACTGTCCGATGAAAAAACAGCCGTGCTCCAGTTCCGTCGGTTCAAATAGTGATGAATTCAGGTACGGGACATTTGGGAAGAGCCGCTTCATTTCAGCGTTTCTGTCTTCCGGTTTGCGCGCCAAAACACTGAAAAACAAACTGTTCAGGTCGTCGAAATTCTTAACTTTATCTATATTTAAAAATGCGTATTCAGCGTTACCTTTGTTATACTTGATTAATTGCGCTTCCAGAAGTTTTAGGAAGAGTATCCGGTTAATCCAAGTAATTGATAATTCCAACGCCACATTGAAGATTTGTTCTTTGTGGTCAGCACCAAATTGATGCGCATTTTTCAGCCACGAAATTTTATCGGTAGCGTCCAATTGTTCAATCGCATTTTCGATTAATGAGTTACGATTCCGCTCGCCTTCCTTTTTCCGCTCAATTAACTTTTTCGAACCGTCTTTTGTCTCAGTCAGACCGATTATGTGAAGTAATTCGGAATAAAAAGCTTTATCCAGTGAATTGCTGTCGTTCGCAAATGGAAGTTTCAATAGATTTTCAGGTGATAGAAGTTTGTAAAGCGCGATTAGTACATTGTCGTCGCTTTTGCTGGCATTACGAAGAGGTTTTTCATATTCACGAATGTCGAAATAAGCGCAAGTCATTGAGAATTCTAATATAGGTAGTATTTTAGATAATTCTTCATAAAACCAAGGTGTATCTTTTTTATCATTTAGATAGGTATCGTGAATTTTTTTTATTTTAAAATTTCTGTAAATATTTTTGTCAAATTCATTTGCATCGAAAATGTACCATTCATAAATATTGCTAATTATTAAATGCTTAACCTCATTGTTTTGATATTTTACTCGCTCATCGAAGTAATACAGAATCAACTCCCAAATAGCCATAGCACTAGTTTTTTTTTCTGAAATCATATCGCCCTTGTTGCTTGGACGCTTCGCTTCAATTATTACTCCAACATTATCCTTATTCGATTTACCTAAATGAATAACAAGATCCTTATTATCCTTTGTATTTATTTCGTTAGTTACTTTATAATAAGTGTCGAGTAGAAAATCGCGTATATGGTTCTTTTGATTTTCTTCACGCTCAATTTCATCAGTTTTCCCAAGCAATATAATCAGATTCTTTTTGAATAATTCAATTTCTGGCCTATTGGGTTTAACCTTTAAGAATGCTTTATTTAGTGCTAAACGAGGTTTTAGAATTTTTAAAATCATAACAAACAACTTATACTATTTTTAACTTTTTTGCATTTCTTTCAAAATGCACCATACATTATTCAAACTTAACAAAATAATACCGTCAATTGAAGCATTATTTACGATTGTGGAAAACTTTCACATTTTCCTTTAAGTGGTACGAAAATCAACTGCCGGCGGTGCATCTTGTTTCTATTCACGTTTAACCGCATTGTGGTTGGCACCGCACCCGCATCGTTCGTTTCTATTCATTTTCTTACCTGTCAATCTTTTTAACTGCTGTGTTGAGTTGCAAAAAGCGGTCGAAATCACTTTCAAACAATCGGTCTTGTACAATACGGTACTTTTCCCACTCTGTTTCGGCGTGTTGGCGGGCTACTTCCATCGAAATTGTGCCCGCGTTGGTTAATAGTTCGTGCTCTGTAGCCATCAAAATCCGGTCGAGGTGTCGTGCCCAATCCTCCATAGTCATAGGTGTATTTCGGTTTGCCTGGTTTTCGGCAAAATCGAGATAACCGGAAACAATCAGTTCTAAGGCATGCATTTCGTCTTTTTGTAAATAGTTTTTTGCCACCAGTACATCCCATTTTCTAATTTTCCCTACCGGAGCGGCTTCCCAAGTTTGAAGCCCCATATTGTCCTTGTCGGCATCGGCGCGTTTATAAATAAGTTCGGCCGCTGTGTGCCCGTGTATTGCCCAATGGAGTTTGTTTTGAACCTTTTTAAAGAAATCTATTGTTGTTTTGGCACTTGGGTCATAATCCAAAGCGGTGGAATATATATCGGTAATTTTTTGGTAAAAACGCCTTTCGGACAATCGTATTTCCCGAATTACTTCGAGTTGTTTCTCAAAATAATCTTTGGTAAGTATAGTTCCCAAATTTTTAAGCCGGTCAACGTCCATTGTCCAACCTTGAATGGTGTATTCTTTTACAATTTTGTTAGCCCATTTTCGGAATTGAACTGCCCTTTGGTTATTTATTTTAAAACCAACGGAAATAATAGCTTGCAGATTGTAATGGTTAATTTCACGTGCTACATTTCGAGTTCCTTCAATTTGAACTATCCGGAATTTCCGGATAGTTGAGTTTTCAATCAATTCGTTATCTGCATATATGTTTAACAAATGTTCATTAACCGTGCGAATATCTACATCATACAATTCAGCCATCATTTTTTGGGTCAACCATACGTTTTCATCCTCGTATCGCATTTCAATGCTATCGGGATTATCACCTGTTGCGGCTATAAAAGTAAGGTACTCGGCAGCGGAACTTCTTATTGAAACTTCGGTACTTTTTATTTTCTCATTATTTTTTTTCATATTGCTCCTCCTTCCAAGTCAGCTACAATAGCGTGTTCATTTGTCTCAATAGAAATAGGATTGAGGCTTTTAACTAAAATATGTAATGCTGATTCTATCCAATTATTCATAAAACTTATAAATATCATTTTTAAATTTGCATTTCTTCTGAAATGCACCATACTTTATTCAAACTTAACAAAATAATACCGTCATAAACAAGCATTATTTACGATTGTGGAAAACTTTCACATTTTGCCTTAAGTATCCCGAAAATCAACTGCCGGCGGTGCATCTCGTTGCTATTCATTTTCAACCACTACGTGGTTGGCATTTCTTTCTTATACCCCATTTTTCAAAGGGGGCTAGGGGGTTTTCTTTTCTTCTCATTTTCATTTTCAACCACTATTTTTATTTAAAAATTCTATTACCCTTTTTAACTCATCTTTTTGATTTAGGTCAACTATAATTAAACTTTTTGATGCATTATTTTCTTTGAGGACAGCAATCTCAGCTTGTAAAGGGTAATCGTCAAGCCACAAAAAGTTGGATGAAAAATCAAATACTTCGGTCTTTAATGTTGTCCAATTAGTTGGAGATATTTGTCTTAACCTATTCACAATCTCATCGTCAAGGAACATAGCCAAATATTCAATAGTTGGTTTTGTATCGCCTTTGCAATGAGTTGTCAGCCAATAACAGTCAAAGTTTTCGAGAATGTAATCAATAAATTCCCTGAGATTTTCGGCTGGTTTTGTCAACTTAGTAGTGAGCAAAACACCGTCAATATCTATAAATAATTTCATCGTTTAAGCTCTTTTCTGCTATTTCGTAAGTTTTCGTAATATTCAGCTTCCACATCAAACTCTATTGGAACAACCCATTTTGCTTTATTTTCTTCAAATATGGCGCGCAGAGTATGGCCTTTGTATGTCCAAGGTTCGAATATATCAATTTCGTCGTTAAATTTTTCGCCCATCAGTTTCCTAGTTACTAATTTTAGGCTGAATGAACCGCTTGTGTCTTCTTTATAAAGGACCTGAGAACCACGGTACCGAGGATTTCCATCACCACAACCGACATCAAAAGCCTGCTTTGGGTCATTTTCAAATAAAATTTCATCTCCAATCTTGAGACCGATTGTTGAGAAGTTAATTCTATTGCTATTATATATTCTTCTAATTTCCATATCACCAGCTAAATAACTAATAATTGGAGCGGCTAAACTAATACAAACAATTCCAAAGTCATCCACAGGGTCAATATTATAAAATACTTTACATTCGCAAAATTCGTCATTACTTTTGAAAAATTTCTTATGATGTATTTTTGATACAAAAATATTAAACCGCTCGGGTAAAGGCTGAAATGCAATAATATCAGTCAAATTTGTTCTGTACGTCATTCCATTAGCATAGCTCGGTGTGAGAGTTATAGTAATTTTCGATATTCCTCTGTTCTCACCCGTAACATTCTGAATGTCCTTGCGATATACCGCTGTTTTGTCAATCATTTCGATTTGGATTTTTTCAAGGCAATTCGGCGATTTTCTTTTATAATAACATTCAAATTCATATCGTCCGCGAAAATACGATTGGCTACCGTGTTCAAATTCACCGATAATCAGAGTATTAGCAACACATTCATAAAATTCGTTAGCTAAATGCATTATAAATTTCCGCGCTATTAACTTCTGATATTCAATACCAAGGTTATGGCTTTCCATTTTAATGTACCCTTCGCTTTCAGTACTAAAGATTTCGGAATAAGGTATCAAATCAGTTTTGGTCACTTCTTTTTCACTGTATTCTTTCAGATACATATTTGCAAATAATATTGCATTTGCTTCCTCTTGAATCGGGTCATACTCGTTTTTTGAGCCAACTATTTCTTTTAATTTTATAAGCTCATCAATTCTAAGTGATGTAAACATTTTTTTTCTCCAATAAATTTTTACAAAATAATTTTTAACTTCCCCTCACGCCAAGAGAATTTCCGGACGCGAGGGGACAATGAACCTTTATATAGTTCTAATCAAACTGCCGTTTTCTTTTCTCAGCTCGGTTTTGCCTCTGCTTGTTGTAATAGCGATGTCGTCGCCATTCCAACGTGCACTTAGCGCATCGCCATTGCCGATTGTGCGGATTAGCGAACCGCTTTCCTTGCGGATTTCGACCTTCCCTTTGATTGTAGTGATGGCGATCAAATCCTGATCGTTATTGAATTGCGCGTCCACGGCATCGCCGTTTCCGATTGTGCGGATTAAACTTCCGTTGTCTTTACGGATTTCAATCTTGCCGTTTTTTAATTGTAAAATGCTCACAAAAACCTCCAAATATTGTTTAAAAATGTTACTAAAACCAAAATAGCAACAAAATATAATACAAAATTAGGGGGTGGTGTGCCGTATCGTGACACGTGCAAATAAATTCTAAATTATTTTTAAAATATATAATATTTTTTTGGAGGAGAGGTTATTTCTTGTAGTTTCAATTTATAATTTCTAACTTATAACTTATAACTCCGAAGATGGATTCTTCACTTCGTTCAGAATGACGTCTCGGCTATCTGAACTATTATAAAGGGTCTTGGGGTTTTCTCTTCGCATTTATAATTTATAATTAACCATTGACAATTATCCATTTGTTCCATTCTTTTTGGTCAATAATCGGGATATTATTTTGCTCGCAAACATCCATAGTATGTCCTGTGCCGCCTATTCTCGGTTTGCGGATATCGTCGTAAAAGATACCGAATGTTGCGGGTTTAATGTCTTTCGTGCCCAAGGCTTTTATCGTATCGCGAATAATATATGCCGCTTTGATTGTGTTGCGGTTTATATCGCCCGCAACGAATTTATCAATCAATTTCTCGGTTGATTTATTCCGCTTCGATTGATTCAGCACATCGGTTTCGTCGGCGATGTTGATATCGTCAAGCGAAATTGTTTCAAACGCCTGATTCCATTTTTGGCGATGGTTCATATACGGAGTAATTAATTGCAAACGAGTTTTATCGACTGCGGCCACCCCTAATGAAAAATAATGGTCGGCTCCGTCGGCATTCCCACTGCGAAACTTCATTTTGCTTGTATTTGCGGTTAATAAACGCCCCAATTCAATCAGTTTGGGTTTGTCTTCAGCTAATACAATTCGCTTACCTTCGAGTAATACAATGGAATCGTCAAAATCGTATTGTTCAATAAATTCATTAAGGGTCAACGGTTTGCTCATAAAATTTCCAATTTGCAATTTAACATAATACAAAAATAACATTTGCCGCGCCACAATGCGGTAGCTGAAAATCAATTACGAATTTCAAATTACGAATTACGAAGCCGGACAGTTCGCGACCTGTCCCTACAGTTAAAATCTCGGTTTTATCAATTCCGGGCGATATTCAAAGTGCATAGTATCGTAATGGTACCATTTTCCGCCCCAAATAAAACCATATTTTTCAAAGATTGAGACAATTTCCCAAGGGATTCGATTTCTATAAGCATACATGCCTTTGCTATTGGGTTTGGTATTTCTCCAATAATTTGAATTATGGTTGTTTATATCAATTGCGATTCCCATACTATGAGCGCTTAATCTGCTTGTACCCGCTATTTCTTTCCAAATAAATGTACCGCCGATTGATTCCAGATATTTTAATAAAGAGTCCGGAAGCATATCCAATTCGTTGGATACCTTCTGCAATTGTTTTGCGGCATTATTGATTTTTGAAAAACTAACTTTCTCACCCAATTTCTTCGGCAACCATTGAACGGTGGTTAAATTATGTTCAACTTCTATTTTTGTATTCCCATAAATCTTTTTAAAAAAATCATCGTTTCTAATTCTACCCGGATCAAAATTCGTAGCAATAGGTATTTGATAGTTCGGCCCGATGGAATAAACTTGATAAAATTGATCTTTGATGCTTGCATAATTCAAAGTGTCATCGAAGTTCAGTTTTTCCAAAGAATTATCAAAAGGTAAAGTTGATTTATCTTTGAAATATACTTTGTTATTCGAAACAGAGTCAATAAAATCGGGATATGAAGAAATTAATTTTAAAATAATCGCAGAATCAGATTTTAGAATTTTATCAATTTGAACACTATCATTAACCGGTTCGTTTTCTTGATTATCACAAGCAGGTATAAGAAAACCCAGAGCTACTATTAGAATAATAGTTTTTAAATAAAAAATTTGTTTCTGATTTTGTGTTATTTTCATATCTTAATAATTTTTATATCAGTAAAGGATTTCTAATTAATTGAATCTATATTTGTTTTGGGATGAAAAAAAAGGGTTGGTTTGGAACCAACCCCTACAATTCATCATTAACAATTTACATTTAACCATTGACAATTATTTTTGTTGCATCTATGAATTCTTCGCAAATCTTCATACTGCCGTAGTTTTCGTCCGGTAGCGGCTCGTATTTAGCGAATTTTGCTAAATCGGCGTTGTCCAGCATGATAAAGAACTTGTTTTTCAATGTAGTTTCAACATCAATGGAATTCAAAGCGAATTTGATTTCGCCGCTTGTCATTTCCATTGCATTTATATTAAAGCGTTTTTCAATGTATGAGCGAATGATTTCTGTCAGTTCTATATAGTAGAGCTTAACTTTTGCATTTTGCCATAACTTCTTTTCATCCAAAGCGCGCAATTGTTGTAATGCCAAAAGATGCGCCGGAATCTTCGGTTCGAACGATTGTTCGGCAAGCGGTTTTGGTTTATAGCGTTTCAAGAAGAATATCACGAAATATATCAGCGCGGCAATACCAAGAACAATCAAGATGTACGGTAGAATTTCCATAAATGTAATCGGTTGGTTCATTGGTCCAACTATATCCTTGATCGGTTTTGTCGTATCCACTTTTATTGTGCGGAACTGCAGAGCCGGAATCATTGCCACCAGCGAATCTCGTGACTTTACGAAACGGATTATTGCCGGTGGTAAAGCGAAAGTGCCTTTATCAAACGATGTAAGAGTATAGTTTTTCTTAAGCACCAATATGTTTTTCTCTTTTGAAACCGTATCGGCAGGAAAATCCTTTATGATTTCAATCTTTTTGGCAGTATCGCTGAGAATTGGCCAGACGATGCCGGCTTTTTTAGGAGCAGTAACTGTTAACGAAACAGTAATATGCTCACCGATAAGGACATTATTTGTATCCACTTCAGTTTTTAAATCCACTTTTGCCGATGCAAAATTCATCGAAAACAAAATAAATGCGGCTAATAAAATATATTTTTTCATTTTTCTAAAAATTCGTTTGTTGACAATCTATTTTTTTATTATAAGCAATTGATTTTCAATATAATCATTACCATATTCTATTTTAAAGTAATAGCTTCCCGATGGAAGATTTTTCAAATTCATTTTGATTGAATATTCGCCGGTATAATAGAAACGATAACCTTCACCAGCGACCAATTTCCCTGTGAAATCATAAAGATTAATACCGACAATTTGTGCATTCTTGTTACTAAATTTCAAGTTAACATATTCATTTGCTGGGTTAGGGAATAACGATGTGCTCAATCCTGAATTGCCAATCACACCGGTTGATGCCGCGGTTACAAAAGCAAACTGCTTCGAGAACACCCCTTCACCGCCTTCGCCAATCGTTGCAACGCGCCAAAAATAGCGAGTGCTGGCTTTTAGGAAGATTGGAATTGTTTGTAAAGTTGAAACAGTATCATCCATAACCAATTGATTAAAACCGATTTTATCGGACAACTGAACATGGTATTTTACAGCACCTTCGGCTTGATTCCATTTCATAATAACAGCTGAGAAATCCAAGTCTTTCGTTTGATTTTCAGGGAATACCAACTCGGGAGCCAAGCAAGCTGTTTCGAATGACCATATTTGCGAAAACTGGCTTTGTCCACCGGCACTTATTGCGGCGACTCGCCAATAATAGGTTTTCAAACCTTGTTCTAAATCGGGAATTGTGGAAATAGTTGTATCTATTGTTGTATTTAAAATGATTTGCTCGAAATTTGCATCTTTTGAAACCTGCAAATTATAATATCCTGTTATTGAGGATTTTTCCCAAGTGAGCAGGGTTTTACTTTGAATACCTTTGGTTTTATTAACAGGTTCTATTAAATTGACTTGGTCCGGTATAGCAGGTAAATTTTTTATATATGAAGTATAAACGCCATTTCCATGTGTACTCACTGCTGTGAAACCGTCACTTTGGCGGGTATCAATCATCATAATAACCATATTGCCGATCAGCTCAGGGCTTTCCTGTTGCCAAATCGTATTTGCTCCATTCAAATATGCAGTTATAAATAAGCCGGCTGAAGTACCGCAAAGGTATAAGTATTTGCCGTTTACTTTTAACATTTCCACCCAATGTGTCGCAGGACCGGCGCCGAAACCGTTTGGAGATTCTTCTAAATTACCGGATATTTGGCTCCAAGTTTTACCGGAATCAGTTGAACGGAATAAACTTACAACGCTATAATTGGAAAAGGCTACTATAACATCACTTGCATCTTCAGGATTCATAGCTATACAATTCACATTGCCATATTTTGGAAATTCCATTCCTGTTACCTCGACCGACTCAGGTTGCCCTTGGTTCGCTTTGTCAACTCTGAACACTCTGCCGTAGGATGTACCGAAGTAGAGGACATTAGCAGGTGCATTAGAGATGTCCAGTGCTGTGACGGCTTCAGCTCTTGATTGGCATTGGTCGAAATTGTTCAAGCGTGTATATGTTAAACTATCCCAATTTGTTGTTATT
>JBAXXL010000027.1:0-56252 GCA_037127915.1 bacterium
CCGCGTTGATCTGCTAAATCAGCGTCCTCAGCGTGCTATTCTTCCATATCCAAGCAATCAGCGTGCTATTCTTTTATATCCAAGCTATCTGCGTTACAATCTTGCTTTTCTTATTGAATCAAAAAAAAACCGCGTTGATCTGCTAAATCAGCGTCCTCAGCGTGCTATTCTTCAAATTAATTCGCTCTAACCCGTCCCATAATAAATTCATACCATGGATTGGGTATTACTCTCATAAACGCCGCTACAAAATTTGTTCTGTATGGAAAATTGATATATGCTTTGTGTTTTGCTAATCCATGAGCGATAATCCTTGCGGCTCTTTCAACAGGCATTAATAATGGCATTTTAAACTTATTTTGGTCTGTCATCTCCGATTTAACAAACCCCGGGCGAATAGTAACTACATCAATATTTAGTGGCTTCAATTCAATACGAGCCGCTTCCAATACTCTGGTAAGCGCGGCTTTGCTTGAAGAATATGCTGATGAATAGGGTATTCCACGCACATCGGCCATCGAACTAACAGCGGCAATTTTCCCGTGACCTTGCTTTAGCATTGCAGGAATAATATATTCCATTGAGTGCAAAACACCAAAAAGATTTATATCGAATGTATAGCGGAAAGGCTCGCAATCAAGTTCAGTAAAATTGGCTGTTCTACCTACTCCGGCACTCAAAATTGCTAAATCGATACTGCCCATTTCTTCAATTGCTTTTGCTACCATTGAGGCAGTATCTGCCTTATTCGCAACATCACATTTTTGAAAAAAGCACATATTGCCGCTTTTTTCAAGTTCGTTCGCTAATTCACTGAGTCTTTCTTCACGTCTGGCAGATATAAAAAGCGTGTTTCCGGTTGCATTGAAATATTTGGCTAACGCGCGACCTATTCCGCTCGATGCTCCTGTAATTAATATGTTCATCTATTAGTTTCCCAAAATAATAATCACAAAAATACGAAACAATTGTTGATTATTCAGGTGACCACCTATCTCTAAAATTTAATGCCTATCCTTTTTTTTGTATAGCATAGATATTTGCTCTGAATGAGCTGAATTTCAATAACCGCGGGTGAAACCCGTGGAAAGTCAATCAATACACTTTACCGAAATTACGATATTTTGAATAAATGACATAATATTTCTCCAAAAAATGTAACAAAATTCCAAAATATGTGTTATTTAACATATAGTGTGTTTATACTAATTATATTTGGTGAATATATGAAGAATTTGTCTATTATTTTATTTTTATTACTCTTTTTAACCACTCTTGCACAAGGTGCGCTTACAAGTGCACCGGAAGACTTTATGGGACGGGTTCCTATTCCGTTAGGAGTTGAGGTTGAAGTACTTAAGTTTAAATCAGATCAAATTGTTTACGCTGGAACAAATGGTGCTGGTTTGTTTGTATCCTATGATTGTGGAGTAAATTGGGTCAAATTAACCGGTTTTCCGGAAAAATTTTCCTGTATTAAAGATATGATTATTGCTGATAACAAAGATATTTATGTTGCTACTTATGGTGGCGGTATTTATTTTTCTAATAATAACGGTGCCACTTTCACTGCAAAAAACAAAGGTATTACAAATTTATTTGTTCAAGCAATTGCAATGACTAAAGATGGAATGCTTTTATGCGGTACTTATGGAAGCGGAATATTTTATTCTGTTGATGCCGGTGCCAATTGGGTGAGAACCGACGAAGGTCTGCGATACGATAATATTAATTCAATTCAAATTATGAATAACGGCTATATTGTTGCGGGTTCTTATGGAGGCGGTTTTTACGTTTCGCGTGACACCTGCAAAACTTGGTTGCTATCGAATACTCAATTAGATAACAAGTTTATAAATGATTTAGTAAAGGATTTAAACGGTAAACTTTATGCCGCAACTAATGGTTCGGGCGTTATGTTTACTGCCGATGGGATTCAATGGCTCACTTATAGTAATAAATGGCACGTGGAATATGATGCATTTACTCAACCTTTGCTCGATACTTCGGTTACTTCAGTTGGGACAAATGCTTATCAGAATTTAATGGGAACGCGATCCGCAGGAATGTATTATTGGGATGGACTTTGGAACGCTTGGCAAAGTACGGGTGATATTACTGCCGGAATTACAGCTTGCGACGTCAGCCCAAATGGAACGACATTGATAACGCGTGCTTATGGTGATGTTGCGCGCAGTACCGATAATGGTTTGCATTGGTATATTTGTGCGGAAAAAATTGCCGATGTTGAGTTGGAAGCATATAATCTTAGCTCGACAATCATAAAAGTTTTTGTAGCGGATGATAATTCATTAATTTCGGTTGCGGATTCAACAACAAAACAAAAACTGTATTCATCAAACAATCATGGAAATACATGGCAATATCTAAATTCAGTAGCTACAACAGAAGTATATGATATTGAAAAACTTCCTGATGGAAACTTATTTATTGCAGCTGAAAGAGGGATTTACAAGTATTCAATTGCAACCGACACTTTTGAACTGATTTGCGACAATCCTTCAAAACCCAATTCATCATATAGATTTCTCGAAATAGATTACAATCCTGTAAGCAAAACTATATTTGCTATTTATAAACTTGTAGAAAACGGACAGCCACCAAACATTGAATACAGATTATATAAATCAATTAATAAAGGGCAATCGTGGACATATACTGAATATGGCGCTATAAAAATACAAAATCTGAATTGTGAGTCAAATGGAGCTGTATTTTTATCTATAGGCGGTGATTTATCAAGATCCGTAGATGATGGAGGGAATTTTTCGACATTTTCTGTAATTCCGAATACGGTAGCTTATGGGAAAGAAGGCAAAATATATTATTGGAACACCAACAACGAAATTTTTGTTGATAAAAATAAAACCGGTAATTGGACTCAAATCCCTTTTAATCCGGTAATATTAGATGTTAATGCTACTTGGCTGATTCAGAGCTTAGCTTCTAACATATATGGAGATTTGTACGTTGCAATAAGAATACAAATGCCGATTATCGGATATATATATGAATTGTATATGACAAATGACGGCGGAAAAAATTGGAAGACTATGAGAGGTTGCTATAATATGGATAAAATCCGCACTATCTGCGCCGATAACAATGGTTATACCTATTTTTTGACAAATGCTTTATATAAAGTGCTTAATCCAAATAACTTAAACCCGCCGATAATAACCTCACCTAAGGACGAAGCTGTGGGTGAAGAACTACATCCGGTATTTGCTTGGAAGCGCGTAGCACTTGCCGAAGAATATGAGCTTCAAATTGATCAGACCGATTTATTTTATTCAGCATTTGAAACAAATGTTACCGGTGATACAACATGCAAGTCTGTTTTAACTTTGAAATCTAACCAACAGTACTATTGGCGGATAAGAAGTAAAACACATTCTGCGCGTAGTGATTGGAGAATTAATTCATTCTATACCGGTATGGAAGCTCCATTTTTGATCAGTCCGGAAAAGGGTAAACTTGGAGTTCCTCTAAATGCAGAATTAAAATGGCATAAAAAAGTTGATGCAACACATTATTCTATTCAGGTTGCGGAAGATGAGAATTTTACTAAAATCGTTTATTCGCAAGATAATCATCCAGATACAACTATAACAAGCGATAAGTTAATTGGTTTGAAAACATACTACTGGCGTGTGAAAGCATTTACTCCTACAAACACAAGTGGTTGGTCCGAGGTGTGGATCTTCCGTACGGTAATGGGTCCGCCAAGGTTGATTTATCCTAAAGATAATTCGATGGACAAATTGCTAACAGAGCAGTTCAAATGGCGCAAATCCGCTGAAGCTCAAACTTATTTTATTCAAGTCGCTACTGATACTGCATTTTCAAGTATATTTTACGAAGGCACTGCCGGTGTGGATACATTTAAAGTAATTGACAATATGCTACCCGAAACGGATTACTATTGGCATGTATCATCGGTAAATACCGAAGGAACAAGCGAATATTCAGAAAGATGGACTTTCAGAACATCATTCAAGCCTGTCCAATTGCAAGCCCCAGCGAATGAAAAGGTTAATGTCCCTCTTGATACAAAATATACTTGGTTGGAACACAACGGCGGTAGTCAATACCAAATTCAAATCTCGAAGACAATAGATTTCAAAACACCTATAGTAGATGAAAAAGTTAATAATCTGCTAGAATTCCAAACAGACAAATTGGAATACTACAAAGACTATTTCTGGCGTGTAAGATTAGTTGTCGGCACTCGGGTTGGGTTATGGTCAGAAGTCTGGAAATTTAAAACAGGAATCCAATCGGCAGAACTTCTGAATCCGCCGGATAAATCAATTGACCAGCCGACCACAATTAAATTCAAGTGGTATGAAGTAGTTGGAGCGAAATTTTATCAATTGCAGATTTCGAAAAACGATAATTTTACGGATTTGGTTTACTCCATGGATTCTCTTTCTAAAGCGGAACAATACGTAGAAGATTTGGAACCTGAGATACTGTATTATTGGAGAGTTCGTGCCTGGAACATGGAATCTTATGGAACTTCCCAGTGGTCACAAGTTTGGACGTTTACAACCGGTCAGGTTACGTTGATACTACGTAATCCAAAAACAGGCACTGCAGGAGTAGCGATCCCAACTGTTTTAACTTGGTTTACAGCAACAACCGCTGAATATTATCATTTGCAAGTTGCCAAAGATGCTGATTTTGCAAATATAATCTGTGATAAAGATTCGATTTATAAGACGGAATACACACTTCCAATAACCGATGTAACCGTATCCACCAATTATTTCTGGCATGTAAAAGGTGTTAGCAAGACTTATGCTACTCCTTGGAGTGACACCTGGCAATTTACAACCGGCGAAGTATCGGTTAAAGAAAGCCCATTATTCACTTCAATAAAACTATATCCTAATCCAACCGGAAGCAAAGCAGAACTAAGCATCAACTATGCCGAAACCAGCGACGCGAAAATACTAATCAGCACAGCGGAAGGAAAAATCATTAAAACGGACGTAATCCGATTATTAGTTGGCGAAACGCGCTATGAAATTGACACAGAGCACTTAACTTCGGGTTCATATTATATAACGATTGTCACACCTTCGGGATATGTGACACGGGAACTGGTAGTTGTGAAATAATGAGTTTATCAAGTTTATAAAGTTCGTAAAGTATATAAATAGAAGAAGATAAAAGAATACGAATGGTTTTTCGGTAAGAAGTGAAGAATCCATCTTCGACCAATTTTAAATGTAGGGGCAGAAAATTTTCTGCCCTTTTTTGAGCCGTTCATAGAGCGTAGTCGAGATGCGCCGTCCATGAGTAAAAGTAAAAATTTTCCACAAAATATAATTATTTAGGCAAAGGTTATGCTTTTACATAATATTTTATTATTTTTGAATTAGAAAGATTTGATGATAACTCAGTAAAAAATTATTTTTTTATAAATTGTATTGTAGAGTTTGCTATGAAGAAATTCCTTATCGCTATTGTAGCATTAGTAGTGCTTTCAGCTGTTTGTGTATATGCACAAACAAAAGTAGATGTTGTTTATCTTAAAAACGGAGAAACCTTAAAAGGCAGAATTGTTAAAGATGTACCATTCGATTATCTAGAACTACAAATCAAGGACGGCACTATTAAAAAGGTATTTTATCAAGACATGAAGAAAAGAGAAGTTATAGAAGAACCTGACTCAAATTCAAATATTAATTATGATGGCTATACACAAAACAGAGCTAATGAATATCCAAAGAGAGGGTCTATAGGGTTCGGATTTGGAATTCCTTATGGACTTTTGGGAGTTAATGGTGAATATATGATTAACGATTATTTTAGTGCAGATCTCGGAATAGGATATGCAATTCTTGGATTAGGTGTAAACATCGGCGGTAGAACATATTTGACGCCAAGAAAGAGTGCTTTCCGACCTATGGTAGATGTTTATTATGGTACTAATGGAATAATAAGTGCTTATGGAATTTCGAAGACTTATGCCGGTATAAGCGGTGGAGTTGGTTTTAAATGGATGTATGGTAGGCACAAAGCATCTGGATTGGAATTCGAATTGATTTATCTAATTTCTTCGGCAATGTACGATGAGATTGATAGATTGCGTGAGCAGGGTTATGATATTCAAGATAATGGCAAATTAAAGATTTCAGTAGGATATAGATTTGGTTTTTAATTGGAGTGAATTGTACAAACAATTTCTCACACTCTTATAAGTCAAAAATATTAAGGTCTGTTATGTTTAAAAATTATTTTAAAATATTTGCTATGAAGAAATTCCTTGTGTCTGTGGTAGCATTGCTTTTATTTTCTGTTGTTTATTCATTCGCTCAAACTAATTTGGATGTTATCTATCTTAAAAACGGTAAAACCTTGAAAGGCAGAATTGTTACTGATCTACCTCCTGATTATTTGGAAATACAGCTGAATAATGGAGAAATCAAAAAAGTTTTTTATAAAGATATGAAAAAAATGGATTATGAAGTCCAACCTGACAAGAATACTACATCTACCGAAAATATAAATATAAAAGAGGATAGTTATCCCAAAATAGGTTCTTTTGGGTTGGGAATCGGAATTCCTTATGGAATTGTTGGTGCCAACGCTGAATTAATGTTCAATGATATTGTTGCAGTCACTGCGGGTTTTGGATATGCCATTTATACTTATGGAGCGTGTGCAGGTGGAAGGATTTATTTTACACCAAGGGAAAGTAATTTTAGACCTATGGTTAATGTTTACTATGGTACTAATGTATTAGCACTGAACAATAGCTATCAAATGAAATCCGCCGGTTTTAATGCAGGGGCTGGTTTTAAATGGATGTTCGGCAAAAAGAAAAGATCAGGTGTGGAAATTGAATTTATTTATATTTTGACATCAAGGTTGCTGAACCAGCGCTATGAGCATGATAATATTAAAACACTAAAAGTATGCTTAGGTTATAGAATAGGTTTTTAAATATATGATTGTTGTTTTGTTTTTTCCAAACCTTTGCATGGGAACAAGTTTTTTAAAATTTGCAGATTATTATTAATAAATTATTATAGAGTTCGTTATGAAAATAATCCTTATTACTGTAATAGCATTGTTTGTATTATCTTCTATTAGTCTAGTAGCCCAAACTAATTTAGATGTTATCTATCTTAAAAACGGAAAAATTTATAAAGGTAGGATCTCCACTGATGTACCACCTGATTATTTGGAAATACAGCTTAATAATGGTGAAATCAAAAAAGTTTTTTATCAAGATATATTAAAAAGAGAACTTGAAGACCAAGCTAATAAAAATATTATTTCTGAGGAAGATTCATTGACCAATGCGAATAATTACGCAAAAGAAGGTTCTTATGGTCTAGGTATCGGAGAACCTTTTGGCGGATTAGGGGCAAATGTTGAATATATGTTTGCTGAAAACTTCGCCGCCACCATTGGGTTGGGATTCTCATTATCCGGTATAGCTATGAACGGAGGCGGTAGGGTGTATTTTGCACCCAAGAAAAGTAATGTGAGACCTATGTTTGATATTTACATTGGTAATAATTTGCTATTATCCAATTATACATCTTTAGGTTTTAATATTGGTGCAGGTTTTAAAGCTATGTTCGGTAAAAGAAAAAAACACGGGTTGGAAATTGAATTAATTTATATATTAACATCGACTGGTTTGGGCTCTTATGAAGCGAATAAAACTTCCCGCGCAGGTCTTTCAGTTGGATATAGAATAGGATTTTAACGAAGTGAATTTAACAATTTAGGTCGCCTTTGTGTAAAGGCGGCCTTTTTTAAAATTTCGGCACTTAAAATAATCAGCTTATATTTGGTCATTAACCAACATATTATTATTTTAGAATACTTAATTTCGTAAATTTAAAAATAATATAAATTCAGGAGCTTTATGAATTTTCTACGAATAACACTATTCGCTATAGTTCTTATTATATTCGCGCAAAGTCAATCGAATACTTGCACGAACTTATTGGTAACAAAAGGAGCCTCCGCAGACGGAGCTACAATGATTACTTACAATGCCGATGCAGGTGGTTTTATGGAACCATTTGTGTATTTACCGGCGCAAGATTGGGATCCGGGTGATTCAGTTGAAATATATGACTGGGATTCAGGAAAATTTCTCGGTAAAATAAAACAAGTAGCTCACACATATTCAGTTGTGAGCCATATAAATGAATATCAAGTCGCATTGGGTGAAACCACATTCGGTGGCCGTACAACATCGGTTGACACCAATGCAAGAATAGATTACGGTTCTTTGATGAGATTAGCTTTACAAAGAGCAAAAACAGCTCGCGAAGCTATCAAAGTGATGGGCGAGTTGGTTGCGGAATATGGATATTATTCCGAAGGTGAATCATTCTCAATTTCAGATCCTAACGAAGTATGGATTATGGATATGATAAGTAAAGGGCCGAAGGAACTTGGTGCTGTGTGGGTTGCTATGCGCGTACCTGATGGATATATTTCGGCTCACGCAAATCAAGCCCGTATCCGCAAATTCCCTTTGAACGATCCTGAAAACTGCATGTATGCTAAAGATGTAATTACTTTTGCAGAAAAAATGGGTTATTATAATAAAGAAAAAAATGGTGAATTTAGTTTTGTTGATGCATATTGCCCATTAGAACCCGGTGGAGCCTTATATTGTGAAGGTAGAATTTGGAGCTTATTCAGTCGTGCCGCACCTTCGTTAAACCTAACGGAAGACTATTGGCGCGCTGTGGAAGGTGCCGAACCTTACCCATTATTCATCAAACCTGACAAAAAATTATCCTACCGCGATGCAATTGCATTAATGCGTGACCATTTCGACGGTACAAAATATGATTTATCAAAAGGTGTTGCGGCAGGACCTTATGGTTGCCCTGTCCGTTGGAAAGGATTGGTTTGGAAATTGGATGGCGATACTTTAAATTCTTACGGTTGGGAACGCCCAATTTCATCGCAACAATGCGCTTTTGCGTTTGTAACACAGAGCCGCAGTTGGTTGCCACGCGAAATCGGCGGTATTATTTGGTACGGTCCTGACGATAATTACACAAATGTTTATGTTCCGCTCTATTGCTCAATGACCGAAGGACCAAAACCATTTTCCGGCCATTCAATATCGGATTTTAGTTTAGAATCAGGTTGGTGGGTATTCAATTTAGTTGCAAACCGCGCGTATCAAATGTATTCATATATATATAAAGATATCCAACCTGTTCAAAAAGAGTTGGAGGATAAATTTGCTAATTTCCAACCTGCTGTTGAATCAGCCGCTCAAGATTTATATAAAAAAGATCCTAAACTTGCAGTTGAATACTTGACTGACTATTCGCAGATGCAATCAACTATGACCGTTGACCGCTGGCGTGACCTTTGGGAATTCATAACAATGAAATATAACGATGGTTATATTAACGATGTTCATAAAAACGGGGGACGTAGTCCAAAAAGCGCCGGTTACCCAACCTGGTGGTTGAAAAAATGTATCGAGGACAAGCCGGCTGGATATTATGATATCAAATGGCAAAAAGTAGATAAAAAGAAAGCAAAGAAAAAATAATCAGAAGGGGCAGTAATTGCCCCTTTTTTGTTATTTTTGAAGATAATAAAAATTGAAAAAATGGAAATAGAAAACAAATATATATCCGCAAATATCTACAGCATTCACAAATGGTTGGATATTAGTGAACCCTCAGCAGTAAAGGAACTTTGCCTAGTATGCCTTGAGAAATCAGGTTATCTGGCAATTGGCTTTTTGGAACAGCATTTCCCGAATGGGGGATATACTGCTTTATGGCTGTTAGCCGAAAGCCATCTAGCTGTCCATACATTCCCTGAAAGCCAAAAAACATATCTTGAGCTATCCGGTTGCAACGAAGAGAAAACAAAAGCGTTTGAGGGAGCGCTCGATAAGTTATGAGTTATAAGTTATGAGTTATAACTCGGGGTTGTCTCAAAACTCTAAATTTAACAATATAGCTCAGACAAGAATGTCTAAGCTTCTATATATATC
Source organism: bacterium (assembly GCA_037127915.1). Classification (GTDB taxonomy): domain Bacteria; phylum Bacteroidota; class Ignavibacteria; order Kapaibacteriales; family UBA2268; genus JBAXXL01. Next base: position 10,034 of record JBAXXL010000027.1, read on the forward strand.
AATGGTATAGTATAACAGACATTCCTGTCTGTTTCCTAAAATACGTGTTCTGAGACATCCTCTTTTTTGTATTTATTTCGCGTCGAGAGTTTTCTTGACGCGATTTTTATAATAATGAATTTTTATAAAATAAATAATGCACGTTCCTAAGTTTTATTTAAAAACATTTATCATTGCCTAAAAAATATTTTTACAATAATAAAATATTTTGTAATTTTAAGTGTCTTTTTATTGTAATTATTATCAAAAGGTTATTATGAAAAAATATTTTAGTTTTTTACTTGTAATTATTGTGATTCTTAGTTCATCACAATTGCAATCGCAAACAGAAAAAACCGGCACTGTTGCCGGTTATGTTACCAGCACAATGTCGGCTCAACCATTAGTTGGTGCTATCGTTAGAGTCGTAGATACCGAATTGGGCGCTATGACCGACAACACGGGAAAATTTGTTATTAAAGATGTTCCCGTAGGAAGAGTGAACCTAAAATTTTCTTATGTAGGGTATCTAAATTTTACTCAACCTGATATCCAAGTTGTTTCAAATAAGACAATCAATGTGGATGTCCATTTAACAGAAGCTGTTGTTGAAGGTCAGGAAATAACAGTCAAAGCGGAATATTTCGTGAAGGTTTTAGACGCGGCAACCGGCACGCAATCATTTTCCGGTAACGAAATCCGCAATGCACCGGGAGTACAGGAAGACCCTGTACGGGCTTTGCAACTACTTCCCGGAGTCAATGCAAGTTCAGCGGGCAGAAACGATCTGATAGTTCGCGGTGGGGCACCTTTTGAGAACCTATATATCATAGACGGTATCGAAGTTCCAACCATTAACCATTTTAGCTCGCAAGGTTCCACCGGTGGACCGCTATCCATTATCAACATAGATTTCGTGGAAGATGTTGAATTTTCCGCTGGCGGTTTCGGTGCTCGATATGGGGACAAGACATCATCATTGACCAATATTACTATGCGGAGCGGTAATAAAGACCAGTTTCGTGGACGGGTTGACCTTTCGGCAACAGGTGTGGATGGGTCTTTGGAAGGTCCTATTGGGAAAAAAGGGAGCTACTTTTTAGCCGCACGCCGAAGCTATTTGGACTTTTTGTTTAAAGCATTCGGGTTTGCATTTATCCCGCAATATTGGGATTTCCAAGCAAAAGTAAATTATCAGCTGGACGATCATAATATATTTGAACTAATTGGTTTTGGGGTTTTGGACGATGTTACTATAGATACTTCTACTATAGAAGCCAGGTTTAAAAATAGTACAGTCGCTGTACCAAGCCAAAAGCAATACATATTCGGTGCAACGTGGAAGCACCTTTTCGAACACGGTTATTCGAATGTTATTTTAAGCCGTACTTTTACAAACTTTAGCATATTTCAAAAGGATTCCAATTTGGTTGATTTATTCAAAAACAAATCGAAAGAAGGTGAAATAGGATTAAAGTCTGAAGTATTTTGGATACCGAATAAAACAATGGAATTCTGCTTCGGGAACAATATTAAAGCGGGCACTTTGCTTAGTTATGATATATTAATCCCCGGATATATGAGAACTGATCAAAACGGCGTTCCTAATGAATTGAAAATTGATACATCGTTTAATGTTATTAAAAATGCAACTTATGCCAGTATGACTATGGGATGGGGAAAGCATAAGGTAACAGCTGGACTCCGAGGCGATTATTTTAGTTTCACTACCAATAAATACTTTCTATCACCAAGAATATCAGTATTTTATACCATTAATGAAAACTCAACTATAATTTCATCCTTCGGGCGGTATTTTCAATCTCCTTCTTATATATGGCTCGTGGGTGCGAAAAACCAAAACTTGAAGCCGATTTGTGCAGACCAAGCTGTTTTGGGATACGCTCATACACCATTAAAGGATTTGAAAGTACAATTAGAAGTCTATTATAAATGGTATTCCGATTATCCTGCACGCATTTACAGGCCTCAAGCAGTATTGGCACCAGCCGGATTTGACAATGTAAAATCGGACATTCCTTATGGTTTGGAACCATTAAACTCAACAGGAACCGGTGTTTCACGCGGTGTGGAACTATTTATTCAGAAGAAAATGGGGGATATACCTCTATGGGGTATTTTGAGTTTAACACTATGCGATTCAAAGTTTACTTCTATTGACGGGAAAGCTCGTCCGGGTGCATTCGATAGCCGCTTTATTACAAATTTCTCACTGGGTTACAGAATATCCGAAACTTGGGAAATTAGCGGAAAATGGAAATTAGCAACCGGTGTACCAACCACACCATTTACGGAAAATGGCTCTTTGGATTATTTGTTATACAACGAAGGCGAACGATTGCCGGTTTCGCATCAACTTGATATGCGATTAGAAAAGCGCTGGAATTTGGCAAGTTCATTACTTACAACTTATATTGACGTTCAAAACGTTTATAATAGAAAAAATGTATCTTCTGTTCAATGGGATGAACGCCAGCAACAAGCGATTTATCCGTCGACAATTGGAATTTTACCGTCTATCGGTGTACTCTTTGAATTCTAAAAAAAAAGCCCGCTTAGGCGGGCTTATTTTTATTGCATTGAGGAATATCTATTTCGAAATTATTAGTGGTAATGTGTAAATCATCGAATCTATGTTAAAATCAATAAAGTAAGTACCTGATGGCAAATTTTGGAATTGCGGGAATAAGTTTCCGGCATTCATTTGATTATCACCAAGAGCCATATACGCATTGTTTTGGCCTAACAATTCACCGTTTGAATTGAATAATCTAATATTAGCCATGCCATCGGTTTTGGAGTATAGCTGAATTTCGGCTGAATTTTTACAAGGATTAGGATATACTTTTGCGTTTGTAAATAAATTTGTTTCGTTTACAGATGTAGGATGAATTGGAGTTAATATCTGCAGGTCATCTACACAAGTTTCAACGATTGCATTGGTTAGTGCATTAGCACCTGCTGAAATCCTAACTTTTAATGAATTAGCATGAGCAAATTCATCAGGAACTTTAACAAGAATTCTTTTCCATACGGAATTACAATTTGATAAGTCGCGAATGTTCAAATAATTTTCTTGAGTAAACAAACTCAATCCATGTTTATTAACTTCGTGTATTGTTATCCACTTACCAGAATCATTCTCACTACATTCAACCTTTATATAATTATTTTCGTTATCTTCGTTCTGGGAAAACATTATGTAAAATTCATAAATATAGAATGAAATGTAAATATCGTGATGATTATAAACGTTAAAACTTTTTGTTGTAGCGGAAATTTTACCGTCATATAATGAATATTTGAATAAGTCCTGCATTGTATTATATTCTGTTGGTAGAGAAGCACCGGTAATAAGACATTTATCACCATCTTTACTCATATCCGTTCCTGGTTGTAATAATAATGGAATACCAATATTGAGCGCAAATTCTTGTGGTACTGCAATTTCAAAACCACCTTCGGAAGATGTATTATTTTCTATGGTCAAGTTATCTGCATTTTCAAAATTTTCGTGACCCAATTCGTGGAAACCGGTTAAGAAATTGTAATTATAAACCAGCGAATTAGTTTCGGATTTAATCAACTGATCAGCATCGTCGCCTATTATAAAATAGTATTGTACCATTGCAGGTTTGTTACCGACATTTATGTCTGACGAAAAATTATTTTCATCTTTAAGCATTTCCAATGTATCCGTAGTTGCGTAATTATCCAATGAATAAACCAGTTTGATGCTTGATGGCAAAGCGATAGGTAGAACAGTAGGTTTAAAACCGGCTGTAATACTGATGTTACTGGCATCCGAAAAATTATCGTCTAAAACTTTGTGTTCGAAAAGACCAGGAATTAATAGATTTAATCCGATATGATGGTTATTGAAAGCTGTTAAAATATTTGTCATATCAGGGGTTCCATCAGCTAAATTACCATTATCGTCATCAGCGATTAATATTTCAATCAACCATTCAGCGCAAGCTGTACCATAATCAGCATCGTCAGGCATTCCGTAGCGAGCGAAATGAACTATCTTTTCGGATTTTTCCAAACCAATTAATTCTCTCATATCCCACATGGCGCCGGAAAAAATCTGGCTGTCATAGTGCGATTCACCTTGAATACTATCCGGATAAATATTATTATTCTTTAATTCTCGTATTGTTTTCGTGGGCTCATTTTTAAATACACCTACTCCCATGTGAGGTGTGTCCATCATATAGCTTGCAGTTATATCAGCGATAGCTTCGTGGCAAGACATATTAATTTCCGAAGTAGCCCCTCGTTGCTTGTAAAAATTTGTTGTAGTTGAATGACCATATTCATGGTATAGAACAGCCGGAGAGGTAGAAAGTAAATCGGTTTCATGTTGGTACATAACAAAACCGATTGTATCACCGCTTGAAAAAGCATTCGCATTTCCACCGGATTGGAATATATCCTCAAAATAATTGATAACGGTAAACTTATTTTCCATACAATTTATTGCTGTGTCGATATTTTTAATCCAGCTATGTGCATGGTTTAAGTGGTATAATGCGAAGCGTTCGTACTTGTTTGAATTGTTATCATCGAGAGAAATTGAATTATCGCCTATATTGAGTAATGTCTCAATTTTTGTATTCTTTCCGCTTCCGCCTTCAAAATAAATCGCACAATATTTACTTTCTAATGGAAAGATTATTGATTCTGGAGATTCAATTTCGAAAGCCATATTACCCGAATTATCAGAATAACAATCATTACCATTAACTGTCAATTTGAAATATGGAAGATTTTTAACAACTTCCGGCTCAATCGGATACTTGTCTATGGTTGAAATAGTAAAATTTATATTCCCTTTCACATCTTGAATTTTATTTTCGCGCCATAGCAAATCACCGTTATGAGCATCGACATAGGCAAAATAATTCCCAGGTTCACCGGATGTTTTAAATTCTGATTTATAAGCTAATTTATAGCTTAGTTTGCCGTTTTTATAAATAGGAAGAACAAATAGCTTATCGTCAACTTTTTGGTCACTCAGAAGTATATTTGAACTTACTTTTGAAGTAGCAATGCCTGCAGAAGCAAGTGCTAAAGCTGATTTTGGAGTAATTGTTGGTGTTGGGAATATATCAATATTATTGAAATAGTGTACACGGAAAGCGAAAACCTCTGCTTTATCGTTTATTCTTAATTCAACTTCTGAAAATAGCACTTCCGCACCTTGGTCTTGCTGAACAAATCTTACAAACCACTTGCCTAAAGCATTTTCTGCACGTTTCAACTTCAGATTATTAACATTAATATTAAATATTGATTGATATTTAGTCAAGAATGATTTAGCCGCAGTTTCGATATTACTCGAATTTAAAGCGTAATCGCAGTCGATTTTAATTGGAGTTCCGAAAGCGATAGCCGGAGTTTGGCTAATCGGTTCCAATGAAATTGTCCAATTTTTGTTTTCTCTGCTGAATTTATCCCATTGTTGATGGTTTGGCAACTCGGCAGGGGAGATGTATGATTGAATAGTCGGAAATTCCGAATCTAATTTGATTGTTTTTTCTATGCTGAATGCATTTAGCGTCAAAGCACAAAAAGCTACTATGAATATGAAGTATTTCAAAAATATTCCCAAAAATAATTATTAATAAATTTTAATATTCTATATTATATATACACAAAAAAAAGTGTTTTGTTACAATGGGAGTGAAAAATATTTCATTTATTTAAGAAATAGGGCTCTCTGACAACTCATTTGTACAAAAACAGACAAGAATGAATATTCAACTCCTCCGATGACTGGCAGTCATCGGAGGAGTAAAAAAAGACTTTCTTGTCTGAGCTATTTTATTGTTTAAGGAACTTATATCTGGTAGTTACTATTCCATCGAATTCTAAAACAACTAAATAAATCCCGTTAAGATATTGGCTGACATCAATATTCAAATTATTCAAAAAAATATTTTCGTAACAAATATCGCCAAGAACGTTGTAAATTTTGACATTATTTTGTTTCAAATCAATAGAAGCAATTTCCAATGTTCCGTTATTAAATTTAATATATTTCGAGTAATTTTCATCAGTCACCGAGGTTTGGTTAATACTCAAAACCGGATTTTTTAACGAATCTGTTTGGATATAACTGTTATCCCAATCAAATTTTAAAATCTCAATTGTAGAATTTCCAACTTTTTCCAATGTTTTACCGCTGATTGTAAATAATGGTGTATTTGAGTTAATACCATCAATATTTCCACTAATTAAGAGCTCACGTGTTCCATTCTTGATAGAATTACTTTCAACCGTTTTCGTACAAGTGTTAAAGCTGAAAAAAGTTGTATCTATTCTCAGAAGACACGAAAAATGTTCAGATTTCACGCCGTCATAAGTACCTATTGAAAGAGCATAGAAAGGTATTAGAAGGTCTTTATTTGTTTCGGTATTAACTGAATAACCTACAATTTTGGTCTTTAAAAATAGATCAGCCTTGAACACAGTTTGCTCAATAGTATTACAATCGTTTTCGAATTTAATCAACAGTGTATCAGTCAATTTGCCGTAATCTTTTGGTGATATTTTCAAATTAATATTTTTACTAGTTTTTGCATCCAAAACACTAGGAAAATCAATTACTTCCATAAAATTATTTTTAACGAAATCAATACTTTGGATTTGGATACTATCACTTAATAAATTTTTCATCTCAAGCTGAATATTTTGAACTTTTTCATACGGATATTCAGTTATATAAGAATTTTCATTTTTAATCTCAAGTATTCCGCTCGCGTTTAAAATTTCAATTTCGGCTATTTTTGTACAATTAGAACTATCTGTGATTTCTACTGTATATTTACCCGGTTGGCTGATGATGATTTCCTGCTGGTTACTACCTGTTGACCATAAAAGACTTTTTATTTGTTTATTTGAAATAGCTTTTAAAGACAAATTTTCATCAGTGCAAAGGTATTTTTTATCAGAAGATATAGAAATTGTAAATTCTTGAAATTTTGATAAATCAATAGAATCTTTCAATTTTATATGACCGTTATCCGTTTCAAAATAATATTTTCCTAATCCGTGTTTTTTCACATCACTCTCAGTTAAAATCAAATTATTGCTCTTGGCACTATCAGGGCAAGTCCAATGCCATGAACTGCCTGCCGGAATATTTGAATTATATGCCGATAAAGCGGTGCCTTCTGATATATTACAAGGATTTGTCGCGGCCAATTCCAGATGGAAATCGAAACAATTGTGCATAAATTTAGGAAAGCGATGGTGATTTGAAAAATAATCATTACTGAAAGTATATTCACAAACATAGCCTAAACTTATTTCGTTGTTAATTAATTTTTCACTTGTTGAGTTGATCCTATAAATGCCTTGAGTAAAATATGCAATATACATTCTTCCATCAGGTCCCATAGACATATCAAAAACATTATCATCCACATAATTTTGCAATTCAATTTGATGAAAATCGTAAGTATCATCCGTATTAATTAAATATAATGTTTTATTTTGATAAAAATAAATATAACGACCGTCGTAAGAAAAGGAAACACCGGTTTGTCCGGTACCGAAAGCACCCAAAGTACCATTTTGAGGTTTTGTTAATTTTCCGGTAATATTATCGAAATTATATAGTATAAAATGTGGGTCATTGTTGGATGACCAAGATAGCAAAACCTTATCACCTTTTGGCGAAATTGTAATATACTCAGGTCTTTTTGGTACTTCTAATTTCTTTACTACATTCTTTACCAAACCATCCTTAGTGATTTTACGAGAATAAATAAAATTATTTTCATGAGTCAGGAGCCAATAATCGGTTTTATTATTATGTTGTATGATACCAAAATCTGGAGATGAATACGTTTGTATGGTATCTTTATACCATGAATTTACAGGTTGGTCTGAAAATAATTCCCGGATACCGAATGCATTTCCTGGGGAATAGCCCCAAGTCTCAAGACCATTTCCGTTTGTATTCAACAAAAAGTAATTAAATTTATCGCCAGGCGCCTTTAAAATAGTTGTTATCTGCGTATATCCCGTAATATTATTAGTAAGTGTTTTAGTCGTTTTAATTGTATCAAAATTCGAATCATATACTTTATCACCTTTAGAAAAATAGAGTAATTTTCCAGTTGTATCAGAAATCACTGAAAAATGCTCTCTTAAGGATTTACCATTGAATTTATTTACATCCAAAAGGAAAGTAGAAATGTCTTTATTTTGAAAAAACTGAATACCGTAATTAGGTGCCATAATCCAAGTATATGCTTCTTTTGGATAGGAAAAGCATACTGTGGGTATGATTAATAATATAAGTATAAAAAATTTCATTACAATGATCACAAAAATTTATAAATATTTGAAAAATTACTTATTTTAAACACTATAGACAACTGAGAAGTCCATTTCTTTCGTATGTTAAAAAAATTAATTGAAATAATTTATAGTATTATTAATACAAACAAGCTAAGATCATTATATAAAATGGTATTATGCAAAAAAAAAAAAATAAAAAAAAAGCCCGATTGTTCGGGCTTGTTATTCCTACCGTTTGTTATTATTGGTATTGTTATTCTTTTCGATTTTCTTTTGCAATCTTTCCATTCGTGCCTTGGCGGTACTAACGAAATCCTCGTTGGAACTCCATTCGATTAGGGCTTTATAAATCTCAATCGCTTTTTCATCCAACTTTAATTCCGTTAATGCATCACCTAAACCCAGCATTCCATAAGAATACCAATCGTCCACACCGGGGAATTTCTCAGTCAAACGTGTAAATGCTTCGACAGCGGATTCATAATTTTTATCTCGCGCATAAAGCACACCAATACGATATTGTGCTTCGGCGGCTAAAATTGGCTCTTCTTCAATATTTGTTAAGAAAGATAATTGGTAACGAGCCGAGTCATTTTGATTTTTAGTACTATAATACTGCGCTAATTGAAAGCGGCTTAAAATACCGAATTCCAAACGAGGGAAATCTTGAGCAACTGTTTTATATAATTTCACAGCTCTAAGCGTATCACCTTGATCCACGGCTAATGTTGCGCTTTCGAATCCTGCTTGTGCGGCTTCCTGTGTTTCGGGATATTTCTGTCTGATAATCGTAAATATCGAGTCGGCACCCTTAATATTAGTATTCTTGATTTTTATTAATCCCAACTCCAACAGTGCTTTGCTGGCATAATCGTTCTGAGGGTAGTCCTTAGCAATCATAGTAAATGCTTGTTCAGCTTGTTTCCAATCGTTAACTCTGTCATAACTTTTGCCCATATAAAAGAGTGCTTCAGCATTTTTTTCACTTTGAGGGTATTTATTCAAAAAGTTCTTATATTCGCTTACAGCATCAGTATAGCGTCCGCGTTGGAAAAACATCTCACCTTTTTTATATTCAAAATCCTCAACAAAAGGCGATTCGATATTTGATTTTACATAAGTATCGATTATGCCGATTGCTTCTTCATCTCTACCCAAAGCTACTAAACAATATTGCACGCCGCGCATTGCTTCGGGTGCTATGTTGCTCGCCGGATATTTATCGATGATAATTTGGTATGAGTTCATTGCGCTTTGGTATTCACCCGAATTAAAATACGAATCTCCGATTGCATATTGAGCACGTGCTACCAATCCGCTGTTAGGATAAGAAGTAATCATAAAATTAAAGTTATCAATTGCTTCGTTATATTTGCCTTCCTGGAATCTTATCCAACCTATCAAATAAAGAGCATTCGGGGCATACGATGAACTTGAGTATTTGCTGACATAATTCAGTAAAGCAGTGATAGCGTTTTCGTAGGATTTTTGTCTGTATAGTGCATCGCAAAGCTGGAATGCGGCATATTGACCCTGCTCTGTTCCAGGTGCTAATTTAGCGGCTTTCTGGTATGCGTCGGCGGCTTTCTGATAATCTTTCTGCACATAATAAGCATCACCTTGACGAGTCCAAACTTCTGCTACGAAACGTGATTTTGGAAATTCTCGAGTCAATGTTTCAAATATATCACTTGCTTCTTTAAATCGTTTTTGTTCAAAATATGACCAACCCAAACTGTAAAGAGATTCTTCTCTTCGTGAGGATGATTGATAATTATCGACTACTTGCTTATAATTTTCGATTGCGTTTTGTATCATTCCCATAGAATAATATGCTTCGGCTAACCAAAAGTTTGCTTTATCTTCGCGGTTTTTCTTATATGGGGAAGATAAAAATTCCAATAGCTCTGGTATTGCTTCCTGAGAGCGTTTGGTTTGAACCAGTGCAATTCCACGACCAAAACTACATTCAGCTATATACAAATCTTTATCCGGCATATCCAAGATATTTGTTTCTTTTGCTGTTTTTTTGGATAGTGCATACTCTTCGGCGGCGTTTTCCCAAAGTTTTAGTTGTGTATATGTTGAAGCTAAAAGTAATTGAATACGCTCTTTCTCCATTACATTAGCAGCTTCGCTTATGGCGCGCTCCAAAGTTTTACGAGCCGCTGTATAATCGCCTTGTTCGTAGTATAATTGTCCAAGTTCCAAAAGTGCCGCACCGGTAAATGGATAAGCAGGTTTAGCGGCTAAGCCCATAAGCTCTGTTCTCGATTCTTCGGTTTTCCCTAAGCGTTTTAAAGTAACAGCGCGGAATAAGAAGGCTTTGTCTTTTTGCAATTCTTCTTTCGGACCCGCTTTCTCAATTATATCATTATAATAAACTAAAGCTTCATCGTAGCGGTGAAGGTTTAACAATGAAAAACCTGCGCTTAAGCGTACTGCGTTTTCTAAATCCGAGTTTTCATAAGTATCCAAGAAGGATTCATAATCACTTAGCGCCTTTTGATAATTCCCGGCTGTGTTTGAGGCTTCACCACGAAGATAATGTATCCGCTCGCGTATATTTTTCAGATATGATTGTTCTTCATAAGTTTTTCCAATTGAATCACCACTTTGAATGTGATTTAATTGGGTCTCGGTATTTTCTAAAACCATTAATGCAGAAGCAGGTTCTTTGACTACTAAATGGCAGTTCGCTTCGTGCAAACGTGATATTATAAAACTATTACTCGTTGGATATTGACTAGCCAATAACTTATAGCTGTCTATCGCTTTATCATAATTTTTTTGAATTTCATTTATCATACCAATTCCGAACAAAGCGTCATCGGCATATTTGTCTGCAGGACATTCGGATATTTGCTTTTGGAATACTATTTCAGCATCAGCCAAACGGCTTCCTTGGTGAAAAATACTAATAGCTTCCCAATATAATGATGTGCAATTGATTTCATCATAAATTTCTTTATTACGAAGCGAGTATTGTTCTTTTGCTATTTCCGAAGCAGAATGAAAATCACTTTCAGCCGCTTTGTAATTATCCTGTTCAAATGTGATATATCCGCGCCAAATAGCCGCCATTGCAACAAAAGGAGAATTTGGGCGTTCGGTAATGAATTCGCTCAATTTTGCTTTTGCTACGTTATAATTACCGGATTTGATATCTATGTGCGCAAGTAATAATTGATATTTGTCTTTTCCGGGATTTTCGGGAAATTTATCTATTAATTGCAATAAATTATATTCAGCTTTGCGTATCAAATCTCTTTGATAGAGGTCTTCACTAACACCGATAACTGCTGAACCATACTCATATTGTGGCTCAATTATCTGAGCGTTTAAATTGTATGTTAAAAATATTAATATTATTAGAACTAGTACTTTCTTCATAATTTAAAATCATTTTTTTTGTAAAACATATAATACTGCATTATTCTAAATTACAAAAAATTATTGATATATTTGGTATAATGGTTCATGATAAATGATAAATGATAAATTAGAAGATTTGGGTGTCATACCTGCGGAAGCAGGTATCCACAGGTATATATTAGCAGTTAGTTATTCTGAACGGAGTGAAGAATCCATCTTCAAGAAGGGTGTAGGGTTTGGGGGATAGGGAAGAATTCACCGCAAAGACGAGGAGACGCAAAGAGAATGGTCAATGGTTAATTGTAAATGGGAAGAAAAGAACAACGTAATTCGTAATTTGAAATTCGTAATTGATTTTCTTTAATCATAATTCATAAAAAAATATTATCAAAATTTTAACGTCAACAAAATAAAGATTTTAAGATTTATCGGCGAATAATTATGAAATATAATAATTTTAAAATAATGCTAAGGCCCGAACCCGAAGGTGGTTTTACGGTGATTGTTCCTGCCTTATCAGGCTGTGTTACTTATGGTTCAACTTTAGCAGAAGCAAAAGAAATGGCTAAAGAAGCAATTGAACTTTATTTGGAAAGCCTCGAAGAGCATAATGAACTTATTCCAAATGACAATGAAACCTTAGAATATAATCTTCTAGTAGAATCGTATGCCTAAATTACCATCACTTAAACCATCAGAAATCATCAAAATTCTTTTAAAGCATGGTTTTGTTGTTGATAGAATTAAAGGTAGCCATCATATTTTATACAATGAAGAAACTCGCGCGCGAGTTGTAGTACCTTTGCATAAAATTGATTTACCAAAGGGAACTCTCCACGAAATCATAAAACAATCCGGATTAAATGACGAAGATTTTTGCTAAACCCAGAAAGGGCGAAATATCTTTCAAAATTATTCAGAATTAAGATTAAAAGATTAAACGATGTTAGGATTGTTCAGATAAAGATATATCTATTCATTAAAGCATCCTATCATCCTAAAATCCTTTAATCATAATTCTGAAAAAAAGTTATATCAGTTACAAATCCGGATTAACAATTTTTTCAATTGCATCATAAACAACCCTTCCGCCAATATCCCAATTCAATCTATCTTGCGATTCGCGGTAGCTGGAGCGGCACAAATCATCGTATTTTTCTCTATCGGCAAATGTGGCGATAATGCTATCCGCGATTCCTTCTATCTCGTCCGTGTTTTCAAATTTCATTCCATTTTTGCCATTAACGACTACTTCGTCCAAGCCGCCGGTGTTGCTCGTTATCGCCGGTAAGCCATAAGAGTTTGCTTCTGAAACAACATGACCGAAAAATTCAAATTTAGATAACAGCATTAGGAATGTGGCTTGTTCCATAAATCCTGAAAATTTTTGGTTGTCTTCTTTATTTAGTTTATTCAATTTACCGTGAAAATGGATATAAGATTCGGAAATATCCTTACGTTGTTCAAAACCAATTATATCGAGGCGCACCGGAATATTTCTATTATGAATTTCCTTAGCGATTGCAACTGTTTTATCGGCGCCTTTTCCTTCCCATTTGTATCCAACGAAAAGCAAGCGGATTTCTTCCGCCGGTTTATTCGATATTATACTTTCGATTTCGTTGGCGGAGTGTTCTTTGAAATGATTAGCCCCAAAAGTGGCGAAATGAATTTTTCCGGGATAAATTTTATATCGGTTGATAGCGTAATTCATTGGTAGATTCAAACAGAAGAATACACCTTTAGCCTCTAAAAGCGCTTTGCCTTCTGTGTGCCTTGCGTTGTGAATTGTTTTTTTGGGTAAATTTTTGTATTCTGAATAGTAATCCAAAAGATTATCAAAAACAGCATCGGTCCATATAAATTTAGGTTTTTTAGTATCAAGATAAGCCATAGATAATGTACCGAATGAGATTACACCGTCAACGTCTAAATTGTTCACCCGATCTTCAATACTTTCGGATATCATTGATAAAACTTTCGGGTCGCGGCCATATTTATAACGGATGCCGAATAAATGCAAAACTTTTTCCTTGATTTTGTAGAAATTTACCCAAAATGGCAAAGGTTCGGCTCTAATAGGAATTACTATGGCACCGCAATTGCGCAGGGATTGAATAATAAAAGTGCTAACTCCCATTGGATTGGAGAGTTTTGAATGGTCTAAAGGATGCTCAATAAAAGCTAATTTCATAATTGTTTATAATATCGTATTGATACAAAGTACAAAATTAGCTATTATCTTTTAATAATAGTTCTATAAAGTCGCAAAAAACGGCTCATTTTAAGTTAAAAGAACTTTTTTTCTTATTTTTGTAAATGTATAATTTGCAAAATATAAAATTATACGAAATAATATAGATACAAAAAATCAAAAAAGGTATATAATGAAACGTTATCAATCTTATGTTTATATTGAGAATTTAAAAGATTACGCTGACAAAGAAGTTACTTTGAAAGGCTGGCTATATAATAAACGCGGCAAAGGTAAATTGCAATTTTTAATACTTCGCGACGGCACAGGAATTTGCCAATGCGTTGTTTTTCAAGCAAATGTTTCGGAAAAAGATTTCGAATCAGCAAAACTATTGACACAAGAATCTTCATTTATAGTTAAAGGCAAAGTTGTTGCCTCCGACAAAGCTCCCGGCGGTTTTGAATTGGATGTTACTTCTTTGACAGCTATTCAGATTGCTGATGAATATCCGATAACACCAAAGGAACACGGCGATTCATTTTTGATTGAGCACCGTCATTTATGGTTGCGTTCATCGCGTCAGCACGCTATTATGCGCGTTCGTGCCGCTGTTCAAAAAGCCATTCGCGACTTTTTCGATGGTAATGGTTTCAAACTTTTGGATTCACCGATTTTGACACCAAACGCCTGCGAGGGTACATCCACACTTTTCGAAACTAAGTATTTCGATTTGGGTATGGCTTATTTGTCACAATCCGGTCAGCTTTACGCCGAAGCTTCAGCTATGGCAATGGGCAAAGTTTATACTTTTGGTCCTGCTTTCCGCGCTGAACGTTCAAAAACACGCAAGCATTTGACCGAGTTTTGGATGGTCGAGCCGGAAATGGCGTATTTCGATATAGAAGATGATATGGACTTGGCGGAAGATTTGACTGTATATATAGTAAAATATGTATTGGCAAACTGTCGTACTGAATTGGAAACTTTGGAACGCGATATAAGCAAATTAGAGAAAATCCAAGGCAATTTCCCACGGATGAGCTATACCGAAGCAGTTCAATGGTTGAATGACAACCACATTCCGCTGATAGTAAAAGAAGATAACCAGGATAAAGAGATTTTCCCATTCCCTTGGGGCGAAGATTTTGGTACAGTTCAAGAAGAAGCAATTATGGAACAATTCGACCAGCCTTGCTTTATTTACAACTATCCAACTGAAATAAAAGCATTCTATATGAAACGCGACGAGAAAGACCCTTCCGTTGTTCGCGCGATGGATATGTTAGGACCTGAGAAAGCAGGCGAACTAATCGGCGGAAGCCAACGCGAAGATGACTACGAGTTGCTATTAGAGCGAATTAAACACCACGATTTACCTGTCGAAGATTTCCAATGGTATTTGGATTTGCGCAAATATGGTTCGGTGCCGCATTCAGGTTTTGGAATGGGGTTGGAGCGCACAGTAAAATGGATAACAGGCGCAAAACACATTCGCGAGACAATTCCTATGCCTCGTATGATTCACAGAATTATACCATAATTAGTCTATTATTAGCTAAAATATGCGAAAAGACGGCTAAAAACCGTCTTTTTTCGTGTATTTTGCAAAATAAATTTAATAAATCATTGTTATATCAAAAATAAGTTGTAATTATGTATATGAAGTTTTACCAATAATTAAAAAGTTCAACTTCATAATCGTTTTTTTTTACTATATAAAAGTATTTATGAATATCTACGTAGGCAGTCTTCACTATGAAACAAGTGAAGCAAACTTAAAAGAACTCTTCGAAGAGTTCGGCGAAGTAACATCCGCTAAAATTATCACTGACAAAATGTCAGGAAGAAGCAAAGGATTTGGTTTTGTTGAAATGAACAATGACGCAGAAGCAAAAAAAGCAATTGAAGATCTTAATGGCGTTGAATTTGACGGCAGAACTATTACTGTTAACGAATCAATCGAAAGAAAAGATGCACCTAGAAGAGAATTTAGAAGAGACGCTCCTCGCAGAGATAACTTCCGTTCAGGTCGCTAATATTTTCTTACGAAGCTAACTTAAAAGTTAAAATCGAATATGAAAACAAAGCAAGGATGAAAATCCTTGCTTTTTGTATTTATAAATAAAGGGCTGGTTCATTGGAACCCGCCCTTTTGTTTTTTTTCCAAGCCCCGCCACTTGTGAGTGGTGGCGGGGATGATTCTAGTAAAGATTTATACATTACTACTATTATTTCTTTTCTCGATTAATTCGTTCTAATGCTTTTTTTGCCTCACTTCTTATAAAGCTTCTTTTGCTACTAAGTAAACTCTCAATTTTGCTTTTTGCTTTAATAGATTTTTTCTTACCTAATACACTTATGGCATGTCCTACAACATCTTCGTCATCTAACAAAGAAATTAGGACATCTTCAATTTTGGGATTATATATTTTTGCTAAAGCAAGAACAAACATTTGACGGGAAGTTCCATTTTTTTTATCCAATACAATATCTATAACAGCATCCATTTCATTTTTTGTTATAACAACCAACATTGTACTACCAATCGCCCAACGATATCCACTATCTTCGACTGGTCGATTATTATATTCGATTAATAATTCCTTACAAGCAACACACTTCGCCTCTTTAACCGCCAAAGCACGTACGATTCCCTCTTTGATTCTTATATTATAATCTCGATTCAAATGATTAAGTAATGTACTAATGGCTTCAGGATATCGAGCATTTGTATTGACTAAATCCCAAACTGATGATACGTTTATGCCAGCAGTTCGTAAATCATTGATTAATTGTCCCTCATTATTTCCCCTGCTGTCAGATGTTACATCTGATGGCATTTCCGCATTGGTTCTTTTTCCTTCATTTTTCATTCATCACCAGTAAAATTGCATTATACAATAGAAATCCAATTCTAAAGTAAACAAAATGTGCGAAATAGCCAAATATTTCTCATAAATAAAAAAATAATCTGCGCCAATCTGTTAAATCAGTGTCGTCTGTGTGCTAATCTTCCTTCAATTTTAATTCTGCACTCGCAAATTAACAACATACAACAGAAATCCAATTCTATATTAAAAAAACACCCGAAATAGCCAAAAGTGCGGTGCAGGTTTGATTTTCCCAAAACAAGACTTTTTAGTCTTTTATTCATAAAATACAATTCAGGCTTGTGCGTTATATAAACAAAATTATAATAATCTGGATTAAATTGATGAAATTAAATATATTATTAATAGCAATTATAATGCATGTTTTGGGTTCGAGTCTCGGTCTGAAAGCGGAAACCAACGAAACGCTGAAGTTCATAACATCGGGCAATTGCTATACTTGTAAACTACGAATAGAAGCCGCTGTAAAGGAATTACCGGGTATAGTATCCGTTTCTTGGGATTCCGAAGCCAAGATTACCACAGTAACATTCGATAAAACCCAAACCGATATTTATACCATAATGAAAAAAATAGGGTCAGTTGGCCATGATACAGAGTGGTATAAGGGTGATGATTTAGTTTACAATACTAAATTAGTCGGTTCTTGTTGTGAGTATCCGAGAACATTAACTTATGATGATGTTAAAATCGGTTATTTAAGTTTAATGGATCAATGGGTATCGGTTGAGACCAACCCTACAAATAAAATAAACTTATATTCGGCAAACAACGGTAACTCATTAAACTATAATATCACCGGATATGATAATTCACCAATCGCAATAAATATATATTCACTTACCGGTGAACAAGTTTATAGAAGTTCAAATATTACTTCTTTCGGTGTAATTGACTTATCGTCCATCTCATCAGGTGCTTATTTAGTTATAATGACTAATCAAAATAAAACAATTTTTCAACAAAAAATAATAAAGTAATAAATATATGAAATATAGAATATTAGTAATCGCAGTGTTGTTGTTTACAGCCGTTTTGTGGTCATGTAAAGAAGAAACACCCGTAAACAACGACACAACAACTGTACCGCAAATAGTTAGCTTAACAGCCGATAAACCTGAAATATTATTCGGCGGGGCAGACCCGACAATAATCACTTGTACAGCTACAGGCGGAGAATTAGCTTATAAATGGGACGTGGATTTGGGAGATATTTTCCCATTAAATGCTGAAGGCTCTCAGGTTCGTTTCACGGGTTCGCCTTGCTGTTTAGGAAAAAAGTATATCAAATGTACTGTTTCTAACGACAAAGGAAGCATTAAAGATACAATCATTATTACTATCAAAGATCCGGTTTTTTAGAGTATTTTTTTAATTAATATAAAAATAAATATGTTAACATTAAAAAGAGTAGTAATATTTACTCTTCTGTTATACTTTTGTATTTTTCCGATAAACCTTAATGCTCAATGCTGTGTTGCCGGAAATCCATCAGGTTCTACCGATGGACAATCCACGGGCGGAAAAAACAGCTTGGACATATCGCTTGGGGATATGTTTTCATATTCCGATACATATTACTCCGGAAGTAAAGTACGTGATGATTATAAATATATCAAAGATTCGTATTTTAACTTTTCTTCATTTTCGGCGTCTTATGGCTTAACGGATAAATTAAGAATATCCGCTGAGATTGGATATTACACAAGCAAAATCCAGAATTTTGATTTTGGGGGAGGACAGAAGTTCAATAGAAAAGCTTTTGGATTAGGCGATGGATCTATTGGTTTTTCGTATAATATATTCAGCAACCATAGCAATACATTCAGTATAACCCCAACTATACGAGCGACTTTACCAATTGGAACTTTTGACCAAATGTATGGACCGGTAGTATTACCGATTGACCTACAGCCTTCATCGGGCGGATATAAATACGAAGGCGGTATAATATTTTTCAAACATATTGAAAATTCGGATTTCTCGCTTATCTCGGTAAATACTTTTGAATATTCACAGCGGATCAATACAGAGCGCACAAACTATAAATACGGCAATTTATATAATTTCTCACTTTTGGGAATTTATAAAATAGCTGAACCACTATCCGGGTTACTCAAAATCAGAGCGCAAATTCGGGATAAAGCCATTGATGATGCGGGTAAAATCATCGAAGCGACTGGTGGTTTTGTTTTGTTCATAGCACCGCAATTAGAATTAAAATTCTTAGACTCCTGGAAACTATCACTACAGTATGAAGCTCCAATATATCGAGATTTGAATGGATTACAATTGAGTAACAAATATGCTGTAAATGCACGTATATCGAAAACAATCGATTTTAACAGCCATACTAAAGCCAAGACTGCTTACAAAGAAGTGGCTGAGGGTGTAGTTTTGACGCAAAGCATATTCAAAGTCGAAGGCTCGTGTGATATGTGCAAGGAAAGAATTGAAACAACTGTTATGGCATTTGAAAATGTTGTGAAAGCGGTTTGGGACGCAAAAACAAAAATGCTGGAAATCTCATATCAGAACCAAATCAATTTGGACGCAATCAAAAAAGCCTTAGCCGATGTAGGCCACGATAATGATTCATATAAAGCCAAAGATGATGTTTATGAGGCACTTCCGGGATGCTGTAAATATAGACCGGAATAATAATGGTCAATGGTTAATTGTAAATTGTTAATGAGAAGAAGAAGAAAGTTATGAGTTATGAGTTATGAATTATAAGGGTTAACAGGTTGTTTTGCTATTCCCTGATAAGCGGTACTCCATTGTTAATTAAGTTGATACGTCATTCTGAGCGAAGTAAATTATTAATGAGAAGAACGAAAATAATCTTCTTTAGTAGCCACTACATTTATGTAGTGGTTGGAATTGAATAAGAAACTCGGCTTTAGCCAAAATGTTTTTGAACAATTTTGAATTTTGAGTTTTGAATTATGAATGCAAAGATAATAAAAAATCTTAATTCGTAATTAATTTCTTTCTATATGGACAGGTCGCGACTTGTCCTTTTTTATTGTTATGCTTCATCTGACTCAAAAAATTACGCCATCTGTCAATATATCAATCCATTATCCAATAATATATAAATTCCCTACCTCCCTTGGTTCAACCAAACTACAATTATTTTCACTTTTTTTGCATTTTTTTTTAACACAAGAGAAAGAAATGGACTTCTCAGTTGTCTATACATTATTGAATGTGCAAATTTGATTATTTACATTATCAGAGTGTATTCTTATGAAAAAAGTTTTTTGTTTATTTATAGTTTTAGCAATTCTTCTGGGCAGAAATAATGCTAACTGCCAGAGTCTGTTTGTATTCAACTGCGATACTACAGCCTTCCCTACGATTAAAGCAAATTTCTTTGCTTTAGATGCCGAAGGGAATCAAATAACAAATTTGTCATCGTCCGATTTTACTATTACTGAAAATGGACAACAGCGAACGGTTATAAATTTGAGTTGTCCTGAGCAGAAACAACCCGAAGCATTATCCAGTGTTTTAGTTATAGATGTTTCCGGTTCGATGCAAGGTATGGGAATGGATATAGCAAAAGCGGCCGCTAATGCTTGGATAGACATGCTTCCATTAGGGAAATCGGAATGTGCTATAACAAGTTTTAATAATGGAAATTTCCTAAACCAAGACTTTACAACTAATAAAGTAAAATTGATAAATGGAATAAATAGTTTGACTATTGGTGGAGGTACTAATTACAATGCCGCAATGATTGAACCGACTGCCGGTGGCGTTCTCGTGGCTAAAACAGGAAAATATAAAAGAGTAATAGTTTTTCTTTCAGATGGAGCACCGAATGCCGGAACCAAAATTGCCGACATAATAAACGAAGCGCTCGCCAATAATATAATAATTTATTGTGTAACAATCGGTATGCCTGCTTCACAATATATCAAAGATTTCTCAGCGAAAACCGGAGGACTGTACTTTGAGAATATTAAAACCCAAGAGGAAGTCGAAGGCTGTTATCGTTCAATTTTATCTTTAGCTCAAAGTAGCGATCCCTGCCAAATTGAATGGCAAAGCGAAATCAATTGCAATTTAGGTTCAAAATATGTCAAGGCTGCTATAAACTCGATGGACTTAAAATCAAATACGATATATCAACCACCTATTATTAGTGTTGCAAATTTGGAATTTTCACCTAAAAATTTACAATTATTAAACGCAACACCCGGAATACCAAAAGATACAACAATACTCGTAACAGCAAGAAATTCCGATTTCAATATAACCAACATTAGCAGTTCAAATCCTGCTTTTACTATAAATCCTACAAGTTTTTTCCTAAAAGCAGGCGAAAGTAGAAATCTCGACATTAGATTTATACCTGAAGACAGTTGTTATGTATTTACAAAATTTACTATAGAGAGTGATAAATGTCCATCTAAATATTATGTAAGCGGCGGATTCCCGGGTAAACTGAGCAAGACTATGAAAATTAAACTAATCGAACCTAATGGGGGGCAAGAGTTTATAGCCGGAATCGATACAGTCATAAAGTGGGAGGGTGTTGATGCAGATGAGAGGATTACTTTAGAGTATTCTACAAATAATGGCGTTGATTGGGAACTAATATCAAATAATGCTAAGGGATTAAGCCATAATTGGAGAGTTCCGAATACACCAAGCAACAAATGTTTGGTAAAAATAACATCGAATGGAGGACTTCAAACAGTTAATATAGGAAAACAGAGTTGGATGAGATACAATCTTAATGTTGATCATTATCGCAATGGTGACCCAATTCCGGAGGTTACTGATTCAGCAGAATGGGTCAATACAAAAGCAGGAGCTTGGTGCTATTATAATAATGATCCTCGAATGGGAGAAATATATGGAAAGTTGTATAATTGGTATGCACTGAACGATTCTCGCGGTTTAGCAACTCGGGGTTGGATTATTCCAAGTGACAAAGATTGGGTCGAATTGGTAAATTATCTCGGTGGATCAAAAATTGCTGGTGGTAAATTAAAAACTATCGGTACCATAGAAAATGGAGATGGTTTGTGGAATGAACCGAATTATCGTGCTACAAACGAAACAGGATTTTCAGCACTTCCCGCGGGAGGTCGTTGGGATGAAGCTAAATTCTATAGTATGGGTAATATATGTTGTTTTTGGTCTTTTAATTGGATTCGCGCTGTAGAACTTTTCACTTATGATTACGATATATTCTTTGGTAATGCGCACTTGATTGATGGATTCTCTGTTCGATGTTTAAGAGATACTGCCGCCGAATATAATATATCTGATAAATCCGATGCTGTCTTTTCGATTGTCGCACCCGAGGCATATACGCACGATATTGATATGAAAAAAGGTTTAGTCGGGAGTAGTAAGGATTCGTTAATTACTGATTTTATAAAAAATACGGGTTCCTATAAGTTCCGGGTTGATTCGATTTATTTTAGCGGGGCGCACCCCGAAGTATTCAGTTTATCATCCGGTTTCGCAAAATATGAATTATCCCCGACGGAAAGCAAGACAATAGAAATAGTTTTTTCTCCCATAAAAGTCGGTGTTAACAAAGCGATTATAAATATTGTTACTCAATTTGATACCTTAAAACAAAATATTATGGGCATAGGTGTAAGGCCGAAAATTGAAGTAATTTCGAAATTACTTGATTTTGGTCAAGTAGATATCGGAAATGAGAAAATATTTCAAGATACTGCTTTAATAAAAAATATTTATGGAGCACCAATAACTATAAGCAATGTTGTTCAGTTGGGTCCCGACTTAAAGCAGTTCGATATTGTAAGCGGTGGCGGAGCATTTACATTACAACCATACGAAACCAGAAAATTGTCTGTTAAGTTTAAACCAATTTATGCAGGCCGCATTTCGGGGCAGATTGGTTTTGAATATGACGACGTAGGAACTCCTGCCATAGTTCAGCTATTTGGAAATGGCACAGGTGGATTGAAGATTACAATTAAGAATGATTCTGCTTATGCGGGGCAGGCAAGAAGACTCAAACTTGTGATGAGCAACGCCGATCCTCAGGGAATTGCTAAAACCGCACCGAATTTTTCAGCAACAATCAGATTCCAAAAAACAATTTTAACACCGCTAAAGAAATCGGAAAGAAACATTATAAATGATTCTATTTATACGAATATAAAAGGTTCATTCGGAAAAACCCAGGAATTGGCGCAAATTCCTGTAATGGCGGGTTTGGGTTTGGTTGAAGAAACTTCACTCGATATAGTTGATTTTATTTTGACGGACGCTTCGGGTAACAAAGTTGATGTTGATTTAGAAACAACTTCCGGCAAATTCAAACTTCTCGGAATTTGTGAAGAAGGCGGAACGAGGCTGATTAATCCGATAGGAAAAGTTGAAATTCTGCAAATAATACCTAATCCGGCAAGTGATAATTTAGAAATCAATTTAAATTTGATTGAGGATGGTGTGACAACACTTTCGGTACTGAATTCTAATGGTATAAAGTTAAAAGAGATCAATATTACAGGCGAAACAGGTTTGAAGTCAATAACTATTGATGCAAGAGAATTCGATAATGGTATGTATTTCATCCAATTACAGACGCCGACGGTGGTTGTGAATAAGAAGTTGATGATAATAAAATAATTCATAAAATTTCTCGTTATTAATTTAAATTACTAAGTATGAGGTTAATATGCCAACAATAAGTGTATTCTTCAAAATTGGTCCTTTAAGGTAATGCGATGAATAGAATAAAACCCATTAAAGTGAAACCGTTGGATAACTATTTTTTAGAAATTGAATTTTCAAATGGAGAAGTTCGGAAATTTGATTGTAAGCCATATTTGAATGGTGATTGGTATGAAGAACTTCTGGAAATTAGTAAGTTCAATTCTGTGAGAATAGCCGGTAATACAATCGAATGGACATCCGGTCAAGATTTATGTCCTGATTGCATTTACGATAATAGCGTTGCCGCATAAATTATTAAAAAAAACAGTCAGCCTCTTCTAGTTCAAAAATTTTGGATGAAGAATTACTGGTAAATTTAAAAAAAAGAAGGGCTCCACACCAAATGTGAAACCCATCTAAATAATCTAAAAAAAACTTTTCTAAAGTTCTTTATCGAATATCATCGATAGCAGTGCCATCCTGATATATAAGCCGTTTTCAGTTTGTCTGAAGTACGCGGCACGCTTATCGTTATCAACTTCCGGATCAATTTCCACACTTCTTGGAAGCGGATGCAGAATAATGGAATCGTGCTTCATTTTCGAGAGAACCGATTTATTAATTGTATTGACCGATGGGTCGAAAGACAAACCTATTAATCTATCTTCATGAATTTGAGTTTGGTAAGCAACATCAACTGTTTCTATAATTCCTTTGCTCGATTCGGCTAATTCATAAACTACATCTCTACGGTCCAGATAATCCAAAATATCTTGCTTTATTTGCAATTCTTTAGGAGCTACGAAGTAAAGTTTCACTCTCGAGAATTTACCAAGTAGATATGCTAAGGAATGTACAGTTCTTCCGGTATCCAATTCACCGGCAAATAAAACAGACAATCCATCAAGAGTTTTACATTCCTGATAAATTGTATATAAATCCAAAAGCGCTTGAGTTGGGTGTTGACCATTAGCACCGTCTCCGGCGTTTATGATTGGCACTTTCGATACATTGGCGGCGCGTTGAGCACCACCCATATCCAAAGCTCTTAAAACGATCGCATCAGCGTAATTGGAAACTATTTTAATGGTGTCTTCGAGCATTTCGGTACGAATTTCGGAAGAAAATTCGTGAGCATTTTCGGTTGACAAAACCTTACCACCAAGACGCGCCATAGCTGACTCAAAAGAAAATCTTGTACGAGTGGATGGTTTATAAAACAAAGAAGCAAGAATGCGGTTATCGTAATCCTTCGTTCCACCGCGAGCTAAAATTTTCTTCATATCCTCGGCACGGTCGAAAATTTCCCAAATCTTTGGAACCGAGAATTGTTGGGATTCTATAATATGTTCAATCATTATTTTTGCCTGATATATTAATTATTACGGATAAACGTGAGTACCGGATTCGCCTTTCATAGCTTTTTCCAAACACTCGTAATTTGTGATTAATGCTTTTTTTCCGCCATTTTTCAAGAATCTTATAACGGATTCAATTTTTGGTTTCATACTGCCGGGAGCGAAATGGTTTTCGTCCATGTATTTTTCTAATTCTGCCACTGTTGCATTGCGTATTTCAAATTGATCAGGTTTTTTGAAATTCAAGTAAGCGGCATCTGCTTCAGTGGAAATAAGAAATAAATCCACATCGAGCATATTTGCTAATAGGGAAGAAGACTTGTCCTTATCGATAACTGCTTCTAAGCCTTCTATATTGCCATGACCGCGGTTCATAACCGGAATACCCCCGCCGCCTAAAGCGATAACAATATATCCCATTTCAATAACACGTTTGATTATATCAATCTGTAAAACATCTTTCGGTTCCGGAGAAGGAACAACCCGTCTATAACCGCGCGATGCGTCTTCGATGATATCCCAACCCAACTCGCGTTTCTTTTGTTCAGCTTGTTTTTCGGTATAAAATGGTCCGATTGGTTTTGTCGGGTTTTTAAATGCCGGATCGTTTGGATCGACAGCAACCATGGTTGGAATAACAGTTATTGGTTTGACGATGTTTGCCTCTGCCAACTCGATATCCAATGCTCTCTGCATAATGTAACCGATTTCGCTTTGTGTTGTGGCAACACACATGTCTAACGTATGTGTATAAACTTCGCCTGAAGCTCTCTCAGAGCGTAATAATGCGGCTCCGGCTTGAGGACCGTTGCCGTGGGTAATAACGATATCCCATCCGTCTTTAATTAGGGTAATAATCGCTCTTGCTGTTAATCTTGCATTGCCGTACTGTTCTTCGATAGTACCGCGCTGTCCCGCTCGAATTAAGGAATTTCCTCCAACTGCAATTAATGCTGTTTTTGACATATATATTCTCTAAAATTAAAAATTTTTCTATGGTGTAAATGTTAGTCCAACTGAAGTCACGATTTTTTCTATAATTTGGTCGTAATAATCCATTTCCTCTTCCGGAAATTGGAAATTAATATGAAATAAATTGCCGCCATAAGCTATTGCCATATCGTAACTCATAAAAACTTGTGAGCCATCGGTGTATTGCAATTGAGCCTTTGTAAATTTCTGCGGATAGACTCCGCGGTAAGGTTTATCCTTTTTCGAACGGAAATAGTAATGAAAATAATTATCTCCGCTTTTGGTTTGTTTTTCGTCCCACCATTGCATAAGTACTTGGTCATCTTTCAAACCTATTGTATCACCTATATGAAGTGCTAAGTTTATAGTTCCTATCACGTTGCTTTTCGCCACATCTTTTCCTGATTTGTCCGAAATGGATATAACACCATTTTCTTCAATGAAAAACCAATTTTCGGGAACTTTGAGAGAAAACATTTTTGGTGTATCGGTACGCACGACAAAATTCAATTGCTCTATTGGAATATGCTCGATTTTCACCATTTCCTTTAGAGTTTCTTTATCGCGCTTAGATTCTATTATTCTACCGCCATCGTTTAAGGCAACAGCTCGGTTATTGAGCAAATCAACATTAGCAGGTTCTATTTTCAAACCCTCGGAATATGCTTTAACTGCATCGTCATATTTTTTTTGTTGGTAGTAGCAATTTCCCATTCTATAGTAAACATCAACATTTTTTATGCCTAATTCGGTGGCTTTTTGATAATCAAGCACAGCGTTTGCTAAATCACCTTTTGCTTTGTAGGCGTTACCGCGGTTTAGGTATATTTCAGGATTTTTGGGTGACAATTTTACAGCGGTATTAAAATCATCGAAAGCTTTATCGTTTTCATTTTGTTCTAAATAACCGCTTCCACGGTTCAAAAAAGCTTCTGCGAATTTTGGATCTAACTTTATAGCTTTCGAGAAGTCATCCATTGCACCTTCCAAATCACCTAAATAGCTTTTGGATAGACCAAGGAAATTCCATGCATCCGGGAATTTAGGATTTTTCTTAACGGTAAATTCGAAATCAATTTTAGCAACATCGTAATATGCAGAGTAGAAAAATGCCACACCGCGCTGGTAGTGAGCTTGGATGTTGTTGCTGTCTTTTGCTAAAACTCCGTTTAATAATTCAATGGCTGTAGGGTAATCTGCTTTTTCCAAAGCTGATTGAGCTTCAGTTAAAAGTACCTTAATGGGTTTATCAGCCGAGTAAGCTACTAAACTAATACTAAAAAATAATACAATTAATAATACGGTTTTTTTCATTTTTATTTCTTTTCACAATTATCATACATATCAATATATCTTATATAAACTTTATCACCGACGACGGCGAAGTAAACCGCTTTAACCAATTCGGAACTACCGATAGCAAATGCCGCATTGATAGATTTGTTAGCTTCTAAAATATTAGCTGTTTCTATATCAGTCAGTGCAGTATCATCTGAATTAAGGCATTTTACAGTTTCTTCATAAAATTTGTTGTCTTTTGCTAAACTGCTTAAATAAATATTCAAACCCGGAACGTGTTTCAATGCGCAATCATATTTCGGGAGCTGTTCTACAACAGGAGGCTGGCGGCGGACTTTAACCATATCTTGGAAAAACATTAATACATTCGATTTGACTTGAGGATTTTTATAAATATCTTTAGGTTTAACCATCTTTTCATAGTCGACAATATCGTTATTTCTATATCTAATGTAAGTTCCATAAGTTGGATCGATATATTCATTCAATAATGTTCCACTGGCTAAGCTGTATTTCTCCAAAGCATAAAATATTTTTTTAATTTCGGTATAAAACTGTGTGTATGATAAATTAGTGCCCGGAATTAAACTTTCCAATTTAGGATTCTTCTCGGTTTCTATAGGTTTTACAGAAACATCAGATTTTGCAGGGGAGATGGTTGCTACTGTTATATGCTGGGTTGTCATAGGAGGCGTCTCCGGTTGAGCAGTGCCCACATTTACCGTATGCACAACTACATCGCCATCTTTTGAAGAAAGCGGTTGTGATTGAATAACTTGAGCTTCTGGTGCCGCTGTCAGAATTACCAATGAATCAGTAGAATTTGTTTTAATAGGGAAAGGTTCATTTCGGGTTATTAATACATCATTCGATATAAGATTCGGGTCTTCTTGAGTTGTGAACTCATACGTAGTAACTGTTCCGGGGCTTACTGTAACATCGGTGGAAGTTATCAACACATCATTTGTAATTATTTGCGAACTAGTGGATGGTGTGATTATATATGTCTCTGTTTGTGCATCAACCGGTTGATTGCCGACACCAACGTGATAAACTATTACATCATTTGAGCTTGCTGTAATAGTTGTTAATGTGTCAACCGTAATGGGCTGGTTACCTTCAGTTAAAATTTCATATACGGTTGTACCGGAAGTTTTATCATCTGCTTGGCCTACTTTAACATTATATATAACAACATTTTTACCATCTGTATCAGCTGTATTATCGGACCTATTTCCGCTGAATTCTTTTGGTACCGCCAAAGGTAATTTATCTACATCGGGTGGTGTTGGAATGGTAGATATTTCTTTTTTAGTTGCTATTGCAGTGTTTTTTTCAGCAACTTTTTCGGTAGTTATTACATCCACTGTATATGGTTGTGCCACGGGTTTTGACTCTTTTTCTGTTATGTAATCTACTTCAACATTTTGAGCAAATTCGAGCTTTTCAGGAGCTGGTTTCTTTTCGGGTAGTTTCTTAACTACTGCTTTTTGTTCATCAGGTCCATTAATAATAGCTATCCACGAACTCGAGTAACCTGCTTTTGCCAATTTTTTCTGAATTTCTTCGGCACCGTCTTTGGTAGTAGATTTGCCGATACAAACTCGGTTTGTTGTTCCATTATTCAAGTTAACGAGCATTACATTAGCTTCAAATCCTTTTTTTATCATATCGTCAGCTAATTTTTGCGCTGATTGGGCGCTTTTAACTGAACTTATTACTACTGTGTAGTATGTATCGACAGCTTTGGCATTGTTTATGAACGCCGTTAGCAAAATGATACCGCAAAGTAAAAATATTTTTTTCATAAAATTCCATTTTTTTCGTTTATTACAAATTTGACGAAGCAAATATAATTTATTTGACAAAACTACACAATGTTTTATTGAATATAATTTTTCTTGTTATATTTGCTGTTTAGATTTTATCAATTTCAAAATAAATGGTGAAGTATGCCTAAATACCGTATAGCTTGGCTACCGGGCGATGGAGTGGGAACGGAAGTCCTCGAAGCCGCGAGAATAGTATTAGACAAATTAGAATTTGATGCTGAATATCCGCATGGTGATATCGGCTGGGAATTTTGGTGTAAAGAAGCAGATCCGCTTCCACCAAGAACTGTAGAGCTTTTAAAAAATGTTGACGCCGCAATGTTCGGTGCTATTACTTCAAAACCGATTTGGACATCGGAAAGTGAATTAATCCCTGAATTACAAGGTAAAGGACATATTTATAGAAGTCCTATCGTGAGAATGCGTCAGGAGTTCAATCTTTATAATTGTATGCGCCCTACTAAAGCATACAAAGGTAATGCTTTAAATTTCCGCGACGATATAGATATCGTTATGTTCCGCGAAAACACAGAGGATTTATATTGCGGAGTGGAATTTCCGACTGTACCGGCTGAATTATCCGACGTACTATCAAAAATCAGCAAACCTTTTGCGGCTTTTGCAGATTTGAAATCCGACGAATATGCAATTTCGTGCAAGATAAACACAAAGAAAGGTTCAGAAAAAATTATCAGAGCGGCGTTTGAATTTGCTCGCACTCATAATCGCAAAAAAGTAACCGTTGTTCATAAATCGAACGTTATCCGCGCATCGGACGGATTATTTTATTCAGTTGCACGTAATATAGTTGCTCCTGATTATCCCGAAATTGAATTTGATGAAGGAAATGTCGATGCTATGACCATGTGGCTTTTGAAAAATCCTGAACGTTATGATGTATTGGTAGCACCAAATTTATATGGCGATATTATTTCCGATTTATGCGCTCAAATGGTTGGTGGATTAGGTTTTGCATGCTCCGGTAACATTGGCGATAAATTGGCTGTATTCGAACCTACACACGGAAGTGCTCCAAAATATGCCGGTATGTATAAGGTTAACCCGATCGCAACACTGCTATCAGCTAAAATGATGCTGGATTGGTTGGGTGAAGCCGAAAAAGCAGAAAGATTGGAAAAAGCTATATCTGACGTAATAGAAGAAGGTATAGTCCTGACTTATGATATGGGCGGTAAAGCAACAACGTTGGAAATGGCAGAAGCGGTTGCCGCAAAATTGTAGTTTTGCTAGCAACGAACAGTTCAAAATATATTTTTAATAAGGCGGGTTTCGGACCTGCCTTTATTTTTTCGGAGCCTAAAACAAGAGTGAAATTAAATTTTAAGCACGAAAACAAGCAGAAAATCCAACAATTTTGGTGATTTGAGCATATAAATGCAGAAATATTGAAAAAAAGTAATTTTAAATTTTGTAGAATAAACTTTTTACTTTAATTTTGTATTCTTATATTTTGAAAAATATGAAAATTTAATAGAAAATAATAAAAATAATAATTAACGGCAAAGGTTATGAACTATACTGGTCCAAAAGTAAGATTATCAAGAAAAACTAATATTATAATTACCCCGAAAGCGGGTAAAGTAATGCAAAAAAAGCCATATCCACCCGGAGTACATGGTCAAACCAAGCGTAAAGGTAAAACTTCCGACTACGGTCGCCAGTTGATGGAAAAGCAACGTTTGCGTTTACAATATAATATTTCAGAAAAACAAATGGGTAAATCATACACTAAAGCCGCACACATGTTAGGTAACACAGGTGAGATTTTAGTGCAATTGTTGGAAACTCGTTTAGATGCATTCGTGTATCGCGCAGGTTTCGCTCCAACTATATATGCCGCCCGTCAGTTTGTAAACCACGGTCACTTTAGAGTGAATGGTAAAAAAATGGATATTCCTTCATATCACGTTAATGTAAACGACGTTGTAACATTGAAAGAAAGAAGCCGCAATATTCCTATTTTCGTAGAAGCGATTCGTAATATCCACGCTCCTGAATATATCGAAGTAACTAAAAACGATTATTCAGCGAAATTGGCTTACATTCCTTCTCGCGATGAAGTACAAGTAGTATGCGAAGTTCCATTGGTAGTTGAGTTTTACTCACGTTAATAAAACGCGTGTAATAATATATTTTACAAAGCTGTTTCTTGCAAAAGAGACAGCTTTTTTTTTGAGCCCTTTTCTGAATTAGGATTAAAGGATTTTAGGATTGATAGGATATGGGATAATGTCATCCTGAACGAAGTGAAGCATCCATCTTCTATAAATTTTAAATTTTAAATTTTGGATTTTGAATTAGAAGAAAGAAGAATTCACCGCAAAGACGCGAAGATTTTTCATTGCTCTCGTTCCAAAGCTCCCGCTTTGGAACGTCTTCGATTGTAGGGACAAGTCGCGACTTGTCCGGCTTTGGTAAATTACCAGTGTTGCTAGAAGTTTTGTTTTGTACGAATTACGGTTGGAGAAAAATGTGAATTGACTATTTATTAGAAATTTTCATTAATGAATTTTTCATTACCTCAATACTTTCTTGCATCTTTTGGATATAATAATTATTTGTAAATTTCATTATTTTTTTGGGATATATATAATTAGATAAATTAACTATATATTCTTCTTGATATTGTTTTTCCGGTAATTTATTGTTGAATTCGATACTATCATACGAAATTTTAACTGTAAATATTTTATTCAAACCATCATTTTGTACAAACTTTGTTGTTTCCATCAATATTGTTGTAATTTCAAAATCTGGAGGAATAAAAGCTTGATTCAACAATGGTGTATGGTCAACAAATTCATTCCCACTTCTTGTAACACGATCAATTTCATCTAAAGGTGGATCAAATTTAATATGAACATTTTTGGCCGGTCTTTTCCCAATATTTTTAATTTGTAGGAAAACAAAATAATCTTCTGAATAAATATGTGTTATTATGTATGGTCTCAATTGTTCTTCCGAAGATTTCTCATTTGATTTAAGTATTTTTTTGTTTATATATGCATACCAAATGGTTACAATTACTAATACTACCGTTGCTAAAGCACTTATTAAAGCACTAATAGCGATGATTGTAGTTGAGTTATCCATATTTTATATTATCCTTCATTTGTCTTTTGAATTTCGCTTTCATTTATTATTACTATTTTAAAACCTTTAGTAGAAAGGGACTGAAGATGATTATATCCAAATTTTTTTAAATTACTAAATGTTGGATCCATCAAAATTATACCATCAGGCTCGTGCTTAATATATCTTGTTACATGTTGGTTCTTTCCATCATTATTACCTAACCAGAATAATAAGGCATATTTATTAATATTGTCTATATATAATGAATAATCTAATATTTGATTTATTTCTTTAAATGTTAAAATTTCTTCAACATTAAAATATGCATTAATAAAATTACATAAATCTTCAGGTAGGATATAAGTGGCATTTCCGAATGTTAAATCTCCAACTTTTTCCAATATATCAGACCTATTATTAAAACTACATTTGGAATCCATAAGCATAGAGGTTAATGCTCCAATAAAACACTTCTGACTTTGAACAATTGTAATTTTATTTTCCATCTTATTATCCTAAATAACTTTATTATATGGTATTTGAATTAATTCGATTTTCGGATGCTTTTTTTGAAAAGATATAAGTCTCTCCAATTTATCTAACTGCAGTTGATCTGTATAATATATAGAACTTATTATTTTGATAAATTTTTGTTTTGTCAAAGGTAACAATACAAATTCTTTATCATTTTGGGCTATTTCTATAATTTTCTCGTCTGTTACACAATCATAATGCTCAATCAATCTAATTTCATTTTCAAGACTATATTTAACCTGCTTTGTTGATAAACATACATGTGTAATTTCTTTGTTCAATTTTCCTAAAAGTTCAAATTTGTCAATTTCAGATTTTGTATAATAATCAGTAACCTCAATAATAATATGGTGAATAAATTCCTCAAGAAGATAATGTACTTGTTTAATTCCTATTAAAGATTGTAAACAATCAGATTTTATCTTTATAACAATCCCTGCACCATTACTCGCATAAACATCCCAGAGATATTTATTATTAAACGAAGTTGTAAAACTTGAAATAAAATTCCTAATAATTCTAGAGTTTATATCTTTATTTAATTGAACAAAAAAATTGTCAACATCTATACCCGTGATTTGTTTTATACTATTTTGAATCTTTTCTTGTTTTGTCTCATCAGCATAGTTCACTGAAATAAACATCAATAACCCTATAAATATTTTCATTTGTTCCTTTTTGTAGCTATTGTTTTGATTTGAAATAATATCAAGAAAAAATTCAAATATTTTATTACCGGCGTAAATTACTTCATAAGGATCGCTTTGTTGCTTGGCATCAAACATTCTTAATGAGCCTGATTTCAAAATACTCATTCCACTTACGAAATTTGTATAGTGATAAAGATATTTTTCTTTTCCCATCTCTATTCTCCCTCCACAATCTTTATTTCTTCTTCGGTCAAATCATATAGCTGATAGACTAAAGTATCAATAACTGATGATAAATATTCAATGCGATTTTGGATTTGTTCAAGTGTTGTTTGCAATTTTGAATTTAATAAGTGTTCATTTAATTTAAGTAATTGAGTTACATTCATTGATATTTTTTTGGCTATTTCTTTTTTTTGTTCTTCTTCTAACTTATTAACAGGTAATACCCCTACAAATGAAGCTGTTAAAGAAATTGTTGTGAATCTCTTTTTGAAATAAGTATTAAATAAATTTGAGTTTAACAATCCAAGAATTAATTTTGGATCATAGGAATTGTCATTTAGTATTACTGAATTAACTGTGCCGATAAAATAATAACCATTTTCATCGTAGGTTGCTACAATTCTATCCTTTAGGCTTAAGTTTCTAATGGATTGAATGAATATTTTTGTTTTGGCTTCTTGTACCAATGGATTTTTTGTTCCACCAACTATAACAGCTTTTGAAAAATTAAAAAACCTTGTGGGAACTATTGGTTTATATTTAGATATATCTTTTCCGAAAACTATCGAATCAGGATTGGATATGGATTTTTCTCTAACAATAAATTCATCATTAGAACGCAGTTTCATTCCTAATGATATTTTTGATATTTTACCAAGTTCGATTGATTGTTTGTCTAATTTTTCTTTCAAAACATACCAAGAATTATCAGCTTCTGAGCTTATAGAGTATCCCTCCTCTTTCTTGAATTGACTAAAACTCCTTTCAACATAATTTGTACTTAAATTACCCGCAAAAGAGTTAATCCATTTCAGATTAGCATTTCCCACATTTTCCTTAGATAGAATGATAATATTTGTGTCAATATTAGCTGAATCAAAAACAAGCCCATCAATAAGGTTGATTTCTTCAAGAGATTTAGACTCAATTAAATATTCTCTTAGTTTTTTGTAATAGATATTTGTCATCCAAGAGACTGGAATAATGTAACCTAATCTGCCTTTTTTCTTTAACAATTGGATACCTCTCTCAATGAAAAAAGCAAATAAATCACATTTGTATTCAACTGTTTTATAAAATGCTGTAAGGTATTTATTCTCACTGGACTGTTTTGCGCTATATGGCGGATTACCAATTATAACATCAAATCCACCATTTTGAAATATTTCTGAAAATTTTCTGTCCCAATCAAAAGGTTTTGTTTTTTTAAAAACTATTTCTAATTGTACTTCATTCACCAAATAACTATTTTGAATCAAGCTGTTGCCGTCTTTGATGTTGTTGTCCAGCGTCGGCAAAACTCTTTCTTTGAACATATTGATTTGCGTGGCTATGCTCGCTTCGGTTTCGCCCTCCATACATTTCAAAAGCAACGAAAGCTTGGTTACTTCCACCGCATTCACATCTATATCAACACCATATATATTGTTTAGCAATATGCGCTTTTTCTCGGCTGTGGTCAGGTTGCCTTCGGGAGTTAGAGGATTGCCTTTTGCACCTTTCGATATTTTTCCATTATCTGAATAATAGTTTTTATGCCAGTCCAGCAAATACTGGTAGGCTCCAATTAAAAAGCTTCCGCTACCGCAAGCCGGGTCGCAAATTGTGATTTTTGCAACTTCGGCGGGAGTTTTACCTTCTATCATTTTGCCGACTGTGTTTTTTACAATGTATTCAACCACATATTGAGGTGTGTAATAAACACCGCCCGCTTTGCGGACTTCGGGCTTTTCCTCAATACTTGCGCGGTGGTATTTGTCAATTTTTATCTGCTTTCCAAGGAACTGCTCATAAGCACTGCCCAAAATCTCGACTGACAAAACGGAAAATTCGTAAGGGCTTTCGGGATAATACAATTGATTGATTACGGTTTTCAAAACCTTGTTATCGATCTTCACATCCTTGCTGATTCGATCCTTCTTTAAATCAAATAACCCGGAATTGTATTTCTGGTCAGCTTCTGTAAAAATCGTGAAAAGATTTTGGTAATAGTCACCCTGATTTAAAGCACTTTTCAAGTTTCCATAAGTTTCTATGCTTCTGTCTTCGGCAATTCGCAGGAAAATAATTCTGTCAATAGTCTGCTGAACCACGAAATTTATTTCTTCCTCGTCAAGTTCTTTGTTTTTCAAACTTATAGAAGTTGCGAGGTATGTCCGCCAATTGTCGAGGGAAATTAAAAATTCTTTGTCCACCGTGGCGGTACCTTTTTTATTTGCTGTACCGAGGACGAACTTATCAAAACTGCCTTTCAGCACACGCTCTTTGCTGAATGTATCCCAAAGAAATTCAAATTCCTCAAGATATTGCTTGAAATTTATATATTTTATTCTGGCAACGGAAGATTTGTCATTTATAACAGGCTTTTTCGTGCAATCATATACTGCAAATTCTTCAAAGTCAGTGATAATACTGACCGGTAATTTAGTACTCCAACCATAGCGGCGTATTTGATATGCTACTGATATATCATCTTTTATAGAAACGCTCGGTTTTTTGGCTTCCACAAAGAAAAGGCGTTTTCCACCTGCGAGTTTAAATGAATAATCCGGTGCTTTAGTTGCCTTATCTATTTTGACTCTGTCTTCGTGGATTACTTCGCGGTACGCTTCAGCATAACCTTGAGAATTATCTACATCCCAACCCAAAGCTTGAAAAAACGGGTCAATGAAATCCCGCCGCGTCAGGGTTTCATTATAATTAATTGATTTATAGCTTGATAATTGTTCCTCGAACCGAACCACTAAATCATTAATTCTTTTATATGCTTCTTCTTTTGTTATCATATACAAAAATAGTTATTTTCTTGTAATATAAAGTTAAAAGTTATCAACAATATATATTTTTTTAGCAAATTAGTAATAATAGCACCTCGGGTATTTCACCCTTTCAGGGTTTTGTACCACCAGTGCTTTCAATTTTCTATAGTAATACCATCCATTCTGGATTGAAGAAAAACAATTACGAATTACTGGTTTTCAATTTCTTCATACCCTATACCCAATCCCCTATACCCTTCTTGAAGAGTGCTTTCAATTTTCTATAGTAATACCATCCTTTCAGGATTGAAGAATATTCCACAACTACGTTGCTCATATTGCAATCTAATCTCTATTGCTATTAATATAGCACAGCTACGCTGTTCAATCACGTAGTGATGCCATATCAATAGGGAGATTTGGAACGAGATATAAAACGATGGAAAAAAGAGTCAAGAAGAATTCTTGACTCTAGTAGATTCTGGGGAAAAATCAATAAAAATCGAAATAAATATGAATTCATTTTAGTCTTATTTGGCTAATTGAAAAAAAACTGTTATTTTTGTAATCTGAATTAATATATTTTTGATAAAAATGTTAAAGATAAGTATTCGTACGCTTAAAGACGGGGATAACTCTATAGAATTAAGCGAAAACAGCGAAAAAATTGATGGAATCTTTAGCGAGTTCTTTGGAATAGTTGATTTTACAGGTATTGTCAAACGGCAAGGCGACCGCTATATCGTAAAAGGTAAAGCGCATTGCCAGGCAAATTTAATTTGCGATTTGTCGAATGAGGATTATATCGAGTTAATAGAAGTGGATATTAATGCAGTCTATGTAGTTAATAATCTGCTTTACAATGAAACGAAAGACATAATAAATGAACTTCACGGCGAAATTTATATGCGCGACGACGATTTGTTTATCGATATAACCGAAGAAGTAAAGCAGGAACTAATCATCGGTCTTCCTTTAAAACGTATTGCTCCGGCATATAGAGATAAAAAAGTTGAAGATTTGTATCCTGATTACGTAAATACCAGTAGTGAACTACCCGAAGATTCCCGTTGGGAAGCCCTAAAGAAATTGAATTTGAATTGAAATATTAATAAATAAAACATTATTTAAGGGAGATGTACAAGAATGGCACATCCAAAGCGAAAGATATCGAAAACCAGAAGAGATAAACGCCGTACGCATTATAAAGCAATCGCGCCAACTTTGACTATTGATCCTCAATCAGGCGAAGTTAAAATACCACATAGAGCTTCTATAGTAAAAGTGGGCAAAGAAGTAACTCTTTATTACAATGGCCGCCAAAGCGACGGCAAAAGAATTATTTAATTTATAATTAACAATATTAGTATAGTTTCGGGTCTCAATTGAAGACCCGAAAATATATATACAGAAAAATATGTTAAATAGCACAATCCGAATAGCATTAGATGTAATGGGTAGTGACAATGCACCGAAGAGTGAAATCCGCGGCGCATTAAATTTTTTGGCAAAAAACCGATCTTCAGCCTTGGAATTAATTCTTGTTGGCGATGAGAAAGTCATTAAAGAAGAACTTGCAAAAAATAAAGATTCACAAACCTATTTGGATAAAATCCAGATTCATCATGCGAGTGATGTAATTACATTTTCAGATAAATCCACCGATATATTAAATAAAAAAGATTCCTCATTATATCAGGGTTTTCATCTAATCAAAATTGAAAAAGCCGATGCTTTTATATCAGCCGGAAATACCGGAGCGATGTTAGTATGCGGTACTTTTGTTGCAGGCAGAATCGAAGGATTCAGCCGCCCGACAATTGGCAGTTATTTCCCTGCTAAAGGAGCTGACGGCAAGGTTTTTGTTTTAGATGTAGGAGCTAATATCGAAGTTAAACCAACGATGTTGCTCGAATTTGCCATATTAGCCGACGCTTATGTTCGGAAATCCGGCAATATTGATAAACCTAAGATTGGACTTTTAAATATTGGCGAGGAAAAAGGTAAAGGTATTGAATTATATCGGGAAGCAAATAAATTATTGACCGAGAGCAAATTAAACTTTGTCGGCAATATTGAAGGTAACGACGTACTTTCCGGTAATATTGATATAGTTATTTGCGATGGTTATACCGGAAATGTACTTCTAAAATTCGCAGAAAGTTTTCCGGGTATATTGAAAAATAAAATACAATTATATGCTGATAATAGTTTATTAGCAAAAATAAAAGTTGGGTTATTAAAACCTGTTTTGAAACAAATAATGAAAAGTTTCGATTATCAGGTTTACGGTGGTGTCCCAATATTAGGCATAAAAGGTACTGCATTAGTTTGCCACGGCAAAAGCACACCATTAGCCTTTGAAGCCGCTTTAGAAAAAGCCGCTATGTTGGTTGAATCAGAATTTTTAGATGAAATTTCAAAATCGTTAATAAATTAGTGAGGTAATAATGCCCGCAACGATAACATCTATAGCCCATTATGTACCATCGGATGTTTATCCAAATTCATACTTTTCACAGTATTTGGATACTACCGATGAATGGATTGTAGAAAGAACGGGAATAAAAGAACGTAGATTTGCGAAGGACGGAGCCACATCGGATTTAATAGTCCCTGCGGCTTTGGAATGTTTACAAAAAAGAGGAATGTCTCCAGATGATGTAGATTGTATTATAGTGACAACAGTTACACCGGATCACTTTTTTCCATCTACAGCGTGTGTAGTTCAAGATAAGATAGGTGCAAAAAATGCTTGGGGCTTCGATATGTCAGCCGCTTGCTCAGGATTCGTTTTCGGTTTAGTAAATGCGGCGAAATTGGTTGAATCCGGTGTTGTCCGCAATGTTTTATTATGCTCAGGCGAAAAAATGTCGACAATTACAGACTTTAGCGATCGCCGTCAATGTGTTATATTTGGCGATGGTGCCGGCTGTGTGTTAATTGAAAAATCAGAAGAACCGGGTTACGGAATAATAGATCAAGTTTTACATATAGATGGATCGGGTGCGAAATACTTACACATGGTAGCTGGCGGAAGTTTTAAACCAGCGTCAGATGAAACAGTTAAGAATAAAGAACATTATATAGTTCAAGACGGTCAGAATGTATTTAAAGCCGCTGTAAAAAGTATGGCCGATGTTGCTTGCGAAGTAATGAAAAGAAATAATCTGACAAACGATACAATTGATTGGTTTGTACCACATCAAGCTAATT
Source organism: bacterium (assembly GCA_037127915.1). GTDB lineage: Bacteria > Bacteroidota > Ignavibacteria > Kapaibacteriales > UBA2268 > JBAXXL01. The sequence continues at coordinate 49,411 of JBAXXL010000027.1, forward strand.
TGAGAATAATTGACTTTACGGGCAAGAAAATGAAATTAGACCCTGCTAAAGTAATGATAAATATTGAAAAATATGGGAATACTACTTCGGCTACAATTCCGATTTGTTTATCGGAATGGCATAAAGACGGTAAACTCAAAAAAGGCCAAAATGTAATTTTAGCAAGTTTTGGCGGTGGATTTACTTGGGGTGCGATTTATTTGCGCTGGAGTATTGACTAATTAAAGGAATATGAAAATGAAAACAGCATTTGTATGTTCAGGACAAGGTTCGCAATATGTTGGTATGCTTAAAGATATTTATGAGCAATACCCTGCGGTCGCTGAGAAAATAAATAAAGCTAACGAAATCTTAGGATATAAAATTAGCGATATTATGTTTGAAGGTCCTATTGATGAATTAAAGAAAACAAAATATACACAACCTGCATTGTTTATTCATTCAGCGATTGTGTTTGACTTAATAAAAGATAAAATCGAATTTGACGGTGTTGCCGGTCATTCAGTCGGTGAATATGCGGCGTTATATGCGGCAGGCGCGTTGACTTTCGAAGATGCTTTAAAACTTGTTTCTTACCGTGGAGAACTAATGTATTCAGCAGGAAATGATTTGCCGGGTACTATGTTTGCTATAATCGGTATGGATGATGAAAAAGTAATCGAAGTTTGCGAAAAATTAAATAAACCGGAAGAAGGAAAAATAATCGCCGCGGCGAATTTTAATTCACCGGGTCAAACAGTAGTATCAGGTTCTCGCGATTATCTTCGTGAAATAACCGGCGAATTTAAAACAGCCGGCGCGAAAATGGTTAAAGAACTTGTTGTTAGCGGAGCATTCCATTCACCACTGATGGAACCTGCAAAAATAGAATTAGAAAAAGCGATAAGCGAAACAAATTTCTCGGATACAATTGTTCCGATTTATTCTAATGTAACAGCGAAACCGTTAACAAAAAGCAGTGATATAAAAGACGCTTTAATTAAACAGCTTACATGTCCGGTGAAATGGACTCAATCAATGAACGAAATGAAAGCCGACGGATTTACAAAATTCATCGAATTAGGTCCAAGCAGTGTATTGCAAGGCTTAGTTAAACGTATATTGAGTGATGTCGAAATCAGCGGTATTGATAAAGCTGAAGATATTTCTAAATTTTAAATATAGGGATACGAAATGAGATTAGAAAATAAAGTAGCAGTAATAACCGGTGGAGCTCGCGGAATAGGCAGAGCTATTGCTGAAGCATTCGCCGTAGAAGGTGCTATAGTATATGCTATGGACGTTATGGAACCGGAAAGCGATTTCCCAACCAACAAAATCAAGTATATAAAAGCTGATGTTACTTCTTCAGACAGCGTAAAAAACGCTATCGATTCAGTAATCGCGGCTGAAAAACGCGTTGATATTCTGGTTAATAATGCCGGAATTACACGTGACAATCTTGTAATGCGCATGAGTGAAGATGATTGGGATAGAGTTCTTACAATCAATTTGAAAGGCGCATTTATTTGCTCAAAAGCTGTTGTAAGACAGATGATGGGCCAACGAGCAGGCAGAATCATTAATATGGGTTCTGTAGTAGGAGTTATCGGAAATGCCGGACAAGCTAATTATTCAGCATCGAAAGCTGGTTTAATTGGATTGACAAAATCAATGGCAAAAGAATTGGGAGGTAGAAATATCTTAGTAAATTTAATTGCTCCCGGTTTTGTAAAAACAGCAATGACCGATAAATTGACAGACGAACAAAAACAGTATTTTGAAAACAATATACCGTTAAAACGAGGAGCAGAACCAGCCGATATAGCCAATGCGGCAATATTTTTGGCTTCTGACGACTCATCATATATCACCGGACAAGTACTACATGTCGATGGTGGTTTGGCAATATAAAAACTGAATTTTTTAAGAAAATTTTGTTTATTGTCCTAAAAAGAATTAATTTTGAATTTAATAATTTTTTGTAATTTGTAATAATTAAAATGAGGTGTAAAATGGCTGACTTAAAAGCAAAAGTAACAGAAATAATCGTAAATAAACTTGGTGTAGAAGAATCACAAATCACTCCAGAAGCTTCTTTCACAAAAGACTTAGGAGCTGATTCATTAGATAGCGTAGAGCTCATTATGGAATTCGAAAACAAATTCGATGTAAGTTTCGAAGAAAGTGACCAAGAGAAAATACAAACAGTTGGTGATGTATTAACACTATTAGAAGCTAAATTAGGTTAATATACTCCCGCTCTAAGTTTCTTACTTATTGGATATTAAGGGAGTATATCTCCCTTAATGTTTTTTAAACGCATATGTTATAATAACAAAAGAAAAATATGTCTAAATATAATTTTCCTAAAGTAGTCGTTACCGGTATGGGTGCAGTTACTCCAATTGGCAACACAGTCCAAGAATTGTGGCAAAGCCTGATGGAAGGTAAAAGCGGTGCGGCTCCGATTACTCAATTTGATACCGAATTTTTCAAAACCAAATTTGCTTGTGAAGTAAAAGATTTCGATGCTACGAAGTATTTAGATCGCAAAGAAGCCCAAAGAATGGATTTGTTTACTCATTTTGCAATGGCTTCAGCTATAATGGCAATTGAAGATTCAGGTTTGGATTTAGAGAAATTGGATGGCAATAGAGCCGGTGTTATCGTTGGTTCCGGTATTGGCGGAATGTGGACTTATCACCAGCAAGTACAAAATATGACAAAGAGGGATGGGAAACCTGACCGTATATCACCATTTTTCATACCTATGATGATTGGTAATATAGCAAGCGGTCACATCGCAATTCGTTTCGGATTCGGCGGTCCTTGCTATTCCACTCTTTCAGCTTGTGCTACAAGTTCGCATTCAATAGCAGATGCAGTAATGCAGATTCAACGCGGCAATGCGGATGTAATGATTGCAGGCGGCTCCGAAGCGGCTATCTGCCCTATGGGAGTCGGTGGATTCAACTCAATGCAAGCTTTGTCAACAAGAAATGATGACCCTCAATCAGCAAGCCGTCCATTCGACAAGGATAGAGATGGATTTGTTATGGGCGAAGGTGGTGGAATTCTAGTTTTAGAAACTGAAGAACACGCATTGGCTCGCGGTGCGAAAATATATTGTGAAATAAGCGGATTTGGTATGACTGACGATGCTTATCATATAACAGCACCTTGTGAAGATGGTGATGGTGCCGCACGTTCAATGAAATTAGCAATAGAAGATTCAGGTTTAAAAACTGAGGATATTGATTACATCAATGTTCACGGAACATCAACTCCATTAGGCGATATAGCTGAAACAAAGGCTATTAAAAAGGTTTTTGGCGAACACGCTTATAAATTATCAATCAGCTCTACAAAATCCATGACGGGCCATTTACTTGGTGCGGCAGGTGCTGTAGAAGCTATAGCAACAATATTAGCGATGAAATATGGAAAGATTCCTCCTACAATAAATTATCATACACCTGACCCTGATTGCGATTTGGATTGTACTCCAAATGTACCTAAAGAAAAAGCTGTAAAAGCCGCTTTAAGTAATACTTTCGGTTTTGGTGGACATAATGCGACTTTATGCTTTAAAGCTTATAAATAATTCATTATCTTGGTGATATACGACCGTGAGAGAATTTTTTAAAAAATTATACGATAATCTTTCATTAGATAAAGATAGATTCGACGATCTCAAAGAATCCAACTTAGCGGAAATCTTTCCGCGGGTTGGATTTTTGACAAATAGTCTTACTGCTAAACTTGAAGGGATTATTGGAGTAAAAATAAATAATCGGGGTATTTATGAGGCGGCACTGACTCATAAATCTTACCTTTTTTACAATACCGGTTATGTTCATTCTTATGAAAGATTGGAATTTCTTGGCGATTCAATCCTTGGGTTGGTTGTTGCGGAATACCTATTTTTTGAATATAAGGATCAAACAGAAGGTATATTAAGTCCTATGCGAGCTAATTTAGTCAATAGTGGTTCGCTGGAACTTTGTAATAAACAACTTGGATTAATTGATTTTATCCAAGCTAGTGACAGTGCACGTAAAGTGTTCAATAATTCCACAACAAGTTCAATTTTGGGTGATGTAATGGAAGCAATGATTGCCGCAGTTTATTTGGATTCAGGGTTTCGCAATGCGAAAAAAATGATTTTAAATAAACTTCTACCGATTATGCTTCATTATGGTTTGCTTGAAGATGTAAACTATAAAAGTGTTCTTTTAGAAACTGTACAAGCCGATGGAAAAAGCTTTCCTACTTATGAAGTAATAGAGGAATTGGGACCTGCCCATAACAAAATTTTCAAAGTAGCTGTACTGGTTGAAGGAGAAACGATAGCGAATGGTGTGGGAAGAACAAAAAAAGAAGCGGAAAAACAAGCCGCACAAAAAGCATTAGAAATATATATAAATAATAAAAAAAATGAGGGAAAATAATGGAAAAGTTGATCTTTGAGAAAAGTGTACCCGGAAGAAAGGGTTATAGCTTACCTCGATTGGATGTCGAATTAACCGATATCAATAAGGCTTTACCGAAAGAAATGTTAAGAAAAAAAGCTACGTATTTGCCGGAAGTTAGTGAAAGCGAATTAGCTCGTCATTTTGTACGTTTATCGCATTTGAATTATAATATTGAAGAAGGTTTATATCCTTTGGGTTCATGTACTATGAAGTACAATCCAAAGATTAATGAAGTAACAGCCGCATTGAGCGGTTTTGCTAATGCACATCCTTTGATGAAAGATGATCACGCACAAGGTGCATTAGAAGTTATGTATGAATTAGGCGAAGCTCTGAAAGAGATTAGCGGATTTGATGGAGTTTCTTTGCAACCATGCGCCGGTTCACAAGGTGAATTAGCGGCTATGTTAGTATTCCGTCAGTATCATTTAGACCGTGGCGATACTAAAAGAACAAAGATTTTGATTCCCGATGCCGCTCACGGTACTAACCCAGCTTCAGCCGCTATTGCCGGTTTCCAAATTATTAACATTAAATCGAATGCTCAAGGCAGAGTAAATGTTGAAGATTTAGCTGAACATTGCGGTGATGATGTTGCCGGATTTATGCTTACAAATCCAAATACAGTAGGTATTTTTGAAATAGGTATTAAAGAAATAGCTGAAGTAATTCACGCTTGCGGTGGTTTGATGTATATGGACGGCGCGAATTTGAACGCTTTGATGGGTATAGTTCGTCCGGGCGATATGGGATTTGACTGTATGCACATCAATCTTCATAAAACATTCTCTACACCTCACGGCGGGGGCGGTCCGGGTTCTGGTCCTATTTGTGTTAGAAAAGATCTGATTCCTTTTTTGCCTATTCCTCAGATAGTGAAGGAAAATAATAAATTTAAAATGAACTACGATTGTCCAAAATCTATCGGTAAAATGCACGCTTTATTCGGAAATTTTGGTGTTTATGTTCGCGCATTGACTTATATCAAAATGAATGGACCTGATGGATTGCGCGCTGTATCGGAAAACGCGATTATCAATGCTAACTACATCCGTTCATTGATTAAAGATAATTTCGTGTTCCCTTACGAAGAAACCGGTATGCACGAATTTACTTTAAGCTGTGACAGACAGAAAGCACAGGGTGCATCAGCTATGGATATGGCAAAACGTTTATTGGATTACGGTTACCACGCTCCAACAGTTTACTTCCCATCAATCGTTCACGAATGTATGCTAATCGAACCAACCGAAACAGAAACTCCTGAAGGTTTAAAAGCTTTTGCCGACACATTGAATAAAATTGCAGAAGAAGTAAGAACTGATCCTGAATTGGTTCGCTCAGCACCGATTTCAACACCAATTGGCAGATGTAACGATGCTTTAGCCGCACGGAATCTTAACTTGCGCTGGACAGAGTAAACTTAGTTCATAAAGGTTTGTAAAGAGAAGAAGATAAGATGGACTCCACTTTCGGAAGTGGAGCCCATCTTTTGCGTAATGAAAATCACTACAAAACAAATTTTAATAATTTATTTATTTTAATAAAGTAAATATTACTTGTTTTATAAAATTTATTATATTAATTTAGAAACAGAAATACAAACAAAACATAAATAACTATTATAGGAGTAATTAAAGACAAAATAGCCCAATTTAAAATTAATTTGAGATTCTGAATTTAATAAAGATAAGTAGCTATAAAAGCTGCATTTTATAAATAATAGAGGATTTTTAATTATGAGAACAAAACATGTAGTTCTCGCAATGGCTATCCTGTTAGCCGCATTTACGCCACTATTGGCAATTCCCGATGTGCCGATTTTGCAAGTCGATACTTTGACTAACCTCGCCAAAACCGGTGGTGGCGAAGCACAGGGTGCACTATTTCTACCCGATGGCAATATTCTTGCCATTTGGAAAGGGCGACCTATGATTATTGACTCAAAGTCAGGTGAAACAATTAGGAACTTAGATGCACTTTCAAGCGGATATGCATCAGATCCAAAAATAAACAGGGATGGTACAAGATTAGTTACAAAAGTAACGGGTCCGAAACTAGCTGTTTGGGATATACAGTCTGGAAAAATTATCCATCAGATTGATTATGATATTTCATATTTCTGTTTATCACAGGATGGAACAAAATTATTTATTACTTTGCCAAACAAAGCAGAACATCCAGGATTAATTGTTATCTACGACATGATTACTTTCCAAGAAATTGAAAGGTTATCTTATGGTGGTTTACAAACAGCATTCAGTATTGATATTTCTCCCGATGGACAAACACTTGCAGTATCTGTTGATAAGACACCTGATGGTTCATCAGATACACAAACAAATCAGGTTGTTTTAATCAATCTGAATGATAAAGAAAATTATA
>JBAXXL010000028.1:0-53209 GCA_037127915.1 bacterium
TAATACCTGTACCAGCATTAACCAACATTTTTTGCACTTGTGGAATGTTAACGCCAAAGAATTGTTGAACAACATTTTTTATACGTTGAACTTCTTCGTTTTTTTCTTTTTCTATAATCCCTTCTTGACTGTAGCAATTAACAGAAATCAAAAAAAGAGATAAAACAAATAACAATATTTTATTTTTATTTTTCATTATTTATTATTTCCTTCATTTTTCATTCAGCACACGCAAAATTGCAAGAGACATCAGAAATTCAATTCTAAATTAATAAAAATGTTGGGAATAGCCAAAAGCGCGGCGCGTTTATTTTTCATTAAAACAAAAAGATTGGCTCCATTTTATCCTGCTTTGGAACGTCCTTTCGTAAATAAGCGATTTATCGCGTCTTCTGTCCGCCGAATATGTGACGCGATAAATCGCGTCTCTACAAACAAATACCGCCGTACGTGAGTCGCAGAAGGCAAAAAAAAATGAGCTCCGGTGGGGAGGTCATTTAATAATTATTAAACCCATTATCCTACTTATACAAACTGATGCACAAAATCCCGGGAGTCCCATCTACGGTATTTGCATGATCGACTGTTCCGTCCTGTTTATAAACAGTTTGGACCATTTTGTACTTAATATACATACCAAGCAAGACATGCGACCAGCCATTGGTAGGCACATTACAAGTAAGCCTGCATCTCAGTCCTTCTTTTTCGAGTACTGCGTTTTCGGCTAAGGATTCGGGACTTGTAGTCAATCCTACCTCCACAGAAGACAAATCCAGACTGTACTGTTGTTCTGTCCACCAACCGGTTTTTGGTACTCCCGTCTGTCTAAACGAGGTCCTTGGCAGTGTACAGTTTAACGTAATATCCGCGGTAATATTTGTTGGTGCTGTTGCCTTATAAATTATATTTGTGAATCCCGTTGAATTGTCTTGGTCTGTACTAGTCTTGGTCAACGCGTTTGCCGCAACAATACCTGTCGCTGTAATTTCTATAGTCGGGGTTCCCTCATCATAAGTTACGGTAGGCATAAGCTTGATAGTATATGACATATCTACGATGTCTTCTGTTCCCCCAGCTGATGCTGTTGTAAAGCTTACCTGATTTCCATACGTCGTGCCCTTGCTATTAGTTGCATAAGCCTTAACATAATAAAGAGTTTTTGCGGTAAGATCTTTCATATTGCTTACAAACTCGCCTATTCCACTACCATCTGTTGTATGGCTGTTGGCAATTGTGGGATTTGTTGATTTGCTCCAGCATACACCGCGTGCAGTAATAGGGAAGCCACCATCGGATTCAATATTCCCGCCACCCGTGGCAGTTGTTTCCGTGATGCTTTTTATTGGGCTTGTTTCGATAGCACTAAGGGTAACATTTATCCATTTGAAATCAACGTATTGAGGTATAAAATTACCATTGTCATCTTTATAATAGGCTCTATAGGCAATAATACAAATTCCGAGTTTGTTTAATCCGGGTTTCAGACGAACATATCCATAACATTCACCTTCTCTTTCTTCTACAATATCTTTCCCCATTTCATCATACACCTCAAACTTTATGGCTCTTTTTTCATTTTTAACCCAATAGTATTCGGCATTTGGACAAATAACCAGCAAACTTAACGAATCATTGTCGGTATTTAAACCATCTTTCAATTCATAACCAGTACCATCGTTCACCCAGATAGTATATTGAGGAAATATTTTTGGAGGAAAACCTGTTGGACCATTACTGCCTATTGTTCCATTTAATACTTCTCCCCAGCGATTAGCTATTTTATCCCAATCTATGACAGCAGATTTTGCGGCATAGGTAATGAATGGATAAAGATAAGATGCAGCACGACCGTTCAGCTTAGCTAAATAGGGTTGAAATTTATCGTTAGTGAATTCAATAAACTGGCCTACTAAAGGATGGTTCGGGTCACAAATGAATAATTTACCATCTGATGTAGCTACCTGATAGCAAATTAAGGCATGCCCTCCATATACAGGTTTTCCGTTTGGATAGTACATAAGAGCACCATTTTTATCGGTTTTATGTCTATAAATGTTTATAAGTTGAGGCTCGCCGGTAATCAATAAAGCTCCTGCAATCGTATAAAACTTCAGTTTATCCAAATATTGATTTCTGTCAATATATTTATCGAAAAGTGTGTTAACTGTGCCATTTGTAACATAATCATCTTGGACCACTGAACAAAACCTATAACCTTTAGCATTGTCCTGCCATAATTTCGGATTATCACTAAACCTATTGAACAATTGACCTTCCGTTGTATTTTTTTGATAATAGTACCACATAGCCGCTATGCTTTGTCCGGCACAATGCCCTTCGGGAGCTAAATAAGAACCATCATTAATAAATTCCCAGTTATCCACGCCAATTTTAAAGCCGCTGGAAATAATGGGCGTCGCATTAATTATGGATTCCGAAATAGAGCTGATTACCATTTTGGAGTAAGGTTTGTCTGCTTGAAGAAAATTAACCGATCTCTTACCGTTACCAGCGAATAGTTTCGATGTCTCAAAATGCCTTGAACCAATTGTTACCGTAGAGTCATCATAGAATAAAACCGGTACTGATTCTAATTTGCCATTAGATTCATCATAAAAGAAAGCTAAGGGATATTCACCAGCGGGGACTTTTGCCGGAATACGTACCTCAATTATCTTATTGGAATATCCGCCGCCATTACTGATTGTAATCAGAGGGGATATAGGTTTAAAATACTGATTGAATTTATGAGTCTTTATAGTCGAATACGCGATTTCAAATGTTTTTGATTCATTGAAAGTACTATCGGCTACATTTACTGATATACCATTCAAAGGATCGCCCGGTTTTGTAAATTTGAGCAAACCGCTTGTTGTACCTATAGTCTGGGTTCCCAATTCAACAGTTTCTCCCGTATCAAATTTGCTATCAGGGGTGACCGGATTTGTTTTGAACAAATCGCATGAAGAAAAGAATAATCCACAGGAAAATAGGAGAATTAAACAATTGAAGTACATCTTTAAATTTTGCATAAAGACCTCACAAAAATCTATTAGACGGGTTCTAAGTGTTCATTTTTTTAATTATATTTTCGAATTACATTAGTAACACGTCTGAAGTTAAGCAAAATTAATAAAATAAATGGATAATTGTTCTTTGTTATTCATAAAAAAACAAAATAGTTCATAAAGTTGAAAGTTTATAAAGTTTTTAAAGAAAGATGAAGATGGATTACCGCTTCCTAAATCCCATAATGAGTTTTTTTTAATAAATCCGGTACTTGTTCGTCAATATATATTCGGTATAAAAAATATCAGGTTAAATATATGAAAACTAAAGATAGAGCAGATAGCAAAGAACAAACTATCGAAATTTCGGACGAGAATCAAATGGATTGCCAAAAACAAATCGAAAAATTGCACGCTGAAAATGCGGAACTGAAAGACCAATTAATTCGCAAAGCCGCTGAATTGGAGAATTTTCGCAAACGTACAAACCGTGAAAAGCAAGAACTTTTGGAATACGGTAACGAAAAATTGCAAGTACGGTTTTTAGAGATAGCAGACGATTTCGAAAATGCGTTCGATGCGGCGGAAAAATCGAATGCCGATGCGAAGATGCTCGAAGGTTTTCAAATGATATTCAGAAAACTCCAAAAAATATTTGCCGACCACAACATAGTTGAAATTGAAGATCCTTGCGGTAAACAATTCGACGTGAATTATCACGAGGCTATAATGGCTATGCCATCAGAAATTGAAGAAGGCGCTGTTGTTCAGCAAGTACAAAAAGGCTACCGTTGCGGAGATAAAATTTTGAGACACACTAAAGTTATTACTTCTAAAGGAAATGAATAAAACAAATGGCTAAACAAGATTACTACGAAGTATTAAGTGTCGAGCGTACAAGTTCGCAGGACGAAATAAAAACCGCATACCGGAAAATGGCGATGCAATTCCATCCGGATAAAAATCCGGATAATAGCGAAGCTGAAGAGAAATTTAAGTTATGTTCCGAAGCTTATGAAGTATTAAGCGACGCCGATAAACGCGCGCGATATGACCGCTACGGACACGAAGGTTTGCGCGGCGGACAGGATTTCCATAGCTATACTAATATCAATGACATATTCTCTGCTTTCGGCGATATTTTCAGCGGCGGCGGGGGCGGCAGTTTCTTTGACGATATATTCGGCGGAGGATTCGGTTCTTCGCGTCGTTCGTCAGGACCCCGTCAAGAACGCGGCAGTGATTTAAAAATACGTATGCCGCTGACGTTGGAAGAAATATCCACCGGCATCGAGAAAAAAGTAAAAATCAAAAGAATGGTATATTGCGAAGTTTGTAGCGGTACAGGTTCAAAAGAAGGTACTTCACCACAAACCTGCCCTACTTGTAACGGTATGGGACAAGTTCAGCAAATGCGCCGTAGTTTTATCGGTCAGACAATATCAATTTCCGAGTGCCCTGAATGTGGCGGTACAGGCAAAATAATCCGCGAAAAATGCCCTAATTGTTATGGCGAAGGTGTGAAACAAAAAGAAGAAACGGTTACTGTGAATATTCCTGCCGGTGTGGAAAGCGGTCAATATATGAGTTTGCGCGGCAAAGGAAATACCGGACGGCGTGGTGGATTGGAAGGCGATTTGCTCGTGATTTTTGAAGAGAAGCCTCATTTGCTATTCAAGCGCTCAGGTGATACGATTATCCACGAGCTATTGATCAGTTATCCCGATGCAGTATTGGGCGCAAAAATTGAAGTACCGACTCTATACGGTACTGAGAAAATTGGTGTTAAAGCAGGTTCTATTCCGGGTGAAACAATACGTTTATCCGGAAAAGGTCTCCCAAATGTTAATTCTTCACGAAAAGGCGAACAATTGGTGATTTTGAACATATTTATTCCTAAGCAAGTAAATAGCCAAGAAAAAGATTTGCTCAATAAAATGAAGACAATGGAAAATATTAATCCATCGCATAAAACGTCGAAACAAGAAAAAGAGTATTTCGAAAAAATTCGTAATTTGTTTGAATAACTAATCAATTTGTAATATTATGTCAATTAGAATTTTTATAACCGGTGGAACATTCGATAAAGAATACAACGAATTAAATGGACAGCTTTATTTTAAAGATACCCATTTAAACGAGATGTTGAAATTGGGACGCTCAAAAGCTCCTGTTGACGTTAGAACTTTGATGATGATTGATAGCATAGATTTGATTCAGGAAGACCGAGAACTAATTGCAATGAACTGCCTGAAATGCGAAGAAGATAGAATTATCATAACACATGGTACCGACACTATGGTCGAAACCGCAAAAGTAATTGCGGAAAAGGTTAAGGATAAAACAATCGTTCTAACCGGTGCGATGATACCATATAAATTTGGCAGTTCGGACGGACTTTTTAATTTGGGAGCTTCCATAGCTTTCGTACAAGTGTTACCGCACGGAGTGTATATTTCGATGAACGGCAGAATTTTTACTTGGGACAATTGCCGAAAGAATAAGATAATCGGCGAATTTGAAGAGATTTTATAGAATAAAAGAGTATTATATTTCAAAGTAAATTTTTAATAATTATAGGAAGGTGAAATTTATGAAAAAATTAATTGTAATACTATTTCTGACTGTTGCGATAATGGGATGCGATAATAGCACAGAACCCATTACGGGTAATAAAGTGTTGTTTTTGAAAGTGGACTATAAAACAAATACTTTCGAGGGTGGCAAAGAGCTCGCTTTCGCCAAGGATACCGAAACATTCACAATCACAAACGTTTATGATCCACCCGGAGATTTGGGTAGTGTTAAACTAATGTATTCCGAACTAAACGACACTTTGTTTTCCGGTACCATAATATGGATGGGAAAAGGTGAAATGACTTATCCGAAAGATCTATTACCTGCTGATCAGTTTCAAGCTGTGGTTACAACCGATTATGTAACACCTTCAGCCGGATTCGAAAACGTGTTCAACCCTTACGAAGGTACGTATGATTACGACAAGGTTTGGTCTTCAGTACAAAGCTTGGTGAAAGTGCGACAATATTTAAAATCAAATCCGAATGCAACTGTTAAGCTATTTCTCTATCAACCGAGTGTTGGTATGGGCAATCCCGCGGATTGGGACTGGATATTGTTTCTAAAAAGTTGAAAGTTGAAAGTTGAGAATGTAGGGACACGGCGTGCCGTGTCCTTTTTCGAATCCCTCGAGTCAAGAGTTTTTCTTGACTCGATTTTTTTGCGAATTTTTTGAAATAGAATTTGAAGAAACACACCCCCTAACCCCTCTTAATAGAGTGGGAACAAGACAAGTGTATTAATATTATACACTTATGCCAATTTTTAAATAGTGAAAATATAATAAATAAGATTATAAGATAATCTCTGATATAGACTTAGGTTATTCCACCTCTATTAAGAGGGGCTTAGGGGGTGTGTCGAAAGGTGAAATTTGGCATAACCTTCGATAAACAACAAGCTTGAATGATAACTAAATTTTAAATACTTATGCATATTACCTACAATAAACACCTAAAAGAATACGCCAGAAACCTCCGTAACAATATGACTTTTGCAGAACGCAATCTCTGGCAAATGCTCAAGGGCAAACAAATCTACGGCTTTGACTTCCACCGCCAAAAGCCCATCGGTAATTTTATAGCCGATTTCTATTGCTATGCTTTAAAATTGGTGATAGAAGTTGACGGGATTACGCACGAAGATAAGAAAGTTCAGACGAACGACAAACGCAAAGATGAATATTTTGCTCAGCTCGCTTTGACTATTATGCGCTTCACCGATGATGAAGTGCTGGGAAATAGTGGTTTGGTGGAACGGAGAATAAAAGAATTTGCGAAGAAACACACCCAGGAAGCTGAAAGAACACACCCCCTAACCACCTCTTGATAGAGGGGGAATTGCCAAGTGTATTAATAATATTCACTTATGCCATATTTATAATAACAAAAAAAAGCTCAATATGCTTATAAGCAACACTCTGATAAGCATATAGGTTGTTCCCCCTCTATTAAGAGGTGGTTAGGGGGTGTGTCGAATGGTGTACAATGGTATAACTTTTGGTAAACATGAATATTAATTAAATATTTCAAAACATAAACTATCATCCTGATATTCCTCAAATCATTATATTAGAATTTCGGCAAAAAAAAATCGCGTCAAAAAGAAACTCTTGACGCGATTTAAAATAAATCCGCTATAAAAACTATTTCTTTTTCTTGCGATAATTCTTTTTCGTATCTAAATCTTTGTAACGGTTACTCAAAGAAGTCGGTGCGGTGGTGCCTTTCTTTTCGGCAATTTCCTGCGCTTCTTTTAATCTTTTTTGCATCCAGCCTTCTTTTTTAGGGGCTTTCTTCATATCTTCCAAAGTGAATTTCTTCCTTGAGAACTTGTTCATATAGACCTGCTGGCCGATACTCAATAAGTTAAATACGAAATAGTAAAGGTTCAAACCAGCCGGCAGTGATGCAAACATCAACGTAAACATAACCGGCATAATATAAACCATAGCTTTTTGTTTAGGATCGGTTACAGTCAACTTTTGTTGGAAGAACATTGTAATACCCATCAAAAGAGCCAAACCGGATATAAAGCTAATACCAAAGAATGATGTCCCGAAATCTAATATTTTATCAGGTACCGATAAATCGTGTATCCACCAAATAAATGACGATTGACGAAGTGAGATGGAGTTTCTCAAAACCGAGAATAGTGAGAATAATATAGGCATTTGCAAGAGCAATGGTAAACATCCGCCCGCCGGGTTAATACCGTGTTCGCTATAAAGCTTCATTTGTTCTCGTTGTTGAGCTTTTTGGTCATCAGCAAATTTAACCCTCATTTTTTCCAATTCCGGTTGCAATAGCTTCATCTTTTGCGCAGAACGCATTTGCTGAATGGAGAATGGATAGAGTAGTATTTTCATCAAGAATGCGAATATAATCAACGTAAGACCCCAGTTGTTAACTACTGAGTGAACGGCGTTGAAAATCGGCAACATAAAGTATTCACCGATTTGACGAATCACGATACGCCAGCCGAAGTTGACCAAGTCGCGCAAACCATAAGCTTTGAGAATCTTATAGTCCAGCGGTCCAAGATAAATTTGGTATGATGACGAACGAGTGCCGCCATTATAAGGAATCCTCAGCGATATATCGTATTCTTTGGCTTTGCCTTTGTTAGCAAAACTTTTTTCCCTACCATATAAATCACAGGTTCCGTTAAATGATAGCTCCGGTTTTGGTATAATCGCCAAACCAAAGTACTTGGTTTTTGTGGCTATATAATCAATAGTACCGGTATAACTTTCACCTTGCATATCAGGCTTTTTGGCATTGAATTCGTCAATTTTACCTAAACGGGAAACAACAGCAACCGAACTACTCGATTCGTCAACGGAGTTATGTTCCTGATAAGTCAAACCGGAGTCCCACATAATATTATAGCCGTTACGCGGAATGAAGTCCTCGACGTTCACCAATTTGATGTCCAACATAAAATCGTATTTATTACCTGAGAATGTAAATTCTTTTACGATTTTCTTGCCTGAGTCCAAATTCATTACGGCTTTTATTGTGAATGTTTCTTTGCCCGTGAGCTTAATAAAGTTTTTATCTGTATCGAAAACGAAATATAAATCTCTTGTATCAATAGGTTTCCCGTCAATAGAACGGAAACTTAGATAGAGTTGACCGTCGCGGTTTTTAACTAACTGCGCCGGTTTTTTATTCCATTTTAGGTATTTTTTTAATGTATATTCTATTAATGCACCACCTTTGGATGAGAATTTCGCTGTGAACATATCGGTTTCGATAGTTATCACTTGATTTTTACCTTGAGCGACATTTTTGAATATTCCGTAAGGGCTTGGTTTCTCGGGTGCTAAAGAATCAGTAACTGCTTGTGTTTCAGCGGTTGCTGTTTTTGGAGCTGAGCTGGTATCGGGTTTTGCTTCTTCCGGTTTGCTGTCTTTCTGAACAGTTTGTTCAGTATTTTGCTTTTTGGGTACAGGTTTATTTGTGCTTTGCTGCCAAAACATCCAACCTATAAAAAGAAGCCCCATAAATAATGCGGCAAGAATATTATTTTTATTCATAGTGCCTTATATTCCTATTATTTGTTTTCGTTTTTAAAATTCGTGGTAAAGTAAATTTATAATTTTCAGGCAGAGGATCGTAGCCGCCTTTATTAAAAGGATTGCAACGAATTACCCTGTATGTTGCCAGCCAGAAGCCTTTGAAAAAGCCGTATTTTTGGAATGCTTCCAATGAATATTCGGAGCAGGTTGGATAAAAGCGGCAAGACGCAGGTAAAACCGGTGACAAAAACCGCCGGTAAAATTTAATAATATATATAAATAAATACTTCATTTATCTGTTATTCGCTTTTGTAATTGTTTCTCTGATTAAAGGCAATACATCTTTCAATGCTATATCTGCGGGTTTTGCGATTGTTGATTTCCATGACAATATCATAGTTTTGATTTGAATTTCTTCTCCTGCGGTGACTATCTCGTCAATTACCAAGCGGACACTTTCGCGCATAAGCCTTTTAATGCGATTTCTATTTACAGCTTTTTTATTTATTCTTTTGCTGACTGTAACTCCAAAGAACATCGTATTCGCTTGTCGGTTCAATCTCGACGACCAAAGTTCATTTAATCCTGAACCTTCTAAATCGTAGCAAACTGAAGCTAAAACCGGAAAAAGTCTGATTTTTACTCCTGCTACGTAAAGGATCGAAAAACAATTAAATCCCTTAATCGGTCTTATTTTGACTTTATCCTGCACTCTATGTTGTTTTTCAAGGTTTTTAAATAAACAAACAAGGGGTTTTATGCCCCTTGTTTGGTAAAACATATCTAATATGCAATTTTCTTTATCTAACTTAGAACGCCTAAACTATGCTTTTTTCCTTTCGTCACTAACTGTTAGTTTATAGCGACCTTTAGCACGACGGCGAGCTAATACCTGACGTCCGTTTTTGGTGGCCATTCTTGAGCGAAAGCCATGCTTGTTCAAACGCTTTGTTCTGCTAGGTTGAAATGTCCGTTTCATCAACAAATTCCTATTTATTTAAATAATTTTCTTTTTGTATAGTATAGAACATCAAAATTAAAAAAAAATCCGCAAATAAACAAATTATCCACAATCATTTTTAATATATTGTGAATTTTAAATTTGAAATCATGATCGGAAAGAGAAGAATTGGACTAAAGACTGAGAAAAAAAATGACCTCCGGCGAGGTCAAATGTTTGTGGGAATAGTGTTTTTGAGGTTTACTTACTTTTCTAAAACAAAAATCCTTATTTCTTTTTATTAACTTCCTTTCTGTGCTCTATTTTATAGATAACGACTGTTGTATTCTTGTCATCGATTTCAAATAAAATCCTATATGTACCTACTCGAAGACGATATTCATTAGAATCTGATAATTTCAAACATCCAATTAGTCTTGGATTCGTCTCCATTTCTACGATTTTATCTGCAATTCTGGAATAATAGATATCGCTTGTTTTATCTAATTCCTTTTGAACACTTTTAGGAAGAATAACCTCATACATGCGCTCTTTGCCTTCTTTTTGCATCGTACTCTCTGAAGCTGATAAAGTTTTCGGCTTTTTCTTTCGCTTCCCTTAATGCTTCTCTATCTTCAATGGCTTCCAAAACTTCCCGATAGTATTCAATTTTATACAGCTCATCCCAAGTAGCACGGGAAAAAGTAATTTTATTTTTTGTCTTTAACATAATTTACCTTTTATAATATTCAAATAAAAGTCTTTTAAAAATTTTAATTTATTTTACTTTCGTCTATATTCTGAAAAAACAGCATTAATTATTTTCTTACTTGCTAGTTCAACAATTTCCTTTTTTTTGTCATATCTGCAACTGATTTTTATTGATCCACGATAAATTAACGTATCTTTTTTTGCAATGTCTTTAGAATAAAGTTCCAACGAATAGATTGTCATTACGAATCCATTTGATAATTTCTTAAAATTATCTTGAGGATATATATATAAAATGTATTTAGGCTTTTTTGATTCTATTTGTTGAGCAATGAATTTTGAATTCATATTATCAGATACGTATGAATAGGACTCATACCCGGAATTAATTAATCTTTGGTTCAAATTGTTGCACAAATCATTTATATATAATTCATTACCACTATTAATCGATGAAACAATAAAAATGTTACCTTTTAACCAATAGACTGTATGTAAATATGTTTTTACATTTGATACATAGCAACTACTAGTTAAAATAGGAAATAAAATCAAAATCAAGGCTATGATTTTTGCCTTCATAATCGTATTTTTTCCAAAGCATTCTTTATCGTCTGGAATTCAGCGTATTCGATGTTTTCGAGGTTCAATTTCTTTTCACCGTCAGCTAATTTAATAGTTATCTCGAATAATTGGATAACAATTCCTTTGATATCAGTGATTTTGATTATTTCCACATCTTTCTGCTTTGGGAGAAGATATGCTATTTCAACATCGTCCCAAGCAAAGAAATATTTGTCGTCATTTAAGGCTAAATACCCGAAAATTATTAATAGGAAACCCATGCTGGTGAACGGCAAATACATCATATTTAATGGTAATATCTGAGAATCAATTCCTTCGATTATAAATCTTAACGAGAGTATAACTCCGGCTACTAATAAAACCGCTCCAATAATCATAAAGTATTTGATACTTTTCTTTTTAATTCTGTAAATCTTAACTCTTTCCATAAAACTACCTCAATAGTATAATTATTAATTTTTCCTAAATAACATTTTTCTAAACTTGCAGAAGTCTCCCGCTTTTCACCGTCTCAATAAACTGATTCATAAAGCGCGATGCCGGAGCACCATCAACAATATCGTGGTCAAATGATGCAGTTAAACAAAAATGCTCATGATTAACAAAATCACCATCTATTTGTACAACTTTCTCGCTAATACTTCCAACAGTAATTAACACTGTAGCTGTTCCATGGGGTATGAACCAAATTGCTTCTTTGCTGAACATTCCAACTGCTGTTACACACACTTTGCCATATCGCTTAGCCATTGTTATATTTTTGTCTGCAAGCCTGATAAAGGTTTTCATCAAAAAAGTAGGAATAAATCTGAACCATGTTGTACCCGAAAGACTACCAAGTTTATCGCTTTGTTGAGATTTTGCATTCCTGATTTCACTTTGAATTTCGAAGATGTTTTTAGTTTGGGTTTTGGTTATTCCGATAGGTTCTGGGACCTTCTCGCCAACAATTTCGCGTTCTATCAACACATTAATGGTAACGTCATCAAGAAGTATGAGTTTGCTCCCTTTGATAAAAGAGTTCATTTGGGGGTAATCCTTCAGAACCTGTGCCAAACATGTAACAATATAAGCAGTCATCGAAAGTTTGTCCCCCGTTTTCTCATAATGCTCTTTCATTAACCGCCTTGGTTCTGTAATATCGACTTCCGAGAAACTATGGATCGTATTCTTCTCCTTAGTGACTGATGCCGAGGCAATAACTGCTCGGCGATTAAAGCTAAGAGGGAAAGTACTATATCCATTTTTTGTTTTCATACTACCTAATTCTTCTTCTTCAGCATATTCTCATAAACTTTGCTTGTCAAAATTGAGCAAGCTGATTGTACCAAATTGTCGGACGGAATAAAACGCTCCAATATTTTTCTGTCCGGATAGAATCGGGTTAATATTTCCTGTTCCAAAGCTTTCTTGATAATATCTTTGTTTTTGTTGAATTCGTCGGCTTGGCGAGCCAAGAATATCTTATTAATATCCTCAATATCAGTCATTATTTTAGCATCGGCTCCCGATTCAAATGCTTTGTTCCGCAACATTCTCAACAGTCTTACTTCCTCGGTTTCGTATTGATAATTTGTCGAATCGAGATATTTCTTGAAATCCTTTATAATGGATTCGGTTATAGCAAAGTTCTTTGGTAAGCTGTCAAGTCCTGATGTATAGATAGTTCCGAATTTGAAAAAAGTATGTTTTTCGGATAAATCATATAAATAATCGGCGAATTTTTCCGGCAGGATTAAAGAATCCGGGTCAATCCCGTGAGATTCTTTAACATCACGCCCGTTTTTGGTTTTGAATATTCTCTCTACTACTTTATTTGTGTCTTCCACAAACCCATTATCTTTTTGGTAGGCGTCCGCAAAATTTCTTCTTTGGATACACCTGCCGGAAGGAGTATAGTAGCGCGCTGTTGTGACTTTCATTTGTGCTTTAAAAGGCAAAGGGAAAAACGACTGCACTAATCCTTTTCCGAAAGAGCGCGTTCCCAAAACAACACCCCTATCTAAATCCTGAACAGCCCCAGCAACGATTTCCGATGCGCTGGCACTCATGCCATTGATTAAAACTGCAAGCTTTATGTCGGGCATATCCGGCGGTAAAAATGTTTTGAACTCAGCATTATTATCATCATTGTTACCTTTTATTGAAACTACCATATCGCCTTGCTGAAGGAAAAGCTCACAAATAGCTACGGCAGATTGAACCAATCCACCCGGATTATTGCGCAAATCCAATATTAAACCGGCTGGTTTGCGGATTCTGTTAAGCGAATTTAACGCGCCTCTGATTTCATAAGAAGCAGTTTTTGTAAATCCGCTCAAGCTGATATAAGCGATGCTATCATTGATAAATCCGCAATATGCCACGTCTTTGCGTTCGATTTTTTCGCGTGTAAGTTTTTTTAACAATGTGTCTTTGCCGCGGATTAACCAAACGTCGGCGATGGTGGAGGGGGTTCCGCCTGTATAGACACCCAAGCTATCAATATTCAAATTGATGACAACAGTGGAATCGATTTTATATATAATATCTCCCGGGCGAACACCGTTTTTATATGCTGAAAATCCCTCGACAACATTTTCAATAGCAATAGCTGAATCTATGGAAGTTACTGTAATACCGAATCCGATATAGGTTCCCTGAGTCATTTTTTCGACATCTGTTTTTTCTTTTTCCGAATAGTATTCGGTGTATGGATCCAAGGAGCTTAATATTCCCTTAATTGCGGAATTGGTTAATTCCTCGGGACTGAGCTCTAACACATAATTGTTAAGGAGTAATCTATATAATTCACCGTAAAGTTCAAAGGATTGATTGATTTCCGAGTATTTATCTACGGGTTCTGCTGAAAGCCGATTTACGCTTAGCAAAATCAAAAACAATAAAAGCAGTTTTCTCATTTTATACCAAAATGTTAAAAATATATAGTCAAAATTATGAAAATTTATTATATTTAAAAATATGACTTTTACAAAAGGAACATTTATGAAACGAATTATAGCATATATAATTATATTTCTTTTTGCTAATCTCTCGCAAAGTACGCTGGCAAATACGGCGGATAAAACCGTAATAATTATCAATGTCAATGATATACATTCGCAGATAGATAATTTTGGTCGCCTAAAATCGCTCGCCGATAGTTTGGAAAAAGAAAATCCAAATGTACTAATTTTTGCGGCAGGGGATTATTTTAGCGGAAATCCGATAGTAGATTTTTACGACCCAAAAGGATTGCCGATGATAGAACTAATGAATAAAACCGGCTTCGATTTGGTATGCTTTGGAAATCATGAATTTGATTATGGCCAAAAATCTTTGCAATTTCTGCGTCTGAGGTCTAATTTTCCCTATATATCATCGAATATCATTGTAAGCGATACGAATACTTCGCTTAAAGCTATAAAGGGACAATATACGTTTAATATTGACGGATTGACGCTGTCAGTTATCGGCGCAATTCAAGTAAATTCTAATGGTATGCCGGCAAGTTCGCCCGATAAATTAAACGGAATCAAATTTGAAGAACCATTTTCGGCGATTTCTAAAGAGCTTGGAAAAGTAGAGGGCAAACCAAACGCGCTGATCGCTCTAACTCATTTGGGCTATGAAAGCGATAGTGTTTTAGCTACGAAATATCCAAAATTTAACCTAATCATCGGCGGACACACACATACATTGTTACTTGAACCGAAGCATATAAATGGTGTTACCATCACTCAAACCAACGGCAATTTGAAATACGCGGGTATAATCAAAATGCACTTCACGAATGATTCTTTGACCGGAATAACTGACGAAATGTTCGATTTGGCGCGCATTAAACCTTCACCAGAAATCCAAACGCTAATTGATGCTTATAACGACGACCCGGTGCTGAACACAAAGATAGCGCATACAAAAAAAGCGATAACCAAGCCTTATGAACTGGGTTTGTTAATTTGCGATGCGCTGAAAAGCAAATATAAAACGGATTTCGCATTGCAAAACTACGGCGGTATGCGTGTCGATAAAATTGACACCGGTGCAATCCGGACGAAAGATATTTTGTCATTACTCCCGTTCGGAAATACCGTTACAGTAATTAATATCACCGTCGGAGAGCTGAAAGGGATTTTGAAAAAAGCGTGGGAAAGCGAGGAAATGAGCCCATCAATCATATCAGGCGGGAAAGCCGAAATACAGTTGCAAAATGGGAATATATTGAATATCAAAATCAAAGATAAATCCGGCAGTGAGTTAAAAGACAATAGGAAAATTTCACTAGCGCTGAATGATTATGCGGCAAATGTTTATGCCGCTGATTTGAAAGGTAAGAAAACGGAATATAAAGTCAAAGTATCGGATATTTTGTCGGAATACCTGAAGAAGAATAAAAAGCTGAATTATTCGGGAAAGAAGAGTGTATTTATTTTTGAGAAGGATTAGAAGTCAATCAGGTTC
Organism: bacterium; assembly: GCA_037127915.1. GTDB lineage: Bacteria > Bacteroidota > Ignavibacteria > Kapaibacteriales > UBA2268 > JBAXXL01. Next base: position 15,788 of record JBAXXL010000028.1, read on the forward strand.
CAGTCGTACTGAGCGAATTATCCATTTACAAAAGTTATAAGTTATAAATTATGAGTTATAATTGTATAGACTCTGCATGCGAAGCAACTTTGTTTATATAAATCAACCCCACGCTGAAGTGTGGGGTTGATTTGTGCATCTTCTCTTTAAAAACTTTACGAACTTTCAACTTTATAAACTGTGTTACATCTTCACAAATTTTGCGGCATTATTGCCTATTCTTATAAAGTACATACCTTTTGGTAGAACGGAGATATTGATTTGTGCGGACAGGTCACGACCTGTCCCTACGGACATTACTTTTTCACCGAGGGAGTTGTAAATAAGAATCTCAGATGCTTCTGTTGAATTCAAAGAAATAGTTATTTGGTCGTTTGCCGGGTTGGGCTGAATAGTGAATGAATAATTTTCAGGAATTATTTCATCCTTTACGTCGGTGATTCCGAAATCGGAAAGTTTAGCTTTATATACACCATTTTTTTGACAAGCAGCATAAATTCCATCATCCAAAATAACCAATGAACTAATAAATAGGTAAGTAAAACCGGAATTAATTGCTCGCCAATTAAGGCCATAATCTTTAGATAAATAAACCCCGTCTCCCAGAGTAGCGGCAAAAACATAATTCCCTTTTACAACAATAGAAGTAATACTTTTTGTTGATAAACCATTATTAATTTCTCTCCAAGTATCGCCGTTATCAGTTGATAAAATTAATCCTCCGTCGGAAGAACCGGCAAATAAATCAGTTCCATTTACTGTTAGGCACTGAATTTTCTGAGCGGCTAACCAAGTTTTTTTATAGGACCAATTTTCACCATCATCAGTCGTAAGGAATATACCACCTTCAGTACCTGCATAAAGGCGATTTCCGGAAAAAGCAAGAGCATTCACTGATTTATTCCACATATATTCAGTTTCCTTCCAAGTATCGCCTTCGTCAGTTGAAACATAAACACCCTTCCTCTCGTGACCTGCAAAAAGTAAATTCCCTTTTTTACAAATTGCTTTGACAATACCATATTCACTCGTTACATTCTTTTTCAACCAAGAATTGCCTTGGTCGCTTGAAATAAATATATCACCGGACCAAGAACCTGCAAAAATATTATCTTTATCAGCATTTAATGAGCAAACCTCGCGATTTTTTTCAAAATGGGAGCTATAATTCCATGTTAGTCCTAAATCGGATGAACAATATAATCCACTACCGCTTTTTATGCCTACAATCAAATTATTATTCTGTTTTGTCATTGGACCAATGTCTTGATAAAATCCTACGTTTTTATTAACCCAAGTTTTCCCCAAATCTTCTGATATATATACAGCACCCGTTATTGAACCTAGCACTATTCTTGAGTCTTCTATTTGTATAGCCGTAAATTTATTACCATAGGTATCAATATTTTTTGTTATACACTCCCAAGAAATACCATTATCCGAAGAAATCGATATACCATCAACTGCATCAAAAAGTAGTAGATATTTACCATAGGACATAATTTTTATATTAGAAAGTTTAATATAATTACTCTGGAAAATCCAACTGCTTCCATAATCATCTGAAACATATAATCCAATATCGGTATGTGCAAATAATTTATCATTATGTTGTTCTATATTTCTAAACAAACGATTTGCCAAATTATGACTTTTATAAGTCCAAGTATTACCATTATCAAAAGAAATTATAAGTCCAAAGAAATCGAATCCTACAATTGTATCATTATGGAATATTTTTAAAGGTTGCGTGATATTTAGCGGCTTCCAAGTATCACCATAATCATCGGATACATAGTTCCCATCTATACTCCTAGCTCCGAATATTCGCTTTTTATTTATTTTTATGTTATTAACATATCCTAAGTTCAATATAGCGCTTTTTTGTGTCCAGGATTTACCCTTATCAAAAGAGAAAAATATACTTTTATCAGTACCTGCTACAAAGGCACTATCATCCGCATCAAATGATAATACTTTTTTATTATTAATACCGTTATTTATTTTTGTCCAAAAATTACCTTCGTCAGTGGTTTCATAAATTCCACCTCCATTAGAGGTAACAATAATTTTATTTTCAACAAAGGATATTGAGGTTATTTCTAAATTATTTAGACCGTTTGAGCATTGTTCCCAATCTGCGAATGCATATTGCTGTAGAACAATCAATAAAACCAAAATAATCTTTTTCATTAATGATAGGCCATTATAGTTTAATAAATTTTGCGGCATTATCGCCTATTCTTACAAAATACATTCCTTTGGGCAGATTTGATATATTAATCTGTGCGGACAGGTCACGACCTGTCCCTACAGACATAACTTTTTCGCCGAGGGAGTTGTAAATTGCGATTTCAGAAGATTCTATTGAATTTAATGATATTGTTATTTGGTCGTATGCTGGGTTGGGGCTCATTCCGAAAGCTGATATATTTCCGTCAATACTACTACTACCTGCGGGAACATAAAAATAACGTGTGGTGGTGGTACCGGAGCCTTCCAAATTTGCTTCCGTGAATTCCAATTTGATTAATAAATTGTTTCCATCATAAGTGCGTTGCGTTTTTTTGGAAAAAGTGAATTCGCCATTATTAACATCATATACTATTTCTTGGGTTAATAAAGCATTGTTATAAAATAAACTATCCACTCGATATACACCAGTACCCGGATATTGAGGGTTTACATATTGGCGCACATTTAGCGCGGAACCTTGGTATAGGTAATTTATCCATCTTTTTTTCGACCAATTTTGATCGACATATTCAAATTCTTGGCGTTCGGTCAGTTTGTTAGATTGATCATATATGTATGAATATTTCAAATTAAAAACTAAGCCATTGCTATCACCTCGTTCATTGATTTCTTCAATAAGGTTCTTCATCGAATCATAAACATAAGATGTTCGATAACTTGGTAACCATTTTTCATCTTTCCAAGAATAAGTAGTAAATTTTGATTTTAAATCCAATTCATTATATTCATAAGAATATTTATTACCGTTTTGAAGCGGTTGGCAATTGAAAGTGGTTTGAGTAATCGAATCTACAGTCATTCCTTTCTCGTTATAGCTAATCATAGCTTTGAAAAATGGGCAGTCTAATTGCTTATACTCGAATGATTCTAATTTATCATTAGTATAATAGTAGTGATACATAATGGGAGTGATTCTATTGTCTCCAGCCCAATATCTGGTCAATGTAAGTTGATTTTTAGCATTATAGAAATTCTGGTTACTGTACAGCTCTGTTGCACCGCCGGGTTGCCAGCTATATTTAATAGTACTGCAAACAGAGTCAAGTAAGAAATTGGTGTTATTTTGCCCAAAAGCAGAAATTGTACCGCCGAGGATTAAAAAAATAACAAAAATATTGCGAAGGCGTAAGAAAGTTTTCATAGTGTTTTTTCTCATATAATTTCTAAACATATAAGACACGCGAAACGGAAAAACGTTTCAAAATTTTTCACGTTTTTGAAAAAAAAACTATGTTTTTCGCAAAATAGTTTGTTTTTTTTTACTTTTCTCTCTTATTTAAGCTATCGGCTAACCAAATCAACATTTCCGTGTAATCGTTTTGCGGCATTTCAGTGATATCTCTTTTTGCGCTTTCGAAATAATTTTCGATTATATTCTGAATCTCATCGTACACACCGTATTTTTGGAAAATATCGCTCATTTGAGGAACATATTCCATCGGCAAACCGTTTTCATTATAAAAGCGGTCCATTAAAGCGCGGTCTTCAAGATTGAGCTCTTTTTCATTCGCTTTGATAATCAAGCAAGTTTTCTTGCCTTCCACTATATCGAGTCCTGTTTTTTTGCCCAATTCCGCTTCGTCGGCGGTCATATCGAGGTAATCATCCTGTATTTGGAAAGCTAGACCCAAATTAAGAGCATAACTGGCTAATGCGATTTGCTTGGTCATATTAGCTTCGGCAATATGCGCACCCATCACAGCCGGAGTAATCAGCAATGCGGCGGTTTTTTTCTTAATCATTAAAAGGTAATCTTCAAATTTCGTATCCTTCTTTTCATTAAAGAGCATATCGTAACCCTGCCCTTCGTTCACTTCTATAAAACCTTTGGTGAAGACTGCACAGATCTCGTCATATCGTGGATGGTTGGATTGCAGAATTTTATAAGCCCAGGCAATCATTATATCACCGGTCAGAATGGCCGTTGGTTCATCCCATTTTTTATGTACCGTTTCGCGTCCTCGGCGGAATGGTGAATTATCCATTATATCATCGTGAACCAAAGTGAAATTATGCAGAATCTCAATCGCCGCGGCAACCGGTAGGGCGTCTTTCCAATTCCTACCACAAGCGGCTGTACTAAGTAAAGCTAAAATCGGACGAATCCGTTTACCACCTGCCGAAATCACATAGCGGAATGGGTCGTATAAATATTTAGGCTCTTTATCGGGAACTTGTTCCATCATATATGATTCTACAGCAACAAGCAGTTCTTGATATTTATCTTTAAAATTCATTTTCTTACCTTTAGTGTTCTCTTATATAATTTTTGCCCGGCAATTGCCTAAGCAATCCGGAAAACTCCATTTCGAGGAGTACTACCAACAATTTTGAAATTTCCAATTCGGTTTTATCCGCCAAATCGTCAATATGAATAGGTTCCATACTAACCGCATCCCAAATTAATTTCTCTTCTTTCGATTTTAAATTTGGTTGCTTTTCGCTAAGCGATAGTGAAGTTTGGATTAATCCGAGGTGTTCCAATACATCGTCGGGTTTCAAAGTAATTATCGCCCCGCCTTTTTTTATCAGTTCGTTTGTACCGCGGCTTCGTTCGGAAGTAATTGCACCGGGAACAGCAAAAACATCGCGCGATTCATCACCTGCGAAACGGGCTGTGTTGAGCGAACCGCCGCGCTCGGCACTTTCTATAACAACTGTTGCCGTGGAAATGCCGGAAATAATTCTATTTCTCTGTAAAAATAAAGGAGGTAACGAAAATACTCCGCAGTGGAAGTGTGATATCAAAGCTCCACCCGTATCAATTATCTTTTCAGCTTTTTTTAATTGTTCAGGTTGGGAATAAGTATCAATTCCACCGGCAATAACAGCATAGGTTATTCCACCGGCCTTCACAGCCGCCATGTGCGAATATGAATCAATTCCAAAAGCCAATCCGCTGACAACAATTATATTATTTCGAGCAAAGTGTGTTGCGTAATTTTCGGCGGCTAATCTGCCATAGGTGGTACATTTGCGAGTTCCAACAATTGCAATTGCAGTCGAATCGCCATTTTGCAACTCTCCTTTAACAAACAAAAGAATCGGTGGTTGACTAATTTGCTTTAATAATGCAGGATAGTTGTCATCAAAAAGAGTAACCATTTTGATATTGTTCTTTTCGTAAATCTCGAGTTGAGTATCGGCGCGTAAGTCGACATCCTTTTGCTCTTTTTCCCAGTTTTCAATGAATGGCAATTCTATTTGTTCTTTATAAGATGCTCTGAATTCTTCATAATCATCATGCAAATTCATTATAAACTGCTGTTTTTTTGAATTCAAGCCTTTTGTTAGCGAAAGCTTTAATATGTCTATATTATTCCATTTTGCCAAGATATTACCCCAACTCAAAACTTGTAATACTGTAAATTTTATTATAATCTATTAATGGTGCCAAATCGGTGTACATTCGCGCGGTTGAGAAAACTTCGGTCATTCCGTAAAGTCTGGTTAATTTCATCGATTCATTGTTTATCTCCGGTACGTCGAAATACAGTGATTTTCCGGCTGTGAAATTCGAAAGTCCTTGGAAAAGTTTGTTTGCTATACCTGGAGAATCCGCGAAAAGCGGTCCGATTTTCCAACCGATTTTGCATTGGCGGACACCTCCAAAACCCATTAATTTGCCATCGTATTTGTAAGCTAATGCTTTCATATTCGGCATATTGAGCCAGTTTTTCATGAAGACTTCGCGCTCTGCCGGGAAACACTTTCTATCGTAAGCCAATATTTCGGCAAAGTCCACAGAACCCAAGCGGATTACGTGCTCATCTAGCGGATAACATTTGGCAATTGATTCGAAGCGATAATTTTTATAAGCGAAATTAAAGCCCAATTTTGCGTAATTTTCAACACGGTTTATCACGCCGTCCAATCCGATGTTACATCCGTTTAAGTGCGCACCCGCTCTTTTGGCGAGCAATACACCAGCAGTAGAACCGCGTTCTTCGGGAATTACTACATAAAAACCAATAAATCCGAAATCTTGTGAATATTTGACCGCCGAAATACATCCGATATTTCTACCATCGCGTTTGGCTATAAAAAAACCGTCCGGGTCGGCGGAGTAAAAACATTCCGCATCATTTAATCCCGGATTCCATCCTTCTGTTTCCGCCATAAAGATTGCAAAATTCATATCTTTCGGCGTCATCTTTTCAATCTGTATTTCCATTAGATTATTATTTCACCTATAGTTATTTTAATCAATGTATCGGTATATATTATATGTTCGATTTTTAAAACCCTTGCGGCAAGCTCTTCGGGTGTGTCGTCAGGCAAGACTTCACACTTCATCTGGTTGAGTATTCTACCCTCGTCGTAATGATTGTTTACCAAATGAACGCTTGCGCCGGAAACTTTTTCACCCGCTGAAATTACGGCATTATGAACATTCATTCCGTACATTCCTTCACCGCCGAATTTTGGTAATAATGCGGGGTGGATGTTCAACACACGTCCTTCGACAAAATCAATAATCGAATCGTCGAGCTTTTTCATATACCCGGCAAGAACAATGATATTTGCTTTGTGAAAGTGGAGTTTTTCAATTATAGCTGAATTCAGATTATCAGGATTGGTCTTACCGCTTAAATGATAAGCCGACATTCCGACAGTTTTAGCGCGCTCCATGGCATAGGATTGCGAATTGTTTGTTATCAGTAGAGATGCTTCCGCATTTAGCAGTCCGGATTGGATTGCATCCAATATAGCTTGCATATTACTGCCTCCGTGAGAGGCAAAAAAGCAAATCCGCATTTTTTCTTTCTTAAAATCAATCATATTATTATACGTTTATTGGTTAACTTTTACAAAAATATGATTTTTTTGTTAATAGCAAAAATCAAATTTCATCATTTTTAGCAAACTTCAAAAATTATTAGATATGAGACCCAAAAAGATATTGGAAATAATAGAACTCGGCGAATCGGCAACGGTCGAATTCAAGCGGAAATCTTCTTCGCCGGAGAAAATCGCTAAAGAAATTACCGCGTTTGCCAATACTTTGGGTGGAATATTATTTATTGGGGTGGAGGATAATGGTGATTTGTATGGTGTGGAAAGCGAAAAAACAGAGCTTGATGTAGTTGAACAGGCTTGCCAGTTCTGCATTATTCCACCGGTGGTGCCAAAAGAAGTAAAAGTCCAAAATCTATACGGGAAAGAAATAATTATTGTCGAGATAGAAGAAAGTTTAATCAAACCGCATAAGCTGATTACAAAAGATGAAAGCGGCAAAGAGATAAAAAAAGCATATATCAGAATCGGTGAAAAATCAATTTTAGCAAGTTCCGAAATGACACGGCTAATGCGGGAAAGATCCAATCCAAAACTCCATGTTAAGCTGTCAATCGGGCAAACCGAGCAAAGATTGTTTGCGTATCTCGAAACTTACGAAAGAACTACGGTTATGGATTTCGCAAATCTGGTGAATATATCCAAACGCAGAGCGGAGCGGCTGTTGATTATATTAGTTCGCGCCGGTGTTTTGCAAATTCATAATGATACACACCACGATTACTTTACTCTCAAATAAATAAGCTACAAAATACGTCCTTAAAAAAATATTATCCGGAATAAATATGAATATTTTGACTCGTGAACAAGAACTAGAAATTAATCGAATACGGCAAGAAAAGATATTAAAAACTCTGATGCGGGAATCTATTACTGTCGATCGTGATCCACTTGCAGAAGAGGATATGATTTTAAATATGGGACCTCAGCATCCGGCAACTCACGGAGTGTTGAGAGTACTTTTGCGTTTGGAAGGCGAAACCATCATACGCTGTGTACCGGAATTAGGTTACTTGCACCGCGGTTTCGAAAAAATCGCTGAAAATGTAACCTACCACGAATTTATCCCACATACAGATAGATTGGATTATCTTGCACCGCTTTCGAACAATGTCGGAATCGTGTTGGCTATTGAAAAAGCGATGGGAATAGAAGAAAGCCTGCGCGCAAAGTGGATTAGAACATTGGTCAGCGAGATGGCGAGAATATCTTCGCATTTAATGGCAATAGGTTCTATGTGTTTAGATTTGGGAGCACTGACGGTATTTCTGTGGACATTCCAAGAACGGGAAAAGCTGTACGATTTGTTTGAAGTATTCACCGGAGCCAGATTCACAACAAGTTATACACGAGTTGGCGGTGTAGCTCACGATATTACCGATGCCACATTGGAAAAGATTTCTCAATGGGTGAGCGAATTTCCGAAAGAATTGACAAAAGCCGAAAGTTTGGTTCACCGTAACAGAATATTTATTGACCGTATTGCCGGAATCGGCATAATGCCTAAGGAGAAAGCTATTCAGCTTGGATTAACGGGTCCGTGTATTAGAGGAAGTGGTGTAGCCCGCGATTTGCGCCGAGACAATCCTTACTTGGTTTATAATGAATTGGATTTCAATGTGGTAACTCATCCGGAAGGGGATTGCTGGGCGCGGTATATGGTTCGCCTTGAAGAAATGTACGAAAGCGCGAAGATGATAAACCAAATCTTGAAAGCGATGCCTAAGGGCGATATAATGTCGGACGACGCAAAGAAAGTGATGCAGAAGAAAAGCAGTATCTATACAAAAATGGAAGAACTGATAAACGATTTTATGCTGATAAACTATGGTGCGGAACCCGAAGCAGGCGATACATATACCTCAATCGAATCGCCAAAGGGAGAACTCGGATTTTATATCGTTTCAGATGGAACAGGTTACCCGTGGCGTTTGAAAATCCGCTCGCCAAGTGCGTCAAATCTGCAAGGTTTGACCTATATGGCAGAAGGTTCGATGGTTGCAGATATAGTAGCAATCATAGGCTCGATTGACCCTATTATGGGCGAAGCGGACAAATAAGTTAATAAAGTTGAAAATTCATAAAGTTTATAAAGTAAAGAGTTATGTCATTCAGCACGAAGTGAAGAATCCATCTTCCAGCAGGGTATGGGGTTTAGGGTTTTAGCAGTCATTCCTGACTTGATCAGGAATCCATCTTCAACTAATTTTGGGTTTTGAATGAGAAGAAAGAAGAAGAATGGAACGCTGATGACACTGATTTAGCAGATTAACACAGATTTTTGTTTTTTCGATTTAGGAAGCAGATAACGCACTGATATATATAATGCTTGTCATTCAGCACGAAGTGAAGAATCCAGGAATAATTGACAGTTGACAGTTGATAGTTGACAGTTGATAGTTGACAGTTGATAGTTGATAGTTGATAATGAGAAGAAAGAAGAAGAAACGTAATTCGTAATTTGAAATTCGTAATTTTTTCGCTAATTTCTGAACTGAGATTTATGGGATTTACTGGTTTAATTGATAATAAACTACATATTATTCTTATATTTGAAATATAATTATTTAGAATTAACCAATCAACGAATTAGCGGATATTAAATGGGAAATATGTTAGATTATATTATTGGATTTCAAGTCATTGTTGTTTACATAGGAATTTGCTATTTTATAAGCAGACAAATTCGGAAGTGGACTAAAGCACTAAATAATTTACCCAAACTAGCTCTTCGTTCGTTTATTTACGCGCTTCTTTTTGGATTAGGTGCGTTTGGCGGCGGCGGTGACCCTGGATTTGCTTTTCCCTGCCCAATTATTGTCGTTGGAATATTTGACATCATCAAGATGATGCCGCTGAAAATGGTTTTAAATGGCTGTATTATTCCATTAGTCTTTTGGTGGATCGTATTCTTTATCATAATGCTGATTAGAGCAAAAACAAAAAAGAAAACCGAATAACAGTTTTGCGGAGAATACGCCTTCTAATCACCGCAAATTTTGCGGAGATTAATTTTGTACATTAGATTAATAATATAATTATTTTTATTATATTTGAAATATAATTTTTGCGTTTTTGCTGATAAACTATTAAATATAAACGATAAAACACCGTTTTGCGGAGAATAAATTGCTTATTCGCCGCATTATATGCGGAGATTAAATATGTACATATACGAACATACAGAATGGCCCAAATTTACCTGGGATAATAATACCATTTTGCCTTTATTAGCTACTGTAAGAAATTTACAGGGAAAACTAATAGGCAAAATGGAGAATTTGGGTTTTGATCTGACCAACGAATCAAATTTGGAAACGTTAACTTTGGATGTAGTAAAATCATCCGAAATAGAAGGAGAAAGCCTCGATTCCGAACAGGTTCGCTCGTCCATCGCTCGGCGTTTGGGTCTGGACATTCCTGGTTTAATTGAATCGGATAGAAATGTTGAAGGGATGGTTGATATGATGATGGAAGCTGTTCAGAATTATACTAAACCACTTTCAGCGGAAAGGCTTTTTGATTGGCATTCCGCATTATTCCCAACGGGAAAATCCGGTATGTATCGTATTTCTGTTGGCGATTGGCGTAATGATGCAACCGGACCAATGCAGGTAATATCGGGACCAATTGGAAAAGAGACTGTACATTTTCAAGCTCCGGATGCAAGACTTATTCCTCAGCAAATGGAAGCATTTATCAATTGGTTTAATACAAATGACGATTTAGAACCGGTCATAAAAGCGGGATTAGCTCATTTATGGTTTGTTACCATACATCCGTTTGATGATGGCAACGGTAGAATTGCCCGTGCCTTAACGGATATGTTATTAGCGCGTTCCGATGGAAGTCAACAAAGATTTTACAGTTTGTCTGCTCAAATCAGATTGGAACGAAAAGGATATTATGAAATACTGGAAAGTGTACAAAATGGCGATTTAGATATTACTAAGTGGCTTCTGTGGTTTTTGAATTGTTTGCTAAATGCTATAAATTCTTCCGATAATATCTTAGCCAAAATCTTCGAAAAAGCTCAGTTTTGGAAACAACATTCGTTAACTGAAATAAATCAGCGTCAGCGAGCAATAATCAATAAATTGCTGAATGGTTTTGAAGGAAATTTAACTACATCAAAATGGGCGAAAATTGCGAAATGCTCGCAGGATACAGCTCTTCGTGACATTCAGGATTTAATTAGCAAAAACATACTTCGAAAAACACTAGCGGGCGGAAGAAGCACGAACTACGAATTAATTATCAATGATTAATTATGAATTATTAATGAGAAGAGAAGAATTTATTTATTTTGTAAATTACAGGAATGAAGCTACTAATATGAAACTTTTTATAACCATAATTATTTCTCTAATAGTTATTAGTTTTACTGCTCAGTCAGCGAAAGTAAAATCGCTGATAGTTGCTGAATATAGGAAAGATGGCACTGGCTTAGGGAACTACTCTAATCTTGTTAGCTATAATTTTTTAGATGGGAAACTGATTTCAAATGATACAATTTTTGGAGCCCCTACTTTCAAAGAGAATGGAAGGGTGCCGTATGTACGTTTTAATGTAAGTAAAAATTTCATTTATAAAAATCGGTATGTAGTCTCTGGTAGAGGAAATGTTATCGATTTGGATAAGAAAACGTTAGTTAACGATAATAGCGACGAGTATATAGCAGCGATAGGAGATACTTTGATTTTTTGGAGGTATAATGATAAAAATCAACCCGAATATTTGTATTTAAATCTGCTTAATGAACGTTATAAAACTACCAATAAAATAAAGTCAAAATTTGTCAAAGGTCTTATCTCACCAAACTATACACATAGCCTTGTTGTTGAACGATTTGTGCCTAATCCTTCGATAAGATTATATAACTGCTTTAATAAATTGGAAATTATTGTTCAAGCCTGTGGTTCAGGAACTACAATGTCTGAGTATTCTAGTGTATTTCCCGAAGTTCCTTTAATTTGGATTAGCGACTCTGTTTTTGTGTATGCCTATTTTAAAAAAAACTCCGCAGAAATCAGAAAGGTTAATATATTCACAAAATCTAACCAAGAAATAGTAAGAATCGACTCAATTCCAGATGCGATGTCAAATGCTGAGTTTAAAAAAGATGCAAACGACAATATTGTTTTTCATTGCACCAAAGGTCCAACAGCAATAAATTTGAATTACAATCCAGATTCGCTCATACCTTATACACGATTAGGTAACCAGTTCGAAATTGAAATCAGATACGACAAAAGATTTTACAAAATCAAGTATAAAAATGAAATCATTGGAGAACTTTGGTGTAATAGCTATTCCGCGCGAACAATTGAAGGCTATTTTGCCACTGATTTTGAAAATAATGATTCTGAAGTCATTAATCCTAAGGGATTTGTTGTTTGGAATGACAATACTAAGGAATGGAACAAATATTATGTCCCTAACCTTTGTTCAATAATTGGCTGGATAGAAGAAGAATAATCTATTATATTAATGCTGTTGAAATAATTAAAACATAATTGCTTAGTCATGAATGATACATTGAAAAAATATTATACTATCGGGTGTTGCGGAATTGATTGCGGATTATGTCCACGATTTTATACTAAAGGGGATTCGGTTTGTCCGGGTTGCGGCGGTTTGAATTTCAATGAGAAGCATCCATCGTGCGGATTTATTACTTGCTGTGTGAAGAAGCGAGGATTTGAAGTATGTTCTGAATGCGAGGATTATCCTTGTAAAAAATTTGATCCCGAAAAAGAGGGATATGACTCATTTGTAACTCATAAAAAAGTATTTTCTAATCTTGATTATATTAAAAACAACGGGATAGATTCCTTCATCGCCCAACAAAAGATAAGAATGGATATATTAAGCGATTTTTTGTCAAATTACAATGATAATCGTTCAAAAAGCTTTTTTTGCATCAGCTGTGCACTCTTACCACTTGATAAATTAATTGAAGCCCACGAATTTATTAATGGACTTATTGATAAATTAAATATAAACGAGAAAAACAAACTACTAAGAGAAAAATTGCTGTTGATTGCAGATAATCTCAAAATTGATTTAAAATTGAATAATAAGAAATAATTAAAGATGTTTGCGGAGATTCAAATTGTACATACATCATTAAAAAATTTATTGAAACATCTTTCGTCATAATCCTCGTAAGATAATTTTAATATTTTGTAATATTGAGAAATACAGATATGAGTATAAAATTTGTTGTTGAGCGCCACACCGAAGGTTACATTGCCTATCCCTTAGGTATTGATGGTATTGTTGTCGGTCAAGGTAAAACATATCAGGAAGCCTTGGACGATGCAAAATCAGCTTTGAAATTTCATATTGAAACTTTTGGAGAGTCGGTTTTAACTGAGGAATCGTCTATTATGGAGGCTTATATAGAAGAAGAGGTCTTTGCGTGATATCGAAATTTCCTTCAGAAGCCCCCAAAAGAAAGGTTATCAGAACCATGCAAAAACTAGGGTTTGAAATTCTTCGGGAAAAAGAACATATTTCTATGATTAGAATTGAATCGGATGGAAAAAGAACTCCTCTTACCTTACCTAATCATTCCCTAATTAACGGAGCCCTATTAAGGTTGATCTGCACCCAAGCGGGGATAAGCCGAGACGAATTTATCGAGCAATACAACAAATCTTAATGAATATTTGAATGTAAACAATTCCTAAATCGCAAACTATAAAAGCTTATTAACAATAATTTTATGAAAACAATTCTCATCCTACTTTTACTAATCTTACCCAATCTGCTTTTTTCCCAGCAGATTGCCGATACGACGTACAATCCTGAAATCACGAATCAGGCGTATGCTTTTGGCAAAGGACCTGTTGTGTTTATTGATGAAGGGCATTACAACTTTCATACAAAATCGGGACGTTACAAAGCTTTCGCAAACCTTTTAGAGCGAGATGGATATAACGTGCTTGAGTATAAGGGCGAATTTGAAAAAAGCAAATTAGGAAAAGGAAAAATCCTTGTAATATCGAACGCTCTGAATGCGATAAATGCTCAAAATTGGTTCTTACCCACCCCATCGGCTTTTACTCCCACCGAAATTGAGATTGTAAAGAAATGGGTAGCCGATGGCGGAAGTTTATTTCTAATAGCCGACCATATGCCGCTGGCGGGAGCCGCTAAAGATTTAGCGGCGGTGTTCGGATTTGTATTTACAAATGGGTTCGTATTTGATTCAATTACAGGTGGAAACTGTTATTTTAACTTAACTGACGGCACTTTGAACGAAAGTACTATCACAAAGGGTAGAGATAAATCAGAAAGTGTTGACAGGATTGTTTCATTTACAGGGCAGGGCTTCAAGATACCAAGCGATGCTACTTCAATTTTAAAATTCAATAAAAATTGTACTAATTCCATGCCCGATACCGCTTGGGTATTTAAACCGGAAACTCCTAAATTCAAAGTGGAAGGTTGGTCGCAAGGCGCTTTTAAAAAATATGGTAAAGGAAAAGTTGTTGCATTTGGTGAAGCCGCTATGTTTACGGCTCAATTAGCCGGTCCGGAAAAAAGGAAAATGGGAATGAATAATGAAATTGCCCCTCAAAATCATCAATTATTGCTAAATATAATTCACTGGTTAGACAATATACTTAATTAGTTAACAAATATACAGGGATAATAAGATTTTATTTTCGCGAAAATGTAACAAAATTGAAGTTTTCGTGTTATTTCATTAAATTGCCAATTGTTTATTGAAAATACGTAAATAAATGAGTCGATGGCAGTATAATTAGGAAATAGCACGATGAAACGTTCAATATACCTATTATTATTCATTTTTGCTCTTACCATTAATGCGCTGGGGCAAGAATATACCGCATTCCCAACCAAAAACGCCTTTTGGTCGGCGATGCATTGCGAGCCTGGAACTTTTGTACCTAAATCTGGTTTGGTTAAAGTTTCTGTTTTGGGCGATACATTAATAAACACAAAAACATATCATAAGTTATATTTACAGCGAAAATATGTAAATACAAACCCAAGTTGTGATACCTGCGGATTTGTTTTTGATATTGATAGTGCCTTCTATTTTATGAGTTATAGGGAAGAGGCAAAAATCATTTATTTCGTACCACAGCAAAATGGTTTCGGGGATCCCGGAGGAACAGAATATCCGGTTTTTAATTTTAATCTTACCTCGGTAGGCGAAAAAATTGTCGGATACGAATATGTATTTATCCCTTTTGGAACATCTTATAATCCTATACCAACTGCGGGGTGCGGTTCAATGCAGGATACGGTTACTCTGACTGTGAAATCAATTGATCGAGTGATGATGTCCGATGGATCGTATAGAAGAAGAATTAATTTTGAGCCTCTAACCTATGGACGTGAAGAATCCTGGATTGAAGGTGTGGGATCGACAAAAGGTTTCGGATTTTCTCTCGACATAACAAACTCTAATAACTCGATGGTATGCTTTTCGCACGATGGAGTAAATTTGGAAACTTCCGAAATTCTAGGGGCGCAACTTTGCAATTTAATGCCCGATGCTATGCTGAATTACGAAAACAAATGTGAATATACAGCACCAAGCGCTATCGATGAGTCGCGGGAAAATAGTGATATAACAGTATTCCCAAATCCCGTGAATCAATGTTTTAATATCAAAGGATTGATACCCGGCGATAAATTTTGTATTTACACTGTTTTGGGACAAATTATTTACGGAGAAACAGCTGAGTTTAATGAGTTGATATTTGACAAATTTGATTTTGATCAGGGTATATATATTTACACAGTTATTACAGCTGACAATGATGTATTATGCGGTAAAATTATAAAGCAATGAAGAATGGTTAATTGATAATTGTCAATTGTTAATGAGGAAGAAAGAAGAATAAATGAATAATAAATGAATAATAAATTCAACAACATCCAAGAAATAGAAAATGAATATATTCGATGCTATGATATTTTGAATCGCAGTGGTATTCTTTCATTACTTACTAACTCAAACAGTGTTGGCGTTATTGGGATTGACGGGAATGAATATCCAATTCCAACGAAAGAACAGGTTATCGAACTATTCGAAAATAACGATGCACTTGTTTCGGAGAAAATCGCACAGGGTTTTAATCAAATGGAATTAACGCCCATGGCGATGTCCTTACCCAATCTTTTTGATTTATTGAAATCTCTCATAATCCGATATTCCATTGAAGGCAACATTTATCAAACTAGATGTAGGGCTATTGATCCTTTCGTCCCCGTGCGAATTAATTCTGAAAAACAAGTATGGATATGGGATACTTTAAAACAGGCTATCGAAACAGAGGAGATTGTATATTTTCCGAGGAATTATTCAGCCAATCATCAAGGGCTAATTAAATTGGATGTAATTAATAATTCCAGGTTTTGCGCTGTTCCGGGTTGGTCTGTTGGGTTGGTTGAGAGTTATGCTAAAATGTCCGAGCAAGGTTTGGGAGAGCGATTAGGTGGTAGAAGGCAATTGGATATCGGAAATTCACCTCGCGAATACTTGCAAATTTTAGAATCAGATGTTTACAATGGAGAAACCGGTAAAACACTCGAAGATTTTATCATTAAGTTTATTACTCGGTTGGAAGAAAAAAATGAAGTTAGTAACGACCGGTACGATAACAATTCTATGTGGTGTCTTGGTCAGTATATAAAAATAAAATATGGGGAATGTGTTCCAACAGGTTGGTGGAATAGAGATTTTGGCCGGTTAAGAATTGATATGCACAGGACAGGTAATAAGGTTTGTACAAAAAGTTGGGGAGCGTCTACCACGGTGCGCTTGGTTGGAGTGTAATTTTTTTGCTCAACATATAGTTGGGGGTTAATTGCGTTTAAGCATCTGCGAAATTTACTATTATAAATGCGAAAGAATTAATTATATTTGCATTATAATAAGTTTACAACTTACATTAACGAGTAGTATCTTGGATATGTTTTTTTTGAATTAACATAAGCAATTAACAATAATAGCGGAACCTCTATGAAAACTTCTATACATTCTGATAAAACCAGCAAATATATTTGCAAAACAATAATGATTATATTCTTCTGTTTCTTATTTTTTGCCAGATTAGAAGCTATATCAAATAACCCATTTAATTTGCCGGCTACAATTCCGGTTCCTCAGTGGGTTTATCAAATCGATTGGAGTAAACCAAATGTTTATAAGATTGATTCTTGTATAGCAGTTTATTCCGAACAAGAAAAGAAGGGAGAATCGAACGAAGAACCCTATGAGGGCGCTTACATTCGTTGGCGCAATCATATAGCACCCTTCATCAAAGGTGATGGAAGTATACTATATGATTCAACTTATTACAATAAAATCTTACAGCAAGCTATTTCGAATCAAAACTCTACTAAAAAGGACAATAAATTACAGGAAGAATACGGCAATTGGACCCCATTAGGACCAATCGAAACATTTTGGTCGAGTAATAGTGGAAAGTCTTGCGAACAAGTAAATATCTATCAAATAGCTATCGCTCCGTCCAATCCTTCTATTCTATATTGTGTTTCCGAAACGGGTGTTATTTTTAAATCGCTTGACAAAGGGTTAAATTGGATTTCAGTTAGCGATAATTTGCCTGCGATTGCACCAACCGCATTAGTAGTCGATCCGAAAAGTGAGAATATAGTTTATTGTTATGCGAATGGCTATTCATTGTTAAAATCTATTGACGGAGGAGCTAATTGGTCACTGTTAAGTTCTTATATTGGTGAGGGCGGAGAAAGAATTATAATCAATCCCGAAACCGGCAGAATTATAATAAGTGGTGCTTCATCTATATATTATAGTGATGACGCCGGCCTTACTTGGATCCAATCTAAGGGGAGTACAATAATCGGTTATTATTATGACTTAATTCTTAATCCTTTGAATAGCGATATAATTTATGCTGTCGGCAGTTCTAATGAGAGTCTAATAATGATGATGCGTTCATCAGATGGCGGCCTTAATTTCACAACTGTTACCGATGGTCTTGCAGGAATTGAAAATAAAGGAGCAAGATTTGGTGTCAGCAAAGCCAATAGTTATATCGTATATTGTATTTCTTTAGGTTTTAGCGTAGGTCCAAAATTACTTAAAAGCTATGATAGAGGTATTTCCTGGACTGTAGTCGCCGAGTCTTCAAATTTATCCCTAACCGGTGGTGGCAAAACCGAAGGTTTGGATATGTCTAATGGACAAGGTTTTTTTGATTTGGATATTATTATTGACCCGCTGAATGTAGATAATGTTATTATGGGAACCACAACCACCTATAAATCTACTGATGGGGGTATAAATTTTTCTCCTTTGGGAGGATATAATGGAACTTTTGGCATCCATGTTGATCTTCAATGCACACGAGCTTTCGGCAATGAAACATATTTAGCCACAGACGGTGGTGTAAATTATTCATCAGACTTTTTTACTGATTTATCAAATTGGTCAATACGAAATAAAGGATTAACCGGATCAGATTTTTGGGGTTTTGGACAAGGTTGGGATGAAGATATTGTTGTGGGGGGCAGGTACCATAATGGAAATACTGCCATTTGTGACTTCTATAACAATGGCCAAGCTTTGGCACTAGGAGGAGGTGAAGATGCCACCGGGCACGTTTTCCACGGTAAGGAGCGCACAGTAGGATATCGCGATATAGGAACGTATGTTATTCCGACTGATTTTTTCGATCCCCTGAAACCAGCGGAAATTCAAAATAGATTATGGCCCCAGGACGATTATTACGGACTATTTTCAAGTAAATTGGTTTTTGACCCAACATATTCAAATATATTTTACTTAGGTAAGGACAGCACATTATGGAAATCTTCAAATAATGGAAGTTCTTATATTGCATTACATAATTTCGGTAATGGAAATAGAGTTTGGCGGTTTGATATTGCGAGAAGCAATCCTGATGTTATTTATGTTTGTGCAAACAATGGTGTTTACAAAACATCAGATGCAGGTACTACTTGGAATCAGCTTACTCTTCCGACCGGTTATTACTTCTATAATACCGATATTGTAGTAAATCCGGTTGATGACAATGAAATTTATTTGTGTATCCCGCATAATCCTGCCACGGATAAAGTTTTAAAATCTTCCGATGGTGGGGTTACTTGGGATAATATTACCGGAACAGCCCTTAATAACAGCACAGTTTCATATTTGCAATACCAAGGTGGAACAAACGGTGGAATATATGCCATTACTTCGTCCAATTACACTGCTACAAAAGTTTACTATAGAGATAATTCAATGAACGATTGGATTAATTTCAGCAAAGGGCTCAAACAAAATTATTATGCGCGGTGCGGGGGGCTAATTTTTTATCGTGATAGTAAAATTAGATTGGCGGGCTCGAGAGGAATTTGGGAATCGCCGCTATATTCTACAGGTACCCCGGTTGCACAGCCTATGGCGGATAAAAAATATATAGCCTGTAGTAAAGATACCGTTAGATTTTATGATTATTCTATGGTTAATTATTCGGGAGTCTCGCGGCAATGGAGTTTCCCGGGAGCGGCGTGGGTTAGTGATTCAACTTCCAAAAATCCAAAAGTTCTTTATCCAGCAATTGGTAATTATTCGGTCGCTTTAAAAGTTACAGATAAATTAGGCAAATCAGATTCCAAAACTATCAAGGATATGATTATTTTTAATGCGGATAATTGTAGTCCCGATACGCTTGCAGGTAAATGTATTCTTTTGACAGGGACAAATCAAAAATATAATTTGGGAAAAGTCAATATTAACAGTAATACTTTTTCATTGTCTTGTTGGATTAAGCCAAACGGTAATCAAAATAGTTTTGCTCAAATATTATCTCATTATGGATGTCCCGGTTCACCAGGATATGGATTAGGATTGGGCTTCACTTTTTCGGGTTATACACCCAACCTCATGCTTTGTTATACAGATGAAACAGTGAATTATGGTAATTACAGCGGATTGGTTTGCGACAGCACGCAATGGAACTTTGTTGTACTAACTTATTCACCGAGTGAAGTTAAAATATATCTAAACGGTGTTTCCGCGGTAGTCAACTCCGGCAATATTCCGGTTTTAGACCTTTCTCAATCTCCTTTTTATATAAATGCCGATATTCACGGACAAAATGGAACGTATAAAGGATTGATTGATGAAATAAAGTTTTACAATTATTCTTTGAGTCAGGATGAAGTCAGGGAGAAAATGCATTTAATTCAAGATAATCCTCAATCCGAAAGCGGACTGATTAAATATTTCCAATTTAACAAATATGACCAGGTTTCTGAATCTGCCTATGACGTAATTGGTGGTTCGAAAACAGATATCCCCTCAGTAAATGTTATCGAATCAACAGCACCAGTTTCTACAGGTACTTATGATAGGAAATCTTTGGTAAATGGGCCCGGGAAATACAATTTCACTAATGCTGATTTAGATTTGTTTTTACCTGCAAATGGTGTTTACCCCGATGGTGAACTGCTTGCTTTTCACTTGCGGAGCAACCCCGACCAAAAACCGGATACGAATAGCATTGTTCCTGGATATTTTATTATAAATAACTACGGAACGAACAAAAATTTTACGAAACCGGATAGTATTCGTTTTGGAAATCTCAAAATAAATTCATTGGGATATAATCCAAATAATTTTGACCTTTATAAAAGACCAGCCGGCGCTTTTGGTAGTAGCTGGGAAAATAGATTAGACAGTGCATCATCATTAAAATTCAAATCAAACAATAGCATATTAACTTGGACTAGGTGTGATAGTCTGACAAGTTTTGGACAATTTGTAATAGTTAATAAAAATGAAATACCCGTTGGAATTATACAAAAACCAATTCAGGCTAATAATAATTCAGTAATATCCGAGCTATATCCCAATCCAGCTGCCGCGTGGGTCAAGTTAGATGTTGATTCGCGAGAATCAAAAATACTTGGGATTAGTGTCATAACTCTGGATGGAAGTTCCGTAATAAATTTTACGGATGAAATAAAAATCGGAAAGAATACAATTTTGATTAATCTTCAATCTTTATCTAAAGGAATATATATCATTCGGATTAGGCTTCAAAGTGAAAATGAAGTTGTCAGAAAACTAACAATAGAATAACATATTGTAAAATTTATTCGATTGATGAATTCTTTGTTTCGATTATACGGAGTATTATTGACGAAAGGGTACAGCCATTTCGAAACGGAATTTCCTAATTATAACTTTGCTTGTTAGGTGGAAGGCTTAAGCACGATTCTTACCACTACATAAATGTAGTGGCAATTCAAGAAGATGGATTCTTCACTTCGTTCAGAATGTCATGTGCATATATATCTTTGTGATATCTGCTTTTGATATCGAACAAACAAAAGTCTGCGTTAATCTGCCAAATCAGTGTCATCAGTGTTCCATTCTTCGGCCTTCTTCGCATTTTCAACTGTCAATTAAATGAGTATATATATTTTTAAATAGGAATCTGTGGTATTGTATTTGGCTGTTATCTCCCATATATAATTTCCCCTATCCTTCATAATTGACCAAAAATCATAATATACGTGTTTTCTATCGCCATTTTCATCGAGTGCTGTGCTACCGGTGGCACCGAAATAAGCATTCGCTGTTTCGATGAAATGCGCTTTATATTCTGCGAAGTCTTGGTCTTCATCTTGTGTAAGCGACGTCATTACCGCAGTCCAAAGAATATCGTAAGCCGCAAGAGCATAAATACTGGCTCGCACGCCGATATTGGCTTTAATGCGTGTTTGAATAGGTTCGTAAATATTCTGTGCTGATTCGTCAAAACCAAAAACCGGACATTGAAGATATGAATTATACGCCATTTCCAAGGCTTTGGGATTGACTAACAAAGCAGTACTCTGGGCAAAAGCCGATGCGCCGTAAATTCTTACATACTCAGTTAATCCTGCGTCGCTCAAAGCGGCGAGGAAATCTGTTCCATCGGCGTAGGATATAAGGTAGATCGCAATTTTATCAATTCCATACTGTGCTTTACCGTCAGCGATTGCAGATTTCACTCCTGCGATTACGGACGAGAAATCCGTAGTTCCGGGTTCGAAAGATTGCGGAGTTAGAGTAACACCGCCATTTATGGTAAACTTACTTACGGTTGCCTGAACTAATGAATTGCTCCATAGATCATTGCGCACTACAGGGATAATCGCCATTATGCCATCGTATTGGAACATAGCGTTCATTGCTTCCGCCTGGTAAGTGTCGCTCGGCACAAAACGAAGTAAATTATCATTCGGAATAGCCAGCGATGTGGAAACAGCGGAGTGCGAAACCACCAATACATTTTTTTCATCCGCTATGCGCTTAACCACCTTGGATTCAGCGCTGGTATAAGGTCCGATTATCAAACGAACGCCTTTGTCAATCAGCGTTTGCGCTTTGATTTTCGCGGTGTTCGTGTCGGATTGAGTATCCTCGTAATAAAGTTCAATTTCCGCGTCAATTCCATTTCGCTGGATATAAGCTCTCAAATCCTCCAAGCATATATTCAGAGCGGACTGGGTTTCGAGGGCGTTTTGAGTGCCTGTTCCTATAAATCCGAGCAAAACGCCAACTTTGATTGTTTCATCATTATCCGGACCATTTGGACAGTTTTTATTGTCGCAGGAATTCAGAACTAACCCAATAAATATAACCCCAATCGAAAAAATTAATGTTTTAAACATAGCCATACCTTTTGTAATTATTTATCTTTTTTAAAATATGCTTCAATCATAGATTTAGCATCGAAATTACCTAATTTGTCAGCCTTTTCAAGGTCTAAACGTGCACCATTTTTATCGCCAATATCATATTTTGCTAATCCACGTCTATAATATGATAAGTTATCTTTCGGATCAAGTTTTATAGCATTGTTGAAATCCGCAATTGCACCGTTAACATTTCCGGACAAATATTTTGCACTACCTCTAAAGCAGTATGCTTTAGGCAATTTAGGATTAATCTCAAGAGCTTTGTCTAATTCTGCAATTGCTTCTTTATAATTACCGCTAGCAAATTTAGCTGTACCGCTTTTAAAAAACTCGCTTGATTCTTTGTTGCTATTACTGCAACTGCTAAGAAATAAAATTAGCATCAATATGGTAGTAAAT
The DNA here is from genome assembly GCA_037127915.1 of bacterium. Taxonomy (GTDB): domain Bacteria; phylum Bacteroidota; class Ignavibacteria; order Kapaibacteriales; family UBA2268; genus JBAXXL01. Next base: position 38,972 of record JBAXXL010000028.1, read on the forward strand.
TTAATTTTATTCATAACGCTATTCCTTCGTGTAATTCTAAAAAATTATTTATTCAATTGTATTTTCAAATTATAACAGAAAACCAGTTTAAGTTAAACAAAAATAATAAAAATAATTGTTAATTGTAAATTATCAATGGTTAATGCACGAAATAATTTATAAATTATAAATTATGAATTTTAAATGAGAAGAGAAACCACCTAGCCCCCTTTGAAAAATGGGGAATAATCAGGAAAAGAAGAATGGAACACTGATGACACTGATTTGGCAGATAAACGCAGATTTTTGTTTGCTCGATATTAAAAGCAGATATAGCACTGATATATAGGCGCTTGTCATTCCGAACGAAGTGAGGAATCCATCTTCCAGGCTGAAAGCCTGCAACAAAACAGCTTGGGACATCGTCCCAAGTTTGGAATCACGTATCTTTTCATCCTGAAGGGCTGACACAAAAATCACCCCATTAGAACTCAATTACCAACAAAAAATCAGCCCAATGGCGAACCATAGGGCTGATTTTACGTTTTTCTTAAACTTATAACTTATAATTCATAACTTATCACTAATTTTATCTCGCAACAACAAACCTCTTCGTTATACTTTTATCTTTCATCTGAATTACTACATTGTATGTTCCATTTGGAAGCGTCTCGCAATTGATTTGCAGTTTGCTTTCACCTTGCGGTAAATTGCCCGCGAACACTGAAATCAGTTCATTACCACGCAAATCATACACTTTTACATCGACGGTTGACGCTTCCGAGAAATTAATCTGCAATTCGATTTTATTTTTAGTAGGGTTTGGATAAAGAGAAAGGTTAAAAATTTGATTTACAATCTTATCATTCACATTTGAAGCCTCATCAGATATTCCCAACGTGAAACCCATCCCGCTCGAAACAGAACGCCACTTTATATCCGATTCAACTTTTTTCATATAACCCCATTGATGGAAACTTATTGAATCCGATTGCCAACCCAATTGGCCATATTCATTATCTCCCCAACTCCAAATCTCGCCCTTGGAGTTTAATGCCATAGTGTGAGTTAAGCCGCAGGAGACATAAATCCAGTCGTTTGCCTTCCCAATCTGTCGAGGATATTGATTTGAAAGTGGTTTATCAATATAAGATTTTCCGTAATCATTATTACCCCACATCCAAAGTGTACCGTCTGTTTTTATCCCAGCTGTGTTGTCATAGCCGCAAAAAATAAATTTCCAATTTGTATCTTTGCCTATTTGAGTCGGAACAACCATCATTTCATTTTTACCCGATCCGATTTGACCGTTATCATTAAAACCCCAACCCCATAAAGTTCCATTCGTTTTAACTGCCATTGCATGACTGTTACCAGCACTAAATGAGCTCCAATCCAAATCTTTGCCAATTTGAGTTGGATTAATTTTATCATCGAAAGACCCGATACCTAATTGACCATCACCGTTTTGCCCCCAAGACCATAATGTTCCATTCGCTTTTTGAGCAATCGAAAAACTACTCCAGGAAGCGAGTGCAACCCAATCATTATCAATACCTATTTGATACGGACATCTTCTAGGTATTATAGTAGAATCTTTCAATATGAAGTTGTAATTATACCCCCATCCCCAGAGAGTTCCATCATTTTTTAAAGCGGATGTTTGACCTATACCGGTTTGTACAATTTTCCAATTATTATCCTGTCCGACTTGAGTTATTATGGCTCTATTAATTGTATCACCTAATCCTAAGTCGTAAAAATAGTTATCCCCCCACGACCATAATGTTCCATCACTCTTGATGCCATAAGAATAGCCTGCTGAACTCGACACACTCTCCCAATCCTGTGAATTGCTTGTTTGAATCGGGCAGCCCATATTATTAACTAACCCATTTCCCAATTCGCCACAAGTATTATCACCCCAAGCAAACAAAGTATTATTGTTTTTCATAGCAAAAGTGGTTGCATAACCCGTAAAAATGAGATACCAATCATTATCGCTACCAATTTGTATTAAAGTTGATGTATTTTTTAAAGTATTATCTCCCAATTGTCCTTTTTCATTATTACCAACAGCCCATAATGTCCTATCGCTTTTTATTCCATACAATGAAAATCCACTTGCAGTTACTTTAATCCATTTATCTCCTTTCGCAATCTGTTTTATGTCGCTACTAACGGTTGTACCATCTCCAAGTTGACCGCAATAATTTGAACCCCAAGTCCAAAGAGTACTATCCGATTTCAAAGCGGTGGAAAATACTGTTCCACACGAAACTTTTATCCAATTTTTATCAGATCCAATTTTAGTAGGTTTTAGATACTTAGATTTGAGATCAAGACTTAATTGATTATATACATTAGACCCCCAGCCCCAAAGACAGCTATCTTTTTTGATTGCAAGAGAATGATAGAATCCACAATTGATAGAAATCCAATCGTTATCGGTTCCAATTTGTTGAGGTGTAATATATTTAAGAGTGTCATTTAATCCTAATTGGCCGGCAATGTTTTGGCCCCAACCCCATAGCGTACCATCGGTTTTTAACGCAATAGTAAAATCATTTCCGCAAGAAATTTCTTTCCAATCCGTATCGTTGTTTATTTTTAAAGGTGAGGAAGTATTTTTTAAAGTATCGGTGCCCAATTGACCACAAGAATTCTCACCCCACATCCATAAAGTTCCATCTTGCTTTATTGCTCCAAAGTGGTAACTATTTGCGGCGATAAACTTCCAATCTTTATCCTGACCGACTTGCTTCGGAAAACTTAAATCCTTCGTGAAAGCATCGCCATTTAAACCATCATAATTTCCTCCCCATTCCAAAAGCGTGCCATCGGTTTTTAAACCAATTACGGCATCCAAGCCAGCGGCAATTTGATACCAATCATTTGAATTGACACATTTTTGAGGTTGAATTATCCAATTTCCCATTTGTCCTGCCTCATTATTCCCCCAGCCAAACAATTTTCCTTGACCATACAGCGCATTCCCACAAAACAACAGCATTGCTAAAAAAGAAAGGGTAAGTAATCTTTTCATAAGAATTTCCCGAATAATAATTTATTTAAATCTATATATATCGAAATAATAATCTTAAGAGCGCGGCGCAGTAATCAGCTTTTATAATGGTGAACCTCGGAGATTCAATAAAATGATTGAATTTCTCAAGCACAAATCTAAATCATTATAAAAGTTATACAAAATTAAAACAATAATTTGATTTAAAAAATAAATTTACTAAAAAATGTTGAATTTTGGATTATGAATTTTAAATGGAGGAAAAATCAATTACGAATTTCAAATTGCCGGAAGCATTTGGGCTTGCCCAAATGTACCACACGCGGGCAAGCCCGCATGCTTACATTATATCCTTTAGAATATTCTTTCTATAAACATTTTATGCCTAAAGGCATAACTTTCGGCTTTCTTCTCTATTGCCTATTGCCTCTTGCCTCTTGCCTTGTGCCTTGTGCCTTGTGCCTACTGCCTATACCCAATTAGCTCATAACATTTTTGCCGGTCGCAATAGATTTGCATTTTGAGTTCTTCGGCGTCTTCGAATTTGCGTTCGAAGCGGATGAAGTTTATGACTTCCAAATCGATGACTTTGCCGTATATATTGCCTTCGAAATCGAAAAAGTGTACTTCAAGTGACGGGCGTTTTTCGGTGAGGAGAGTCGGGCGAATACCGCAATTTGCCATACCATAGTAGCGTTTGCCGTCAATTAGCGCCGATGTAAGATATACTCCATAAGCAGGGAGTTGTTTTTGCGGATGTATGTTGCCGATGTTCGCTGTCGGGAATCCCAACTTGGCGGCTAATCCGTAACCTTGCACTACTATACCGCTTATTGTGTAATGATAACCCAAAAGTGAATTGGCGTATTCTATCATCGAGCTGGCAATGGCTTTGCGAATCTTGGAGCTGGAAATAATCAATTCATCTTTCACTTCCACTTTCAAGCGTTCGGTAGTAAAGCCGAATTTTTCTCCGAGTTCTGTTAATAATGTGAAATCACCGCTCCGCTGGTTACCGAATAAATGGTCGTAACCTATAAGCACTTTGTTGACACCGATTTTTTTTACAAATATTTGCTCAACAAATTCTTCAGGTGAAAGGTTAGCGAATTCCATACTAAACGGAATAACTAACACATTTTCGATACCCAATTGTTTGAATAAACGGATTCGCTCATTAATATCGGTCAGCAGTTTAATAGGTTCGTATTTCGGATTTTGAACAACGTGTTGCGGGTGTGGGTCAAATGTAACTACTACAGCACGAAGGTTATATTTCTTGCTTTTTTCAATAAGCTGGCGGAGCACTTTTTGATGTCCCAAATGAACCCCGTCAAAAGTACCAACTGTGATTATAGAATCGGGATTATAATCGATATCCTCAATTTCGCTGTAAACTTTCATTTTCGGTATTAACCAATTTTTGAATATCTTCTAACTTTAATGCGTCGTCGGCGTTGTAATCACCAATGTACGTGCGGCGTAAATCAGCCAAATAAGCACCTGTGCCTAAGATTTCGCCCAAGTCGCGTGCAATAGCGCGGATGTATGTGCCTTTAGAGGTGCTTAAGCTAACATCAATAAATGGCAGATTTATACTATGTATTTCAATATCATATATTTCAATTTTTCTCGGTTCTACTTCCACTTCAATATTTCTGCGCGCTAATTCATACAGCCTTTGCCCGTTGATTTTGCGTGCGGAATACATAGGCGGTTTTTGAAGCGACACACCTACAAAGCTCTTAAGCGCTAATTCGATTTGTAAATCGCTGACATGGGTAAAATCTTTGATATTTTCTTCTTCTTGCGCCGAATCGTTGGTTTTGGTCGTAGCTCCCAATTTGATTACTGTTCGATAACCTTTTTTCATACTTTGGAACGAATCGATACTTTTGGTTGCTTTGCCTATGCAAACGATTAAAAGTCCGGTAGCCAGCGGGTCCAATGTTCCGGCGTGACCAATTTTCTTAGTTTTCACCATACCGCGTAATTTCGCGCAAACGTCGAACGATGTCCAATCCTTCTCTTTGTCTATCAAGACAGCCGAACCGGATTCGAAAATGCTTTGCTTCCAATTGCTGAATTGTTCAGTATTTTTATTCGTTAAAATTATCATTTAGCTGAATCTTCTAATTTAGCTTTATCAATTAATTTTTGAATATGGTCCATTTTATCTAATGTATCATCGTAAAAAAATCTTAGCTCCGGAGTATTACGTAAACGGATTTTTGATCCAACATAATGCCGAATTGCACCGGCGTGTTTGCTTAATACTCTGATAACATCTTGGGCTGTAGCACTACCGCCGAACACAGTCAAATATACTTTTGCAATCTGCAAATCGGGACTCATTCGGACGCTGGTAATTGTTACCAAACTACCCGGGAATTCATTGTAATAATCTCTAACGGCAACGGAAATGACTTTCAACATTTCACTGCCAACTCTTTCAGGTCTTATAGATTGCATTTTATTTTCTTTGTTTAATTAATAACTTTCATCTTCAATATTCGGATATAATCCGTTTTGAATATCTTCTACATAACGTGCTGTAGCCGAAGCTACTTCTTCGGCTAACATAGCATAACGGCGAACAAATCGCGGAGAGAAATCAGTCGTTAAGCCTAACATATCGGTATAAACCAAAATTTGTCCATAGCAATGTGGTCCGGCACCTATACCGATTGTAGGTATCGATAGTGCCTCGGAAATTTTCTTTGCCAAATCCGCTGGAATTTTTTCCAATACAATTGCAAATACTCCAGCTTCTTCCAATTGCAAAGCGTCGATATAAATTTGCGCCGCTTCGTCGGGGTCCACACCGCGGGCACGATAGGAACCGAATTGATTAATAGATTGCGGTGTTAAACCTAAATGTCCCAAGACAGGTATGCCATTGTTTGTAATTAAGCGGACAGCTTCAACCACTGTAGAGCCGCCTTCGAGTTTTACGGCATTCACTCCGGCTTCCTTCATCAATCTGCCAGCATTGCGGAAGGCTTCCTGCGGAGTAACCTGATATGTCATAAACGGCATATCGGCAACAACTAACGGGCGTGAAGCACCTGTAGTTACCGCTTTTGAATGGTAAATTACTTGGTCCAAAGTTACGGGTATTGTTGTATCAAGTCCTTGAAAAACGTTACCTAGTGAATCGCCGACCAATATTAAATCTATTCCTGATTCATCGAAAAGCTTAGCCCATAGTGCGTCATAAGCGGTCAAGCAAACAATTTTTTTGCCTGATTCCTTCATTACTTTTAAGCTTAAAGTGGTTACTTTACGACTGCTAATTTGTGCAGAACCGGTATAGCTCATAATTTTCTTCTTCTTCTTATTAAAAAATAATATACAAAATTAAGACTTTTTCTACTAATAGCTCTAATTTGTATTAATAATAATCTTTTTAGTAATGACAACTTGACCCGATTTGAAGCTAATAAAATACACACCAGCCGGATAATTCGATATATCGTGGTCTAATTGGGTATAACCTTGTTCTAATCTACCTTTAAATATATTTTTTTCCTTACCCAATACATCAATTATAGATATTTCTACATTTGCCGCAAACGGTAAGTACGCTCGAGCGTTCAGGACGTTATTACATATTTGATTTGGTATTTCGTAGCCAAACTGCCCAACACCGATTGAGATAGCTCGAATTGTGTCAAGACAATAGCTCAAGTTGATGTTTGCTTTGGTTCCATCTACTTGTGTGCAAATTTCGTGAGCAGGAACGGCTCCGCTTACTTCAATATCATAAACTACATTTGTATGGAGCATATATATCGGTCTAATCAACGTAAGACAAGTGTTACCTTTGAGTTCGTCAACACCTGATAGATTTATATCCCAAATTTCTAATTGATTTGCAATGTCATAACCCCGTTGTGCCGATACGTCCCAGTTGTTCGGCATATCTCCGCATAATGCAAAATGGTTTTCATCGGCGAAGAATTTGTAATACTTGTATTGTAGCTTTAAATTCAAATATTTAACGTGTAAGCGCGACCAATCATCGCTTGAGATATTCAGCATTACATTACATGTATCCCCCGGTTTACTTCCGCCGGACATTGTTGCCGAAAGTTTAAGACCGGCTATGCGTTTTTCAGCAGTAATATGGATTGTATCAACCGGCGTAAGATTAGAATGGACCTTTATAAATGCATCGAATATGCTTTTTGTATCAGGATGAAATTCGACATTGAATTTATAATCCCCGCCTTTTGGAATGAGAAGCGGATATTGTCCGGTAGGTATTATACTGAAATTACCCTTGTCTCTGCCATCTAAAACCAAAGAATCCAACCGTATAGGCAATTCGCCTGTGTTTTTAATGATACAAGGAGATGATTCATCGTAGCAATATACATCGAGCGGATAAACAAGGTCGTTAATGCCTAAATCACAATTAACAGCAGTTACTTGAATTGAGTCGCGTTTTTGGCAACCATTTATGCTTTCAGCAGTAACATAAAAAGTTATAGTGGAGTCAATAATGCTTTCTGTAATATCGCAAGAATCGCAAAGTACTTTGTCAGCCGGTTCCCAATGGTACTTATATGCACCTTTTGCTTTTAAAATAGCTTTTTTACCAATACATATAGTTGTATCATTCGAAACGCTTAGAGTGAAATCAGGATAAACCTTCACTTTTATGCTATCTCTGCCGAAACATCCGTTGGAATCAACACCTGAAACATAGTAAATTTCGTCATTATTGGTTAAGGCGATCGGATTTGCACAATCCCAACAACTTAAAGCAGGATTATACTCCCAAGTATAGTTTACAGCCCCGGTAGCATTTAGCCTTATTGAAGTACCGTAACATATTGCTGTATCTTTACCGGCATCAATTAAATCCGATTCAAATATATCCAGCGTAATACTATCGCGCGCTAAACAACCGAATTCATTATATCCGGTTACAAAGTAGGTTGTTTTTTTAGTCGGACTGGCTAAAGGATTGTCACATTCAATGCAACTTAATGATTTGTCGAAATCCCAAGTGTAATAGCTTCCACCGCTTGGACGAAGTTCTAAACTATTCCCCAAACAAAAAGCTGTATCCCTTCCAGCATCAATTGTTGGTGCCGGACGAATGCTTATATATACACTATCGCGGCCGCCGCAACCATAAATATCTGTAGAAGTAACATAATACCAAGTTGATTTGACAGGTGTTGCCGCAGGATTCTTGCAATTTGTACAGCTTAAAGTAGGGTTTTTGTCCCAAAGGTAATCCGTTCCGCCGGAAGGTTTTAAAATAGTTAGATTGCCAAGACATAAGCTCGTATCTCTACCTGCTTCAATAAATGGCGAAGGTACAACAGTAATTTTCACGCTATCAATATAAGTACAGCCAAGCGAATCGGTCATATAGGCTTTGTACCAAGTAGTCTTTTTTGGATAGGCAATAGGAGTTCTTATATCAGAATTATCCAAAGTGTTTTTTGGTGTCCAATAAATATCTACACACCCTTCAGCGGATAACATAACGGAATCACCCGGGCAAATAACTTTTTCACCCTTTGCATCAGGAATTACTTCTACTACTTTACCAAAATTCATTCCTCCGTTATAACCATACGAATCAGCATTGCCATATCCATAAATGTAAACACCGAATGGTTTTTCGCAATGAAAATTGTGGACTCCGTCAGCTACAGGAAATGAAGCATAAGAATAACAAGTATTGCTGATACTCGTAAATACAGAAGGGTCAACAAAGTTCTCATCCATTTTGATTGTATATATATAAGCTGAAGGAGCTATTATTGTTACGTATTGATACTTGTAAATATTAGTGCCTAATTCGTCATTGTATTCTTTTGCTTGAATATTGTAGGTTGTATATTCAGTTAGATATTGTTTTTTTGGTGGCACAATCAGCATCGAAGGATCGCCTTTGAAGCTTTCCGTTGAGTAAACTAATCCGGTAGATTGCATATACTGGGCGGCAAGAACTCCCTTCGAAGCAGTAACAACATAAGCTTTATCTAATTTACCTTCGAAAAATTTACCTTTGTTGTAGATTCCTTTAAGTGAACCGTTAACGTATATCGCGGTACTGTCGAATGCGGCAATAATGCGGTAAATATTATAACCATTGCCATGAAAACCAATCATATCGGCAAATGGAGTTATTATATAGGTCCTCCCGAGTGCTTCTATCGGAATCATCTGCTCGTAAATTTGGTCACGGGAATTTAATGTTTCTACATATTTTTTGGGAATTAACGCTCTTTGGTGACCGCCAAATACAGCAATAGGTTTATCGGCTTTTACATAAGAGCCGGTCAAATCTCCGTATACACCCGTATCATTGTACTTTGTCTGCACCAAGAAAACATCGCCGGCATTTAAAGTTCTCGAAAAAGGTAATGTTCCGTGGCTAAAAGCATCAGCAGTTAATTCAAAATCTACCGTCGTATTGTTTTCGGTTGCCACAACGGCAAATTCCGAAGGTGTGAAAGCATTTTGGTTCACACCTGCAGAATCAGGGTTGTTTGGTTCGTCCGAGTTGTAAGATGCTAATATGTATTCCTTACCCAAAACATTTACCGGAAAAACTATTGTCGCATCGCTGGATTTCATAGCTTTATTCAAGGCATAAACACTGACATCCAAATTGCTTGTTATTCTGAATGATTGCGGGGCGATTTGGTTATTTTGTTTTATTGGGTTATCTAAACCGTTCTGCAAAAACCCCTGAAGTTCGAAATCCTTCCAATATACCTGATAATAATACACACCGCTTGCCGGTATCACAAAATTGATATTGAATTGTTGTCTTGCTATATCTTTGAATTCAATAATACCGCTTGTGCCTTCGGGACCTGTTATATATAGCCCTAAATAATCGTATGTTTCCCAACCGGTTTGATGATAATTGGGCAAAAAAGTAACTACAAAATCTCGACCACGGCTATCTTGCGAATGGGCAAAATTTACATTGATTAATTGTAATGTTAATATCGCTAATATTAAGAGTAATTTATACATTATTTAAAAATTCGTTTTTGTCATTATGTTATTTATAAAATTAATGTATTTTGCGGGAAATCCAATGATTTTTGGCTTTTTTTTTAACTTTTAGCAACAGCTGTCTTCATTTACCGTAATATTAATAAGTATTGAATAATAATTTCTGTGAAATTGACTATGACAATGAAGGCTATTGAAAAGCAGTTCCGGAAACCGTCGGGGTTTTTGGGCAAAATAGTAGCAAAAAAAATGTTACGTAACAATAATATTGAATATGATAAAATAATTGCAACTTTGGAGATGAAACCAAATTCACGATTATTCGAAATAGGGTATGGTCCCGGGTATGGCATCCGGAAAATATTGTCCGAATTTAACTGCACTATTACGGGCATTGATTTTTCGGAGCTTATGTATAAACAAGCTATGAACAGAAATGCAAAGTTTATCGAAAAAGGTAGAGCTGAATTGCATCACGGTGATTTTCTCGGAACGAATAAGAGTTTTACTAATATTGATTTGGTTTATTGCCTCAATGTAGTATATTTTTGGGACGATTTAGTAATCCCTTTTACTAAAATCAAAAATATGCTGAATCCTGATGGCGCCTTTTGTTTCTATATGGTGGGAAGTAAGTTAATGAACAAACTGAATGTTTCCGATAACGGCATATATAATAAATATGATATTGAGGATGCCAGCACGGCTTTGGAAAAATCCGGATTTAAAAATATAACTTATTATTATGACGATGGATATTTCGTAAGAGCGGAAGTGTAATAATCTTCCAATTAATCACAATATTTTTAATCAATATAATCCAAGATTCAAAAAGTAATTGTTCCATAAGTATTTGAATTCAAAAAGTTATTCTGAATATTATTTAAGAATAAATAAGGGATAAATCTTAATAATTGGAAAAAAAATATTAATTTTAAATTCTTTAAATTGTTTATTTAGAAATAATAAAATATTTATGCAAGAAAATATTATCGCTCCTATTGAAGTAGAAATATTAGAAGAAGAACTAGGCAACTCGCAGTTAATAAGTAATTTACATGGTTACGAGAGCTTATATATAACGAATTATAAAACAGCCCCGAATGTTATACGCGAGCTTTCACGCTTGCGCGAAATTACTTTCCGCGCTGTTGAAGAAGGCACCGGAAAATCTTGTGATACAGATATTTACGATACTTATTACGACCATATAATTCTTTGGAATAGGCATAATAGAGAAATTATGGGTTCCTATCGTTTGGCAATAACGAAAAACGTTATAGATAAATATGGAACATCGGGTTTATATAATTCTTCTCAATATGAGTTCCGTCCGGATTTTCAAGAGATATTACAATGCTCAATTGAATTCGGCAGAAGCTTTGTGCAGAGCAAGTATTGGAAAACTAACGCATTAGACCATATATGGCGGGGCATAGGTTCTATCCTATTGCGCAATCCCGAAATTCGCTATATGTGGGGTGCTGTCAGTATTTCGGATTCATATTCGGAACTTGCAAAAAACATGATTGTCAGCTATTATAATAAATGGTATAAAGGTATAAAGAAATATTTCAAATCGACGAACGAATTTATACTAAATATCGATTTAAAATCGCAAATTAGTGATGTGCTAACCGGAAACAATTATAAAGATGATTTTAGAAACTTGAAAAACGCATTAGCAAATTTGGGTTTTACATTGCCGGTTTTACTTCGTAAATATACCGATATGGCCGATTATGGTGGATCGTTATTTTATTCATTTGCAGTTGACCCGTTATTCTGCAATTCAATAGATTGCATGATAATAGTAGATTTGAATATGCTAAAAAGCGAACTTAAAGAGCGCTACTTAATTAAGAATTCATAAAATAGAATATATAGGAATAAGAAATGGAATGGAAACAAAGAACTGAGAACTGCGGAAGCATGAGCAAAACCAACGTTGGACAGACAGTAGTTTTAAACGGATGGGTGGCATCGCGCCGCGATTTAGGTGGATTAATTTTCGTTGATATGCGCGATCGTTATGGCTTAACTCAAGTGGTTTTCGAGCCTGAATTCAAACCGGAATTAGCGGAAAGAGCAAAAGAAGTACGTTCGGAATACGTAATCTGGGTTGAAGGAACTGTACGTTTGCGCGAAAGTCCTAATTCGAAAATGCAAACCGGCGAAATTGAAATCGTGGCTACAGACTTTGCTATAATTAACCGTTCGGAATTGCCGCCATTCGAAATCAGCGACGATGTGGAAGTTAATGAAGAATTAAAACTGAAATATAGATATTTAGATTTGAGACGCGGGAAAATACAAAACGCTATGGCTGTACGCAACCAACTTTATCAAATAGCGCATAAATACTATCAAGAGCAAGATTTTGTTGAAATTGAAACACCTGTATTGATGAAATCAACTCCCGAAGGTGCTCGCGATTTCTTGGTACCAAGCCGTATAAACAAAGGAAAATTCTACGCTTTACCGCAAAGTCCGCAAATATATAAGCAAATCTTGATGATTTCGGGTTACGACCGCTATATGCAAATCGTGAAATGCTTCCGCGATGAAGATTTGCGTTCCGACCGCCAACCTGAATTTACTCAGATTGACTGCGAAATGTCATTCGTAAAACAAGAAGATATATTGAAAATTACCGAAGGTTTCATTCGGAGACTTTGGAAAGAAGTATTAAATTACGACGTACCTGACGTATTCCCAACAATGCCATATAGCGAAGCGATGAGCCGTTTCGGAAGTGACAAACCAGACCTACGTTTCGGAATGGAAATAGTACATCTAACGGATTTAATGAAATCGGCAAACTTCCAGGTATTTCAAGATACAATCGCTAACGGCGGAATAATCTCAGCTATTAATGCCAAAAAATGCGGTACATATTCGCGCAAAAATTTGGATGAATTAACCGATTTTGCCAAAAAATATGGTGCGAAAGGTTTGGCTTGGATGAAGTTTGAAGATGGTGAAGTAAAATCTCCTATTGCGAAATTCCTCACCGAAGACGAAATCTCAGCAATAAAGACAGCCGCAAACGCTGAAGAAGGCGATTTAATTTTGATTTCTTCCGACAAATTTACTCGCGCTTGTACAATTTTGGGTGCTTTGAGATTGGAAATTGCCCGCCGTGAAGGAATTTTGAAGGCAGTAAAAGACACATTTTCATTTCATTGGGTTGTGGATTTTCCTCTTTTCGAGTATGATGAAGAAACGGATCGTTATTTAGCAGTTCACCATGCATTCACAGCTCCAAACCCTGAAGATATTCCTTTATTAGAAACCGATCCGGGGAAAGTTCGCTCTATAGCTTACGATATTGTTATAAATGGGGCTGAAGTCGGCGGCGGCAGTATAAGGATTCACGATACCGACCTCCAAAGTCAAATGTTCACTCACATGGGAATTACTCCCGAATCGGCAGAAAATAAATTCGGTTTCTTGCTGAAAGCATTAAAATACGGTTCACCTCCACATGGTGGAATTGCTTTGGGATTAGACCGATTGGTAATGATGCTTTGCGGAACGGAAAATATCCGCGACGTGATTGCATTCCCGAAAACAACTTCCGGCTTATCATTGATGGATGGTGCGCCGAGTGAAGTTGAAGAAATTCAATTAACAGAAAATGGAATAAAATTGGATAAATAAACCATGGACGAGTTTAAAGCAACGACGCGCGAAAAAGGTTATCTGGGAGAAGATTTGGCAATTCAGTATCTTAGCGATATTGGATACACTATCATTCAGAAAAATTTTGTTTTTGGTAAAACCGGTGAAATTGATATAATCGCTCGCGAAGGTAAAACTCTATGTTTCATAGAAGTAAAAGCCAGAGCTAACGAAGCCTACGGTTCAGTTTATGAAACTGTTCCAGCTTGGAAGCAAAAAAAAATTCGCCGTACCGCCGAAGGTTATCTATATGTAAATAAAATCAGTAATGTGGAATGTAGGTTCGATTTTATCGGTATAGATTACAGCTTTAAGCCACCAATGGTCGATTTAATCAAGGATGCCTTCTAAGTTTGGCATTAGATTTGCAGTAATGTAGATGTCGTTCTTTAGAAAAACTGTTTAAAATTAATTATTTTTTCAAAAAATTTGGAAATAAATTTAAAATTTGGTAATTTTGAATTCCAAATTCATTTGAATTTAGAAAAAGCGAAAGTAGCTCAGTTGGTAGAGCACAACCTTGCCAAGGTTGGGGTCGCGAGTTCGAGTCTCGT
>JBAXXL010000029.1:0-50963 GCA_037127915.1 bacterium
GTGGCCAAGGTCCGCGAGATGGGCTACGAGTTCAACGTCGGCCCCGAGTTCGAGTTCTACCTTTTCCCTGTGGATGAGAAGGGAAGGCCGAAGCTGGAGCATTCCGATAACGGCGGCTATTTCGACCTCATGCCCATGGATGCGGGCGAGGTCGCCAGAAAGCACATCATGCTCATGTTCGACCAGCTTAACTACGAAATGGAGGCGTCGCACCACGAGGTCGGTCCGGGACAGCTCGAGATCGACCTGAGATATCAGGACGCCTTGACGATGGCGGACCGCGTGCTCACCCTGAAGTACGGGATCAAGACCATCGCCATGCAGTACGGCCTGCACGCCACCTTCATGCCCAAGCCGATGTTCGGCAAGGCGGGCAGCGGCATGCATGTGCACCAGTCGTTGGCCAACAAGAAGAAGAACGCCTTCGACGACCCCAAGGGGGATTTCGGCCTCTCCAAGATCGCCATGCAGTACCTGGCCGGTCTGTTGCACCACTCCCGCGACAACTGCGCGCTGCTCGCGTCCCATGTGAACTCCTATAAGCGCCTGGTGCCCGGCTACGAAGCTCCCTGCTACGTCTCCTGGGCCAATATGAACCGCTCTGCGCTGATCCGCGTGCCCGCGGGCCGCGGCGGCCGCACCCGCATCGAGCTGAGGAACCCGGACCCGGCCGGCAATCCCTATCTGCAGTTCGCCGTCATGCTCGCCTGCGGCCTGGACGGCATGGCCAAGAAGATGGTCGCCCCCGAACCGGTGGAGAAGGACATCTACCACATGACCCCGGCCGAGAGGGTCAAGAACGGCGTCGGCTCCCTGCCCATGAACCTGGGGGAAGCGCTGGCGTGCATGGCCCAGAGCGACCTCGTCAAGAAGACGCTGGGCGAGCACATCTTCAACGAATACCTGTTCATCAAGGGCGGCGACTGGGACGAGTACCGCTGCGCCGTGACGGACTGGGAAGTCAAGCGCTACCTGAGCACCCTATAGGTGCCAGGGGCCAAACTCCTTTCTCCTTCTATTTCCGCCAACCGGAGCATTGCCTGGATCAGGCACATTGAGAAATGCAAGTGATGGAGTCGCTTCTTGACAGCAGATCTCAATCGACCCGGGTCAAGTGCTCCGCCAAATCTGAGAAGGTCACGCCGCGTCCGCACACGAACCCGTAAACGCGGTTAGCACCGACGGCACGCAGAGCGCGGGCCGCCTCCTTCAACGTGTAGCCAGTGATCATGAGGTCGTCCACCAGGAAGACGTTCTGACCGTCGAAGCGCTGGCGCGCTTTCAACGCGCCGACGATGCAGCGCTTCTTCTCCTCTGGAGACAGGTCCTGATAATCGGGAAGAGGTCGGGCAAATTCCAAGCCCATGCTGTGATTGTCCGAAATTCAAAACCTGTTTAACACTTGCAGAAATGTACGAGTCAATGCCGGATGCATTAAAATAATAAAAGATAATAATTAAACGCTGATATATCAATGTTCATATAACTATCAAGAGATGAAAGATGAAGATTGTACTTTTTTTACAGAAGGTTTTCAAAGTAACCAAAAGCGAACTGACAATTATAGCGCTATTGCTTTTAGGGCTTGGTGCGGGTTTGATCAATCAAGCTTTTGGTGTTTCTAAATCCGTTGACAATTATCGATTCGAAAAAGTCAACAAAGTCATTGATTCAGTTACAAAAGCCGACCGCTCTACATTTATTGGTACTGATATTCGAGGAAACAGCTTCGAAGAGCTGAGTGCCGGTGATAGTTTAGTGAAAAAAGAAGAGCTATATCCTAAAAAGGCGAAAAAGGAAGTACCGGCTGGCGTAATTATAAATATCAATACCGCTTCCCGTGTACAACTGATGAAATTGCCCGGTATCGGAGAAAAAACCGCACAGAAAATAATAGATTATCGTGCTGAAAATCCTTTCCGAAGCATTAACGATATTATGAATGTAAAAGGCATTGGACCGAAAAAATTTGAAAAAATGAGAGCATCCATCAAAGTATGAAAAACCGAAAGATCCAAATTGCGATTTTACTAATAATGCTTGGCGTATTTATGCAATCCTGCATTTATCCTCCTACCAAGCAGAAGGCTCTCGATTGTACCGTACCACACGAAGAATGTAACCCTTTTCGATATAGTCCCGGCGATTTTGATAATTCCCGCTTCGAGATTAAACAACTAATCGGCTTACCTGCCGAACAAATCTGCCAAATTAGTTTTTCAGGAAATAATGTTTTTATTACTCAGGTATTGAACGGCAAACATCTAATATACAATTCAAAGCAAACTGCCATCGATAAATTTGCTCTTACGGGAAAGGTGCAAAGCAAAGCTGATTATTACGGTTTGGCGACCGCCGCCGCAGGAAAGCTAATCTATTCTCAATTGCCGAGCGAGACAAAAAGCGGTGAGAATGGTTTGCAAAGCTCATTAGTAGAATATAGTTTAGACGAAACATACATCTCTCCGGTGAAATCCTTAGATTATCTTAAACAAAGCAAATACGAATGGCAAAGCCATCCGGCATTAAGCCCTGACGGCAAGATGCTTTTCTTTGCCTCGGATAGAGCCGGTGGTGAAGGTGGAATTGATATTTGGTATTCCACATTGACCAAAAGCGGCTCATGGAGCGTTCCCGTTAATTGCGGTCAGATGATTAACACCCCTTGCGACGACATGTCACCTTGTATAATTGGTAATAAACTGCTCTATGCTTCCCGCGGACACGCAGGTTTTGGGGGTACGGATTTGTTTTCCGCAACTTTATTTGTCGATGCAAATGAGGTCCGATTCGGCAAAGCGGAAAATATGGGACCTCAAATAAATACCTCAGCAAATGAGATTTTCCCAAGCGCTCCCGGGAATATTGATTCGCTTATGTATTTTGCCCGTAATACCGGCGATAATTTCGAAATGTTTTATCGTATTCCTTTGAAACCATTCAAAAGAGATATTGCTCAGCGTATTAAAAAGGATACAATTGCGGTACAGAAAAAGCCAATAACCGAGAACATCGAACCGAACTTGCCGAAGGATTACGCATATTTTGGAGAGGTATATTCGCAATCGGATTTATCAGCAATTCCTAACGCAAATATAAATATCAATATGCCCGGAAATGATACGATAATTAAGTTAGTAGCCGACCGCAAAGGCAAGTTTAATTTAAGATTTAAAAAGGGCATCACTTATAATGTATCTGCACATTCGGACAATTATTTTTATGATATGGAGCAGTCTTATGTTGCAAAAAATGAAATTCGCGAAATAGTAGAGCAAAAGTTTTATCTCCCGAAAATTGCCGTTTTGCGTATAAATTTTCCCTTGGATGTATATGATAAACCTTATGAATTTGTGTTAGATACAAACGGGAATTTGACTGAACGTTCCTGGCAGAGCGAAATATCTGCCGCCACGCGGGATATTAATTTTGCATTATCGATGATTAAGGAAATTATTATTACTGGATACACTGACACATTAAATTCCACATCATACAACTACCAATTAGGATTGAAACGCGCTAATTTTGTGAAATCACAATTAGTTCAAAACGGCATTCCGGCGAAACTAATCACCGTAAAGTCAATGGGCGAAACCAATCCACTACCACAGAAACCGAACGAACCGGAAGAAATTTGGAGCCAACGATTAAGAAGAGTTACGATAAGTAAAGTGATGGGAAAATAGTTATGAGTTATGAGTTATGAGTTATAAGTTTAAATTTTGAAGATATTAAGATATGTTGACAAAAGAAGATATAATAAGTATTGTAACATCAGGTGAAGGATATAATGCAGAATTTAAAGTTCGCCTTCCCAACAAGATCAAAGAGATTGCATCTGAAGTATGTGCTTTTGCAAATGCCGCAGGTGGAGTTATTTTAATTGGAGTAAACGATAAAAATACAATTATTGGAACTCATATTGAAAACGATAAGCGGTCGTCTGTACAAAATTCCATCAATGAAATAAATCCGCATATAGACGCATCATTATACTGTGTTAATACTGAAGGGAAAGAAGTATGGGTAGTGGAGGTTGCTTCAGGTTCACAAAAGCCCTATATTTTATCGGGAACAATTTATGTTAGACAGGGACCAAATTCGCAAAAGATTACTTCGGTAGAACAAATGAGAGATTTTTTTCAGCAATCTGACCGTATTTATTTTGACGAAGGGCAATGTAAGGATTTTGATATTGAGAAAGATTTCGATAATGATTTCTTTGAAGAATTTAAAATTTCAGCGGGCTTAACTTTATCTGTAGATAAACAACAAATTTTTAACAATTTGAAACTTGCAATTCCCGAAGGTAGTTTCAAAAATGGTGCGGTACTATTCTTTGCAAAATCTCCAGAAAGTTTTTTTGAGAAATCTGTTATCCGATGTGTAGCATTTGAGCAAACAAACAAAACCAATATTATTGATGATAAGATTTATGGCGGTCCATTAATGCATCAGTACCAAGACTCTATGAAATGGCTTAAAAATAAATTAAATGTTCGATATGAAATCGAAGGTTCGGGACCAAGAAAAGAAATTTGGGAAATTCCCGAAGTTGCTTTCAAAGAGGCAATTATCAATGCTCTTTCACATAGAGATTACTACGACAAAGGTGGTAGAATAACCATTGAATTATTTCCAGATCGAGTTGAAATTACTAATCCAGGTGGTTTACTTAGTGCAATAAGTTCTGTTGAATTTGGTAAAAAAAGTCTCAGTCGCAATCCTCTGGTATTCGGCTTATTTGAACGAATGGATATGGTTGAACAAATTGGATCAGGAATTGGAAGAATAAGAGATGAAATAGAAAAGGCAGGTTTACCATTACCAATTTTCAAAACAGAAGGTATGTTTACTGTAATATTTCAAAGACAAACCCAATTTTCTTCGGAGAAAACAGAGAAACCTTCGGAGATAACAGATAATACTAGGGAGAAACCTTCGGAGAAACCTGAAAATACTAGGGTAAATACTAGGGTGAAAACTTCGGAGAAAACTGAAAACACTAGGGTGAAAACTTCGGAGAAACCGCAAAATACTAGGGTGAAAACTTCGGAGAAAACTGAAAATACTAGGGTGAAAACTTCGGATAAACCACAAAATACTAGGGTGAAAACTTCGGAGAAAACTGAAAATACTAGGGTGAAAACTTCGGAGAAACTTGAAAATACTAGGGTGACAACTTCGGAGAAAACTAGGGAGATGATAGTTAAACTAATTATAAATAACAACACTATCACATCGACAGAAATTGCTGAAGAAATCGGGATTTCATTAAAAGGGGTTGAGTATCATTTGGCAAATCTGAAGAAGAAAAAGCTTATTGAAAGAGTTGGTCCGGACAAAGGCGGATATTGGAAAGTATTAGAATAAAATAAATTTTTTGAAAATATAAGGAACTTGTAAAAATGGAAAGATTCTTAAAATTAAAACACTGGCAATTATTTGCACTTTTATTTGGATTGCCGATAGTATTGGAAATTTTGTTTTTCAGTACATCCTTTAAAAATATGATAGCACAAAATATGGATACATCGAGATTTTTGGAATTATTCCAATATCTCCAATATTTCCCTATTTTGATTTTGTTAATTATGATAATAAACTTTGGTTGGTATTGGGCTGTTGGAATTAACCTACAGCAAAAAATTCCGGTTGAGATACGGTTAAAAACAGGGATGTTCAAGATTTTTGTAATCTTTCCTCTCATCTATTTCGTTGCTATTATCTTAGCTTTATTTTGGTTCTTTTCGATAATCGGGATATTGCCTTATGGAACAATGCAAACCGGTGAAACAATACCCCCTTTGATTGGATTTCTTCCGTTAATATTTCTTCCAATTCATTTCTTTTATTTATTTTGTACCATTTACTGTATGTATTTCACAGCCCGCACTATTAAAACGGCTGAATTACAAAAAGCTGTCAGGTTTGATGAATTTGTCGGTGAATTCTTTTTGATTATGTTTTTCCCGATTGGAGTCTGGATACTTCAGCCGAGGTTAAACAAGATGGTTGCAGAAGATGAGAACGCCATTTATAAACCAGGTAGCGATTTTATAATGAAGTAAATATGATTTAGTAAGCCTAGACCCTAAATAAATCTGCTTAAACTTAAATATCTATTTTTGTTTATATAAAATTAATTCCATATTTTTGACTAAGCAACAAACAGTAATTAGAAATTTAATTATTATTCTTAAATAAAAGTGAGGCGTTATGAAAAACTCAATTATTCTATTAATGATCCTGTTGGGCATTATTGCCTTTACAGCTTGCAATCCGGATACTCCCGTTACACCGGACGACAAAACAGTCACTATTTCGGCAAATATCACACAAGACATGACATTTAAAGATGGCTTTACTTACATAATTAAAAACGTAGTCCTAGTACAGAATGCAACCGTTACTATTCAACCGGGAGCAACAATACGCTTTATGGCAAATGCCCGGCTTGCTGTCGGACAACTAAGCAATGAACCCGGAACAATCAAAGCTATTGGCACAGCCGCCAAACCAATAACTTTTACATCAAATGATAGCAATCCGGACAAAGGCGATTGGGATTGTCTATACCTCTACGAAGGTGCGAAAGATTGTGAATTCGAATACTGTGTATTTGAATATGGCGGTGGGAATGACGTAACAAAAGCAATGGTGGTTATAAAACTTACCGAAGTATCATTCAAATCCTGTACATTCCGTAAAAGCGAAAGCTCCGGCATTTATATGATGAAAGGCGCTTCATTCAAAAATTTCACTTTGAATACATTAACAGATAATACAGCATATCCAATTATTATAACTCCTAACTATGTTCACACTATTGGAGCCGCCAATACATTTGTAACAACAAGCGGTATAATAATCCAAGACGAAGAATATTTATATAATCCCGGCACATACACTTGGTTAAATCACGGCATACCATACATTATCAAAGGTGATGTGAGAGTTGGTTCAGCTGGCGAAGGCGTTACATTAAATATCGAACCCGGTACCGTATTAAAATTTATGACTGACGGAAAATTCGTAGTTCCTTATAGCCCTTCCGAATTTGGTACATTGAATGCTATAGGTACTGCTACACAAAAAATTATTTTTACTACAAATGCTAGCTCGCCTGCCAAAAGCGATTGGCACGGTTTCATTTTTAATATTGGTGCTCGAAATTGCAATTTTGATTATTGCGAAATAACCAATGCCGGAAATTCAGCAACAAATAGTGCTGTATTTTATCTAAGCCAATGCGGTACACAGGTTAAAATCAGTAATTCGCTTATTGCGCATTCCATTTCTTATGGTATTTCGGTTGATAAAACATCGTCTCTTGATAAAACAACAATTGTTTTCGAAGATATTGACAAAGAAACTTATCACGTACGTTAGTAATTGTAAGTAGATTTATCATAGCGGGCAATGAAAATTCACTGCCCGTTTTTTTTTGTAAAATTAATTATATATTTTTGATATTAGCATTCCGAATATATTTGTTAAATACATAAGAAGTGCTTTGTTTGTTTTATAATATTGTATATGATATTTAGTAATTATTCTATAAAATTCGAGGCTTTATGAAATATTCAATTATTCTATTGATAGTGCTGATCAGCATTTTTGCTTTTACAGCTTGCATGCAGGATACTCCTGTTACTCCAACTGACAAAATCGTTACTATTTCGGAGGATATTACCCAAGATATCACATTTAGGGATGGTTTTACATATATTATTAAAGGGACTATCCGGGTAAAAAATGCTACGATTACTGTTCAACCGGGTGCAACCATTAGTTTACAGCAAGATGCTGAATTGGATTTCGCATACTTGACAAACGAAACAGCAACTATTAGAGCAATCGGTACAACCGAAAAACCTATCACATTCACCTCAAGTTTGGGTAATCCTACTAATCTCGAATGGGATTGTTTGTATTTTTTCAAAGGCGCGAAAAACTGCGTATTCGAACACTGTATTTTTGAATACGGCGGCGACGAAGCAAATAAAGGAATGATTGTAATGAAGGAATCCGCTGTTTCGTTTAAATCGTGTACGTTCCGCAAAAGTGCAAGCTCAGCAGTATATTTGAAGGCAGATGCATACTTCACGGAATTTACTTCGAACACCTTAACGGACAACGCGAGCTATGCTATAATTATAACACCTAATTACGTTCACACTATCGGGGAAGGAAATACTTATTCTACCACAAGCGGTATTTTTGTTTCCAACGATACTTACTTGAATAAATCAGGCACCTTTACTTGGCTTAACCAAGGTACTCCTTACATAATCGAAGGTGATATGAGAATCGGTTCACCCGGAAACGGCACTATTTTGAACATTGCTCCGGGAAATGTGATAAAATTTATGCAGGATGCACAATTTACTATAGCTTATGGAAATAATGATATTGGTACAATTACTGCAAATGGTACTGCCAACGAAAAGATCCTTTTTACAGCCTTCAGCTCAAGCCCTGTAAAACAAGATTGGAAGGGTTTTGATTTCAAACACGGTTCACGCAACTGTAATTTTAATTTTTGCGAGGTCACTCATGCAGGTTCGAGTGTTTCATCAAGTGCCGTTTTTTATCTAAGCCAATGCGGAACTGAAGTTACAATTAGTAATTCATTAATTGCACATTCAATTTCTTACGGGATTTCTGTAGATGCAACAACGACTGTTGATAGAACAACCATAGCATTCGAAGATATTGATAAAGAAACTTATCACGTACGTTAACCAATAATTAGAAATTCATAAAAACGGGCTCTGAATATTCACTGCCCGTTTTTTGTAAAATGTTTAAAAGCTAATATTAATATTTTCGTCAGTAGCTATGAAGAAGCAGGGCGGCTTGTTCTTCAGAAAAAATAGCAAATACTTACTCGTTTTGTATAGGATTAAATAATTTTTTAATGGAATCAATATGTGGCAGATTTTTATAGGTAGTATAATATTAAGTATTATTCATGCGCTAATTCCGAATCATTGGCTTCCACTAATTGCGATAGCCAAAGCCGAAAAATGGTCAAAGCCTGTAGCGTTAATGGCAACATTGGTTTCGGGATTATCCCATGTGCTAAGCTCTTTGGTTATCGGGTTAATTCTTGGAATTATAGGGTATAAACTATCGAAATCCTATACTGACTTAACCGAAGTAATTGCCGCTACAATCCTGGTTATCATGGGTATAATTTATATTATTTTAGATTTAAGAAAGCATAGCCACCACCACGAGCATTTTAAAAATCCCGAAAAATTAAAGAAAAAATCGCCGTGGGCTATTATTATGACTCTCAGTATAGCAATGTTTTTTACCCCTTGTTTAGAAATCGAAGCATACTACTTTAAAGCCGGAATTTACGGTTGGTCGGGCATTTTGCTTGTATCCTTAGTTTACTTAGTGATTACATTGCTGATAATGTCAACTTTAGTTTATCTGGGTCTTAGCGGTATCAACAAATTCAAATCTCATTTTTTGGAACATCACGACAAATTACTAAGCGGTCTAGTCCTCCTTGTGCTGGGTATAGTCGCGTATTTTGTTAAGTATTAGAGTTGCTTTTCAAGTTGTTTACCACTTCCGACATTGATGTATATGAAGAAGGTTTTGGCAAATCATATAGAGCATTGCGCAGGAAATCCCCATAAGTTTGGTAGTCAGTGAATTTTGATTGTTCTTCAACTGAGATCATTTCTCCAATTCCTATATGTAGTTGTTTCCCTTTTTTATTTAAAATTTCGGAAGGCAACCTCAGTGAGCGAATTCTCCAATCTATCAAGCCAAGAAAATAAAAGAAAGCGGAGTTATGATCGAAAAATCGAATGGGGAGTACAGGCACCTTAGCTGATTGAATTAGCTTTAGTATGCTTTTTTGCCATTCACGATCTCGAATATGAAAGTGTTTTAAGTAGAAATTAGATACAGCTCCCGCAGGGAAAAAACCCACAGGATGGCCGCTCTGCAAGCGTTTCAGTGTTTCTCGTATGCCTGCAAGGCTTGTTTTTGATTGGCTGTCACTAATATCTGTCTTTGGTGTAACTTTAATGAAGTTATCGTCCATCGTTTTGACCAGCGACAGAAATTGATTGACCATAAACTTGTAATCCGGTCGTATTCCGGCTATCATATCAATTAACATAATACCGTCCAAACCTCCATAAGGATGATTGGACACTGTAACAAAAGCTCCTTCGGGTAATTGCATTAAATGTTCGGCATTCCCAATCAGATATTCAACGCCCACCCCCTTAAGGAATCTTTCTGTGAAAGCAGAACCTTTGAAGTCACTGGAGCGTCCATAAATACTGTTTATCTTATCAATCGACAAAAAATGTAATACAAACTTTGCTAACTGATTTCCTAACTTACCTTTAAAAATTGGGGATACTTTTTCCAGATCTTTTTCTTGCATTAATTTAGTATTCATAACAATTTTCTATAATGGTTTAACTATTTTAGGGGGAACTCAAATGCTGGTGTACTAAAATTTACTCCGCCATTTCGGATTGCTTCTTTTTAAAAACCCAAAACCTTTGGAGTGAATAATTTACTAATATAGAAACCAGCAAATCCGTGATGATACGGCTAATTTTATAATCAATTCTAAAAAGCGTTGTAATTGTATAGGTTCCGGCAACTTTTAACAAGATACTGTTTAATGCGACAATGACAAATCTTGAGAATTGACCTAATGAAGATACAGCATAAGGGTTTATCTTGGAATGAAATGTCCAATATTTGTTGATTAAGAAATTTACGACAGCCCCGACAATTCCTCCAATGACAATAGAAATAGTGTAATGTAGATGAAAGAGCTCTGTAAATAAAATCATTACGAAGTAATCTGTCCATCCGCCCACACCCGAAGAAACTTGAGCTTTTGAAAATGTAAATATCCGTTCAAACAAATTCTTATTCAGTTTCATTTATTCTTTCCGATTTATCCCTTTCATTTGCCATACGAAGCAATTTACTTGTATCGCGAAGATTAGTTATAAATAAAACAATACAAGCAAATAGCGCGCAATACACAATTGAACTTGGCAAAAATACTTCAGCTAATAGGATGAGCGAAACCAAGACCCTTGTTTCTGTGGGACCTAATAAACCGCTGTCAATTGTGTATTTATCTGTGATTTTATATCTTAGCAAGGCTGTTATCATTTCCCAGCCATACATCGAAACGAATAAGAATCCGAGTATTTCCGCAATCCCATCTGTATAAATAATAAAACCGGTACCTATTAGTATGGTTGTTATCCAATCGATTGTCAGGTCCAAGGAAAACCCATACCATTTTCTGGGTATATGTCTGTAATATGCCACCCTGCCATCTAATGAATCACCAAACCAGTTTATGATAAATCCTAGAATTCCAAATAAAAGAAGGTACTTGTTCATATACTTGGCTAAAATAAAACTGGATAGTGTAATTAAACTTCCCAAAAAGCCTATAAAAGTGAGTACGTTTGAATTGATAGATGGTGGTACTGCTTGTACCAAATAGATAAGAGCGCGTTGTTCATATTTTCGTAGAAGATTTGTTCTAGTACGATCTTTTGAAATTGCATCAAAAACTTCCCGGACTTTTTTTGATTTTTCTGCCGTCATATAATTTTAACTTATTAATTAAAAATAGTTATATGTAAGAACGGGTATTTTGCCCGTGATCTTTCTACAAGGACATGATAATCTTAACTAAATTCTACTAAAACGTAGAAGATGATTAATTAGTTTGCTTGTATAGCTCATTTCCTTATGAATATGAAAAATAAAATATATATTTAAAAAGTTCGTTTAAAAATAATGTATTTTTCTATTGAATTGATTATTGGAATGAATTAAATGAAAATAATAGCCTTTGTACTTTTGGTTTTGCTGATATTACCAGTCACTTTAACTGCAAAAGAGAAAAAATCACCACAGCATATAGTGAAAGTGGGCGATACAGCCCCAAACTTCACCCTGATTTATCAGGATGGCACGCAAAAACAATTAAGCGATTTGCGTGGCAAAGTCATAATGCTTCAATTTACAGCAAGTTGGTGTCCGGTATGTATGAAGGAAATGCCGTTCATAGAAAAAGAAATATATCAAAAATATAAAAACAATCCGGACTTCGTTCTGGTGGGAATTGATTTAAAAGAAAAACCCGAAGAAATAACCAAATTTATAAAAGCGGCGAATATAACCTACCCGATTATTTCGGATATTGACGGTAAGATTTTCGAACTTTATGCTGAAAAAGAAGCAGGAGTAACGAGAAACATTATAATTGATAAAAGCGGCAAAATTGCTTTTTTAACGCGCCTATTCGAAAAAAGCGAATTTAATGCGATGAAGAAGAAAATCAAATCACTACTGAAAGATTAGCACAGTTCATAAAGTTGAAAGTTCGTAAAGTTCGTAAAGTTTGTAAAGTTTGTAAAGATAAGAAGAGAAGAAGATAGATGTCATTCCCGCGAAAGCGGGAATCCATCTTCCTAAATTAAGCTGGGCTCCACTTCGGAAAGTGTAGTCCATCTTAAGTATTTGCCTTTTCTACCGATATTTCGTGCCTATGGCACTTTTTCCTTTTTTCCCAAGCCCCGCCACGGGTGTGGCGGGTGGATGAGTATTGGATTAATCGTTTCCTAAATAATTTTTAAGTTTTATGTTACGGCTACGTACAAGCCAATTTATATTAAAATTTATTAACTTGTTATATTCCTTACGCCTTTTTTTATCATTCTTAAACCTTTTATTTATTACTTTCTTATATTCTCTCATAAAAGCGAGTAATTGCTTTTTATTTGTATAAGAACATTTCTCTTTGTTATCAAAGCCGGTATAGAATATTACAAAATCACTCTCAAAATACTTAGAATTGTCATAAACAGTTGTATTAACTGTTCTTTCATCTATAAGTTCCTTGCCAATTGTTTTATTAACAATTTTATCAATTAATTTTTTTTCTATAAAATAAACTTCTGCCTGGAAATACTTAAAACTTTGTGATTGAATAGTGTTCATTACTTCCTTTTCTTTTGTTCCGGTAGGGTCGAATTCAAAAAAAAGAAGGTCGTTCTGGTTATGATCGTTACCGTGCATTTCTCTTTGAATAGTTAAATAAGGTTCTATTGGTTTTGATTTTACAAGAATTGTGATTGTAAAAATTAGCGTTATGTATAATATTATTTTCATAAATTTATTTCCTAAAGAATTTTAAATGATTTTTGGATGGTTGAACAACTCTTAAGCCATTAGGGTAGGTATTTGTACCAAATATGGTAAAACCATAAGTAAATGTTATTATCGGCACATCAATGCCACTACTTGAATCAACTAATGATAATTCCGCTTGCCAGTAGATACTATTTCTAGGGTCCATACTATTATCTTTTCTCCTAAAACTCCATATTGTTCTACGAGGGACATCAACAAAACTGTATAAATAATAATTATTATTGACCTGATGCCTAGAATTGTCTTGGTTAATTTCAAAATAGTACGGGAAATTATCATAATAGGTTGTTCCTGGTACTGGATCTAGATAATATGAATCACCATTCGGATGCAATGATACATTTGTATGAATGGTTTGAATCCAATGTAAATTCCTAAAAGAAGCCTCTCCTGAACTGGATCTAGCAGTATAAACAAAGTCTAATTGAATATTTACTCCGGACTGAAAAAATGGATATATTTTGCGATCACTTGGATTTATATCAGTCCCAGATGCATAAGTATTAACATAAATATAACCAATTCTTGCACCATTATAGCTAACTTCGAAAGATTGACTTGAGGAATTTGTTGAATAAAAGTTATTGACATCCTGGTCATAATTTCCACCAACACCTTGAAACCCATGATACACACCACCGCCACCGCCATGCTCACCGGGAAATCCCCCACCATTTCCCCAAGAACTTAAATCAAGCATTTGACAAGGTACAGTCTCTTGTCTGTTTTCTTTACCGTACTCTGTACTTGGTCGAGATAGTTTTTGTGTTCCATCGCCCCCGGTAGTTGTTGGTTGAGCAATGGGAGTACCACCACCACCACCCGAACATGAACCTCCGGTTTGCGCAGGTGGATTACTTACACCATCAGCAGTAGGAGGATTGGCTGAGGAAACATCACCTACATCTGTCGAAAATACGTGACCTACTTCAAAACCCGCGTTGACGTTGTCATACGGTTCTTCCCCGCTCGGATCCGTGTATTTAAAAGGATTGAACAGACAGTACGAATAGCGGTTGTAGCTGATGAAATCCTCAGGGGATTGGATGTAATTATCCGCTTGCATAAACTGTGCGGTGATTGGGTCGTAGATTCTGCCGTTCATATTTATTATGTTATGTTCCAACAAATGCTCATGCCCGCAGTAACCGCGGTCAAGGATGTGGAAATTGGAAGAAAAACCCCCTAACCCCCTTTGAAAAATGGGGAACCGCTCGCGTAGGGTCATCTCGACTCCGCTCGATGACCGGTGGTTTGTAGTGGTTACCCGAAAATCAATATTTCCTTCATTTTTCATTCATCATCCGCAAAATAATAATCTGCAATTGAAATCCGATTCTAAATTAAACAAAATGTAACAAATAGCCAAAAGCATGGCGCATATTTTTTAAATAATCATGTAGATGGACTCAACTACGTAAAATAGAGCCCATCTAAAAAGGGCTGAAACACAGGCAAGCCCTTACGCTAAGGAAGACGACCCGATGGGTCGTCTCTACAAAAATGGCGGGTTTAGAACCCGCCAGGACATAAACAATTAACAATTTACAATTAACCATTGACAATTATTTTTTGCCTTCTTCGGCTTGGATATCTTCCAATTGTTTGATTTTCTTGTTGATATTAATCAGTTCCTCATCTTTGTCGGTTGTGGTTTTTTGAGCAATTTCGACATATTTTTTATAATCGGCTATCGCGGCTTTATAGTTTTTCAATATTTCCGATGTTATAGCACGATTTTTATAGACTTCTATTTTGCTGAACTTATATTTTATAGCACTCGTGAAATCTTCGTTGGCTTTTTCGTAATTTTTTAAATAAAAATACGCTATCCCTCTTTCGAAATAGGCATCAGCATAATTATTTTTCAACCCGAGAATTTTATCAAAATCATCCACAGCTTTTTGATATTGTTTCATTCTGTGATATAGATTCGCTCTATTTGCCAAAGCAAATGTATCGCTTTTATTCAACTGTAGCGCGTGCGAATAATCGGCTATAGCTTTTGCAGTATCACCTATGCTTTGATAGCATATACCGCGATTTGTGTAAATGTCTGTATTTAGCTTATCTATTTCTAATACAGTAGTATAATCTTTTATCGCATCGGCGTATTTTTTTAAGGAAACGTTAATCGAAGCACGGTTAACGAAGGCATTCATATCGCTTTTTTCAGATTTAATATACGAATTATAATCTTCCAATGCTTCGGGTAATTTATTCGATGCTATCCACGCATTTGCGCGAGATAGATAAATTTTTGCATCTTCAGGTTTCAGCTTCAAATATGTAGTGAAATCAGCAATGGCTTTATCATATTGTTTTATATTATAATACGAATTAGCGCGGCTCACAAATGCGATTTCATTTTTGGGGTTAATTTCTAAGACCTGAGTATAATTTACGATTGCGGCGTCGAAGTTACCCAAATTGAAGTTTATAGCTCCGGATAAGGCAATAGCATTTAGGAATTTTGGATCTAATTTAATAGCATTTTTCACCGCTTCCAAAGCAGAAGCAAATTCTTTCTTATCATAAAGCATAGTGGCTTTGGCATAATTAGCTTCTTTGTGCTGGACATTTATTTCCAATGTCTTATTGAAATCCGCCAAAGCTTTGTCCTTCATTTTAGATTCAGCATAAAAAACACCGCGGTTATAGTATAAATTGGCGTTAGCCGGTTCTAAGGATATAGCTTTGCCATAAGCTAAATCAGCGCCCAGATTATCACCCATCTTAATGCAGGTTTTGGCTTTTGCTTCGTAAATAACGCTGATTTTGGGATTCTTTGCTATTGCTAAATCAAAATATTTCAAAGCTTCTTTGTATTTGCCGGTTTCGTAGTTTGCTACACCTTTAAAATAGTAAGGTTGAAATTTTGTGCTATCTAGAGCAATTACCTTATCAAAGAATTCTATAGATTCGGTATATTTTTTTTGATTAAATAATTCTGTTCCTTTATCGAACATCTCTTTTGCAGGATTCGGCTGTTCTTTTGGTTGCTCTTTTGTTGGTTCCTGCATAAAACTGCACATAATTAGTGCGGCCATTAGTATAATCGGTATTCTTATCATTGTTGTTTACATGAATAATTTGTTATTACCTCAATTTCCGGATTTATACTGAAATAAACCGGACAGAATTTAACTATTTTTGTCATTATTTCAAATGACTTATCATCCAATTTATATGGGAAAATAATATTTACAATCATTTTTTTTATCATTCTATAGGGTTGATTTACCATATCCTTTGTCACATTTACTTCCATTCCGCTGATGTCAATTCCTGATTCATCGGCGCGCATTCCCATTATAGTTGCCGCGCAAGTTGCCAGAGCCGCGGCGACCAAATCCGTCGGAGAAATATATTTTGCTTCTCCTTTATGGTCTAACGGGGCATCGGTGAAGAAAGTTTCACCCGATGGTTCATGTGTAACGGAGCATTTCAATCCGCCCAAATATTTAACATTTATATTTACCATAATCTTCTTATACGTATTTTCATAATAATTGTTTTAACATTCAATTATTATGCCATCATAAGCCAAATTCACGTTCAGAGGCAAATTATTTTGTACTTCGTCGTGCATTATTCCGTGCGATATATGCGTAAAATATGTTTCTTTTGCTTTTATGATTTTGGCGTAACTCACTGCCGTTTCTATGTTAAGGTGAGTGGAGTGCGGAGTCGGTCTGAGAGCGTTTAAAAACAGTACATCTAGGTCCTGAAGTAAGTTAATCGTATCGTCCGATATATAACTGGCGTCGGTTATATACGCAAAATTATCGATTCTGAAGCCAAAAATATCCAAAATGCCGTGCTTGATCGGTAGTGGTATGATTTCAACACCATCAATAAGAAATGGCTCACTATTAATTGGAATACAATTTATCAATGGTAATCCGCCGCCTTTTTGGAGTGGTTCAGTAAACATATATGGGAAAGTATGTTTTAAAGCTGAAATAGAATCATTAGAGGCATATATGGGAATAGGCTTTTTTTGGAACCAATTTATTGTGCGTATATCGTCCAAACCTCCAATATGGTCATAATGCGAATGAGTGAGCAATAAAGCGTCAATGTCGTCCAATCCATTACTCAAAAACTGCTGGCGGAAATCGGGCGAAATATCAATAAGGATTTTTTTGCCTTTATGCTCAACATAAACGGAACTTCTGAGCCGTTTATCCTTTGGGTTTTGCGATTGGCAAACCTCGCAATGACAGCCGATCATTGGTACTCCATTAGAAGTGCCGCTACCGAGAACAGTAATTTTCATCTATATAAAAAATCCATTTTATTTTTCTTCATATTCATCATTTCGAAAAAGCAAATTAAACAAAAATTTCTAATAATTTAGATATTGCTATACACTATTATCCGATTAAAATTTCATTAAAATAAAAATAATAATCAGTTTTTCAGCCACGTAGTGGCTAAATCTCAATAACCGCGGGTGAAGCCCGTGGGAATCAACATGTAATACTACAGCCCCAAAGGGGTTGAATTAATAAATAACTCAAAGTCATTCAACCTCTTCGTGGCTGAGTATAAGAACTTATCATTACCACGGGCTTCACCCGCGGTTATTGAGATTCAGCTCTTTCAGAGCAAAAATATAATTTTATTAGTAGTAATTTACTCTTGTTACTATCATTCTCGGAAAAACATTTTGTTGATTTGATAAAATAGTTTAATCGGACAATGGGGAAAAAAACTAAATTTTGTGGAGGTTGGCACTTTTTATCCAATAAAACAAGTTGCTCCTGTAATCGTCGAATAAGCTACTGAAATAGTTGTTATAACAGTATATAATTTTTATTTTTAAACTGAAATGAAAATTAAATATGATAAAGAAGTTGACGTAATGAATATTCAATTCATTGAGGATATAAATGAGACCTGATAATGCTATTAAGCAAGAGGGTTTTAATGCTCTTGCTGAAAAATTAGATATTGTTGAAGTTGAAAGATTTTTTATGTTAATTAATAAAGAAAAATTTGACTATACAAAATAGCGTAAAAATCTGTTTGAAAACAAAAGTATCGAAGAATTATCAAATCAGGCTTTGGATTATGTAAATAATTCATAAATTATGCAAAATTTTATTTTGAGACATTCCAAACCCTTCCATCACGAAGGGCTTTTTATTTACTAAATATCATCAAATATACTTTAAGTTGAGAATTCCATCATTAAAAAAGTCAATCATCCAATTTTTTTTGTATTTTTGATTAAAGAAATTAATTATATTATAGAATAATAAAATGATAGACAAATATTGCAAAAATGTGCTTGTTTTTATCCAACTTATATTAGTCTTGGGTTTAATAGGATATCTCCCAGCAAATGCGGAAACAACCACAATAAAAAATACAAATAATATTACAAAGGCAAAAGCGGATTCAGTAATAGCGGCAACGAAAAGCATATTGGATATGAGCGGATATGGATTTTACGAAATGGTCTGCCAAGATGGTATAACACTCCATTACCGCCTTTTCAAACCAGCCACAGTACCAAATGTGAAATATCCACTGGTTATCACTCTACACGGTTCAGGTCCCGAAGGGACGGACAATATAGCGCAAATGGCAGGTGTTGGACCTACGATATGGGGGCAACCGGAATATCAGGCAAAGCATCCGCATTATTCTGTTTGTCCGCAAGCATCACAGGAAGCGCACACCTCGGATTGGAAAAATTCCTATGCTAAAGAATACAAGGATCTCCGCGATACACTTATCAAAATGTACCCCGATATTGATTCAAACCGAATTTATTTAACAGGTTTTTCCGCAGGTGCAAGTATCACCTTTAGAATGTTGGCTCAATTTCCAACAAGCTTTGCCGCAGGAATTCCGGCTAGTGGAACAATTGGAGGGAAAACAGAAGGTTACGCCGGAATGTCCGATTGGCCGCCGATTTATGTAGCTAACAATACTCAGATTTGGATATTCGGAGGAGGTCAGGAGTCAATTAACCCCGACCAAATAAACGGAATGAACCCAATAGCTGATAGTATAACCGCTCATGGCGGCACTCCGCACACTACATTTTTTCCTAATTTGGAACATTCAGAAGTAGAAGGGATGTATAAGCTCGAACCCGGATTATTTGATTGGCTCTTTGAGCAAAAAAGGGTTTGGAATACTGACGTTAAATCGGATAACCACACAGATGGTTTCCAAGTTTTTTACAATTCAGCCTCTGACATAATAGAAATCAAATCAAGCAATGATTTGCAAAATCGAGATAATAAAATCCAAATATACTCTATTTTGGGAATCAAAGTTCTTGAAACGGAATATAAACATAGCATTTCTGCCGGTACACTTTCAAATGGTATATATTTTGTGGTAGTAGGGGATAGAGTTGGGAAATTTGTGAAGATGTAACACAGTTTATAAAGTAGAAAGTTCGTAAAGAAAAAGAGATGAATTACCGCTTCCGCGATAATGACTTTCGTCTTCTTTTCATTTTCAATTTTCAATTTTCAATTTTCAATTAATGAAGATGGATTCCCGATGCCTCGGGAATGACACCCCATACCCTATACCCTAACCCCAAAACCCTTCTTCTTCTCATTTATAATTTATCATTGATAATTATTAAAAGCTCTCGAGTTCCTTTTTGGCCGTGGTGTAGCCTATTTCAATTAATTCTTTAGCTTTATTAAAATCGAATGATTTAAAATCACCGGTTTCAGGTTCTATTAGAATATCAGGTTTTGCCATTTGCATTCTTAAATCGCCGATTTGAACTTGAACAATAACGAACATTTGGTAAAGAAGATTCAGGAACTTAGGGTCAGGATTTTTTTTGTCATTGGCATTATTCATATAATGAATGGGATGCTTCATAAAGTATTGAATCTTTTCGTTCAGCGAAAGTTTTTTGACTTCCTCATCGGGATTAACTACGATTTTATTATTATCTTGATACATTCCATAAGTGTTAAAATGGCGAAGATTGACCGCGATTACACGGTCCATTTTTTTACTTTTGACTATATCAACCGGTATAGGATTGACCAAACCACCATCCACAAGTTTGTACTTACCTATTTTTACAGGTGACAGCACCAGCGGCACAGAAATGCTTGCTCTAACGGCTCTCAATAGATTCCCTTTTTCAAGTACAACCATTTTTCCGGTTTGTATGTCTGTTGTGATTGTTGAAAAAGGAATTTTGAGTTGATCGAATGTAGTAGCGCCAAACCAAGTATAGAAAAATTCATTGATATAATTGTCGTTTATCAAGGCGGAAAATGAAAAAGTGGGGGAAAACATTTTTGCCATAAGCTTCCAATTTGTTTGCAAAGCAATAGTTTCAATCTCTTCGACTGACATTCCCATTGCATAAGCGGCTCCAATCAAAGCACCAATACTGCAACCCGATATATAATCTATCTTTATTCCGCGCTCTTCTATTGCCTTCAAAACACCAATATGGGTTAATCCTCGTGCGGCACCGCTTCCGAGGGCTAATCCGATTTTTAGTCTTTTAGGCTTATTCATTTCTTTTATACCTTTTTTAATAAAGGATTTATTCCTTTAGTTCTTTTGGCTTTTCTTTAATCCAAACAGAAGCTAAAATAGAAATAGTCAATATAACAGCTATTACACCTAGTGCGTATTGTATTGGTATTTCAAAAAAATCTGAAGCCAACATTTTTAACCCGATAAAGCCTAAGATAGCTGATAATCCATAGCTAAGATAGCGGAATAACTGCATCACACCGCTAACGGCAAAATACAATGCCCGCAAGCCCAATATGGCAAAAATATTAGAAGTAAAAACTATAAAAGTATCGTTTGTTATCGCCAAAATAGCCGGTATAGAATCAACTGCAAATACAACATCGGTGGTTTCGATTACTAACAACACGATGAAAAGCGGTGTGGCAACCAATTTGCCTAAGTTATCCTTCAAGAAAAACTTTCCGTCTTCGCGGTGTTCACTTACTCTAAAGTGCTTACGGAAGAATTTAATCACAGGATTGTGTTCGGGATGAATTTCTTTATCTTTGTCAACTATCATTTTAATAGCGGTGTAAATAAGCAAGGCGCCAAATATATATATCATAAAATGGAATGTCTGCATTAGTGCTATACCGGCAACAATAAATATTGCACGCATGATCAGAGCACCTATGATACCCCAAAATAGAATTTTATGTTGATATTTATCATTAACCTTGAAGTACGAGAATATCAGAATAAATACAAATATATTATCGACACTAAGTGATTTTTCAAGTAAATAGCCGGTGAAATAATTCAAGGCTTGCCCAGAACCTTCCATTAAATATATATATATACCAAACATAACTGATAATGCTATCCAAACACCACTCCAAATTAAAGCTTCTTTCATCTCCAATTTATGTGATTTTTTTTGGAAAACACCTAAATCGAGAACAAGCATAAATACGATTATGCCAAAAAACACAGTCCATTCTACCCATGAATGATGCATTAAAACTCCTAAAACATTACTGTTATCAAATATAATTATTTATATATAAGGTGACTAATCACTTTTTTACAATTTCCCAACTTTCAATTTCGCCTTTAACAATTATAAAAAGCGGGTTAGCGGTAATTTCAGTTTCACTAAGAAAATTCACGATTCGCTCGCGATCCCGAGTTTCAAGTTTATTTACCAAATGCTGAAATTCATATTTTATTTGTTCCGAAGAAACTGTAATTAATAAATCACGATTATATGACCAATCTATTTTCTTTTGATCAAAATTATATTGCCTTTTAACTGCTTCGCTGTAAACTTCGCTTAAGTATTTGTTTATTGCACCGAGGGGATCGATGCAATTTTTAAACCGTTCTAACTGTGGATGCTTAGTATATCCCTTGGTTTTGCCCTCGAGAACTTTCTTAGCCAATAACGATTCGCGCCATAAAGCAACCAAACCTTTAGGATCGAGATATTTTGGATGAATCGACCAAAGTCTCATATCAAATCTCGGAACGCTTTTTCCAAATCGGTAAATTCAAATTCATAAGCGGCTTCAATTATTTTCTTAGCCGATATTTTGGACCCGGATACTAAAACCTGTCCCAGTTCACCAAAAATAATAGAAACCACAATTTGGGGTATTTTTATTATCAATTGCCTTTTATTCAGCGCCTTACCCAATATATCCGAAAACTCTCGGTTTGTGACCGAGTTCGGGCTGACTGCATTATAAATTCCGCTGAAATTACCATCTTCGATAGATTTTATATACATATTGCATAAGTCTTTTATATGAATCCAAGGCATAAATTGCTTGCCGTCTCCAAATACTACGGAAATTCCCATTTTTGCCGGTAACAATAAGCGTTTTAGCAATCCACCGTTCAGTGCTAAAACTAAACCTGTGCGCAAGATGCAGACTCTATCGGCAACGTTCGTCAAAGCGAGAGCGGATTGCTCCCATTTTTGGCAGACATCGGCAAGGAAGTCGTTACCTCCCGGTGTTGTTTCGACGAAAAGTATATCCCCGGTAACAGTTCCGTAATAACCAACAGCCGATGCCGAAACGAACGTTTTTAGATGGATATTTCGAACTTGTAGCTCGTTAAGAATTAACTGTGCACTTTTAGTTCTGCTTTCTAAAATGGATTTTTTCCGCGCTTCACTCCAGCGTTTGTCGGCAACATTTTCACCTGCTAAATGGATGATATGGTTAACACCATCAAAAGCGTCGGAAGCGATAAATTCGTTCTCAACGTCCCATTTGACCAAACCTGTTCCTGAGCGGCGGCTTAAAATCACTGTTCCATATCCTCGGCGGTGAAGTTCATTTCGCAAATAGGTTCCTATTAAGCCGGTACCGCCGGTGATTAATACTTTTTCCATATCGAAAGCCTGATAATTCGTCTAAAAACTAATTCTTACTTATAAGCAAACGAAATACTGTGGATGTTAGTTTGTTTCCGCCTTTTTGCAGAATATCCGAATGTGAGGCACTGTCTAATAATAAAAGGTGTTTTTCCCGAGATTCTGTGGATTTGAAATTCTGAAGGCAGTATTTGTAATTTACAATTTTGTCTTTCAATCCGTGCACAAATATGACTTCTTGTTCGATTCGCTTACAACTTGCCGCAGGTTGAACCTTATCAGGGTTGAAGTCGGCAATTTGCCCAGCCCTATATATTAAAAAATTGCTGATGAGCGGTATATCGAATCCAAACAGGCGGCGGCAATGGCTGTGAATAGTTTCATCGAAATCCGAGAAACCACTTTCTATGACTCCGTACTTTATTCTTTCGTCATCGCTCAAAACCTGAAGTGCAACAGCTCCACCCAGCGATTCACCCCAGATGCCCAAATTCTGCCCATAATCGTGCTTGACTAATGTATCTACTAGTATTCGAACATCCCGTTTCTCGTAGTAGCCATAGGTGCAGTAGGCGTTCTTGTTGTCGTCGTGGCCCCGCATATCGAAAAGAATGGCGTTGTAACCTTTCGAAACAACATAATCTTTTAGTTTTAGTAGTGAAAACTTAGTATGCCGAACACCATGGAGAAGAATAATTGTTCCGGCTGGATTTGCCCAATTGCTTTTGTAAAGCAAACCGTGAAATATATTTCCCGAGTTGCGTATAGTCAAAATCTCCGATACACCCGTATAATCTATGGGAGGTTCGGGTTTGAATATCCGAATAATAAAGTTGTGCGGTTCGACAATAAACAAAGGAATTATGTTATTGAAAGCTAGGAATATAGCACCGCAAATAAAAAATATGATAATAGTTTTTTTAATAAATAAACCTAAAGTAATAGTTTATATTCAGGACCCTACGCTAAAGTGTAGGGTTTATTGCATTTTCGGAAACCCTTCAACCCCACGCTTTAGCGTGGGGACTTGTGACTCCCATTGCCTAAAGATTACTTAGTAAAGAACATTTTGATTGCAACGATAGCCAAAAAGACACTGAAAACTTTTCGCACAACCGATTCCGGCAGACCAACCGCGATTTTTGAAGTTATATAACTGCCTACCATAAACATAACCGCTAATACAATAGCATATTTCACATTCACGTGTCCGGCACGATAGTAATTCATAGCGGCGAAAAAGCCGATTGGCGGAAGCATTATGCTTAAGCTGGTGCCTACCGCCTGCTGTTGTGTGAAACCACACAAATATATCAAAGCCGGTATCAGAATTATTGCGCCGCCGATACCCAAAATTCCGCTGGCTCCTCCGGTGAAGAGACCTATCGCGACCAATAGTAGTAATATGTATATATCCATTTTTGTTTCTATATTTATCTGTAATTTGTTTTAGTAATGCAAAAATAAGGAAAAACTATATATCCATTTCTATAATTAATATATTATGATCACTAAATTTTCTAACGTGCTCATTATCTATAATTTCGTATTTTAAAAACTTTTCACTAAGTGATATACTAATAAACATATAGTCATTCTGCCACGGCACTTTGCTAATGTTATGACGAAGGGTTTGTACGTAATCTTTGTTTCCGGACAAAGCAAAAACATCTTGCAATTTAAAGTCAGTGAGTCTATCAAAAAAAATCCTATGGGAATTGTTTCCTTGGGTTTTATCAAGTTGTGTACTTGCATTTAAATCACCACCCAAAATAATTTTTCTTTTACCATTTAAATGTCCGTTAAAAAGACCTGTCAAATCCGATAGCATCCGATGAAGATTTGTTATAGCATATCCATGGGTTGGTCCAATTCCTTCCATTTGACCGTACATTGAAATTAATGTTAATCTCTCGCTTATAACTTCTGAATTTGCAATAACTATTGATCCTTTAAAGTCCGTCTTAATGTTTTCCTTTGTTAATTTATTTGTTGGACTGTATATGCCAGAACCCCACTTGCAGGTACCACCTATTTCATCCCAAATCATATGATCCTTTTGCAAAAATAATTCATCAGTCGGTTTCGCTTCTTGAAATAGAAAGAAGTCTGCTTTTATCTCATTCAAATAATAATTCCATGCTTCGCTAAGTAAAGATTTTGTGACCAATATGCCATATTCCACGTTGCTATTTTTATTTTCATATAAATTCTATCCATTAATTTAATTTTACAAACTTACAAAAATAATATCTATTTTTTAATGCATTTTTCCCTAATTTTGCTTCTGATTTATAACTAATGATACAAATGCGAAATATGAATGTAACTTTTAGACAAGTAGAAGAAAAAGACAATCCGGCTTTAGCAAATTTGATAAGGCAGGTTTTCGATGAACACGACGCACCCAAAACGGGAACAATTTATGCACACCCGACAACCGACAATCTGTACGAACTTTTTCAAACCGCGGGGGCAGTTCTTATAATCGCGGAGGCGGATGACAAAATCATTGGTTGTTGCGGCATATATCCATCGGCTGAACTACCGGA
Source organism: bacterium (assembly GCA_037127915.1). Taxonomy (GTDB): domain Bacteria; phylum Bacteroidota; class Ignavibacteria; order Kapaibacteriales; family UBA2268; genus JBAXXL01. Next base: position 25,642 of record JBAXXL010000029.1, read on the forward strand.
AGACTACGCCGAATTAGTTAAATTTTATGTAACTAAAGAAGCTCGCGGCGAAGGTGTTGGACGAACACTAATGGAAAAATGTATCGATTTGGCAGTTATTTACGAATACACACACCTGTATTTAGAAAGTTTACCCGAATATTCCAAAGCTGTGGCTATGTACGAAAAAGAAGGATTTGTTAAACTTAACAAACCCCTCGGGAAATTTGAATTTCAATCGTGTAGTATATGGATGCTGAAAAAACTGAATTAGAAGTATATCTACTCCTCAGATTACTCCCAGTCATCGAAGGAGTTTAAGTATGTTATTTACTTATTCTTTTACAAATTTATAGAATTTATCGTTGGCCAGTACTAAATACAATCCGCTTTTTAGCACTGATATATTTATTCTGCCGATGTCAATACCCGATAAAACCGGTTTCCCGTTAATATTATATATTATAAATTCAGCACCCGTTGATTCTAAATTGATAAAATCCTGAGCAGGATTTGGATAAATCAGAACTGTGCTTGCGGCCCTCAGCTTTTCTTCCGACCTGACAGCTGATACACCTTGATAGTATGTTGTTTTAATTAATTTTGCTTTTTGAACGAGCAAGTTAATATCTTCATTTGAACCGTCATATTTTAATCTATCTACAGGATTTGCAAAAATTAGCGTATATGCTATTCTACAATCTTCACCGGGTTTTAAATTATAAGGTCCGGTAGAGAGCAACATTCTATTATCACCAGCGCTACCATCAACATCTTTTTTATCTTCAGAAAGAAATTCATAACGGGAAGAATCTGTCAATTTGTCTTCCTGAAGAGACCATTTTCTTGCAGATTTGAGACCTAATTGTTCTTTGAGTGGGAAGAGGAGTTGATTTTTCTTTATAAAACCTTTTTCATCCACAGTAGGGCTTTCTAATAGTGAACAACCCATATATCCAAAATCAGGTGATTCACCTTGAGTTAATTCTGTCCACGCGAATAATAAATTTAAGCTGGGGTCTTCGCTATAGTATTTTATATGATCGTTCTTGAAAGCGTCAGGTGTAAAGGGATAAGTGGCTAAATCTGCATCAACTATCTTTCCGAACCAGCAATCTTTTAAAGTATCTGTCGATAGGTTCGTTAGTTTAAAACTTATCACAACAACATCTTTTAATTCATCCGATCCCCAAGTATAAATGCGGGATTCCACTTCCGTGCGAAGAGGATAACCTTGAGCGGCTCTATTTGCCCCGTCTTCGTAAAATTGCAAATCGGTATCTTTATATACGGAAACTATATCTTCGCCGGATAATATTGATGGACCAAAAGGATTATTAACTATATCTCTTTTACTTTCATCGGCAACATAACGTGAATTCTCTGAGGCATACGGAATATTAGAACCATCCGTTATCTTCCATAGAGGCCAATTCGGACCATCCGTAGTAATATTTGGGATTCCGGTAGTTTGATCAAAATTAGTAGAAAAATAAATACGATATTTTTTTTCTAAGCTTGTTATTGCGGTATCTCCATCTTCTATTCGTCCCGGAGTGTACCAAGATAATCCTGTATTTGGATTGTAAGAAACTGCTACTAATTTCCTATACTGATTGGTTTGCTTGTTGATTTTTTGCGCTCCGAACCAAAAACCGGATGCAAAAATATACTGGTTGTTTGAACCACGGGGCCAGTAACCCCCACCGGCATTATTACCTTCTAATAATGGCACATTGAGATAATAGATCCCGTAATTAGTTACCGGAAAAGAGAAATTACTGATTGTGTTAAATTGTACGTCATTAACACCATAAGATTCCCTCTGCAATTGAGGTCCTTTTGTTTCAGCCAATAAACTTATAGCCGAAAATGCTAGGACAAGCATCATAATTAGTTTGAAACTCTTCATACCTGCACCTTTTTGTTAAAAATTAAACAGAACTCTTTAAATAATATTTTACATTATTTTATTTTTTCAAAAAACTTATGATACTATAACAAATCAAATACAAAAAAGTTACAATTATTTTAGAATAATTTAAAAAAAAGTAAAAAAATTAAAAATGTATATGATTATACAATTCTGATGTTACTCACCAGAGTCTTCTTTGTTTAATGGGTGAGTAGTTCTCGAATACAATCTTTTTTTTATGAATTTCTCAAAAGAATTATTGATTGGTAGTAATAGAAATGCAACCGCTATATTGAGAAGTAATATATAAACCGGAACCTGTGATGTTAGATTATCGAGAAACGGCCCAACAAAAACAAGAATAAACTCGAAAAGAAGTAAAACAGCCACAAATACGAGAGAATCTAAAATCTTTAGTGATAAACGGTATTTCCCTAATTTGAAAATCAAAATGAAAAATATTAAAATGAAAATTGTAATCGCTAAATATTGAAGATTATTGCGGTAGTTCAATTCCTTTTGTTGTTCAATGTGAATCTTCTCGGTTGCTTGTTTCTTCTTTTCATATTTATACCGGCTCTCGATTTCATTTACAGATGTGATTTTGTCCAAACTTAAAAGAGTGTCCTTTATTTGGGAGTATTTTTTGTAATAATCGAGTGCATCTTTAAACTTATTTTGCACAAGGTACAATTCAGAAAGATTATTATATAAATCCTGCAGAATAAATAGTGAGCGAATATTTAGTGCAATTTTTTCGGCACCGAGAAGATAAAATTCACTTTTTTTGAAAAGATTTTTTCTCTCTGAAGAACTTAATGAAGGATTTATTCCTGATTTATCGGCTTTAGTGTTTTTCGCTAATTCAAGATATAATCCACCTAGATTTACCTGCGTTAATGCAATCTGTTGGTGATCCTTAAGCTGAAGATTAAAATCTAAAGCATTTTCTAGATACTTAGCTGCAGAATCGTAATTGCCTTTATCCCATAAAACCAGAGCAATATTGTTATTTATACGTCCAAGATATTGTTTTTCTCCGGAGTTCAAGTAAACTTCAAGCGAGTATTTTAAATGCTTTAAAGCTTCATTTAAATTTCCTTTTAGCCTGTAAATTATTCCTATGTTACTGGAGTATGAAGCTACTTCATCCATCAAATTTAGCTTTCTGAAAATCGAAATAGCCTGAGTATAATAATCGAGTGCCTTATCATACTCATTTAGTGATTTGTAAACTATTCCTATACTTCCTAAGTCTTCAGCTATTTCTCTATTATAATGTAGAGATTCGTGAATTTTCAGTGCTTTTACGTAATGTTTAATGGCTAAATCATATTTACCAAGATTATGATAAATTATTCCTCGGTTAACATAAGCATCGCTGACCCCCTTTAAATAATTATTCTTTTTAGATAGTAGTAATGCATAATCGGCAAAAGATAAAGCCGTATAGGGAGAATCTGCAGAATAATTCCAAGATTTTCTATTTAATTCAACAACTTTTAAGCTATCTTCTTTGTGGGAAAAAAAAGCCGAAGATTTAACCTTACTTGTTAAATTTTGTGCAAGCAGTACGTGCAAAAAGGAAGTACACAACAATATTTTAAAAACGCTTAGCATTTCTCATGAGAAACTATTTTTTTAAAGAATTTATTAAACTAATCTTTGCTTTAATCACATTTAATTTTACTTCGTCAATTCATTCATTAAGTCAATTCTTCTTTGGTGGCGTCCACCTTCGAAAGGTGTATTAATAAATGCATCCACTATTTCGGTCGCCATTTCGTACCCGATAAATCGAGAACCGAATGTTAGTACATTTGCATTGTTATGCTGACGGGTTATTTTTGCCATTTCCACACTATGGCAAAGTGCCGCGCGTATATCCCAAATTTTGTTTGCAGTCATTTGCATTCCCTGACCGCTTCCGCACATCATGATCCCAAAATCAAATTCAATATTTGCTAAAGATTTTGCGGCATTGAACGCAAAAATTGGATAATCAGAACTCTCATCTGAAAAACTGCCAAAATCTTTCACTTCTATATTTTTGTTGATCAAATACTCTTTGATTTGCTCTTTTAAATTAAAAGCCGCGTGGTCGCTTGCTATTGCTATTCTCATAAATCACCTTGAATTAATGGTATATTCAATTATCAACATTTTGTTCTTAATCTTTCAAAAGAATGTTGGAAATTCATGTTGGTAATTGAGAAATTATCCTAAATATTTTGTCTTTTTTTTTACCTAATTTTACTCTTTTAACATTCACGTTGAAAAGAAAAAGTTTTATACATAACATTCAACACTTTCAACATTCAAAAATAATCATTTAATTTGTTATAATATATACAAATAAATAGTCGTGCCAAACTTTTTCAACATTTCAACACAGCATATTAATATTAATATTTTATATAAACTTTAAAAAGACATTAATATTAAGAGAAAAAACTGTTAATTTTGAAATGTTAATTTTAGTATAAAAATGAATATCAAAGAAACTGTAAACAAAACCGCTCAATTGTCTCGACTTCAATTTGAAGGTAAAGACTTAGACAAATTCGAAAATAAATTCGAGTCTATATTAGAATTCATATCTATTATAGACGAATTAGATTTGGAAAATGTTTCTCCTGTTTTGCAAATAGTTCAATATGAGAATGAATTCCGAAAAGATATTCATTCAAAAGTATTAGATATTAATGAAGCGCTAATAAACGCGCCAAGTAAAGACCAAAGTTTTATTAAAGTACCAAAAGTGATAAATAGAAATGATTAATGATATTATAGATGTAATAGCTCTAATACCTGCACGAATCGGATCAACGCGATTACCTGATAAGCCAATTTTGGATATTGAAGGAAAACCCTTGATAGTTCGAACTTGTGAAACTGTTATGAAGTCAGAGAATATTACAGATATTTATGTGGCTACTGACGATTATAAAATTAAAAAAGTATGTGAAGCAAATGATATAGAAGTACTTATAACATCTATTTACCCCAAATCAGGGAGTGATCGAATTTATGAAGCATATACTAAATATAATCTTAATGCGGAATTGGTTTTAAATGTACAAGGTGATGAACCGCTTATAAATCATATAGATATAGATAATATGATTGAGAATTTCCGGCAATCATCCGCTGACGCGGCAACTATGATTAAAGAAATAAATAATTTAGAGGATTTGTACAACCCGAATATTGTAAAAGTTGTTATTAGTAATCAGAATGAAGCAATTTATTTTTCAAGAAGTCCAATACCTTTTGTACGAGATTCACAAAAAGAAGATTTCTTGAAAAAGCACAAATTTTACAAACACATCGGAATTTATCTTTACAAATATTCAACTCTTGATTTTTTTGTAAAAGCTGAACAATCAAAATTGGAATTAGCGGAAAATCTGGAACAACTCAGATTAATAGAAAATGGTAAGAAAATTTATTGTCACGAAATTTTCTCCGAAAGTCAGGGTGTCGATACACTCGAAGATTTAGAAAAAGTCCGTGAAATTTTCAAAAATCGCGAATAAAACGACCTTCATAAACCGCCTGTATCGCATTTTTAGGTGTAGAAACGAACATTAGTATCAAAAAAAGCAAAATCTTTTCATAATTCAAATAAACCTTAAAAAACAGCAAATCAAAAATGGAAAAAACAATTGCCGCATTAGCCACACCTCCCGGCGTATCCGGATTAGCAGTAATCAGAATTTCGGGTGATGAAGCAAGAAATATAATTGAAAAAATATTTTTTAGGAAAAATAATAATTATATGGAAAGTCATAAAATTTATGTTGGTAAAATTTATGATGATTTAGAATTTATAGATCAGGTAACTGTTGCTTATTTTGAAAAACCACATTCTTATACAGGCGAGGATGTAATTGAAATTTCTTGCCACGGAGGAATTTTTGTTGTTGATAGAATTTTGAAACTTATTTATAGTTTAGGAGCTGTTTACCCAAAACCCGGAGAATTTACTTTAAGAGCTTTCAAAAACGGAAAAATGGATTTAACACAGGTGGAAGCTGTAGGAAACTTAATCAATGCAGAATCACCTGCCGGATCCAAAACCGCCGCACGACAGTTAGAAGGTTCATTTCGGAAAAAGTTAAAATATTATAAAAATATACTTTTAAATACTGCTTCAAAATTAGAACTTGGATTTGACTTTAATGAAGAAGATATTGAGATAATAACTAAAAATGAAATTTTGCAGGGTTGCAAGGAAGTCTTGGGTTTTTGCGAATCTTTAGCCGGGGATTACAAAGCATCAGAAATTTTACGCTCCGGTTATTTTATTGCATTAACGGGTAAACCTAATGCCGGAAAATCCGAATTATTTAATGCTCTCTTAAATCGCCGAAGAGCAATCGTTAGTTCTATCGAAGGCACTACCCGTGATTATTTGGAAGAAAAACTAATACTGAATGATATTACTGTCCGTTTGTTCGATACTGCAGGAATAAGAGAAACATCAGATGAAATAGAAATTGAAGGCCTAAAAATGAGCCGTTCTATAATTGAACAATCAGATATGATAATTTTGATTAACGATATAACCAAAGGATTGGATAATTCAGAAAGTATTTTGAAAACTTTAAATCAAAATTATCCAGAGAAAGAATTTCTTCTTCTTCATAACAAAGCTGATCTTATTGAAAGCACCAAAGACGAGTATAGTGTTTCAGCCAAAACCGGCGATGGGGTAGAAGAGCTAAAAGCAAAAATCTATCAAACAGCTAAGCTTTCTACTGAACGAATTAGCGATATTCTAATCAATCAACGTCACGCTGAATTATTAAACAAATCTGCTGAATATATCAATAATGCAATTCAAGGAGTAGAGGACGAAGTTGATGAAACAATTATAGCTTTTGAATTGCGTAAGGCGATTGGGAAATTAGAAGAAATAACCGGCGAACGATACAATGAAGAAATATTGAATACAATATTTGACGGATTCTGCATAGGAAAATAATGTTTCACGTGAAACATCGAAAGAAGTAAAAATCTAATATGTTCCACGTGGAACATAAAAAAAGACCGTAATCGAAGGAAAACGGTCTTTTTAGTATTATATCGGACTACATGTCTTCTTCAGGAGTGCTGATCGGTGCAAGATTGAATGTATCAACTAAAATTTGTACTGCTTCGGGTTCTAAGAACTGAGGAAGAGAAGGACCAATTTTAATATTCTTTATGCCCAAATATAGCAGGGTCAAAAGTACTGAAACAGCTTTTTGTTCATACCAAGATAAAATGATTGACAAAGGCAAACTATTAACGTCAGTTTGGAAAGCATCGGCTAAAGCCAAAGCGATTTGAATAGCCGAGTATGAATCGTTGCATTGACCAACGTCAAGCAATCGCGGAATGCCGCCAATTTCGCCGAACTCTAATTTGTTGAATCTGTATTTGCCGCAAGCCAAAGTTAAAATGACAGCGTCTTGAGGTATTTTTTGAGCAAGTTCCGTATAGTAATTTCTTCCAGGTTTAGCGCCGTCGCATCCGCCAATCAAATAGAAGTGGCTAATTGCACCTGATTTCACCGCGTCAATGATCTGAGGAGCAACACTAAGAACAGCATTATGTCCAAAACCTGTTAAGATTGTTTGTTCAGGAGTGTCTTCAGTGAAACCTGGCATTTCTAATGCTTTTTTAATTACAGGTGAAAAATCTTTGTCGGTGATGTGCACTACGTTAGGGAACTCAACCAAACCAGTTGTAAAAATTCTATCTTCATAGCTTTTTCTTGGGCGTTGAATACAGTTTGTGGTCATTAGTATTGCACCAGGGAAAGTATCGAATTCCTTAGTTTGGTTCTGCCAAGCGCCGCCAAAGTTTCCGTAAAGGTGAGCAAACTTTTTCAATCCTGGGTAACCGTGTGCGGGAAGCATTTCACTGTGTGTGTATATATCGATTCCCAAGCCCTCGGTTTGTTGTAAAAGCAATTCTAAATCTTTCAAATCGTGGCCAGAAATTAAAATGGCTTTGTTTTTGCGTACATTAATATTGACTTTTGTTGGCACCGGGTGTCCGTAGGTAGTAGTGTTGGCTGTGCTTAGAAGTTCCATTACTTCATAATTTAACTTTCCGGTTTCCAAAGCTTTACCTAATAATTCACCTGCAGTATGCGGTTTAGTAACGTAACTTAAGATTGAATTAAAATCTGCGGATATTTTTTCATTCTCATATCCAAGTACGTGTGCATGGTCCATATATGCCGCGGCACCTTTCAGCCCATAAACAACCAATTCTTCCAAACCGGTAATCAATCGGCCGTTCTTCTCGTGGCGTGCTTCAACTCCGTGCTCGTCAACAAAAGCGTCCATGTCGTTGCGAACTTTTGAAAAATCGAAATTCACATATTCAGGAGCGTTAGTTAATGTGCCTCCTTGAACTAATAATATTGCTTTTGCTTCTTTCAAATATTGATCAGCCTTTTCAATAATTTTGATTATTTTATCGGAATCAAAATTCACATTAGTAATAGTTGTAAATAAAGATTCGACAATAAACAAATCATATTTCTTGTCCGAAAAGTTTAATTTCTTTAATTCTTGCGCAACATACGCCAAACCTTTGGTGGCATAAATTAATACATCTTGCGCGGCTGATGTATAATCATCTTTTCCGCAAACACCCATTGAAGAGTGGCAGTTTCCTGCTTTTGATTGTTCACATTGGTAACAAAACATTATAATTCTCCTAAAAAAAAATAAATTAAATTCTACGCATATTAATAAGTTCACCTTCCAAACTCAAGGTGTGCTCTTCTATAATCAAATCTTCAATTCCCGATAAAGCTCTGGCTTCTTTTACTATCTTAGATAGACCTGTACAACACGGCACTTCCATAATAACGACAATGATTTTTCTGAGATTTGAGTTTTGGATTATTGCCGCTAGTTTTTCGGCGTAAGGGTCTGTTCTATCCAATTTTGGACAAGCAACCACTACAGAGCGTCCGGCTAAATAATCAGGATGAACATTTGCTGATGCAATAGGTCCGCAAGTTGACATAACAACTAATTCGGAGTCCTTGAAAAAACCAGCTGAAGGGTTGACCAAATGCAATTGGACGGGCCAATGTGATAGTTCAGTTTGGTTACGAGTTCTACTGACCGGGCGTTGTTCTGCCGGTTTCATTGTGCGTTCGGCTGAGCCTTGGCATCCGCAAGCACCGGGTTGGTGACCGTGTTCTTGATTCATTTTTTGTTTTCCTAATTTTTCTATTATATCTGTTCTATTTAATTCATTTAAATATTGAACACCTTGATTGTAAAATTCCATCGCATTGTGACTGCGCAAGTGTTCAAGATGTGCTACAACAGTAGCTTCCGATGTCAAAAGCAAATTGTTCATTGTTTTGATTTCATCATAATCTTCTGCTTCGCGGCTCTCTATTTCAATAGCGCCTTCTGGACATTCGCCAATACAAGCCCCTAAGCCATCGCAAAAAAGCTCGTTCACTAATCGTGCTTTACCTTCAATTATCTGAAGTGCTCCTTCGTGGCATCCCATTACACATAAACCGCAACCATTACATAAATTTTCATCTATTTTTATAATATCTCGCTTCATTTTTCGTTCCTAATTAAAGACTAAAAACTCTTCTTTGAATAAAAGACTTTTTTGTCCTCTTTTTATTTTATTTTAATTAAGACTAATATTATTATTTGGTATACCTATGGGAATTATGTTTTCTAATAAGTGCGAACTGGCTATTAAAGCTATTCTATATCTATCCGTTTTAGATAAAGATAATAAGGTTTCAGCTAAAGCTCTATCTGATCAAATAGGTATTATGAAAGATTATGCTTCAAAAGTTCTGCAGGAACTTGTGGTTGCCGGGTTAATTTGCTCGAAACAAGGTGTGCACGGAGGATTTTATTTAGATAAGAACCTTGAAGATATTTTATTGATTGATATAATTAGGACAGTTGATGGGAATGGTTTGTTTGAAAATTGTGTATTGGGTTTTCCCGGGTGCGGTTCTTGTGAGGATTGCCCTGTTCATGATAAATGGGGTGGTATTAGAGCTCAAATAGAAGACATGCTCAGTACTCGTTCCTTAGCTGATCTAAAACCAAAAACCGTAAAAAAACTTCTAGAGATGATATTGGGAGAGGGTATAAAAGTACCGTCATGGGGATGCCAGGGATAGAATCTTTATAAACCATTGGCCATTTTTGCAATAATTTATAAAATAATTAGTAATTTTGTATTTTGTTAACTTCAAGAAATAATAAATGAAAGCAGTCATTCCGGTAGCCGGAGTTGGAACTCGTATGCGTCCACATACATATTCGTTGCCTAAAGTTCTTTTGAACGTCGCAGGCAAACCCATCTTAGGTCATATTATTGATGCTTTAAGAGATTTCGGCATTGATGACATTGTTATTATTACCGGATATAAAGGTGAGTTGGTAGAAGAATTTGTTTTAAAAAACTATCCAGACCTTAAATTTGAGTTTTGCAAACAAGACGATATGCTCGGTTTGGGGCATGCTATTTTACAATCAAAAGATACTTTTAACAACGAGCCTATTTTAATAATATTAGGCGATACAATTTTCGATATAGATTTAAAAGCTACAATTAGCAGCGAACATAATGTATTAGCTGTAAAAGCCGTCGAAGACCCAAGTAGATTTGGAGTTGTCCTCGTAAATCAAAAAGGGGAGATACAAAAATTAGTAGAAAAGCCAAAAGAGATGATTTCAAATTTGGCAATAGTTGGTATATATAGCATCAAGAATTCGACTTTATTAGCCGAATGTCTTGAATATTTAGTCGTAAACGATATAAAAACTCGTGGTGAATACCAACTTACAGACGCCTTACAATTGATGATTAACAAAGGCGAGATTTTTGAGATTTGCTATGTTGACGGGTGGTTCGATTGCGGAAAACCAGAAACATTGCTTTCTACAAATGAATACTTACTCAAAAGGAATCACGTACCAATAGAATTGGAAGATTCAATTGTGATTCCTCCGGTATTTATTTCAGATAGTGCTATTATTACAAATTCGATTATCGGACCGTATGCTACGATTTCGGATGGTGCTATTATTACAAATTCCATAATAAAAGATTCTATCATTAGTTTCAATGCTGTTGTGAAAAATTCTTTACTCAGAAAATCCATCATTGGTTCGGATGCAGAGGTAAAAGGAACATTCTCAAAATTGAACGTTGGTGATTCAAGTCAGATAATAAACAAATAGGAGTATATATGCTTAATAAAAAAAATTATTTATTTACCTCGGAATCTGTTTCCGAAGGGCATCCCGATAAAGTCTGCGACCAAGTCAGCGATGCGGTTTTAGACGCTGTTTTAAGAGAAGATCCAAAAGGTCGAGTAGCTTGCGAATGCTATGCTACTACCGGTTTGATTTTAGTTGGTGGTGAAATAACTACTGATATATATATTGATTTACCAAAGATTGTTCGTGAAGTAATTCGTGAAATTGGCTACGATGAACCCGGATTAGGCTTCGAAGCGGATAGCGTCGCGGTAATGAATGTCATTAATACTCAATCTCCTGATATTGCTATGGGTGTAGATACAGGCGGAGCAGGTGACCAAGGTATGATGTTCGGTTATGCAGTTAATGAAACCGCAGAGTATATGCCTGCGACATTAGTATATTCTCACGAGATAGTTAAGAAATTAGCTAAAATTAGAAAAGAAAAGAAAGAGATGACCTACTTGCGCCCTGATTCCAAATCGCAAGTAACAATAGAATATGACGAAAACAGAAAAATCGTTAGGGTTGATACAATAGTAGTTTCTACTCAGCACAACGAATGCGTTAATCAAGAAACTATTAAAAATGATATAATTACTAAAGTTATTCCGGGTATTATACCAGCGGAATATTTAGATGAAAATACAAAATACTATGTCAATCCTACAGGAAAATTTGTAATCGGCGGACCTCAAGGCGATACAGGATTGACCGGAAGAAAAATCATAGTTGATACTTATGGCGGTAGAGCCCCTCACGGCGGCGGAGCATTCTCTGGCAAGGACGCGACTAAAGTTGATCGTTCCGCGGCTTACGCGGCTCGCTGGTTGGCGAAAAACATAGTTGCCGCCGGTTTAGCAGAAGAATGTACCATTCAATTGTCTTATGCAATCGGTATTGCCGATCCTGTTTCTATCAATATAGACAATCACGGTACAGGAAAAGTTGAAAGCTGGGTTATCGAAGAGTTCCTAAGAAAGAATATTGATTTATCCCCAAAGGCAATAATCAAACGCTTTGACCTTACAAAACCTGTTTTCCAACAAACTGCTTCTTATGGACACTTTGGACGTCCGGAATTTACCTGGGAGAAGTTAGATTTGGTTGATTCATTGAAAAAAAATCTATTATAATAATTTCGCGAAATTAAGCAATTTACGTGCCCTTTTTGAAAAAGAAGGGCACTTTTTTTGGAATTATGAGAAAAAATTAATTATTTTTACTTGTTTAGCATTAATTTTATGTGTAAATTGCATTCGAGTGTGTAATAAATTTGACAAAAGAGGTAAATATATGTTATGTGCTATATCAAAAGACTGCAATTTTTATTCCGATAAATTGATTCAAGGCGACTTCGAAGAGTTAGCCGAGATAGAAACATTCTGCACAAATGCGTTCACAAAGTGCAGTCGTTATATTGTTTCCATGATAATTGGTAACGAATTTGTTCCATTAGATATGCATCCAAAACACAAAAAGCGTGCTAAAGAAATGATTGGCGGAGCTGAAGTATTTTAATGTTTCTAATGTAGGGATTATTTATGCCGAATTGAAAAATTCGGCAAATGCCATTTTACGAATTTTACGGTTTTGCTGTAAAATTTTTTTTATTTTTGTGCTTTAATATTTTACAAATTATGAAATCTCACAACGCAGAATTACTTTTAGCCTTGGTCACAGTTATATGGGGCGGCACTTTCCTTTTCACCAAGATTGGTCTGGAATACACGAATTTTTCGTTCTATATGATACTCCGCTTTTCGGTGGCATTCACTGCATCTTTACTTGTTTTTGGGCGCTATTATAAATCCTTCGATAAAAAAGTTTTCAAAGCGGGCTTGGTTTTAGGTTTGCTTTTTGGTGTAGGATTCATATTCCAAACATTAGGCCTCAAATTTACAGCAGTCTCAAATTCTGCTTTTATCACAGGCTTAACTGTCCCTCTAACTCCGATAGTCGCCTATTTTGTTTTGCGCAAACGTTTCAAATATGCTTCATTATTGGGAGTTTTAGTAGCTTTTACCGGTTTAACAATTTATACCAATCCATTTAAAAACAGCTTCAATATTGGCGATTTGGTTACATTAATTTCAACTTTGTTCTGGGCGTTTTATATCACATATATGGATGTGCTGACTAAAGAAATAAAAACCTATAAGCAAACCTCGCTTATTGTTGTTATCCAGCTCTTTTTCTGTTTATTGATTTCCATAATAGTATTTTTCATATTTGAATTAAGAGACTTCTATTTTATTCCATCTTGGAATCTAGTTCTCTCGCTTGGGTTCAACGGTATATTGGCTTCTTTGATCGTGACATTCATTCAGACATCTGCCCAAAAATTTACTACTCCTGTTAAAGCGGCGCTTATTTTTTCGATGGAACCAATCTTTGCGTCTGTATTTTCGGCTGTTTTAGGATTGGAGTTTATGACTTCAATAAAAATTATTGGCGGCTCGGTTATGCTTATGGGAATAGTAGTTTCCGAAATTGGACCAAATGTTATCAAGTATTTGAAAAAGAGTTGATAACTTTTTTCAAAATTTTGATATTTTTGCATATTGTTAATTTCCTGAAATCAAGATGGCACAATCAGAAACTCCGCTAATGCGGCAATATTTTCAAATTAAAGCTAAATATCCCGATACGATTTTACTGTTCAGGATGGGGGATTTCTTTGAAACCTTCGACACTGACGCAGTTTTGACAGCTAAAGCTTGTGGAATAACTCTCACAAAACGCAGTAGTGGAACAGTCGGCTCGAGCCAATTGGCAGGTTTCCCTCACCATCAATTGGACAATTATTTGCCCAAATTAGTGAAAGCAGGTTACAGAGTTGCCGTCTGCGAGCAATTAGAAGACCCAAAATTGGCAAAAGGAATTGTCAAACGCGGCGTCGTGGAAGTAGTAACTCCAGGTATAACTTTATATGACAAACTATTAGAAACGAATGCCAACAATTATTGCGCATCTGTTTATCTTTTCCGTGATAAAAAATCCACAAAAGCCGGTATAGCTTTTTCGGATATATCCACAGGTGAATTTGTTACAGCAGAAGTCAATCCAAATAAAGTTGCCGAAGTACTAAGTAATATTGCTCCGGCTGAGCTTCTTTTCTCAAAAGCGCAAGCATTGGAAATTGAAAATCTGATGACAGCATACCCATCGAAAATTTCCTATACAAAAATGGAAGATTGGATTTTTGATCAGGAATTTACCCGAGATATATTGCTACGCCAATTCGGTACCCAAAATCTGAAAGGATTCGGAATCGAAGAGCGGTACTCTTCGATCGCGGCTTCCGGTGCTTTGATGCATTATATAAATGAAACGCAAAAATCCGCCGCAGAGCATATAAGAAGCATTTCCATATACGATCCAACCGAATTTATGACGTTGGACAATTCCACACGTAGGAATCTGGAAATATTATATTCTAACCACGACGATACATCTTCAACATTAATAAGTATTTTGGATTCCACCCGTACACCGATGGGGGGCAGGCTTTTTAAAACTTGGATAGCTCGTCCGTTGAAAAATCTGAAAGCGATTAATCGCAGACTTAACGCTGTGGATGCATTATTCGTTGATGATGAAAAAAGGGATTATTTGCGAAAAGTTCTCGACAGCTTTGGAGATTTGGAACGCCTGATTTCAAAAGTTAGTACACGCCGAGCGAACCCTCGCGATATCATAAGCCTAAAAAATAGCTTGAATTTGTTGCCATTGCTGAAAGATGCTCTCTCGGGATTATCCTCGGATATGCTGTCTGAGCTTAGTGGTTCAATTAATACGTTGGATGAACTGGCTGAAAGAATAGGGAATCAGATTATAGACGAACCATCAATTCAAATCGGTAATGGTAATTTATTCCACGAAGGAATTGATTCCGAATTGGATAAATATGTAGAAGCGAAATTACATGGTAAAGAATGGCTGGACCGCTATCAGGAAGAACAAAGAGTAGCGACAGGAATATCAAAACTTAAAATCGGATATACAAGCGTATTCGGATATTACCTTGATATCTACAATACAAATAAAGACAAAGTACCCGCAAGCTATCAACGCAAACAAACTTTGGTCAATAGTGAGCGTTATATAACGCCTGAATTAAAAGATTTTGAGCAAATTCAAATGGCGGCGGAAGATAAAATCGGTACTATTGAGCGCAGAATGTATGAAGAACTTCTAACCGAAATATCGCGCCAGACATTCGAAATACAGAAAGATGCTTATGCTATTGCTGAATTGGACTGCTTACAGAGCTTTGCTCATATTTCACGCAAAAATAATTATGTTAAGCCGATAATTGATGACGGCGACAGTATGGAATTGACCGAAGCCCGCCATCCGGTAGTTGAACGCCTATTACCCGATGGTCAGAGCTTTGTTCCGAATTCCACATATTTGGACACTACCGAAAAGCAAATCCAAATCATCACGGGTCCCAATATGAGCGGTAAATCCTGCTATTTACGTCAAACAGCTTTAGTTGTATTTATGGGACAAATCGGTTGCTATGTTGCCGCGGAAAAAGCAACATTTGGATTGGTGGACAGAATTTTCACACGTGTAGGGGCGCAGGATAATATCACAGCGGGCGAATCAACATTCTTGGTGGAAATGCAAGAAGCCGCGAATATTTTAAATAACGCCACTTCAAAAAGTTTAATTTTATTGGACGAAGTGGGCCGCGGAACAGCAACGACCGACGGAATAGCTTTGGCTTGGGCAATAACAGAGTTTATTCATAACGAAATTCGAGCAAAAACTTTATTTGCGACTCACTATCATGAATTGAACAGCCTGACCGAAAAATACGACAAAATTCAGAACTTTAGAATTGAAGTAGTAGGTACAGGGAATAATATAATTTTCACGCATAATGTTGTTGCCGGCGGTTCGGATAATTCTTACGGTATCCACGTTGCAAAAATGGCTGGATTACCTTACGATGTTATTCGCCGAGCCAATGAAATTATACTACTTTTAGATGGGGGCGGGGAAGAGGAAATCGCGCGTCCGGACACAACAAAAATTAAACCGGTCAAAGCAAGATACGAATTTCATAATCCTGACCAATTGGCGATATTCGAAGTGCGCGATGACTTCCTGCGTGCTCGAATCAGCGAATTAAATCCGGACGAATTGACACCGCTTCAAGCGCTACAAATTTTAACTGATTTGTACCACGAAGTAAAGCAAAGATAGGGTATTGGGTATAGGGTATTGGGCGGTCTTGAGTATGCTTTGCAAATATGTCACCAGGCTTTAGCCAAAACATCTTCGATCAATTTTGAATTTTGGATTATGAATTTTGAATGGTAGGGACAGGTCGCGACCTTCCTACTTTTTTCTCTCGTCAGAATTAGGATTAAAGGATTTGAAGATTATAGGATTGTAAATCTATCGAGTTGTCTTTTGAGCGAAAGCAGAAACCCATCTTCTTGAGTAGCCACGACATTTATGTCGTGGTAAGAATTGGCCACTTGACGCCCGGCTTTAGCCAAAACATCTTCAAATCAATTTTGAATTTTGAATGCCAAGAATGAAGAAGAGAAACCCCCTAACCCCCTTTGAAAAATGGGGAACCAAGACAAAACCATAATAGTAATTGACTATAAAATTGGCTTCTAGTGCATTATTACAGGTTATTGGGTTTATTATTGTCTATGTCGAAGTATAACTCTCTTTTAATTTCATCTAACAATTGCTTTTCTGTTGGTAGATAAAGTTGATATTTACTCGTTAAAATATTTTTTTCGTCCAAAGGTAATGAGAATTGAACGACTGAATCGTTTTTATCGGCACATAGTAGGATTCCTATCGTTGGACTCTCGTGTGATAATCGTTCAACTCTGTTATAATAATTAACATACATTTGTAGTTGACCTAAATCTTGATGCGTAAGCTTTCGGGTTTTAATTTCGATTATAACAAAACATTGAAGTAAGCGATTGTAAAAAACTAAATCAATAAAAAAATCATCACCATCTAAATGAATGCGTTTCTGACGAGCCACAAAAGAAAATCCGTTCCCGATTTCTAATAAAAATTCTTGTAAATGAGTTATTATAGCTTGTTCAAAATCCTTTTCATAATAAGATGCTTCTGGTTTTAATCCCAAAAACTCCAAATTCATAGGGTCTTTAATTATTTCTTGGGGTGTTTGGGGCAGACGCTCATTACGAGCAACAGCCATAACAGCATCTTTATCGCTACTTAATAACAATCTTTCGTACAAACTTGAATTTATCTGTCGTTCGAGTTCTCGAGATGTCCAATTATTCTTTACAGATTCTAATAAATAATAATCACGTTTATCTTCGTTATCAATACGCAAAAGCAAGCGATATTGGGTCCAATTCAATTGTGAACGCAGTGCGTTCACAATTGGGAATGTTCTATAAAATTGACGGCATAAATTTAGATTTCGATAGGAAAATCCACTTCCATATTCCGGTTCTATCTCTTTAGCTAAATTTTGGAGTAAGGAAGATCCGTAATCTGCGCGTTCTTTACCTTGTTGCTCTTCATTGAAAATTCGTTCGCCTAATCGCCAATACATTTGCACACGAAAAAATTCGACGCTTCTTACAGCTTGCGACCGAGATTCACCAATTATATTCTTAATATCGAAAACAAATGAACTTGATAATTTTATATTGCTCTTACTCATATTTCAATCCAATAAAACATATTTTCTCAAAACACATTCATCTATTCAGCAAAAATAATAAAATAAACCTAAATAAATTTTGAATGGTAGGGACAGGTCGCGACCTGTCCTTTTTTTGGTCTTCCTATTCCGTCCCGATGGGACTTTCCAAAAACAAACATTTACCTTTTCTACCGATATTCCGTGCCTACTACACTATTTTCATTTACCCAAATCTCGCCACATGTGGTGTGGCGGGGAATGTTGGAACATAGTTTTCTACAATGTTATTAGCAAGCTAGTTCGATTGATTTTTTATTTTTAGAATAATATTAATAGATATAATAAATAATATAGAAGCAAATAAAAATAATATTGAACCATATCGATATCCATCCAAAGTTTTTACATATATACTATCCTTCTTTATATCAATCCACTGATAATCTCTAGCATTAATTTTATAATTTCCGTCTAATATTTCTACTTGCAAAGTATAATCAGGAACAGCATATTTGTAAATATCAATTTTCTTGTATTTATTAGTATTGATTTTATAAATATTTCCACTAATTTCTATCTGTAAGTTGTTATTTGAAACTGACTCTTTTTGCATAAAACATTTTATATAAAAGTTTTTATTAGAAGTAGAATTGATCAATGCCATTAACTGTTTATCGTTGAATCCATATTTGACAATTTCGTTTATTTTAATGGTATCTCCATTGAAATTCCAAGAATTCTCCTTAGTAATAAGATAAAAACCGCGATCTAAAATTCCAAAACCAACTGGCGGCCATGAAACATGTCCATCAAAATAATCCGGTTCTAAATTTAATGGTAATGATTTTTTGAAAATATTGAAATTACTATGGCCATAATAATATAATTTACCATCCGAAATAAAAAAAATCAAAGAGCAAATAAAAACAAGAGAAATAATAATAATGCTATTAATTTTAAAACTTTTTTTAATCTTCATTTTCACCTTATTTTTTTAATAGTGAATAATAATTGTTTATTTTATATTTCGGATACGAACAAGCCAATGTATATCATGATTTATTGTTTCAATAAAAACACACTTTATGGATTGTTAATGCCATATATTGTTTTTCAATTCCTCTTTGAAAATATGTTGCGGCAATTGGTGTACCAGCTTCGAACTTTTGAATTGAATCAAGCAATATTTCAAGAGATTCAAACTCATCATCGCTTATAGCTTTATCATTAATATATTTAAGAATATAATCCTCTATTGTAAAGCACTCAACGTCTTTTACCCAGCCGTATCTTGATTTAATATTTGCATCGATTGTACTTATAAAATTATGGCTTTTCGTATCTACTAATTTTCTAAAGTCTAGTGGTTTTACATAAAGTACTGTATCATCAGATGCAAAACATTTATTTTCAGGATTGTATCTTGCTACTAATATTTTATTATATACTTTCATTATTTCCTCAATGTATCATTATATTTATGGTGTATTTGATGATTGTTCTTTAGTTAACAGAACCTATTTTGGGCTAAAGTCCATTCGATCGAGCGTGTATCTGCACCACGACTTACAAGCTGTGGTTATTCGAGAAGATGATGAAAAATATATCTTGCGTAAACCTGCCAAATCTGCGTCATCAGCGTGCCATTTCCTATTCCTGATTATTCCCATTAATCATTAGTTTCTTCTTCAATCATTTCCGGGACCGGTTTTTCGAAACTGAATTCCCAATTCAAATTCAGAGACGCTGAATAATTCATACCCAATTGACTGCCGTTTAAGTATTGATAGAGCGGATAATCGAAAAGGAACGAAAGGTTGAAATAGCTGTAGGAGAAATTAATCTGTGGAGCGACATTCACAGACCAACCCCCGGAATTTACAACAGGGTCTTTGTACCATTTGTCTCTTGCGCGGAATTCATTACGTAACTCTAATATTCCTGTCCATTTTTCAAAAAAAGTTTTAGCGAAAATAAACGAAGTATAGTTGAACATTCCATATTGATATTCTCGAGTATTCGTACTATTATAGCTCGTAGTATTTATTATAATAAATCTGGATTTACTGTCGGAAAATCCTTTATGGAAGAACAATGTTAATATTCCGCTATAATCTCCCGTTGACGGCAAAATATTTTGCGGAATACTATCGGTTTCAAATTGAAGGGGTAGTTTGGCTCCCAATCCCGCTGAGAATTCCATTTCGCGAGCCGGACTAAACAGGAAATTATATTTTGCCGATAAAAGCAGATGTGAAAGTCCCGATGCGGAATATTTCGTAAACCCCCAATCCTGAAATTTATCTAAAAAATATCCGGTTTCGGCTTCGACTGTAAATTTATCCGTTATTCCGTAGCCCAAAACTAATCCCATATATTGATAACGAAGCAATTTTATATCACCGGTATCTTGGACAACGTCGCCTTTGAAAAATTTATCGCCTTCGCCAAATTTGTAAAATAATAGCGAACGCATATTTTTTTTCTGTAAAACTCCCACATTTGTCGTTCCCGATACCGGAGTCATACCACCGATTGCGGCACCATTTACACAATTACATTGCCCAAAAACAGGGGTTTTAAGCAAAAAAATCAAAAAAAATGCAAAAAACATAAAATATTTTTTCAAAATCGCCTCTTTTATTTTTGTATTATTGAAAATATTATTAATTTAAAATTACGAAAAAAAGCAAACACACAATAAGTTTTTTTGTAAATGATTAAATAAAAGATATTATCGAAAATATTATACCAATTTTTTAAGTAACTGATTTTTTTTTAATACTCGGGGAACAAAATGAACAAAGCTGAATTAGTTAATTTCGTAGCAAAGAACACTGACCTAACCAAAGCCAAAGCAGAATTGGCAGTTAAAACAACAGTTGATGCTATAACTTCTGAATTACAGAATGGCGGTAGCGTAACCTTAATCGGTTTCGGTACATTTTCCATTAATGCAAGAAAAGAAAGAACTTGCAAAAATCCACAAACCGGCGAACCAATGGTCGTACCTGCTAAAAAGGTTGCAAAATTCAAACCTGGCAAAGCATTAGCAGATGTAGTTAACCAATAAGTTATTAACATTTTTTGCAAAGCCGCTGTTTTTTATAGCGGCTTTTTTTATATTGTAAAATTAGTTTGTACAATTTTGAAAAAACAAAATCAAATAGCAAATTAATCAGATATAAAAACTTTACTTATTAGATTTATAAGATAAAACAAAAAATGCAAAATTCAATAGAAGAAGACTTCGTTGTAACAGCACGAAAATGGAGACCGCAACTATTTGCTTCCGTGGTCGGTCAAAACCATATAACAGATACATTGATGAATGCCATTCGCTCGAACCGCGTTCACCACGCTTTTTTATTCTGCGGTCCTCGTGGAGTAGGTAAAACAACTACCGCCAGAATTTTCGCCCGCGCTTTGAATTGCACCAACCCGCAAGATTTCGAACCTTGTAATGAATGCGAAAGTTGTAAAAGTATTCTTTCCGACCGTTCGATGGACGTAATGGAAATAGACGGTGCCTCGAATAACAGTGTCGAAGATATTCGTACATTACGCGAGAATGTAAAATACCCGCCGAGCACCGGAAAATATAAAATTTATATCATTGATGAAGTTCACATGCTATCGAAGCAAGCTTTCAATGCTTTGTTAAAAACTTTGGAAGAACCGCCGAAGCATTTGATATTCATTTTTGCGACAACAGAATCCCATAAAGTACTGCCTACTATTATCAGCCGTTGCCAGCGTTTTGATTTTCGTCGTATGGAAATTCCTGACATCGTTAGCCAATTAAAATTTGTTGCCGAAAAAGAATCAATTATTATAGACGATGAGTCCTTATACACAATCGCCAAAAAATCTGATGGCTCAATGCGCGATTCACAGAGTATTTTTGACCAAGCGGTCGCCTTTTGCGGAAAAGACATTCATTACCAAACTTTAGCCGAAGTATTAAACCTAATCGACGAAGAATTCTTCTTTAGCATTACTGACGCCGCAAAGCTCAAGGATTCGTCTAAAATGTTAGAGCTGACTGCTGATGTAATGAAACGCGGTTATGACCTTCAGGAAACTTTGCAAGGGCTTCTGGAGCATCTGAGAAATATTATAGCAATAAAACTTTGCGGTGATTCACGGCTTGTCGAATCGAGCGAAGCATTTATAGCGCGTTATATTGAAAGTGCAAAAAAATTCGAGAAAATGGATCTTTTGCGGATGATGAATTTAATTTCGCAAACCGAACAGCAACTTAGATTTTCACCTCAACCGAGAATTCGTTTTGAGTTGGGTTTACTTCAGTTATCGACTTTGGGAAGTGTCATAGATATTGATGAGTTAATCAAGGAAGTCCGCGAACTTAATTTGCAAACTGTTTCTTCACCGGTTTCTCCAATTAATGCAATTGGAGACGAAAAAAAAAAATCTGAGCCAATAGCGGAAAAAGTAATTTTACCTGAACCTGTGATTGAAAAAAATATTCCGCCGATAATAGAAATTGAAAAAGAGATAGCAAATGCGCCAAAAGAAAATGACGAAGTCATAATTGAAACTCCTGTTCAGTATCAGGAACCGGAACCGAAAAAAATAAACCAAGGTAAAGAAGAATTACATCCTATCGAGGTTTATTTAATGGAAAATTTCGGTGCCAAGCGTTCGGATTAATTTCTTGGAATTATTTCGTTTAGCTCTTATCCAATTTTAAGCATTTGGACACAATTATAATTTTCTATACTTATAATCAAATAGAATATATAAAAGAATATATTTGGATAATTCCCGATATTTGGAAGTTTCAACTATCCGTTACAAACGTAATAAGATTAAGAATTACATAGAGTTGCACTGAGGAAGAAATATAGAGCCGGACACCCTGAGCGTAGTCGAGAAGACCGCTCGCCTGAAAGTCAAAATGGCTATCCTTTTTTTGGTGATAGTCAAGATAATGCTCTGAAAGAGCTAAATATCAATAACCGCGGTGAAACCCATGGAAAGTCCTAAAACCTTATTTCCTTATTAACCTTAGTAGAAAAAATATGACCGCTTTGTCCGCAAACCTTATTACCTTATTTGTATCTTTAATAAGCTAATAAGGTTAAATGCGTATAAATTTCAATTTTCCTACTAAGGTTTGAATAGAAAATAAGGTATTAAATATTTCTTTGTCTTTTGACGTTGCATGCAACGTCTCTACATCCCGTATAATCAATATACTTTGTCGTTATTACGATATTTTGAATAAATAACAAATTATTTAACCAAAAAATGTAACAAAATTCCAAAATTGGTGTTATTTGAGGTGTAGAGGATTTATCAAAAAAATATTTTGGTGAGTATATGAAGAATTTGTCTATTATTTTATTTTTACTTCTCCTTTCAATTACTATTGTGCAAAGTGAAGTCACTCGAGCACCTGAAGATTTTATGGGTCGCGTATCTATTCCTTATGGAAACGAAATCGAAGTGCTTGAGTTCAAAACCGATCAAATTGTTTATGCTGGTACAAATGGTGCCGGCTTGTATGTATCCTACGATGGCGGTTCAAATTGGGGTAAACTGAATGCTTTTCCCGAGGAATTTCCTTCCATAAAAGATATTCTTATCACAAAGAACAAGGACTTATATGTCGCTACCTTTGGCGGTGGTGTTTACTATTCGAATGATAATGGAGCTTCCTTTGTTGCTAAAAACAGTGGAATTAAAAATTTATTTGTTCAAGCATTGGCTGTTACGCAGAGTGGAAAATTACTTTGCGGAACTTATGGCGGGGGAATTTACTATTCTGATGATAACGGCGGCTATTGGACGAGAACCGATGCAGGATTGCGTTATGACAACGTAACCTGTATAACCGAAATGAATAATGGTTTCATTTTAGCAGGTACTTGGGGCGGCGGGTTTTACGTATCACGCGATACTTGTAAAACATGGATGGTTGCAAATACACTTTTGGAAAATAAATTCATCAACGATTTAGCAAAAAATCCTGCAGGTCACGTTTTCGCCGCAACTAACGGTTCGGGTGTTATGTTTACTGCCGATGGAATTCAATGGCTTATATACAGTAACAAATGGCATGACCCTTATGATGCATTTACCGCGCCTCTCCTAGACACTGCTGTAACCGCTGTCGGAGCAAATAAGTACCAACTATTAATGGGTACCCGCTCTACAGGAATGTATTATTGGGATGCACTTTGGAACGCCTGGCAATCAACGGGAACTTATGCTGTTGGCATTACGGCTTCCACCGTTAGCCCAAATGGTACTATACTCGCAACGCGATCGTACGGAGATGTTGTTCGTAGCACCGATAATGGTTTATACTGGGAAGTTTGTGCTGACAAAATTGTTGATATTGAGTTAGGTCAATACGATAAAAACCCTTGGTTTTTGAATGTTTTTACAAGTGAGTACGATAATTCTTTAGTATCGGTTGCGGATTATGGGAAAATGCACAAATTATATTTATCGAAAGACAATGGAAATACTTGGAAATATCTGAACTCAATACAATCTGATTCGTTATTTGATATAGAATTTTTACCGGATGGTAAATTTTATGTTGCCGATAAAGATGCTGTTCGTAAGTATTTACCTGATACAGGAACCTTTGATATAATCCTTGAGAAACCCATAAAATATTTAATAGATAATAAGTTAGATACTAATTATTGTGATTTTCGTGAAGTTGAATACAACCCCGTATCAAAAACCGTATTTGTGGTTTGGCAATATTTAGACCCTCGAGTGCCGGGATCACCTATAATTAAATGTCGCTTTTATAAATCCGGTGCAAATGATACAACTTGGACTTATACATTTTATGACCAAATCCCTATTAGTAATTTGAAATGTGAAACAAATGGTGATGTCTATCTCCAAATAATGGAAAATTTTACTAAATCAACAGATAATGGAGCAACATTTAATACTAAGCAAATTAGCTGGGAGCGAATAATTTTTGGTCAAGACGGGAATTTTTATTATGTTGAAAAGCAAAAAAAGATATATGTTCAGAAAAACAAGGTTGGTGACTGGTTACAAATTCCATTTACTCCGGAGCCATTTGTTGAAGACGATACTTGGCATATTGAGTCCATGGGTTGCAATTTAGATGGAGATTTGTATATAGCGGTAATTTATCAAGTACTAACACAGGGTTATAGGTATGAAATATTTACGACATCGGATGAAGGACAGCATTGGCAAACATTGAAGGGTTGCTATAATATGGATGATGTCCGCTACTTCAGAACTGATAATATCGGCTACACCTATATATTAACAAATGCGCTTTACAAAATACTCAATCCAAACAATTTGAAACCGCCTAAGATACTGACGCCAAAAGATGAAATAATGGGTGAAGAAATTCACCCGGTTTTTGCTTGGGAGCGCGCACCGCTTGCCGAAGAATATGAAATTCAAATTGACCAGACCGATTTATTCTATACACCATTTGAAACAAATGTTACCGGCG
>JBAXXL010000030.1:0-50670 GCA_037127915.1 bacterium
ATGCAGGATGCAGGATGCAGGATGCAGGATGCAGGATGCAGGATGCAGGATGCAAAAAGACGCCCTTTAGTTAATTTATTGTAGAAAAACAAGAAGAAGTTTTCAACAATACCCGATATTTGCAATAATATTTTTCTCCATTTCTCTCTTAGTGGCAAGAGATTCTTCCTGTCGCAAAATAAAACTTGTAATGATATTGAATATCTAACCGTCATTTTTACCAAACTATATTTTGAACTAAATTCCCTTACGTAGGTAATACGATTTTATTTTAAAGGAAAATAAAATAATTGAAAAAAAACTCATCGCACGACTGTAAATTCGTGTGATGAGTTGTAAAACAAGCTATTATAATGTTTTAGAAATTATTAGATATTCACAAACATAACGATGTCTTTGCCGACTTTTAAAAAATAAGTTCCGTTTGGCAAAGTTGAAATATTTATCTGCTGTGAAGACGATTGTGTCTGTTCGATTGTCATCACTTTTTCTCCGAAAGTATTGTAAATTTGAATTTCTGAACCGTCCGAAGATTCGAAACCTTGGGAAGGTTTCAAAGTTACTGTTATAAAATCGTGAGCTGGTGTAGGATAAACGTTAACTTGAGCCGCAGATTCAGATTTAACAGAAGTTGCAGGATTCTTCCAAAGCTTAGCATGGGCTTTCATTTCCATAGGATTCTTAGAATTATAGCCATTATAGAATAACGCGTAATTATACCACCAACGTTGGAAACTGACATCGAATGTACCATCACTGCATTGAAAATAATTATTGTCAGCATAAGAGAATGGTTGAGCTGTTTTTAGATTATTATATTCATTTTCATTAAGTAACATGAAAGCCGAACCTGTTTTTGAATCTGTACTCCAATAAGTACGTAAATTAGCAATGTCATCCATATAAT
The DNA here is from genome assembly GCA_037127915.1 of bacterium. GTDB lineage: Bacteria > Bacteroidota > Ignavibacteria > Kapaibacteriales > UBA2268 > JBAXXL01. The sequence goes on from JBAXXL010000030.1 coordinate 908, forward strand.
TCAACCAGTTCGTCGAATTAGAGGCTTGATAATCCATGGTTAACTTATAATCTTCATTCTCAAAAGCCTTCTTAGGTGAACCGCTAACAATTGGTTTAGCATTTGGGATTTCAAATTCAAATTCATATTTTTTATCCTTCAAAGCATTTTCAATCAACATCATTACATTATTATCTTCGGCTGGTGAATTACCGTATTGAGTTTCTATTCGGGCAAAATATGTATTTTTATATCCCACTACAAATTTATATTCTCCTTGGAAATTGGTTATACCATAAGAATCTACATAAATTTCGTTTGCTGGGGCATCCGGCTTCCTTTTGCAAAGCATTACATAAGCACCATCAATCGGAACTTTGTTTTCATCAACTACTTTAATAGTCATCGGTGCGGTATTTTCCGAATATCCTTGGTCAGTAACGGGGAATGTTACACCATCTCCGCGGCGGGCATAGACAGAGCCAAACAATTTGCCCCAGCCTTTTTCACCGTAAGCGGCTTTATTATAGTAAGAAGTATTGACAGGTTCCCACTGCTGCCAATCTTTATCCCAAAACTCATTCCATACGTGGTCTTCGGAAATAGCTGAAATACCGCGTGAAGGTATCAAACAAGCTCTTGCTATAGCATTAGTCAAATCTTCATGCTCGCCACAACGGCCTATATGCATTTTATATATACGGACAGGTTGGTGAGGACGTTCTGTTTTCGAAGTGAAGGACATTGTGGCTTTTACCCACGATGTTAATTCACCAATTGCGGTTTTGGTGTCGGTACTTGATTCATCCCATAGGTAATCGACTGCTGATGCCATATCCTTTAATATTGGGTACATCTCCTCAGTGTCGGCTTTCTTCTCCGTATGATCATAAAGATAATCACGCCAAAAAACTCCACCTTTATCAGGTGCGGTTATGTTCAAAGTATGATTAAGACCCGAAAGTGAAACTTCACTTATTGATGGATTTACATAAGTTGGAATTTCATCCGAAAGTTTTGGGTAAACAATGTACCAATAATAAATTTCGTATGGTACTTCGATTTGTTCTTCTTGACCTTGAAGATTTTTTCTTTTATATACCACCGTCGAATAATAATCGCCATTTTGCATGGAACCATATTCAACTATATCAACATATTTCAAGTCCGCATCGTGGGTATAAACTGATTTAGCATTTTGGACAATCAAATCAGGGTAGAAGTATTTTGACATTAATAAATCGACCGATGTATTTGCTACAACAAACGCGATTTCATCAATATAAGGTTCTTCAGCGTTGATAATCATATCGGAATATGTGTTCACGAAAGAACCGGTAAGAAGTGAAAGATTTAATTGGAGTCGGTTTCTTAACCATTTCGGCGATTTAGCGATTGCTTGGCTGATTTTAGGATTGTCAATATATGAATTCAAAGGAATGAGCTTATTAGTATATTGCTCAATCATAAATCCACCAAAACCTTTGGGGGGAATTGTAATATCGATATCTTGCTCATCAGATAAAATCCATGGAATTTCATCAGTTATTTTTGGTTTAATAATAGGGTTATTTTCGCTTATTATTCTGCGAAACCCGTTTTCATTTTTTTCTACCGTAAAGTTCTGAATTAAGGGAAGATTTTCAGTCATTCCTCTGACTTGATCATCTGCCATAACCTGAATAGTGAACAGTGAAAAAATAATTAAATACAAATATCTCATATCATACCTCAAAAATTTATTGAAAGAATTTCTTGCTACATTGAATCTATTAAATTGTCCCATAATGGACCGATTTTTTCCCAACTATAATCTAATGCTCGTTCTCTTGCTTTTCTGCCGTATTCTTGTCTTAATTCGTAACTGCTCATTAACAAAATTAATTTATCGGCTAAATCCTCGATATTCTGATTTTTAGCTAAAAATCCAAATTTCCCTTGTTGCAAAATTTCACTTGGTCCGGTAGGACAATCGAAAGATACCACCGGTAAACCACAAACCATAGATTCTAAAATTGTCATTCCGAATCCTTCATAATGAGAACTCATAACAAAAACCCCGGATTCCATTATTTTATCCATGATATTATCCACTATCCCCGGTAAAGAAATTGAGTCTGTAAGGTTCAAATTAATAATCATATCTTCCAAAATATTTCTTGCCGGACCATCACCGTATATTTTCAAATGCCAATCCGGAAATAATTTATTTACCTTTATCCATGCTTTAATCAGATTATCGTGCCCCTTATCATAATGCAATCTGCCTATTGCAATAACTTGTTTTTGATTTAAATCGGCAGTGTTGTCAGGTAGAAAGCTTAAACCATTTGGAATAGTAACTACATTTTTCAAACCCGAATTACAGAATTTTACTTCGTCTTGTTTTGTAAGAACAACTAATTTATCTATCGATTTAAAATTATGGTTTCTTAAAATTAGACCAAGTGTCTTTTTTAAAGAAGGTTTTCCACCACTTTCTTCATAATTCAAATGATTTACATCAATTGATTTTGTTTTTATATGGTTTGGATTTAAGTAATTTCTAAAAACATTGTTGCTGATTACTAAATCGTAGGAATTTAGTAAATCCACAAGCGATTTAGAAGGAAAATTCCGTATATAGAATCTGGATAACAAACTTGTAGGGCTAGATATATTGCAATGAATCATTTTAAATGCACTAACAATATTATTAAGATCATTAGTAAAAAGGCTTACGATAGTAATGTCATGCTTTTTAGATAAATATCGACTTAGATTATAAACAACCCTTTCGGCACCGCCTGTAACCAATATATTCGGTATAGTAATGGCAATATTCATTAGTATGTTTCTTTAGTTTTACTTATATTTTTCAGCATAGTCCAAAACCGAGTCAGTTATTTATTTTTTGGCACTAAATTCTACGAAAATTAAGATTTTTTCGGTTAAATAAAAAAAAAATAATTAAATTTGAAATTGTTTTATTTGAATACGAGTTTAATATGTGCGGAATAGTCGGATATATTGGTAAAAAAAACGCTGTAAATGTACTAATGACTGGTCTAATGACAATGGAATATCGGGGTTATGATTCTTCGGGACTTTCGTTGATAGAATCCGGTGAAATTGTAACATGGAAAAAGAAAGGTAAGATTGGCGAATTACAAGGGCTTATCAGTAATAAAAAATTCACTTCAAATATTGGTATTGCTCACACACGTTGGGCAACTCATGGTGAACCTAATGATTTAAATGCACATCCGCATAGTGATAACTCCGGAAATATATCGATTGTGCATAACGGTATAATAGAGAATTACCAAATTCTTAAAGAAAATCTTATTAAAAAAGGATATTTTTTCAAAACGCAAACTGATACAGAAGTACTAGCTGTGTTGATAAGCTACCATTACGACAAAGTTAAGGATTTAGAATATGCCGTTCGATTAGCTTTAAATGAAGTTGAAGGTACTTTTGGATTGTTGGTTTTATCGAGCTATGCACCGACAATGATAGTTGCCGCAAGACGCGGAAGCCCATTAGTATTGGGGATAGGTGATGCTGAATATATCGTAGCTTCGGATGCATCAGCAATAATCCAAGCAACAAAAAACGTTGTATATCTGCATGATAACGAAATGGTGGTTATTGATGAAACAGGATTTATCACCAAAACCATAAATAATGAAAAGACTGAAATAAAAATAGAAGAAATCGAATATGATATAGCCCAAATCCAAAAGGGTGGATATGATTACTTTATGCTGAAGGAAATTTACGAACAACCTGAGACAGTCCACAATGCCTTCAGAGGACGATTGCTAATGGAATTCGGTAATGTTAGGTTGGGCGGTTTAACAGACGTTCAGGAGCGTTTAAGGAATGCAAAAAGGATTATTATCACTGCTTGCGGAACAAGTTGGCACGCCGCTTTAACCGGAGAGTATCTGATAGAAACTTTAGCACAAATTCCTGTCGAGGTTGAGTATGCTTCTGAATTCAGGTACCGAAATGCTGTTATTACCAAGGATGATGTTGTTTTTGTTATATCGCAATCAGGCGAAACAGCCGATACGTTAGCCGCCGCAAAAGAAGCTCAGCAAAAAGGTGCATTGGTTTTAGGTATTGTTAATGCAGTTGGTTCTACTATAGCGCGCGAAACTGAAGCGGGTATTTATATTCACGCCGGACCGGAAATAGGTGTTGCTTCTACTAAAGCATTCACTTCACAATTGACAGTTCTAACATTGTTGGCACTCTATTTAGGTAGAATGAGAAACGTAAGTGAAGCTGATGGAATTCGGATAGCTAAAGAAATTCAAAAATTACCGGGGAAAATCCAAGAAATTTTAGATCATGCTGATCGTATTGAAGAAATTGCTAAAACTTATAAAGACGCGAAGAATTTCATTTATTTAGGGCGTGGTTATAATTTCCCGGTTGCTTTGGAAGGGGCTTTAAAACTAAAAGAAATATCATATATTCATGCAGAAGGTTATCCTGCGGCTGAAATGAAACACGGGCCTATTGCTCTTATTGATAAAGATATGCCTGTTGTGTTTATTGCTCCTAAAGATGAAATTTATGATAAAATAGTATCAAATATAGAAGAAGTTAGGTCGCGCAATGGTAAAGTAATTGCAATCGCCACCGAAGGCGATCACAAAATAGCTCGCATCGCTGACCATGTCATATATATACCTGAAACATTACCTATGCTATCTGCTGTTTTGGCAGTGATTCCATTGCAATTGTTATCTTATTACATAGCTGTTGAATTAGGCAGGGATGTAGATAAGCCGAGAAATTTAGCAAAAAGCGTAACGGTAGAATAAATGCTTGCGTCTAAGTTAATGTGTATTGTCGGAATAATAATTGTTATTATTATTTGTTGGTTAATCTCCGAGAATAAAAGGAAATTTCCTTTTAGAATTGTATTGTGGGGCTTAGGGTTGCAGATTGTTTTAGCGGCTTTATTACTCTATGTTCCTTTTACATCAAATCTAATGAAATCCTTTTCTGTAGGTGTTACACAGTTTTTAGGTTTCGCTCGAAACGGTGCTGAATTTGCGTTTGGAAAATTATCTGCTACTGAAAATGTTCCAACCTTAGGATACCAGTTTGCTATTATGATAGCTTCAACCGTAATATTCTTTTCAGCATTAGTTTCTTTATTTTATCATTGGGGTATCATACAGAAAGTCGTTTACGGCATTGCTTGGGTAATGCATAAAACATTGAAAACCAGCGGCTCAGAATCATTATCAGCCGCGGCTGATATTTTTCTTGGCCAAGTTGAAGCGCCATTGTTGGTTAGACATTACTTGCCTGATGCGACACGCTCAGAAATAAATTCTATTATGGTCTGCGGATATGCAACTATAGCAGGTTCTGTTTTTGCGAGCTTTGTTATGATGGGAATTGATGCACAGTATTTGATTATAGCGAGTGTTCTATCGACAATCGGAGGTTTAGTTCTTTCAAAAGTAGTTATACCCGAAACTGGACAAATACAAACACTATCAGAAATAAAAGAAATAAACGTACCAAAATCCGAAAACTTTTTGCTCGCAATAAGTGGGGGTGCCGCAGACGGTATGAGTCTTTCGATTAATATTATTGCTATGGTTATTGCATTTATTGCTATAATAGCATTATTAGATGCTGGATTTAGTGTTACTTCCGGATGGCTGTCTTCCATAGGCTTTCACTATTTTCCTTCAAGCATAAAACAGTTACTTGGTTATGTATTTTTGCCTTTTGGATATTTGGTTGGTTTAACCGGAAATGATGCACAAATTTTCGGTAGCGTATTTGGTACAAAAATTGCATTCAATGAATTTGTAGCGTATATTGATTTGGCTAAAATGATTGAAACAGCAAAGTTGAGTGCTCGACCGGTTGCGCTTGCCACTTTTGCACTATGCGGTTTTGCTAATTTTGGTTCTATCGCTATACAAATCGGCGGATTAGGAGCTTTGGTTCCAAATAGGAAAGCACTTTTTGCGAAATTAGCTTTCAGAGCAATGATTATAGGGGCTTTAGCAAATTTATTAACAACTTCGATTGCAGGATTATTCATATAGAGGATTATTGAAATTAAATACATTATTACATTTTTGAGAGGTATTGCCATAGGAATAGCAAATAGTCTTCCGGGAACATCCGGAGGAACAATGGCTTATATACTTGGAATATTTGAAGAGTTTAACTTCACAGCCGGTAATTTATTTGAAGATAAAAAAAAGTTTCTTGAAAGGGCAATATATCTCTTAATAATCAGCACAGGCGGATTTGCCAGTTTGGCTTTAGTTGCTAGGTTATTTTCAATTCTTTTGCAATCAGATTTATCGAAACAGCTAACCTACATTACTTTTATCGGCATGATAATAGGATCCGTTCCACAGATTTGGCGAAATTACAAAGACCTCAGAGTAAATTGGAAAAGAATTGCGTTTTTGTTTATAGCATTTGTTGGAGTTATATCTTTGGCATTGTTTGCACAACATACTGTTAGGCCATCCGATGCGGCAATTTTATTCCATCAAGATAGTTTTTTCCGTACTGTTAATATTGGTGTATTTTATGGGATATGGCTATTTATTGGTGGATTATTAGCATCTGGCTCAACTGTTTTACCAGGATTTTCCGGCTCTGCCTTATTAATTAGTCTTGGCATATATTACGATATGCTTTATTATATGGACAATCGTGTACTTTTACCTATTGTATTAATTTCGCTGGGAACAACTTGCGGAACACTTTTGTTTGCCCGTATAATAAATCATTCCCTTAAGCATTACCAAGGTGAAACTATATATTTTCTGATGGGTTTGCTTTTAGCATCAATCTATCAGCTAATTATGCAGATTTCAGGAACTTTCAGCTCTTCGCTTACTGCTTTATTAATAAGCTTATCTTGTTTAACAGCTGGTTTTTTTATTGCCTATTCGATTGGTAAGGTTAAAAGATAACGTATTATGAAAAAAGCACTTTATATTTATAAATCAAAATATCCTTGGGATATCAGAGTTGAAAAAATATGCAAATCATTAATCATATCCGGTTATGAAGTTACTATTTTAGCTCGGTATAGCGGTGAAGAAAATACTAATGAAATAATTGATGGAATTAAAGTTATTCGCTTTGGTAAAGGATTACCAAATTTATTTTCTGCTCCTTTTTTCTTTAGTCCATTTTGGAAAAATGTGATTAATAAAACTATAAAAAAAACAGAAAAACCCGATGTTGTAATAGTTCGTGAAATGCATATAGGAGAAATTTCCGGAAAAGCATCCCGAAAAAATGGAATCCCGGTAATAATGGATATGGCAGAGAATTATCCTGCCGCTATGCGCGAATTCAAACTATATAATTCAAATTTTATAAAAAGATTTGTTTTGCATAACTTAAAGCTACCATTACGAATCGAAAGAAGAGCGATCAAACACGTTGATGGTATAATAACAGTTTGTTCTGAACAAAATATGCGATTGGTGTCTAAGTACCGTTTTTCACCGGATAAACTAGCCATTGTTCATAATACACCCCCAAAATCGGCTGTAGTACCACCTGAGCGAAATTTCGAGAAGGCAGTATTAACATTGGGTCATCATGGATATCTATCTGCTGAAAAAAGTCTTCATAAGTTTGTAGAAGCCTTTTCAAAATATGCTGAGAATAATGATAACATTAGATTAGTCATCGCGGGTTCTGGAGATTGCTTGGAAGATTATAAGGAAATTTTGGAGGGTAACGGAACAATTAAATATGTGAATTTTACCGGTCAATATAAACCTGAAGAATTGAATGATATACTTTCTACAATTGATATTGGCTTTATTCCATATCAAGTATCAGATTTTAATAATTTTACGATACATAATAAAGTTTTTGATTACTGGATGAATGGGCAACCGGTTGTGTTATCAGCGACGGCTCCATTCGTTAGAATTGCAGAAGATACAAAAGCGGCAATGATATTGGATTGTGAAAACGAAGAATCGATTATGCAATTTTTAGAAAATATTGAATTTTATGATTGGGAATATATGAGCCGAAACGCTATATTTTTCTCGCGGAATAAATACAATTGGGATGTAGATTCTGAGGTTTTAGTGGATTTCATAAATAAATTTGTCCAAGTATAGAAAATAATTGATGATTATAGAAAATTTAGCCGTAGGCGTTGTTACTTATAATAGATTGGACTTGTTGAAAAAAGTTATTGAAGGATTACGGAACCAATCTCTAAAGCCTCATGCAATCTTTGTGGTGAATAATTCATCTACAGATGGAACAACAGAGTGGTTAGAAACTCAAAGCGATTTGACAGTGTTTACGCAAGCCAATACCGGCAGTTCAGGCGGCCAGTATAAAAGTATATTGGAAATGTACCGCAACGGGTATGAGTGGATGTGGATAATGGATGATGATGTTTGCCCGGCGGAAGATTGTTTAGAAAATTTATTTGCTATGCGTAATGAAAAAACAATTACAGTACCTTTACGGATTGGTACTAATGGTAAAGTATATTATAATGATACACTTAAATTCAATTTTGCAAATCCGTTTAAAAGTATTTGGGCAAAAATTCTAAGTGAAAATGATATAAATGAAACCAAAATCGAAGCTGATGGAGTTACATTCGAAGGTTTGTTTTTTAATAGAAGTTTAATTACTGACATTGGACTTCCAGACCAAGACTTCTTTATTTATGCTGACGATACAGAGTTTTTGATAAGAGCTAATCGGGCTGGGTATAAATCGTTTATCATTAAAGATGCGATATTAAATAGAATGCTTACTCCACCGGATGACGAACACATATTTACATGGAAACATTACTATGTGCTTCGAAATATTATGGTTGTAGATATTCTTTATGGAAATATCTTTATTAAAATCTTTAGACCGTTTTTATATACGCTGGTTTGGCTATTCCGTTCAAAAAGTATTGATAATTTAAAAACCGTTTTAAGAGCTTTCAAAGATGCGTATTTATACAAACAGAAAAATTTAAAGGTAGGTAATGACTAAACAAAAAATTATATTAATATTTTTGCTAATGCTTATCTTTAGTATTACGGCAAGCTCACAGGATGAAATTTCAAATTATAAAATAGATGTTAGACGAAGTTATATTCGCTGGACCGCTTCAAAACTTACACGAGCACATTACGGTAGGGTTTATTTAGATTCTTCCTATATTGCCGCATTAAATGGGAAAATAAACGATGGATTTTTTTCGGTTGATATGAATTCTATTATAAATTCTGATGTTCAATCAAAAAAAGAAAATCAACAATTGGTGAAGCACCTTAAAAGCAATGTATTTTTCGATGTTCAAAAGCACCCATTCTCTACAATTAAAATTATAAAAGCAATCCCTAATGTCTTTTCTAAAAACGGACAGCCAAACTATACTTTAGTTGGTGAACTAACGATTAAAGACTCAACCCAGATAATTACTTTCCCGGCATATATTACATTAGCAGGTAAGAGTTTGCGTGGTAAAGCAGTTTTTTCCTTCGATAGAACAAAATTCGGAATGAGATTTAACTCAGAAAAATACTTTCCTAAAATTGGAAAATTACTTATACATGACCAAGTAAAATTAGAGATTGTGATAATTGGAATTCGAAATGAATAGTTGATAATTATGAATACAGAAAATAAAATAAATATCGGGCAATTGCCGGCTTTTAAGTTACTGATTATAATCAGTATTATTATTTATCCTTCTGTCTATTTAGATTTATCATTTATATGGCTATTTTTGTCTTCAGTAGTGTGTACAATTGCAACATTGATTTTCTTTATATTAAGGAAACAAAGTACAGTTTTTTTAGTGGGTTCAATATCTATAGCATTGATGCTATCTGCTTCAGTTGTGGAAAATCATTTGCCGCATCCGGCGAAACAAGTCCGTGATTTTCAAGCCGGTTTCAGCGGTGAAATTATTACAATTCTTAAAGAATCTCCAAAAACTAGTAGGCTAATCATACAAGGCAGATTAGACACTAAAGAACTTGCTCCTATTGAAAAAACCCGGATTCTCGCTGTGGTATTCAAAAACGCCAAATCTCCAAAAAAGCTAATACCCGGAACAAAAATTTATGCGAATTTGAAAGTGCGATTGCCGAAGCTCAAACAATTGCCAAATGAATTCGACGAAGTAACATATTTCAAGTCCATAGATTGTCAGTGGTTTTCGTTGATAGGAACCGAAAACTTGGCAACAATTTCGAAGCCGCATGGTGTGAATTATGTTCAATATCAAATGCTTGAATCAATAAAGAAAGTTATTTATTCTCTATATTCTAAAGATGATGCACCTTTGGTAAATGCCCTTATTACTGGCGATAAATCGGAAATAAGTAAAGACGTGCGCGATGCTTTCGCTCTTTCCGGAACGGCACATTTACTTGCTCTAAGTGGATTTAATACAGCTATCATAGCCGCTGGTATATTTTTCTTTTTGGGTTTTGTTAGTAACCAATACATCAAATTTGGTATTTTCTCAGCCCTTTTATTTACTTTCATTTTTATAGCGGGTTTTCAAGCTTCGGCCTTACGAGCGGCGGCGATGTCGGTTTTATATATGTTTTTATTAATTTCAGGGCGCGCTGTTCGGCCACTTAATGTAGCTTCATTTGTATTACTAAGTATAATTGTATTTAATCCGGCAATAGTTGAAAATGTATCATTTCAATTATCAGCACTTGCCATTCTAAGCATATTAATCCTTTATAAGCCGATATTAAATAGATTATTAACATTTAAATTGTTCCGAAAACTTCCTAGGTATATCGCCAATTCGATAGCGTTAACTTTAGCGGCCACATTCGCGTGTTCACCCATTGCATCGCTGTACTTTGGGACTTATTCGTTGATTTCACTGCCGGCAAATTTGCTTGTCGTCCCAATAATGAGTTTATGTACCATCTATTCATTGGTATCGGTTTTATTATTCTTTTATATGCCTCTTGCATCTGTTTTTGCCTCGGCAAACGCGCTATTTCTAAGTTTAACAAGAGCTATAATTAATTATTCAATCACATTGCCGAAAGCTTTTATTTTGGGTTCCGATGCTGTTTTGTTTTCGATTATATTTAGCGTAGGTATTGTGTATATAATTTTCTCGAAAACTAGGCACCAACTATTATTCAGATGTATTGCTTGTGTTGTACTTTCTTTTTTATCGTATAATGTGTTTAAAACTGAAAAAGTTGACGAATTGAAGGTAATACCGAGAGGCCAGTACGTCTGTATAGAACTCCCGGCTCAGAAAAACCATAAATTGATAGTCATTGCCGACAGAAAACCACGTATATATCCGTTTCAAGATTTTGCTATGCAAGAATATTTGAAATCCAAAAAGGAAAAATTGCTAGTCGCTTACAACGGAAACGCGGGTATAAATTTAATCGATAATATATCGAAAGACAAAGAAATAAGAAAAGTAGAACTTACATTAGAAGCACAAGAGAAAATCCAAGAGATTCTCAAAATTAAAAAACATATTCCACAAATTATTGAATTCGATTATGACAAAAGCATTAGATATAATAAAACCGCAGATTTTCCCGACTGACGAAATTATTAGCGGTGTAACAAAAGCGAATAAAGATTTATTCCCGCCTTATGGTTTTTCTATTTCAAAAGGGGAGATTTACAATCAAGAACAAATTGATAACTTTAAGCAAATTTTAGCTGATCAATTAGGGATTCCCTACGAACAACTCAAACTTCAAAAGCAAGTGCACTGCACAGAATGCGGTGATATTGATACCAAATCTGCAATTTCTGAAACGGATGCTATGATTACCAATGAAAAAGGGATTGTATTAGGTCTTTCGTTAGCTGATTGCGGTGGAATTTTGGTCTATGAACCAAAAGCAAAAGTTGTTGCCGCTATTCATTCCGGTTGGCGAGGGTCGAAAGAAAGAATCGTTGAAAAAACGATAAAGAAAATGGTTTCCGAGTACAATTGCAGTGTTTCGGATATGCTTTTTTACATTGCTCCTTCAGCCTGTGTGTTTTGTTATGAAGTAGGGGATGAGTTTATCGAATATTTCCCGGAAACGACAATACGGAGGGAAGGACAGCCGTATTTCGATAATAAAACCGAGATCGTTAAACAGATATTAGCTTCCGGGGGTGAACGGTCCAAAATAGAAATATCCCCAATTTGTACAATTGAGGATATTGATTTTCATTCATTCAGACGTGATAAATCACTTTCCGGAAGAATGTGTGCATTTATTGGTTTGATTTAACTCTTAGGTTTCAAAATAACTTTTAGCATAAAGTAATCCCTCGGTACTTTGTTAACCGGTAGTGTTAAATAACCGCTATTTGACCATACTTTGTATTGATTTGAATAATTGGGTGATATGGGGTCAGCAGATCCACCACCCGGTATAATCGAATAAATTACGGTATCCTGCATATCGGCTATAAATCGATACGAGGCTCCAAATGAAGCTTTTTGCTGACTATATGCGTTGGTTATTGTGTAGGCATTGCCTCCGATTTTTACAGGATCAACACTACCGACTTTGGTATAAGTTCCGGATTCTTCCATTATGTTAAGCGGCTTTATATTCCTAATTAAACCGTATTTCCATTCTCTGATTTCAGTAGTACCAAATCTGCGGGATAATATATTAACGCCTTCCATAAGGCTCTTGAAAACATAGTAATAAGAGCTCTCTTGGTTTGTTGTTTTGATATTATCAAACCAAGGTGAAGTAGGGAAATTTGTCAGCAAATCATATAACTTGTTATTCGCCATCATCGGATATAGGTAGAATTTGTTGAACATTCTTTTGCCTAGTTCGTCTTGGAAAGTATTAAATACCATACGTTCAATAAAGATTGTAAATATAGAAGCTTCATAAGATTCAGTCGAATAAATACAATCCCAATTTTTTAGAGCTTCATAAGCGGCTAATTGGTTTTGATTAAATAAATTTTTGTGTTGATACCAAACAGGAAGACATATAGATAGAATATCATTAGCATAAGAAGAGTAAATATCATTCTGCATAATTTGCGCTTCAGAAACATTATATGCATTTGTAGTAAATAAAAGTTCAGCAATGCGTTTTGCCCGTGACGGTGCATCCCAATAATAGGTTATATACGTAGAATCAGTATTGCTGATTTTATTATTTGCGGCGAAAAGGAAATTGTTTTTTGGGTCAGAGATGCTATAATTTAGATTCTTTACACCATACCAAGGATTTTCGTTTCCGATATATTTGTTCGGAATGATTGGGTTGCAACTCTTTTTTCGTAATGGGCTTGCCGCGGCTAATTGCAACGACATATTTCCGGAAATATCACAATATCCGAATACAGCACCCGGGACCTTCCAATAATTACAGGAATTCTTGAAATCGCTTTGAGTTTTCGCTTTGGATAACCTATATAAAGCTTCAATTTCGTTTGATCGTTCATTTCCCAACCATTTATATATCATTGCATAATGGTTGTACATTTTTCGCATTTTTTCAGGTTTATTAATATATCCCAGTGAAAAAATTGAACCATTCAGCAGAAAGTCATTATGGATTTTTTTCTGGAAATAAATATATGGCTTGCTTTTGGCTATTTTTAACGTATCAACTACAAGCTTAATCCTATATTTTGTTGCACCGGAATCCAAATAGTAGTATTTCTTCGTTGAATCTATACGATGGTAGAAATAATCAATATCATCTACACGTGCTGTTGTATAGCCCCAAGCACAATAATCATTTCTTCCGACAATTGCAAAGGGAACGCCAGGTAAAGTGAAACCCGTCACATTCATCGTAGGGCAGGAATAATGTAATTGATACCATTTGTTAGGCAAAGTCAGCGATGAATGAAAGTCATTTGCTATAACCGGCATGGATGTACTATCTTTTAAATCCTTGCGTGCTATCCATAAATTACATCCATTTGTTCCGGGTGTCAAGGGCAATAATTTTCGAATTCGATCTAATACACCGGAGATTGAAGCAATTTGTTTTGTTGAATCCTCGGTATTGGTAGAATCAGGGGGTGTAATATAATCCTCTGCCTTCGAATTTTGATTAGTAGCAAAAATAATTGGAGCTGTGGCACTATAATTCGGCATCAATTCCATTGTCTTATCTACACCAATTTTCAATGAAATTTCGCCTAGAATCGGTTCATACCAAAATCCATAACTACATTCTAAGGCAAATAACCTCTGCATTAAAATTGAATGGTAAGGCTTCCATTTTTGTGGAGTAATATCAAATAAACCAAACTCGAATGGTAGCTTATTATGGCTTTCGTTGATGTATTCGTTTACACCTTTCGAGTAGGCTTTTAAAATGTACTTTTCGTGTGGGGTAAGTGATTCATATATTTTTTTGCACTTATTATCTAAATCCAAAGTTCTGAAAAATAGATCTATTTCAATATATTGTTTCCCAAAAAGCTCAGCTAATTCACCTTTCATTATTCTTCTATTCAATTCCAATTGCCATAAACGGTCCCGAGCGTGCAAATAGCCAATTGCAAATATCATATCTTTTTCATTTTTTGCGTCGATATGAGAAATCCCCATAGAATTTTCATATATTTTAATTTCGCTCTTTACGTTCCAGCTTTCAGCTTCGACCAAATCGCTCTGAAATGATTTATTATAAGAATTAGTAATGAAAGTGATTACACTGGTTAGTATTACAATAACCGTAATAGCTAATATCAACACATTCTGTGAAATAGTTATCTCATATTTCCCAATTTTCATTTAAGCCAACCTTGTTGTTTATACCAATCAGCAGTTTGCTTCATCCCTTCTTTAAGTTCAATCTCTTGAACAAAACCAAAATCTTTTAATGCCTTCGCGTTTGAACAAATCCAATACTTTTGAATAAAATCCCGTCCTTTATCCCTATTAAAAATTTCCGGATTCTTTTTGAATCTTGAAATAAATTCAGAAGAAGCTGCAACAGACATTACAATTCCATGAGGAATTTTGATTTTTATTAGGAATGTTTTTCCTAATGAGTGCTTCATAGTATCCATCAAAGTATGCCACGAATAAACTGTACTTGATGTTACGTAATAAATTTCGCCTACAGTATTTGGTGATTCAGCCGCCATTATAATGCCGCGAGCCAAATCTTGACCGTGTATTAGACTTATATACTTAGGTTTCATTCCAATAAGCGGTCCTATACCTTTCTGCACTATTTTGTACATATCTAAAATCGCGGTATCACGCGGACCATAAACAGCTGGGGAGCGAACAATAGTTATTGGCATAAGATCTTTGAACTTTAAAACTTCATCCTCGGCGGCTTTTTTAGAACGGGCATAAGCTGTCAATGGATTGGGAGCCATATCTTCGGTAACAGGATGGTCAAGTGATTTTGCCGGACCGGCAACAGTTTGACTGCTGACAAATAGAAAACGTTTTAAGTTGGGACATTCTCTGTGAGCAACTTCAATTAGATTTCTTGTGGCATCTCTGTTACTCCGCATAAAATCAGCTTCATCCCGTGCGAATGTCGCGCCGGCTATATGATAAATCATATCAACGTCTTTAACTGCTAGTTTAATAGATTCTAAATCCTGAAAATCAACGTTAACTAAATCAAATCCTTTATCTTTTAACCATCTGAGATTACTTGATTTTCTAATATTGCACCGTATGTTATGTCCTTGTGCGGCTAATATATCCGCTGTTAAACTTCCGATAAAACCGGTTGATCCGGTAATTAAGATATTCATAAAATTTCCTCGTTTGAAAAAGCTAATTCGCTTTGAAATCGTTTTTAATCAATTGTTTTTGACAATTAAACCCTTTAAAAAATGTTGGTATAACAGAGTAAATATATGTTGAAGTAAAATAATACTTACAGTAGAGTCTTACCATATAGATTATTCATTTAATAATCTCATTTTTCAAAAATAACTAAATTAAGGGTCATTGATGAGAAAACCAAATTATTAAGAAAAAAATATCATATTATTTAAAAAATGTATAAAATGTATTAATAGTATCTAAAATAATCGTATTTTTGTACTTTATAATTTGACAATTTTACGAAAAAGGTTTTCTTGGACAATTTTAATACAACTTTAAAAAACTATTTTGGTTACGATTCCTTTCGGCTTGGTCAGAAGGAAATCGTCGAATCAATAATACATGGAAATGATACAGTTGTATTGATGCCCACCGGTGGCGGCAAATCACTATGTTATCAATTGCCTGCCATTATGATTGAGGGCACAGTAATTGTAATTTCTCCATTAATTGCTCTGATGAAAGACCAAGTAGATTCACTTTTAGAAAAAGGAATTTCTGCGGCGCTGATAAATAGTTCACTAAGCAACGAAGAAATTGACGGTATTTTGAACCAAGCCTCACAAGGTAAGTATAAATTACTTTATGTTGCTCCGGAAAGATTAGAAAATAAAAGATTTTTAAACGGATTGAATTCCATTTCTATAGCTTTTATAGCTGTGGACGAAGCTCACTGTATTTCGGAATGGGGTCACGATTTTCGACCTGCTTATTTGCGTATTCCGGATTTATTCGAGCATATAGGCAAAAAACCGGTTATAGCTTTAACTGCGACTGCAACAAAGGAAGTGGTTGAAGATATTAAATCATTTTTGAAACTTATTAAACCGAAGCTATTTGCCCGCGGATTCGACAGACCGAATTTAAGTTATAAAGTAGAACATACAGAAGATAAAAATAGAAGACTTTTAGAGCTTTGTCAGTACGAAGACGAAGGCTCTACAATAGTATATTGCGGTTCAAGAAAACGTACACAAGAGGCCGCTGAAATGCTGAAAAAGAATGGTATCTCCGCTGAATATTATAATGGCGGATTGAATAATTCATTAAGAAAAAGCATTCAGGAAAGATTTATAACCGGTCGTGCAAAAATAATTGTTGCTACGAACGCTTTTGGTATGGGTATTGACAAATCCGACGTTCGGAAAATCATTCATTATGATATACCGAACACAATTGAGGCTTATTACCAAGAGGCAGGTCGCGCCGGTAGAGACGGAAAACCATCGGATTGTGTAATGCTTTATAACAATTTGGATTTGAATTTGCAGTTTTTCTTCTGCGAAGCTTCAGCGCCCGATATAGATACAATTATGAAAGCCGGTGAATTTCTCGTAAACTTGTTCTCGAAATCTGATACTGCCAATACCAGTAATTTGGTATATGAAATGGCAAATAATACAGGACTTAATAGCTTTGTGGCAGGAAAAACTCTCGAGATTTTCGAAAACAATAGGATTATTAAGAAAACTCCTAACGTAGTCGGGATTCAAATTAAAATTCTCGTTGAACCGGATAGGATGAAAGAGTATTTTTCGAATATCAGCGAACGCAGAATGAATATTTTAGAAGCTATTTTAAAATGTTCGAGCAGAGAATCATTCAAGGATTTCGTTGATTTGAACGTAAAAAAAGTGCTTTATGAATTCAACGTTGATTACGAAGAACTGCTAGCCGAGTTGAGGAATTTATATTTAAGCGATATAATTGAATACACTAATAACGATACGGAAAGTTTTTCATATAAATTAAATTACGAGAATGCTACAAAAGAAAATTTCTTTGCGTTAGCCGAAAGTTTAAAAAAACAAAGAATAAAATCTTATAAAAAACTGCTGAAGGTCATAGATTTCGCTGAAACAGATCAATGTAAGCGAAATTACATATTGGACTATTTTGCAGATGATGAGTACGATGGGAATTGCGGTCATTGCTCAAATTGTCTTTCATCGGATGATTATTTGTATGAAGTTAAATCGCAAAGAAGAATCGAAAGTATCATCAAAAATATTATAAACGAATACGAAAACAAACTCGTATGGCAGGACGTAATAGATTTAATGCAAGGTAAAAGGAATGATACCGTCATGGCATTAAAACTATATATGACAAAATATTATGGATCGGTTGGGAAGTTCTCGGCGGGTAAAGTCCGCCAAGGCTTGACCGATTTATTTAGGAAAAAAATGCTGAATTCGGAAAACCGTTTCAGTAAACCAATTTATATTACAGAATTTGGAAAATTATCAATCAATATATAACGGAAGGTATATGGCTCTTAAACCATCTGAAGATAGACTATTTAATCAATTAATGAAGTATCGTAACGAGATCGCAGAATATGCAGGCGTAGTCCCTCGCGGGGTTATTAGCGATACAGTGTTACGAAAAATTGCCGATGCTAAGCCGATTACAGAAAGTACTTTGTTAGACGTTACCGGCGTAAGTCAATTATTTGTAGAAAAATACGGAAAGTTGTTTTTGGAAGAAATAAAAAAATATATTGCCAATGATTTCAATCCGGCAAAACTAACAAAAGTTGCTAAGGACGTTTACAGGTTTGTTCAAAGAGGCTTAACAATCGAAGAAATCGCCAAAAAGATGTTTGTTAATGCAACATTAATAGCGAATTATATTAAAGAAGCGGCTATGGTAGGCGCTCCTATTCAAGATGATTTATATTTCGATTCTAAGGAACTCAAAAAAATGTTAGATTTTTTAAGAGTATATCCCGATGCTAGTGTTAATAGAATCAAAACCGAAACAAAAACCAAAATGAATGACAATCAAATCAAAATAGCCTCCGGAGTAGCGCTATTTATTATCAAAGAGTGTTAAATTAGAAAAAGCTTTATTGATTAGTGTTAAAAAAAATCCGAGATTTAATAGAATCTCGGATTTTTTTGTTATTATTTCAGGATATACTCAACACTAAATACTATTGTACGGTTGCGACTCCAGGAAGAAGTTTTTTGCAAATTGGAGGAATAACTCTATATATTTCTTCCGGTTTGACAAAAAGATTTCTCAATTGGTACTGAGGAATAGGTAAGCGCATTTCAACAATACAGAGCGATGCATTGACAACAAGTTTACTTCCTTGTTGCTGTAATTCACCAATTACTGCTTTATTGCATTTGAGTTTTTCAAGTGCCTTCCAAAGGTCGTCTTTGTATGAAGGGCTGTTTGGGTCGAAATTCATTTCAGCTAAAACTAATTCAATTGAGTCGTTTGGAACGACATAAAATTTGGTTTCACCTGTATTATTGATAATAAGTTCTTTTGATAGAGAGTCCTGCAATTGATAGCAGAATGTGTTTAGCTCTTCTTTGCCGTCCATATTGTAAAATGGCAGTACAGCTACTCTTTGTTGAGAGGATGCAGTAATAAAGCTGAAAATAATTAAAGCAAAAATACTAATAAAGCTACGCATTTGAATTACCTCAAATAATTTTAACAAAATGTCTCGGGTTTTAATTGTCCATTTTTTCAAGAATAACTCTTACTTCTTCGAACTTATCTAAGAGTTTTTTCTTGTATGGATAAATCGAATCCCAATCACTATTTTTAACTTTCTGTAGCATTTCTATTCCAACCTGACTTATTTCGTCTAATGCAAATTGCGAACAAGATCCTTTAATTGTATGAGCCAATCTGTACATTTCTTTAGTATCGCGGCTTTCATAGTATAAATCAAACTTTTGATTTATGTCATCCACCCAAGTTTCGATAAGTTCTGGCATTAGCTCGAGTAATATTGGATCGTCCGGCATTTTCATATTAATTGAATAAATTGTGTTACAAATACTATTCTAAATTAACAATAATTAACTAATAAAACAAATAAAAAATATAATAAGGAGCAGATTATAAGCCGGATTCTGTACGGTAATAAAACCGATGCAATCATTTATCTAAGCGTAAAGTCACCAGTACGCTTGAGCAGCCTACCCAAGTATATAAATCGTGAGACTTGTCGTCGGAACACCGACTTCCCTAAGGAACTATACTCCTATTTGGCTTTGCTTCGTGTGGGGTTTACATAGCAGTTTAGTCACCTAAACTCTGGTAAGCTCTTACCTTACCGTTTCACCCTTACCGCAAAAAAGCGGCGGTTTACTTTCTGTTGCACTTTCCGTCAGCATAACTGCCTTCGAGTTACGAAGCACACTGTTCCGCGAAGTCCGGACTTTCCTCATCTATTATAAAAATAGAAGCGATTGCGCGTCTGCTCCAAATTATTCATTAATTATCAAATAACAAATCATCTTTGGTATTTCTTTTACCATAAGCAATATTTGGTGCAATATAATTTCTTTCGTCCTTAACTGCACGTTCAAATTCTTTTCTAAATTTTGTTACAAATCCTCTAACAGGCCAAGCCGCGGCTTCCCCTAAAGCACAAATTGTATTTCCTTCGATATTATTAGCAATATCAATCAGCAAATCTATATCCGCATGTGTAGCATTATTGTGTACCATGCGCTTTAGAACTTTCACCATCCATCCGGTGCCTTCGCGGCACGGTGTACATTGACCACAGGATTCGTGATGATAAAATTCCGCTATGCGGTGTGTTATTTCAACTAAATCTTTGTCCTCATCAATTACAATTACCCCGCCGGTTCCTAAATGAGAGCCAACCGGTTTTAGTGATTCTTCATCCAATGAAATATCAATTTCGTCAGGTGATAATGGCGGCATTGAAGAACCACCCGGAATCACAGCTTTAATTTTTTTGTCGTTGGGTACTCCACCGCAAATATCATAAATCAGGGTTTTGAGGTTGAATCCGGTTGGGAGTTCATAAACACCCGGTTTCGTAATATTACCGCTAACACCATAGAGCATTGTGCCAGGTTGAGTTTTAGCTCCAATTTTAGAATATTCCTCGCTGCCGATATTTAAAACTGCTGTGACCGATGTTAGTGTTTCTACATTGTTAATTGTTGTTGGACAATTCCAAAGTCCACTAGCGGCAGGGAAGGGAGGTTTAACCCGTGGATAAGCTCTCTTGCCTTCAATAGAATTCATCTGCGAAGTTTCTTCACCGCAAATATAGGCACCCGCTCCCTTGACTATGTATATATCGACTGAATAATCAGAATTAAATTTCTGCCTCATACCATCGCCAATATAATCGGATCTATAAGCAGTTTCTAATGCTTTCGTAAGAAGCTGAATTGCTGATTCATATTCACCTCTAATATATATATAAGCCGAAGTAATATTCATGGCAAAAGATGCTATCAATATACCTTCGATTAACATAAATGGATTTCTTTCAATTATAGCTCTATCTTTGAATGACCCGGGCTCACTTTCATCGCCATTTACACATAAATAATGTGGTTTAGATTTCACCTTAGGCATGAATGACCATTTCAAACCGGTTGGAAATCCTGCGCCTCCTCGACCTTTTAAACCGGATTTTTTAACTTCGTCAATTAACACAGAGCGTTCTAACGATAAAGCTTTCTCAAAAGCTTTAAAACCGTTGTTAGCAAGATATACATCTAATTGATCCAACCCTGTAATATTGGGTAATAAAAGTTTGGGGTAATTCATAGCTACTTTTTAATAAATTATCAAATAAAATAAGGACGTAAAAACGAGTATCATTATTATAATGATTTGATAATTGAAGTTTGTTAAGAGTTAAAGTTTTTTTGGGGTTGTTCTTGGAATTCGATTTTAGGCATAAAAAAAACTGCTGTTACAACGTTAGGTGGTTCATTGTGGAGAAAGGAGTTCAGGAAGGGTTGCAACAGCAGCATAAATTTATATTAAAATTTCATTTTTCAAGTAAAGAACTAATTCAAAAATACGACAATTTTTTTATAATCCAAATTAATTTTTATTAATTTAGCAAAAAAAACATATTATTTTCATTAAAAAATAAAAAAAGTTAGTATAATCTAAAATATTTGAAAGAACTATTCTAAAATTGTCTCTTGAAGACCTTCATTTGGATCGTGGATGTAGCCTTCCTCGTCATCATCACCAATTAATCTCTCGTCTTCGGTTTCTCTTGTAACGGTTGTAATGTCAGCAATAGTATCACCATCATCTAAACGAATCAATCTTACACCTTGAGTATTTCTACCGATTGTACGAATATCTTCGACTGCTTGTCTGATTAAAATACCATTTGTTGTCATTACTACTAAATCTTCTGTATCGGTTGTGGACAGGAGTCCAATAATATTACCGGTTTTATTGGTAATATTCATCGAGATTACACCTTTGGCACCGCGTTTGGTCAATCGGAAGTCTTCGTATTTTGTACGTTTTCCGTAACCTTTTTCACCAACAACAATAACTTGCGTATCGGATCTATCAATAACAATCATTGAAATGACAGCATCATCGTTTGCAAGACTTATACCCCTGACACCGGCGGCAGTACGACCCATAGGACGAACGTCGGTTTCACGGAATCTACAAGCCAATCCTTTTTTTGAACCCAAGATAACGTCACATTTACCATCCGTTAAATGTGTTGCAATTAAGCTATCGTCATCCGTTAGATTAATTGCTATTATTCCGGTTGAGCGAACATTAGCAAAGGAGTTTAATTCAACTTTTTTAATTGTACCTTGCTTCGTAGCCATTAATACGAAATGTTCATTATCATATTCTTTAACTGACAAATAAGAAGTAACTCGCTCGTCTTGTTGCATACTGATAACATTCGGCATTGCTCTGCCTTTTGCATTACGGCTTCCTTCGGGTATATCGTAAACTTTAATACGATAAACTCTGCCTTTATCGGTAAAGCATAGCAAATAATGATGAGTTGAAGCTTGGAATACTACTTCGACAAAGTCGTCATTATAAGTTCCTGAACCACTAATTCCGCGTCCACCTTTTCTTTGGCGGCGGTAGTTAGTCATAGCAGTACGTTTGATAAACCCTTTATGTGAAATTGAAACAATAACTTCTTCATCGGCAATATAATCTTCAACGTTATATTCGTGGTCATCACGAACGATTTCTGTTCGTCTGGCATCGCCGAATTTTTCGCTTATTTCATCCAATTCGTCTGAAATTATATTAAGCTGAAGTTCTTTACTTGCTAAAATGGCTTTGAATTCTTTGATTTTTTCAATTAATTCATCGTATTCGGCTTGAAGTTTGGCGCGTTCCAATCCTGTCAAACGTTGTAATCTCATTTCCAAGATTGCTTTTGCTTGCATTTCGGATAATGCAAAACGTTCTTGCAGATTTATTGAAGCTACATTTGTATCCCTAGAAGCACGGATTACTTTAATAACTTCATCAATGTTATCAAGAGCTATTAATAAACCTTGTAATATGTGCGCTCTCTTTTCGGCGGCTCTTAATTCAAAAAGTGTACGACGAACAACAACTTCATTACGATGCTCGATGAAATACATCATCATTTGGTTTAATGTAAGAACGACCGGTCTTTGCTTAACCAAAGCGAGCATAATCACGCCGAAAGTTACTTGCATTTGAGTGTGTTTATATAAATTATTCAAGACAACATCCGTGGTTGCATCTCTTTTTATTTCTATAACAACGCGAATACCGTCTCGATCACTTTCGTCTCTTAATCCGGATATGCCTTCAATTAACTTTTGGTTAACTAGATCGGAAATTTTTTCAATAAGAGCGGCTTTATTAACCTGGTAAGGCATCTCAGTAATAATAATCGATTGTTTACCCGATTTTCTATTTTCTTCAATTTTTACTCTGGCGCGAACTTTTATTTTACCTCTACCGGTCAGATAAGCTTCCTTAACACCTTGGTAGCCAAAAATAATACCACCTGTTGGGAAATCCGGAGCAGGTACATATTGTAATAGTTCTTCATTCGTGATATGTGGGTTTTCGATATATGCTTTTAATCCAGCTACAATTTCTCTCAAATTATGTGGTGGGATGTTTGTTGCCATACCAACTGCTATACCACTGGCACCGTTAACCAATAATGTCGGTAGAACCGATGGTAATACGCTAGGTTCCTGAAGGGAATCATCGAAATTAGGTATAAAATCAACGGTATCTTTATCAATATCTCGCAATGTATATAGTGCAAGTTTGTCAAGTCTTGTTTCGGTATAACGCATGGCGGCGGCTGGATCATTATCTATCGATCCAAAGTTACCTTGACCGTCAACTAATGGGTATCGCAAAGTCCAATCCTGAGCCATACGGACCATTGCTTCGTAAACTGATGAATCACCATGAGGGTGATATTTACCCAAAACCTCACCGACAAGTCGGGCTGATTTCTTGTGTGGGCGATTAGGCAATAGACCCAATTCATTCATTGCATATAGAATTCGCCTATGCACAGGTTTTAATCCATCTCTAACATCCGGAAGAGCACGAGCAACTATAACAGACATCGAATAATCGAGGTACGATTTTTTCAACTCTTCTACTATACCGGTTTGTATTATTTGTTCTTTTGCAAACATTAAAAATTCTCTTTCTTATTAAATAAGACTTACAAAAATAACAAATTTTCAGCACTTTTTAGGTATTAATTTTCCACATAAATAGGGTATTAGTGAAATTATTTAATTTATTATGTTGAGAAATTGGCGTGAAATTTGTTGTTTTTAGTATGAATTCTGGTTAATTTTGCTTACTTTCAATAACTAAAAAGGCAAAAAATGAAATATATATATATAATGATTGCTCTGTTGTTCGCAATAAATTCTCTAACAGCTAAGGAAATCTATGTCTTCGACGCAAAGCCTACTGTGTATCCAGAAATCAAAATGGATCTGATGGCTTTCGACGATGAATATAATTTACTAAATTTGACTAATCCGAGCGATCTGGAAATTAGCGATAATGGAGTTTTAATGACAATTCTCCGTGGTGAAAATAAATCAATTCCAATAAATGACTATTCAGTTGTGTTTCTTTTTGATTTGAGTTTGGATACAAAAGGCGGTAATAAATCACATTTTGTATTCGCTAAAGACATTATAAAGAAAATGACCACGCGGCTACTTGAATCAGGATTAAATGCGGCTCTTTGCTCTTATGATTATATGAGTTATATGAATATGGACTATACAACGGATTTGGATTCTTTAACTTGGGCAATTGACAGTATGAAATCTCAAGAGATTTCATATTTTGACCGTGGATTGAACCAAGGTCTAACTTCGGCTTTTTCGATTGCAAATGTTGCCAAATCAAAAAAAATAGTTGTATTGATAACTGATGGGTACAGTAATATAAATGTAAATCAAATAGTTTCGCAAGCCAATCAAGAAGAAATAACCATTTATGTGTTGAATTTAAGTCAAGAGAAAATAAATTCTTATAATGAAATTTGCCAATCAACTGGTGGATATATAGTTAATAATACTGATGCCCAAAAACCGGACGTTATTTCTTCGGTGATGTATTATTTAGCCAAGGGGTATAGACCATTTTCGGTTGATTACAATACAAACTATGCCTGCGATAATGCTCATAAAGGAACTGTTAATTTAAAAAATGATACTAAAAAATTCAATTTTTCTTATATTGAAACTAATGAAGTCAAACCATATTTAGAATCAAAACCAAAATATATAGGTTTTAGTGCAATCGATATCGGTGAGGAAAAACAAATTGATGTGAAGCTGATAGCTCATGATGGTGATATTTATATTAGGAAAATTGAAATAATCAAAGGTGATAATATCAATATCCCGCCTGCCGGTGATAAATTGAATATCGTAGCCGGTGGTACGGGTGGGTTTTTACTCCAAAATGGGCAGTCACATACAATATCAATTAAATATAAACCAACAAATTTTCAAAAAGATAGTGCGTTGATTTATACTCAATTAATGATTGATGCCGATGCTTGTTACGGTAAAGAAATTCCGATTACTGCAGGTTTCCCTTCGAAAGGTCCAATCGGAAGAAGAACTATAGATTTGGTTTATCCATATAAAGCCAAAAAGCTTTTTGCCGGTGATTCTGTGAAAATTTCATGGAAAGGTTTATTACCTGAAGATATGGTACATATAGCATTTTCTCCAAATAATGGTAAAACCTGGGATACTATTTTTAATATTTATGGTAAATATAATACTTTAAATTCTACAATATATCATACTTGGTGTGTAAAAGATACTACATCGGACTCTTGCTTATTTAAAATAATCCAGTTATGGCCTAATCATTTAGGCAAAACAATTGTTCTAAGACATGACGACGAAGTCAACACAGCCTTTTTCAGTCACGATATGTTGAACAAATTAGTAGTTACTTCAAGCAATGATAAAACGATTAGAATTTGGAATTCTGATAACGGTCAAGAAATTAGACGTTTGGAAGGTCATACAGCTGCTGTAAATTACGCTGAATTTTCGTTGGACGACAAATATGTGATTTCAGCCTCGGACGATATGAAAGCAATACTGTGGGATGCTCAGACAGGAGCAAAATTGGCTGAATTTAAGCATGACGCAAGAGTATCTTGTGCAAGATTTACAAGAGATGGCAAGTATATAGTAACTTCTGGACATGATGGCTTTGTTAAAGTTTGGGATCGGTCAACTTATACACTATACCGCTCTAGAAAATATATTGACCCGACTAATCCGGATTACAGACAATTTATTTATCACTTCGATTTGCATCCTATTTATCAAACCCGTATTTTATCCTCTAATTCATTGGGCAAAGTATCAATCTGGGATTATGAAGCAAATAAGGATTTAACGGAAATTGATATTAAAAAGGAATTCAATAAACTTGAAATATTCCAAATACCTCATTGTGCATTCAACGAAAAGGGTGATTTGATATCGATAACAACTGCGCTGACGGACCATAATGTTTGTGTATGGAATTATGTGCAAGCCGATAATACTGCGACTTATCGCTATAGTTTGGATACTTCAGTGACCAATGCCGCAAATTCGGCTTTGTTCCAATATACTGATAAATATGGTGAGATGCTATTGATTTCATGCGGTTCAAATAAAACTTTAATTTGGGATGCACTAAATAATAAAATTCATAATTTTTTCCAATTTATCAAACCAGAACATAGCGGTGCAGTAACCACAAGTATCTTTAATTTTGATACAAAAGTTTTGCTTACTGCTAGTATGGATAATACTGCCAGACTTTGGAATTTAGACCAAAATTCAATTCAAGTAGATACCTCGGATTATTTTTCAATAGGATACCCTGAGTTAGAAGGAAAAAAAGTTAATTTTGATTATATGGCTGTGAATTTCAAAAGAGATTCAGTAATTCCTACTATGATAACTAATACATCTAAAGCGAAAATTACAATTAGTGGAGTGAATTTGAGCGGACCGGCAAAAGATGAATATGCAATATTAAAGGATACTCCGAATGCTGGATTTGAGTTAGATTCAGCGGAGACCAAGCTCTTCGAATTGCGTTTCGCTCCTGTTTCTTTAGGAGACAAGGAGTGCAAAATTAATTTTACATTGAAAAGCAATGTTCCTCAAGCCGCATTCGACAGGGGTGACGCGAAGGAAACATACAGCTTCGATTTAATAGGTAACGCATATCAAAGAGAGTTGGTACCGACAGAAGAATTTCTTGACTTTGGGCAAATTGAATTGGGCGATGTTTTTGACATTGAAAAATTCGTTATGATAGAAAATAAAAGCCCTAAAGATATAACAATTAGTGAGATTTATATTGATGGATATCCAAATAAAGACTCCTTGAAATCCGCTGACTTTAAAATTGTAGATAAAGGTGTTGCTAAATTGCCGTACGTTCTGGCATCAGGTGGGAAATTACCTGTTAAATTAAGGTTTGTTCCTCTCAATTATGGTCGTAAAAATGCTCAATTGCATTATACCCATGATGGTAATTTTGGCGAAGCAAAAATTAATTTATATGGTGAATGTGTAAAATCTGTTGTTGATTCTATAACAATTTCAGTTAATGATACATCCGCAAAACCGGGTGATAGGATTAAAATACCAATTTATGCGGAAAATGCTTATATAGCTAAGGCTTATGACAACATAACCGGATTTACAGGATATTTGAAGTTCAACGCAACCATTTTAGCCCCGCTCGGTCAATTTGAATTAGATACAATCGTGGGAAATTGGCATACTTTGAAATTGAATTTACCGAAGGATATAGATTCAAATGGTGTTCTAACATATTTAGAATTCGACGTTGGTTTAGGTAACGATACCATATCGCCGCTTACATTGGAACATTTTGCACCGGTTGGAAGAGCAAAGGTCAAAGTGACAGAACGGTCGGCTACATTCAAATTGAACGGTGTATGCCTTCAAGGTAAAGATCCACGTTTGGTAGATTTATCAGGGAAATTAGAATTATTACAAAATATTCCTAATCCAATCATTGGGCAATCTGTGATAAATTATGAATTGATAGAAGATGGACAAACAAAATTATACATCACCGATGTTACTGGACGTACAATTCTTGTAATTGAAAACGGTGAAATGAAAAAAGGTAAACATTCAGCAAATATAAATGCTGAAGTATTTAATAGTGGTAAGTATTTCTATATTTTAGAAACACCTTCCCGCAGATTAACAAAAAGTTTTGAGGTGACTAAGTAATAATATATGATTAAAGCAGTTAAAGGTACAAAAGATTTACTTCCCGAGGATTTGTTTAAATGGCACTTTGTCGAAGAAAAATTCCGTAAAGTAACTAGAAGCTACGGCTATAATGAATTGAGAACACCGATATTCGAAAATACAGGTGTATTTTCACGTAGTATCGGTGAAGAATCCGATATTGTAAATAAAGAAATGTACACTTTTAAAGATAAAGGAGACGAAAGCATTACACTGCGTCCGGAAATGACCGCCGCTTTGGTAAGAGCTTGCGTTGAACATAATCTTACTCGTGAACATTCTTTATTGAGATTGTGGTATTTCGGACCATTTTTCCGTTACGAAAGACCGCAAAAAGGAAGACAACGTCAGTTTCATCAATTCGGTGTGGAATGTCTTGGTTCGTCTTTAGCTTCAGCTGATGCCGAAGTTATTATGTTAGCTGATAGATTGATTAAATCCTTAGGAGTTACTCAATATAAACTGCTTTTAAATACATTAGGAACCGACGAAACAAGAGCAAAATATAAAAAAGCGCTGATAGAATACCTTGACTCTGTTAAAGAGCACCTGAGTGAAGATAGCAAACGCCGAATGTTAACCAATCCATTAAGGGTCTTGGATTCCAAAGAAAAAAATGATATTATAGCAGTGGCTAAAGCTCCTATTATATTAGATTATCTTGATTCTGAAAGCAAGGAACATTTTGAAAATGTGAAACAAATTTTAGATAAATTCGGTATTAATTACGAAGTAAATCCATTTATTGTGCGTGGTTTGGATTATTATAACCATACAATATTCGAATTCCGCTCCGATTCACTCGGTTCGCAGGATTCCTTCGGTGGTGGCGGACGTTACGATAAGTTATTCGAACAAATTGGTGGGTCTGCAACACCAGCTGTTGGTTTCGCTATGGGTGTGGAACGATTGCTGATTATGCTCGAAGCCTTGAATCCCGATGAAATGAAAAGTTACGACACTGATATTTATGTTATTACTTATGCTGAAACTGAATATATATATGGTTTAGAAGTTGCCGAGACGCTTAGAACAAAAGGATATAGCGTCTTGAACGATGCGAAGCAAAGAAAATTCAAAACACAATTTAAAGAAGCCGATAAGTACAAAGTTCGTTATGCAGTAATTATTGGTGAAGAAGAAATGGCAAATCGCACAGTAACCATAAAAAACATGGCTACAGGCGAACAAAATAAAATTAGTTTGGATGATTTGACAAACTATAAATTCTCATAATTTCTGCTATTTGAGATGGTATAATGAAGAAAAATATAACAAAAGCTGTATTGTTTGTGATTGCATCAGTGTTAATAGTTGCCACTTTGCTGACGACATATAATCTCTCCAATACCATACAAAAAAGAGAAATGAACATATTAGATTTATATGCGAATATATATGAATATTATTTTAAACCGACTAATGACATAGATCTTGAAAGTAGCCAAAACTCCGATATTTTACTTTTATTGATAAACGATATAACTCCAAAAATCGACAATCCTTTTATATTTACAGATGAAAACGATGTCCCGCTTGAACCTTATGATATATGGTCAGTTAATGTGGGATTGGAAAAAGTAAAAGAAAAGGATCAAAAGCAGTATATGATTGATTACGTTGCTAAGATGAAACGAACTTATGAACCGTTTTTAGTAAAAGACGGGGCCTCCGATTCAGCAAAAGTTATCCAAAAGTTATATTATTATCATTCATCACTTGTGGATAGACTTCGCTGGTTCCCATTAGCGGCTCTGGTTATTATTTTAGGTATTATATGGATTGGGTATTTCGCGTTCAGTTACTTCAGAAAGAACACCGAGAGCCTTGTTTGGGTTGGTATGGCAAAAGAAGCCGCTCACCAATTGGGGACGCCTCTATCGAGTCTTATGGCTTGGATTGAGATAATCAAATATGGCAAAGACGACCCCGAGCAGATTGAAATGACAACAATCGAAATGGCGAAAGATATTGATAGATTAAACACAATTGCAAAGCGATTTTCGAAAATTGGCTCAAAACCGGAATTGGAAATAGCTAATGTAACTGAAGTTTTAGAAAATATATGCCGATATTTTGAAATGCGTTTGCCGCATTTGGGAAGGAAAATTGAAATTATTCGTAAACTTGATAAAGCAGTTGATATCCCAATAAATATAGAGTTATTCGCTTGGGTTATAGAGAATCTGCTGAAAAATGCCGCCGAAGCCATAGAAGATGTGAACGGCACCGTTACAATTGTTATGGACTCAACCATTAAAAACAAGCTAATGATTTATATAAAGGATAGCGGCAAAGGCATGAGCAAAGCCAATAAGAATAAGGTTTTCAATGCCGGATTTACCACGAAGAAAAGAGGTTGGGGATTGGGTCTGACCCTAACTAAGCGGATAATCGAAGAATACCATGATGGGAAAATATTTATTAAAGAAACGGCAATAGGGAAGGGTACTACTTTTGCTATAGAATTGCCAAATTCGGATAGGACAAGTAAATAAAATGAGTTATATTTTTAATGAGATGGATAGGTCTGAGCAAAAAAGTATCCTTGAAACAATACTTTTTGTTTCGGATGAAACTGTGAATTGCAAATTTTTGAATTCGTTATTCGATACTTTGACAGGCAAAGATGAAGAAAATACCAACAGCAATATAAAGGATGATTACTTAAGTGAATTGGTTGATGAAATAAACCAGGAACTTTTTCAATCGAACAGACCCTATAAAATAGTGAATTTTGCCGGTGGTTACCAATTTGCAACACGAGCGGAGTGGGGAGAGCTAGTCTCGAAGCTAATTCAATCCAAATCAAAACGCAGATTGTCGCAAGCGGCATTAGAAACTTTAGCGATAATAGCATATAAACAGCCAATCTCCAAACCTATAATCGAAGAGATCCGCGGTGTTAACTCAAATGAAGTTGTTAATTCGCTAATAGAAAAAGGTTTTGTAAAGTTTATGGGTAGGAGCGAAGCAATCGGTAAACCGATGCTTTACGGAACAACAGAAGATTTCCTAAAACATTTTGGCTTAGTTTCAATAGATGAATTACCTCAATTAAAAGAATTAGACGATATCGCTCACGAGCAGGAAGAGATATATCCTGAATCCGAAATTATAATTGATGTTAGCAACGAAACAGATTTCCGTGCAATTCAAGCCTCAGGCATCGCCAAAATCGAAGAATATGAAGAATCGGATGAATCGGAAGATATGGTAATAGAAAGATAAGTTTTGAATTTTGAGTTTTGAATTTTGAATGTAGGAGCGAAACGGTTAACGAGCGGAGTCGAGATGTCCATCCCTATATTTTTTCGCCAAAAGAACGTAGAACGTTAGCCATTCATTATACTCATCTTTTTTCCCTATTTTCCATAAAGACTGCGCATGTGTCCACTCCAATTTAATTCTGCCATCCGCATCTAATTTGCTATCAAGCAAATCCCAAGCTCGGTTTAAACGAGCGTCTTTGCCATATCCCATTTTGCTTAAACCATACAAAATTTCCCACAGATTTGTCTGCCAACCGATTGGGAATGAGTTTGCACCAATGTCATTGTTAACGTACCTGCTTTTATCTTTAGAGCGATAAATTCCGTCTCTTTCCAAAAAATAATCAACTAAAGCTTTACAACGATGATGGTCCCAATATTCCGGCAATTCGGAAAAAGCCAATAGGACTTTCACTGCTCCGCGAATACAACTTTTTTTCTTTTTACTTTTCTTTTCGTGCATATCGCATAAATATCCATTGTCCGCTCGATTAGTTTCGAGCATTAAGTTAATTGACTTTTGAATTCTTTCGTCGTTCCTATATCCCAATTTTATAAATGTTCGGATATTATATCCATACAAACAAGAGAGATGCATCCACCAATCGCCGTCTTCTTTCTGAAGATTCAAATATCGTTCCGCCGCTTTTGCGACTAATTCATTTTCTTTTGTCAAACCAAGTTCAGATAGATAAGATAAACAAAAATGAGTTGTTGCGAAGTTTGCATACACGACACCATCACCGATATATTCTTTAGTTCTTGGATTTAATTGTAGCCAATATCCATCGGGATGCATTTTGGATAAGATTTTTACAACCTCTTTAGAGCCGAATATTTCATTTTGGGTCTTTAATACTTCACTATCAGTAACAGGAATATCCAGTAATTCAGTCATCACTCGATATTTCAATGAAGGACTCTCTGCCTCCATCAGCCAATTTATAGTGTTACTATGCATCATTGCTATTCCAATTTATTTCCTTCTTTTTATCGGTATCCAGACTTCTTCTTCCGAACTTGGGTCATTGTTTTTGTATTTGTCGCCCATTAGATAAAAATGTTCGCGGTCGTCTAATTCATATTCAGAGTTGGGTATCCAATTTCCATATATAAACATAGCAGTACTTGAAAAATCTTGTGGTAAACCTTTGTAAATAAAAACTGCATATAAGCCGCCTTTTAGGACATAAGGTTCCATTCCGTCTGGGATTGTATTGAAATCCATTACTTCAACAGCCGCCCATTTTTCAAATTCTTTGAATGAAATGGATTCATTGAATTCGAACTTTTCTTGAAATACGTTCAAACAGAATAACTCTGTTGAAACTGTGTTTTTAATATTTTTTTTATTTGGCATAAAGCCGCTAAATAATTCATAAGTTTTGTCATCTGCAAAACTCATTTTCATCCGCTTGCCGATTAGTTTTTTTTCGGCTATTCTTTCTATTCTTGGGGTCATAATATTATATTAATTTTTGTGTACTTTTCAAAAACGCTTGTAATTCCTTCTTCCTTTCGGGAGATAATTGATGCCACTTAATTCCTTTAATCGCACCATCTAAACCATACAGAAAACTTAAACAAGCACCGGGGTCAATTGCTTGGACTCTGAGAAAAGCCTTTTCCGTACCGCTTTGTTTCAAATCTTCGTAGGAATCTATTCCTGCCTGCTTGAGTTTGGCCGCGGAATCTTTCCCAATATTTAAGCACTTTGATAATTCTGTTTTCATAATGAAAGTTTTTCAATTTTTAATATATACAAAAATAGTAAAAAAGCTGCTAAAAAATCTGAGGCACAGTGCGGGCGCTTAATTTTTGACTATACTATTATAAAGATTTTGCATACGATGGTCTGTATCAGAAATTAGATTTGCGCATTCTTTCAACTCTTTAAAAGCGGCTTTGCTATCACTACCCGTAAGTTTATAAGCAAGTTCGTGTTCGAGCGAAGCCCAAAAGTCCATCGCAATTGTTCGAATCTGAATTTCGACCTTTACTTGTTCCGTCCGGTCAGATAAAAAGATTGGAACGGAAACTATAAGGTGTAGGCTTCGGTAACCATTAGGTTTTGGGTTTTCTATATAATCGGTTCTGCGAATTACTTCGATGTCATCTTGCGAAGATAGTAAATCTGCAATTAAATATATATCATCTATATATGAACATATAACCCGTACTCCGGCTATATCCGTAATATTTTTTTTAGCAGGTTCCACACTCAAATCAAATCCCTTTTTCTTTAGCTTGTTCATAATGCTTTTCGGGGATTTGATACGTGATTTTATATGTTGTATAGGGTTGCGGTCTTTGGTATATTTGAATTCTTCGTTCAGGTTTTCCAGTTTGGTGGTAATTTCGCGGATAGCTGATGAATAAAGGTTTTGTGTTGCTATAAATGAACGAATGATTTTTACTGCCTTTTCGGGTAGAACATCGCCTGAAAGCCCTTCAAATATATACGCTACTTTTGATTGATCTATATTTTCCATAATAATCTAATTCTCTTAGTTGGTAGAATTATCAAATAAATATTTTGACCTGATACAAAAATAACGCTTTTAATGTTAAGATTTCTGAACAAAAAAATGAGCCAAGAGGAAAATCTTGGCTCAACATAATATCTATATTTTTATGCAGTTGTTAACTGCTTTTTAATCAATCCAATTTTCAATTTTAATATTATGCATTCGTTTAAATTCTCCGACGTTCCTTGTTACTAATACCAAATCATTAGCTATTGCCGTAGCTCCTATAAATAAATCTAAATCGCTTATTATAGTTCCTTTAGTTTTGAGTCTTGCTTTTTCTTTACCATATATTTTGATGGAATCAAAAATTGGTAGAATAATTATATTATCCGCAAAATTCTCGACAACTAGGCTGTTTTTAACTACATTTTGGCTTTTCTCTGCACCATAAATCAACTCCGCAAGTGTAATCTCGGAGATTGCAAAATTTTCAAATCCTATTTGTTTTATTTTTTCAATTAATCCAAATTGACCTTTGAAAAAGTGAATACATATATTGGTATCAAGTAAATACTTCATTA
This sequence comes from bacterium, assembly GCA_037127915.1. Lineage (GTDB taxonomy): Bacteria > Bacteroidota > Ignavibacteria > Kapaibacteriales > UBA2268 > JBAXXL01. The sequence goes on from JBAXXL010000030.1 coordinate 35,633, forward strand.
GAATTCTTCAATTTCGTTGTGATTTACTCTGTCTGCTCTCAGTTCATTAGAAATTTCATCTGCACTTCGAGTATCTTCCCAAGCACCAAAGCATAGAGAAAAATCATTTTTTTTATTGGATTTTAAATTTATTGATGAAGTAAGTTTAACTATTAGATTTTTTTTGGAGTCAGTATCCCAATCTCGCATCAACCTGAAATAATTATCTACCATCCTATTTGCAACTAAAGAGTTCATTTCTATTTCTAATACTTTTTTACATAATTAATTTATAAAACGATAATGAGTATTTTTTATTTCATTCTCAATAATACTTATAAATTACGCCAAAGCCTGCTAATAAATAACCCCGACTTAAAAGTTGTGGCTATTCAAAATGGATTCCCGATCGGGTCGGGAATGACAAAAAAAAGCGCCAAGAAAAAATCTTGACGCTTTGTAAATATAAAACTGTCGAAGACAGTTCCCAAGCAGGAGCTTGGGAACTAGTATAGCTAGTTTCTGGTTATACTACTACCGGTTCAGGCGGTAGGAGGTTTTGTTTCATTCTGTCTAAAATCATCTGATGTAATAGGTCGAATTGAACTTGGTCGTCTTTGAATATTTTCTTCAAGCCGTCGCGTCCTTGAACACGGTTTTCGCCGAAAGTGAACCACGAGCCGCTCTTTTGAATAATCTCGAAATTGATGGCTGTGTCAACCATATCGCCGATTTTGGAGATGCCTTCGTTATACATAATATCGAATTCAACTTCTTTGAACGGTGGCGCAACCTTGTTCTTAATAATTTTCACTTTTACACGGCTTCCGACTAATTCCTGACCATCTTTGATCACGTCTTTTCTTCTGATTTCCATACGAACGGAAGCATAGAATTTCAAAGCGTTACCGCCGGTTGTTGTTTCAGGATTACCATAAATAACGCCGATTTTGCTACGTAATTGATTGGTAAACATAACGGTGGTTTTCGATTTTCCGATAGCGGCGTTGAGCTTACGCATTGCTTGAGACATCAAACGAGCTTGCGAACCCATTTGAGCGTCGCCCATATCGCCTTCGATTTCAGCTCTTGGAGTTAAAGCCGCAACAGAGTCAATGATTATAACATCAATTGCGTTTGAACGAACCAACGTTTCACAGATTTCCAATGCTTGCTCTCCGAATTCCGGTTGCGAAAGCAAAAGGTTATTCAGGTCTATGCCTAAGCGTTTAGCATAATTCGCGTCCAATGCGTGCTCGGTATCGATAAAAGCGGCTAATCCGCCTGCTTTTTGCGCTTCGGCAATTATATGCAGACAGACTGTTGTTTTACCTGATGATTCCGGTCCATAAATTTCAATTATTCTGCCGCGGGGAACGCCGCCGCAACCGATAGCCGCGTCAAGCGACATACAACCTGTTGAAATAGCTTCTACTTGCACAATTTGCTTATCATTCAACCGCATAATTGATCCTTTGCCGTGCTGACGTTCAATTTGCTCTATAGCTAAATTGACTGCCTGTAGCTTCCTAGCGGCATCCAATGGGCCTTCGCTATTATCAATTTTGGTTTTTTCTTCTTTTTGTTTTGATGGTGTTGCCATTATAATATAGTTATATTAGTTTTATAAAATTTGTAACTACAAATATAAATACTTTATTTTACAAATTGCAATTAAATTTATCCACAATTTGCGAATTCTCAAATTCTACAATTTTCAGACTAAATTTTCGTCAAAACAAGAGTAAAATATCCGATTAAGCTAATTAAGGTAATTATGGGAAAAAGTACTCAAGAAAAAGAATTAATCAATCAAATAAATGAAAAAGAATACGAATTTGGTTTTGTAACTGACATAGAACAAGAATTTGCGCCAATAGGGCTAAGCGAAGACACCGTTAGGTTTATTTCGAAGAAAAAGAATGAACCTGAGTTTATGTTGGAATGGAGATTAAAAGCGTATAGAAAATGGCTAACAATGACAGAGCCTACCTGGGCGCATCTTCATTATCCGCCAATAGATTATCAAAATATATATTATTATGCCGCTCCGGTAAAGAAAAAATCATTAAACAACTTGGATGAAGTTGACCCGGAAATACTAAAGACCTATGCAAAATTAGGTATTCCGCTTGACGAACAAAAATTGCTTCAAGGTATAGCTGTTGATGCAATTATGGATAGTGTATCGGTGGCGACAACATTCAAGCAAGCATTGACCGACGTAGGTGTGATTTTTATGCCTATCTCGGAAGCTGTTCATAAATATCCTGAACTTATCAAAAAATATTTGGGCTCAGTTGTGCCGTATGCTGATAATTATTTCGCCGCTTTAAATTCAGCGGTTTTCAGCGATGGTTCATTTGTATATATTCCAAAAGGTGTTCGCTGTCCGATGGAGCTTTCAACCTACTTTAGAATTAACGCCGCACAAACAGGTCAATTCGAGCGTACTTTGATAGTGGCAGAGGAAGGGAGCTACGTAAGCTATTTGGAAGGCTGTACCGCACCCATGCGCGATGAGAACCAACTTCACGCGGCGGTAGTAGAACTCTATGTACATAAAAACGCTGAAATAAAGTATTCAACAGTTCAAAACTGGTATCCGGGCGATTCTCAAGGAAAAGGCGGTATATATAACTTCGTTACAAAACGTTGTTTATGCGCTGAGGAAAACGCGAAAGTATCGTGGACCCAAGTGGAAACCGGTTCATCAATAACTTGGAAATATCCAAGCTGTGTATTACGCGGCGACAATTCAATTGGCGAGTTTTATTCAGTCGCAATGACAAACAACTATCAATTGGCAGATACCGGAACAAAAATGATTCATATTGGCAAAAATACAAAAAGCCGTATCGTTTCGAAAGGTATTTCTGCAGGCCATAGTGAAAACAGTTATCGTGGTTTAGTGCAGGTAAATAAAAAAGCAGAAAAAGCTAAAAATTATTCGAAGTGCGATTCATTGCTTATTGGCGATAAATGCGGCGCTCATACTTTTCCTTATATTGAAGTGAAAAATAAATCTTCAATAGTTGAACACGAAGCCACAACAGCAAAAATCTCAGACGACATCATATTCTACTTGAACCAAAGGGGAATAGGTACCGAAGAAGCTGTGGCACTCATCGTAAATGGCTACGCCAAAGAAGTATTGGCGAAACTGCCGATGGAATTTGCTGTGGAAGCTCAAAAATTGCTGGCACTCAGCTTAGAAGGCAGTGTCGGTTAATATTATTATAAAAATGAAAAAAATGAAGGTAAATATATGTCATTATTATTAAGTGTAAAAAATCTTCACGCGAAGATAGATGATAAAGAAATTTTAAAAGGTTTGGACTTCGAAGTCAAACCGGGTGAAGTCCACGCTATTATGGGACCTAACGGCTCCGGCAAAAGTACATTTGCATCTGTATTAGCGGGTAATACCGCTTTTGAAGTAACTGAAGGCGAAGTGCTTTACGAAGGTAAAGATATTTTAGATTTATCTCCCGAAGTACGCGCACGCGAAGGCATTTTCTTGGCATTTCAATATCCATTAGAAATACCGGGTGTAAGTAATTCGAACTTTATCAAAACAGCAGTAAACGAAATAAGAAAGCACCGTGGTTTGAAACCGATGGATGCTATAGATTTTTTGAAATTGATGAAAGAAAAAGCCGCTTTGGTGGAATTGGATAAAAGCTATTTAAGCCGTTCGGTAAACGAAGGCTTTTCCGGCGGAGAAAAGAAACGTAACGAGATATTCCAAATGGCGATGCTCGACCCGAAATTATCCATTTTAGATGAAACAGATTCGGGATTGGATATCGATTCGCTGAGAATAGTAGCCGAAGGTGTAAATAAATTGAGAACAAAGGATAATGGTTTTATCGTGATTACGCATTATCAACGCCTTTTAAGCTATTTAGTTCCGGACTTTGTACACGTACTCAGCGGTGGTAAAATTGTTCTTTCGGGTGGTAAAGAGTTAGCTCTTGAGCTGGAAGAAAAAGGTTACGATTGGTTAAAATAATATAAAGAAGCAAAAAAATGATTCAAGATTTAAGTAAGAATATACAAATAGAATATCAGGCACTTATGGATTCTTTGCACGGCAGAATGTTGTGTAAATGTAATCGTATTCGCCAAAAAGCGATGGATAGTTTTTTGCGGAACGGTTTCCCGACAAAAAAGCACGAAGATTGGCGATATAATGACCTTTCGTTTTTAGATACTCAGGATTATCGTGTTACCAGTACAATAGCTCACGTGGAATTGCCGGAAAATATATTAGCAAAAATCAAAGTTTATAAAGATTTATTCGATACTATTGTTGTAGTTAACGGCAGGTATTCGGAAGAATATTCTAAACTAACGAAGGGAAGTGCATATTCGGTGTTTAGCTTCGATTTCGGTTTGAATTCAAAAGCTAGCGAAGTAGAACCATATATATTCGAATACGCAGATTATAACATAAATGTATTTTCCGCAATCAATGCCGCTATCGCCCGCGATGGTGTGGTTATTAAAATACCGGACAACAAAGAATTAGCCAATCCGATTTGCATTATAAATATTAATTTTTCCGATGGGGAAGCGGTATTTTCAAATAACCGGAATAAAATCATTGCCGGAAGAAATTCGATAGCAAAAATAATCGGCGTTGATATATCTGTTGGTTCGGGAGTTAGCAATATCGTAAACGACTTCTTTATCGGCGATTTTGCGTATATTGATTATTATCATCTGCAAATAGATGAAAATAAATCATATATCATTAATAATACCAATGTAAACCACGGTAAAAATGCTGTTTTTAATAAGGTGGTTATTTCGACCGAAGGTAAATTTATTCGCAATAACGATTACATTCTGATGAAAAACGATGCGGCGGAATTGAATATGAACGGTTTGTTTATGCCTTCAACCGATGAATTTATTGACAATCATACATTTATAAAGCATCAAGCGCAAAACTGCACAACCGTTGAAAATTACAAAGGCGTTATTGATAATAACGGAATTGGAGTATTCAATGGTAAAGTTTTAGTTGACCAAGACGCTCAAAAAACGAATGCTACTCAGACGAATAAAAACATATTACTTTCCGACGATGCAGTAATTTACACTAAACCGGAATTGGAAATTTACGCCGACGACGTGAAATGTAATCACGGAAGTGCAACCGGAAATATAAACGAAGATCAGCTGTATTATCTGAAATCACGTGGTATTTCCGATGAATCTGCCCGCGCATTGCTTTTATTCGGTTTTGCAAAAGAAGTAGTGGCTTCACTTAAAAACGAAGATATTCAGAGAATAGTAACCGAACAAATTACTAAAAAACTAAATTATACGCTAGATTAATATGATAGATATAGAAAAGATAAGAAAAGATTTCAAAATTCTGGAGCAAATTGTTCATAATAAACCATTGGTTTATTTTGACAATGCTGCTACTACGCAAAAACCTAAAAGCGTTATCGACAAAACGGTTGATTATTACAACAATTACAATAGTAATATCCACCGCGCCGGCCATCATTTAGCAAATTTAGCAACTCAAGAATACGAAAAATCAAGAACTTATATAAAAGAGTTTCTTAATGCCGCGAGTACAGATGAGATTTTATTTACATCTGGTACTACCGCTGGACTTAATTTGATAGCATTCTCATTTACAGAGCGTTATATAAAGAGCGGTGACAACGTTATCATTTCCGAAATGGAGCATCACGCAAATATCGTTCCTTGGCAATTGGCTTGTGAACGTAAGGGTGCAAATCTGAGAGTAATTCCAATCACCGATAGCGGCGAATTGAAAATAGATGAATTAGTCAAGCTGATAGATGGGCGGACAAAAATTATATCAATTGCTTATATTTCCAATGTATTAGGAACGATTAACGATGTACGCAAAGTTATTGAAATAGCTCACCAGATGGATATTCCGGTAGTTTTGGATGCCGCTCAAGCGGTAGCGCATTTGGAAATAGACGTTCAAGAATTGGATTGCGATTTTCTGGTATTTTCCGGACATAAGATTTACGGACCGACAGGCACCGGTATATTATATGGTAAAGCTAAGTATTTGAACGAAATGCCGCCATACCAAAGCGGCGGGGAAATGATAAAGCAAGTCAGTTTCGAGAAAACGACTTTCAATGAACTGCCTTATAAATTCGAACCAGGTACCCCGAATATTTGCGGTGCAATAGCCCTTTCGGAAGGTATGCGGTATATTAAAGAAATCGGAATTCCAGCGATTGCTGAATATGAAAATGAACTCCTACGCTATGCGGAAGAGAAAATTTTGCAAATTGAAGGTGTAAAGATAATCGGTACTGCTCCTGAAAAAGCTGGTGCGCTCTCGTTCAGCGTTCAGGGCATCCATCACTACGACATTGGAGTGCTATTGGACCAAATGGGTGTGGCGATTAGAACAGGCCACCATTGCGCCCAACCGCTGATGAAACGATTGGGAATGGAAGGTACTGCGCGCGCTTCGTTTGCTCTATATAATACAAAATCTGAAATTGATTATTTTATCGGCTCACTTCAACGTGCTGTTAAATTATTAAAGTAATGGATATAATATGACTATAAATGAAAAACAAGATGAAATTTTAGAATCCTTTGCTATGCTCGAAGATTGGGCAGATAGGTACGAATATATAATCGAGATGGGCAAGGAACTTGAATTAATTGACGATAGTTTGAAAGATGATGAGCATTTGATAATCGGGTGTCAATCGCGCGTTTGGTTAGCCGCCGAATATGACGGCGAGTTTCTTAATTTGAAAGCCGATAGCGATGCTATAATAACAAGCGGAATTATTGCTATGCTTTTAAAAATACTGTCGCATCAAACACCGAAAGATATTTTAGAAGCGGATCTGTATTTCCTACGCGATTTAGGTTTGCAAGAGCATTTGTCGATGACTCGTTCCAACGGTCTGAAATCTATGTTGGAAAAGATCAAAGATTATGCAAGATTTTATTTGGACAAATAACCGGATATGGATAACTTAGAGACAATTTACCAACAGGTTATTAATGACCATAACATAAACCCATTCAATTACTACAAGATGGCGGAGCCGACGCATTACGCGAAGGGAGCCAATCCATCACGGGGCGATGAAGTGGAAGTTTATTTGAAAATTGAAGATGATACGATAAAAGAATGTTCGTTTGTAGGCGGCGGCGGCGCGGTTTTTTCCGCTTCCTGTTCTATTATGATGACAATTATTGAAGGTAAAACCACAGCCGAGGCGCTGATTGCTTTCGAGAAATTCGTCAATTTGCTGACTAATCCAGCGATAGAGCCAAACGAAGATATTTACGGAAAGATGGTAGTTTTTGCCGGAATAAGGAAATTCCCAGCCCGAGTAAAATGCGCATCTTTGCCTTGGTTTACAATGAAAGCCGCGATTGAAGGCACTAAAGAAACTGTTTCTACTGAATTTATTATGTAGCGTGAAAATATGAGTATGAATTGGAATAATATAACGAAAGAAGAATTTATAGAAAGAATAATTTTAGAGTTAAAACAAGTTTTTGACCCTGAAATTCCTGTTGATATATATAATTTAGGTCTAATCTATAACATAACTGCGACTGATGATTTTGACGTAACGATAGATATGACTTTGACCGCACCCAACTGTCCGGTTGCGACTATTCTGCCTGGGCAGGTGAAAAATCGCATACAGAACCTTCCCCGCGTGAGGAACGTCACTGTGAACTTGACATTCGACCCACCTTGGGATATGGAAAGACTGACCGAAGAAGCAAAGCTAATACTAAACCTCGATTAATTATTAATGATAAATGATAAATGATTAATGAGAAGAAAGAGAAGAGAAACCCCCTAACCCCCTTTGAAAAATGGGGTATGGGAAGGTGTCATTCTGAACGAAGTGAAGAATCCATCTTCGTAAGTTATAAGTTATGAGTTATAAATTATAATTGTAGGGACAGGTCGAGACCTGTCCGTTTCACAAAAATTGTAGGGGCGTATTGCATACACCCAAAAACCGAAGAGAAACCTCGTAATTCGTAATTTGAAATTCGTAATTGATTGAAACCCCCTAACCCCCTTTGAAAAATTAGAAATGGGAAGGTGTCATTCTGAACGAAGTGAACAATCCATCTTCGAAAATTTTGAGTTTTGAATTTTAAATTTTGAATGTGAAAAGAAGGATTACCGTAATTCGTAATTTGAAATTCGTAATTGATTGAAATCCCCACCTAAGTCCTCCCCAAGGGGATGACTTTCGTAAAAACAGTATTATCAATAATATACATAAAAAAATCTATGGAAATCACCAAAACTATATATATATCCGATAGACATGAATGGCGCGAATGGCTGGAGCAGAACTTCGACAAGGAGAAAGAGATTTGGCTCATTTACGCGAAAAAATCCTCCGGAAAACCGCGAATCTTATACAATGATGCGGTTGAAGAAGCATTGTGCTTCGGTTGGATAGACAGCACATCGAAAGCCGTAGATTATGAATTGACAGCCCAGCGATACTCACCGAGAAACCCGAAAAGCTCTTATTCCCAAGCAAATAAAGAAAGACTGCGCTGGCTTGCCGAACAAAAAATGCTTCATCCATTAATAATACCAAAGGTTCAGCATATACTCAACGAAGAGTTCGTATTTCCCGCCGATATAATCGAAGCAATTAAGCAAGACGAAACGGCTTGGGCGAACTACCAGACTTTTTCGGAATCATACAAAAGAATTCGTGTTGGCTATATTGATGGTGCGCGCGACAGACCGGAAGAATTCCAAAAGCGATTGCGGAATTTCATAGATAAAACAAGAGAAGGTAAACTCTTGGCAGGTTTTGGCGGTATAGGGAAGTATTATTGAGAAAGTGATGTTGTTTAAATAAAAATGCTTATTTTTGTATGAATTATTTATTTGAATTGTATATGGAAAAACAAAAAGTATATATTGAAACAAGCGTAATAAGCTATTTAACTGCAAAACCAAGCAGGGATATTATTATAGCCGGGCACCAACAAACTACTTATGATTGGTGGCATAAAACAAGGCATCAATTTGACTGCTTCATTTCAGAATTTGTAATAGACGAAATTAATTTAGGCGATAAAGAGGCCGCGGAAAAAAGAATTAAAGCCGTTAATGATTTTAGATATTTAGAATTTAAACCGGAAGTTGAGCAACTCGGAATAGAGTATTTTCGTTTGTTCAATATTCCGGAGAAATCCAAGTTGGATGCATTGCATTTGGCGATAGCCGTTTGGTATAAAATTGATTATTTACTTTCTTGGAATTGCAAACATATTGCCAATGCGTATGTTAATCTGAGGTTGCGAGAATATAACGACAAGAATAATTTACATTCTCCAATTTTGTGTACACCTGATGAATTAATGGAGGTTAATTATGTTTAAAGATAAAATAGTAGAAGAAGTTAGAAATAATAGAGAAAAAATATTTGCAGAATACGATTATGACATTCATAAATATGCCTTACATATCTATGAAAAGCAAAAACTGCATAAAGATAAATTAGTTTCTGAACCTTTCAAAAAGGAAGATTAAAGAGTATTATAGGAGCAAAAAATGAACTATGCTCAAGCGTATAAAGAAGAAATGATGAAAGATACAGCATTTAAAAAAGCTTATCTCGAAGAAAAAAGTTTGTTGGATATAGAATTTATGCTGGATGAGCTTTCTGAGAAAATTAAATTGGAAAGGTCTTATGCTGATTTATTGAAGACAGTTAGAAAAATAAAACGTGCTATACATATAGCATAGAAATTTGTGACGATTGTTATAATGAACGAGTATTTAATTGTAATAGAAAAAACGCGTACCGGTTACTCAGCGTATTCGCCCGATATAGATGGTTGTATCTCGGTGGGTGAGACAAAGGAAGAGTGTGAACAAAATATGAAAGAAGCTCTGAAATTTCATATTGAAATGATGCTGGAAAATGGCTACGAAGTACCTAATCCCAAAAAAAGGGAGGCAGAGTTTATTAAGATCAACTACCGCAAAGCTTTAAAAAAGCAGTTAACCACTGCATAGAAATTTATAGAAATTATTATGAGCCAAGAGTTTTTCTTGGCTTTTATTTTCTCAATTATTCAATATTATTTTGTTGATATTGATTTTTATATTAATTTTGGTTATAGTATAATGAGAATACTTAGATAAATAGAAAAAATCATGAGACAAGAGAGTTGAGCAGCTATGTATAAACTTAAAGATTTAAAAAAGCGTATAATTATAACTGATACAAAGGTTGAATGTCCACAAAAAACATGTAATCGAATGGTAGAAAGACAGAGAAAAACTTTTAGAAAGAGTCCTGAATTTTACTGTTCAAATTGTCAAATATATATTTCGCCCTCCACATTTGAGTACAACTCCGAATCTGATAATTTACTATGGTTTAATCCACTGGACCAAGATCTTTTTGAAAAGATAAATAAAGTTAAAAGAGAGAGTCGAATTTCTAGAGATAATAGCGAAGATGCTGTTACTTGGAATGTATTTCGATATTTTGATCGTAATAAAATATTAAGTGATTTTTTATCAAAAATCTCAAATGACGTACATAATGTTATCGAACTAATGCTATGGTCGTATTCACCAAACGAGTTTAAAGGTTGGTCTTGGCTTAACAAAGCAAGACTAGAATTTGGTGAAACTATCGTAAGAGGTTCAGAACCCGACATTATTATTTTAACAGATACTACATTGTTTTTTATCGAAGCAAAATTCAATGCAGGTAATAATACTGTACCAAGTGCACCGGATAATAAAAAGGAATATACAATTGGTGGACAAAATTGGTTTGGTCAAGTTTTCAAATCGGATTACCAAACGATTGCAATTACCAACAAAAAATATGAACTAATGCGATTTTGGCTTTTAGGTTGTTGGATTGCAAAAAAACTTAATGTGAAATTCCAATTGGTAAATCTTGTTCTGGATAATAAGGAAACCAACATCGTGTCCGATTTTGGCAAACATATAGTGGTTGATTCAAATAATACATTTTCTAGATTAACTTGGGAGGAGATTTATTCTTTAATTAAAAATTCTCATAGAAACGATAATGATACATTAACCATTTTGGATTATTTCGAAAACAAAGCTGCCGGTTACAATTCTAAAGGTGACCTAAAGAAAGCTTTTATTACTAATTGATAAAAGGAAAAGAGGCTCTAAATCAGATTATTATTCGATATGGAGCCTCATTATTAAATAGTTTTGTATAGATTTAATATTTGCTTAGAAACTCTTTTACCCAATCTGCATTTGTTTTCTGGTTAGTAAGAGCCATAACAAATCCCATATTAGGGTCGTTAAAATCAGGAAGTAATTCAAGAATTTCTTCTTTGGTTGTATATTTTAATAATTTATTGATAGCAATCGACTTCGTTTCACCTATTATTCCAACTAATAAGGATTTTTTTAAGATTGGAACAATTTTTTCACTATCGTACTCGCATATAGCTTTTATGATAATTTCTTCGGCTACTAAATCTATTTCTTTAGCAGAAATACCATCATAGTCTTTTGTACTAATTATTGGAATATTATAGTATAAGTCAATAAATTTGTCGAGAATGGTATCTGATTTAAATTTAGAAATAATTGGTACAAAGGTTCGGATAGTATGATAATTGAGCAAACTAAAATTGAGTTCAAAGAGTTCTTCACAATTATAACTTTTAGCTATTTTTGTATATGCTTCTCTGAATGGAAAATCTCTGGCAATTAATATCTCAAGAGCTTCAGATGCCTTGTTCTTTGGGTAAATCTCATTGTACTTTTTAAAATTCAAGGATAGATTATTGAGCCTTCCAATAATATAGTTAATAGCATCTTGACGGTAATAAGTAAAAAAAGAGCGTAATAGAATTTCGATTTCTTTAGTAGTAATTTTAGTTTCTAAATTATCTTGATATGACTTTTTATCATAATCTGGGAAACATTGTTTTACATCAACATAATGGTTTAGTAAAATCTTACACCCTTTTTTATCAATACGTTCTTCTCCCTTGCGCAAAAACTTTGAACGATCATCGATAGTTGTTTCAACCAAATAAAACTCTAATTGCTTTATGGCCATTTTTTTCAGCGTTGAATTAATTATTGAAATCAGTTCAATAAGTTTTGGATATTTTTGTATTTCAATCAATTGTTGGCCACTTGTAGAATTTGTAAAAGTTAGTACACAGGGAACAAATCCTTTAAAATACATTCCAGAAAAATCTTTCTTGTATTCCAAAAAAAATTGATTTAATAATTTAAAATGTTGTAATGTTGTTATATAGAAGAAAATTTCTAAAATTGCTTTTAGAAGCGATTCACTTGAAGGCGAAATTTTTGCTTCAATCAATAACATTTCACCATCTCTCTTTGAAATCAAGTCAATTTCTCCATGGTTCTCTTTTATTGCTTGGTTAGGTTCAGTTAGTGGAATCTCATAATCCAACAATAATCCAAGTAAGGGATGCTGATAGATATTATGCTCATTGTATAAAGCTCTGCAAAACCTTTTTTCAGTAAGTTGAGATAAGTCGGTTTGATTAGAGCAAAAACCATGATGATCATCAATCCTAAATTTATCTTTTCTTATGCCATTAATATTCCAAGTAAAACTGTTAAAGTCTCGTATAAGCCATTCTGATATTATTTCAGTATTACCTTTGCTTTTAACCCTTTGCCATTGGTAAATATCTTTCCAACTTGTTAATTGTTTATACTCAGACAATAGTAACGTTAAATCAGTTGTTTTCATAAAAACACCTCCAAAAAAACTAAATTAATAATTAAAAAACACAAATTAATAATAATTATTGCCACAAAGCAAGCGAATTCCCAATGTTCCGCACTTGTGGCTTTTCCCTTTTAATTCCGCTAACTTACTGCCAATTCCGCCACCGAACACAATTACCCCCGAACACCACATTACGAATTCCATTCCATTTTTTTCAAGAAGAATGCCCCCCAAAGAAATCAAGAAAAGAACACCGCTTACGCGGTGTAGTTGCCACTTTCAGTATTAGTCGCAGTTAAAGTGGCAAAGTTTTTTACATGGTACTTTTTCGCATTGTTCGCATTTATTCACCCTATTATTCGCAATTAGTCGCAGGTTATTGTGGAATAGCACCTATTAAAATAGGCCTTATTTATTCGCAATTAGTCGCAATAATAAGGCCATTAATGTGGCAGAATTTCAAAGAGCATTTTTTATTTGAATTTTGTTTGTGATCTCATAGAACTATTCGGTTTGTAAATTGTAACAATTACTTTACAACTACAAAGCATTTCCAACTTCGCCCGTACATTCCAATAAGACACTAAAGTTTCCGGTGAGTCACTATCATATATCCCTATTGTAGCACCACGTATTTGCATTGGAATCGCATATATCTGCTTGTCTGCATCATCATACCAATATTCCCAATTAGTAGTGTAACAATAGTTTGGCATTTCACAAATAATACCAGTAGTGTATGTATAGTGCACCGTACCATTCCGTTCTTCTTTTTTACTGTCGAATCGCAATCCCTCTTCTTTCATTATCTTTTCGATCGAAGCAAACATCTCTGTCTTATCCTTTTGGCAAGGGAATCGGTAGTCTATTACCTTTTGTGTGAAACAAGGTACCGTTGTTATCGCTAATATCGCAATAATCATAAATAATTTTAATTTCATAAAGCATCCTTTTTAATAACATAAAATTTTAACAACACAAAATTACAAATTATTTTCAATTATTTTCGCCTTTCGCAAAAAATAATTTGGTTTGTATTGAAATTCTTCTTAATTTCGCATTATAAAATGTGAACAAAATTTTAGCAAGATGTGATCAAAACTTTAGCAAGATATAAGCAAGGAATGTACGACCAGAGTACAAATAGATAACTAACTATTGTAAACAACTATTATATAATTATTATTATGCGCCCTTTTACTCGTTCTTTTCAGTTTTTTTTATTAACCAACTTAATGTTATTTTTGTATATCCGTATGGGGTACGCCATTGTTTAATACAATGTATGGAATAGTATCCATGGCAGATGAATATAATTTTAAGGACCCAGAATTGCGTGGCATACTTACAATTATTGCGAATAAACACGATGTTAATCGTTCAGCAATATGTATGTCAATCAAGCGCGGCTCAGGCAAGTACATTGAAGAGATTAATAAGGAGATCAAAAAGAGAATAAAGGCACGCGAAGAATTCAAGAGATTGATTCAAAAGTAACTTTATGAACAAAAAATATTTATACAACGTCGGCGAATTAGTAAACGCTGATTACATAGCCGCCAAAGCGGGCATCACGGCAAAATCCGTGTATAAAAAGAAAGGTTTAGACCTCTATAAAGTAGAGCAAACAATCCCTTCACCAACCGGAAAAGGCAGGCCCGTAACGCTGTATAAAATAGAAGCGCTGAGCTTATACAATGTGCTTCCTAGCAAATACGAAAGTAGCGAAATGCAAAAAACAAGAAAAAAACGCACCGATGAAGGCAGACCACGCACCATTTCCCCCGAACTATGGGAAATCGGCGTACCTCTTATAAGAAACGCCTACATCAATAACGCTACCGGTGATTGCAGATTAATGTGCGAACGCGTATGTGCGCACTTACACGACATAGGCCACACACAAGCAGACCCTGACAAATTCTATAAAGCGATTATGCGGAAAGAAACCGCACGTGATATGTACGGCGTATTCCATACGGAAAACTGGAAAGAACTCCACGCGCGGAATATGCACAGAAGCAATACGACTCTTACATCGGCTACACCCGGATATGACAGATTTAGTATATTGATGAACGCCGGCCTCGCTGGCAAAGGCTTCGGTGCCTGCCGTATAATTGTAATAGACGACTTCAAGCGCGACGCTTGGGTGAACCTCGACGGAACCCCGACTATGCCCGAAGGATTAGCATTCATCGACGGCTTAACGGGGTTCCCTTTATTATACGAACCTTGCACGTCGCTAACCACCGCCTCCGTCGCTCGTGGCATTCTGAAAGTCGCTTTTATGTG
>JBAXXL010000031.1:0-49179 GCA_037127915.1 bacterium
TGATTCAGACAATTATCCTGTTCATCCTCTAATCCTGGCCATCCTGATTCAGACAGTTTCTTCCATTTATCATTTATCATTTATCATTAACCATTATCCTGCCCACCTTGATTCTAACAAAATATTGGTTTTAAATTTGATTTATTAAAATTTTTTTCATAATTTGGCAAAATATTTATATTTGATTAGTAAAAGTTCATTTGATTTGAGAAGCGTATTATGAAAAAACAAATTTTGTGTGTTATCCTTATGTTGTTCAGCTATAATTTACATAGCCAGAATTTATTCATTTATAATGTTGATACATCAACTTATCCTACTGTTACGGCAAACTTCTTTGCCTTTGATGCGGCGTGGAATCAGCAAAGTATCGATAAAAGTGATTTAGTGTTAAAAGAAAACGGATTGACACGAACGGTGTACAATTTAACTTGCTCCACCCCAAAGAAACCCTTACCTGTTTCGAGTTTATTGATGCTGGATGTATCGCATACTATGGATAGTACACATTTGGCAGTAGCTAAAGACTGTGCAACAGCATGGGTAAATGTTTTGAAAAACGACAAAAGCGAATGTGCACTCACTTCTTTCGATCATTTCAATTATTTCAACCAAGATTTTACAACTGATAAAACTAAATTAACAAAAGCTATAAATAGTTTATCCTCAGGTGGCGGTACGGATTATAACAAAGCATTAATTGATTCGTTTGCCGGTGGATTGATTGCCACAAAAACCGGAAAATATCAAAAGGTACTGCTGTTGCTAACTGATGGCCTATCAAATTCAGTACCCGAATACAGCAAAATTATAGATGAAGCAAAACTACAGCAATGCAAGATATTTGTGTTTAGTATTGATATGCTGTGTCCTCAAATTTTGAAAGATATTTGTACTCAAACTGGCGGTATGTGGTTTGAAAACATTAACGAACAAACCAAAAAGGACGAACTATTTCGAATAATTATGCATTTAGCTCAAGGCGGTGAACCGTGCATCCTACCTTGGAAAAGTGTTGCCACCTGCGACACATCGGATATAAATTTGGAGCTTACTTGGAAGGGTGTAAAAACCTCTGTCGTTTTCCCAATGCCGGCCAATGGAGTTCATAGATTAGAAGTTTATCCTAGTACTGTTCAATTCAAACCTTCAAAGATTGGAATGCCCAAAGATACAATAATTAAGCTATCTGCTAAAGGTGTTGATTTTAAAATAACAGCAATAAATTTAATACATGGTTCTTCATACTTTAGCATTAAAAATATAACCTTTCCACTTACTATAGCTAAGAATACGAACTACAATATACCGGTTCGCTATATGCCTTCGGATTCAAATCTGTGTTATGGCGGGTTTGAAGTAGTAACAGATTACTGTAATACAAGTTTCAGTTGTTACGGAGGTGATCGAAAGAAGAAAATGACACAACCAACACTTAAACTTACACGTCCAAACGGCGGCGAAAAGTTCTTGATGAACGTGGACACATTAATTACATGGGAAGGCGTTACTCCAACTGATACTGTAAATCTGGAATATAGCTTGGATAACGGTGTAAAGTGGAAAAGAATTACGGATAAAGCAGTTGGATTGAAATATATTTGGAGAGAAATACCAAGCGTCGAAAGCGCTAGATGCTTAATAAGAGTAAGCCAAGGTTGTATAGACACCATTCCGAGTCTTGTTTTTCAAAAAACCTTAGGTGGAAGTAAATCGGAAACAGTTTCCTCATTTCAACAAACTAAAGATGGCGGATATATACTTGCCGGTTCTTCAAGTTCCAACGATAAGGACGTAACGGGAAATTATGGGATGTCCGATTATTGGGTTGTCAAACTTAGCTCCATAGGAAAGATTGAATGGCAAAAAACCTATGGTGGGAAAAGTAATGATTTTGCAACATCAATTATGCAAACAAGTGACGATGGATATATTGTTGCCGGTAATACAAATTCGACCGATAGTAATATTGTAGGTCATCAAGGCGGCTACGATTTTTGGGTAATTAAGTTAAATCCTACAGGTAAGCTCCAGTGGCAAAAGTCATTAGGCGGAAGTGCCGCTGATTATGCAAATTCCATTCAACAAACTAAAGATGGCGGATACATTGTTGGAGGTTATAGCGCATCGTGGGATGGTGACGTGAACAAAACCATACTTGATTCAGTTGCTTGGATAGGAAAGCTCAATCCAGACGGTAATCTGGAATGGGGTAAAATTATTGGCTCAGGAAATGATAAAGTAGTATCAATTAAGCAGACAACTGAAGGCGGATATATTGCGGCGGTAAACCACATGCTGATTATCTCAGGAATGCCACCATCTTATATTACACAATATAGTTTTATAAAATTAGATGCTTTAGGTAATACCGAATGGGACAAGATTTATGGCGGAGCAAAAGAAGATGTTATGACATCACTTACAATTGCCGCTGATGGCGGTTATATAGCATCAGGATATTCTAATTCTGCTGATGGAGATGTAACTGGCGTTAAGGGAAAATATGATTATTGGATTCTTAAGGTTGATGTAAACGGGAATAAATTGTGGCAAAAGACAATGGGTGGTACTGAAAACGATTATGCACATTCTATTGCTAATACTGAAGATGGCGGCTATATAGTTGCGGGCGAAACATTGTCAAAAGATGGTGATGTTGTTTATACACACGGTCAGTCAGATGCTTGGATAGTAAAACTAAACTCAAGCGGGACAATACAATGGCGTAATTCTTTCGGAGGCAGTGGTAACGATATTGCAAAAGCAGTAATACAGACAAGAGATCATAGTTATGCGTTTGTAGCTACAACCTCCTCATCAAATGGTGATGTTACAGGGCAAAAAGGCGTTAGTGATTATTGGATAGTAAAACTCGGATCAGAAAAGTATGTTTTGCAATCTGACGAATCGGATGCTAATTTTGCTATTATTCCACTCGATGTTGAGTCTAATGAGATAAATATGCAAAAGTGCCTTGTAGGGGAGACAAAAGATTCTTCAATCGCCGAAATAATTAAAAATACAGGAAACCAAAAATTGAGAATAGATTCGGTTTATTTTCGTGGAGCAGATGCCGCGGCTTTTTCTATTGTCTCTGTTTTACCGAAATATACATTAGCGATAGGAGGAACACATAACTCTGAGCTAAGATTTAAACCCATTCATGCAGGTGCCAATATAGCAGAAATGGCTATTATTACGCAAAGTGATACTGTTTTTCGTAAAATTCAAGGTGATGGTGTTCAGCCATCACTTGAAATAGTAAACAAAATCTGCAATTTCGGGAAAGTTAATGTTGGGAGCGAAGTGGATTCATTTCAACTTGTAGTAGTACGAAATGTAGGCGCTTCGGACATAAAGTTCATTAATTCAAAGCATAGTGGACCAAACATCACTGATTTTTCTTCAAGCCAAGGTGTAGAAAATTTAATTCTAAAACCTGGTGATGTTATCAAAATTGATTTTAAATTCAAACCAAGCGATGCAGGACGTACCAGCGGGTTGTACGAAATTTATTATAATGGTGTTGGCAGTCCGGTACAAATACAGCTTTATGGCGAAGGATTGCTTGGAAGTTCACAGGATTTGATTGCGCCTGAAAACGACACAATCAATGCTCCAATAGATGTGGTTTTAAAATGGCAGGCGAATCCGGCAAATAGTTCTTATATCTTACAAGTTGCGAAAGATGAGAATTTCACCAGTATTGTTATCGACGAAACCCTGACAGAGAATTCGTACAAATGCCCTAAATTAGACTTTTTACAAACATATCATTGGCGCGTTAAAGCTATTTCGGGGTCGGAACAAAGTGCCTGGTCGCCTTTTTGGCGGTTTACTACCTTGATGGATACAGTAGCTTTACTTACACCTGCCGATTTATCAAAAAACAATGCGCTTCCTGTAAATCTGAATTGGAACAAAGGCATTTACGAAAAAGATTATCGTTTGGAAATTTCAGAAACCATCGATTTTGCAACTAAAATCAAGGATACCGTAATTTCAAAAATCAATAATGCTGACATTAAGAATTTGGATAATAACCAAAATTATTTTTGGCGCGTCCGCAACGAATCGGGAGATACATTGGGCTATTGGTCTAAAATTTGGCAATTTAAAACCGGAATGTCCAATTTGATGTTGATTTATCCCGAAAATGCTCAACAAAATTTGGAGCAGGAAATAAATTTCAAATGGTCCAACGTAGTAGGAGCTGAATATTATCAATTACAAATATCCAAGAATGAACAATTTACCGATTTGGTATATTCAAAAGATTCTATATTGACAACCGAGCGGAATGTTCCCGATTTAGAACCGGAAAAGCTGTACTATTGGCGTGTCCGTGTTTGGAATCAAGAATCAATCGGCACTGCATATTGGAGCGAGGTTTGGACATTTAGAACCGGTGCTTCGGGTGTAGCTGATGAATCGGAATTTATTCAGATTACACCTAATCCTGCGGGTGAGTATATCACAATATCCTTGAAACCTTCCGAAGGTTTCGAACCTTCGGAAGGTTCTGCAATCAACATCTACAACACACTCGGCGAAAAGGTATGGTTTGTAGGGACATGTCGCGACCTGTTCGCCCGAATAGATATTTCAGATTTGCCAAAAGGAATATATTTTGTGAAGGTTGGTGGCGAAACGAAGAAGTTTGTGAAGATGTAACACAGTTCATAAAGTTAAAAGTTCGTAAAGTTTTTAAAGTAGAGACGACCCACTGGGTCGTCTTTACAATTATAACTCATAACTTATAATTTATAACTTTTGAAGATGGATTTTTCACTTCGTTCAGAATGCCTAACTGTATATTTATCAGGGAGATTCCTGTTTCCGCAGGAATGACGACTTATACCCTATACCCCAAACCCAACTCCGCGTCTTCGCGGCTTTGCGGTGAATTCTTCCCTCTTCTCATTTTCAACTTTCAACTATCAATTTTCAATTGACATTGACCTCCATCCTAATTCTACCAAAATAATGCTTTCCAAATTTGATTTATTAAATATTTTTTCATAATTTGGTAAAATATTTATATTAAATTATTAAAAGTTCATTTTATTTGAGAAGGTTATTATGAAAAAACCAATTTTATGCATTCTGTTTATTTTGCTCAGCTATCCTTTATATAGCCAGAATTTATTAATTTATAATGTTGACACATCGAATTATCCTACTGTTACAGCAAACTTCTTTGCTTTTGACGCGGCGTGGAATCAGCAAAGTCCTGATAAAAGTGAATTAGTATTAACAGAAAACGGTTCCACAAGAACATTGTATAATTTAACTTGTGCTACTCCAAAGAAACCCTTGCCTGTTTCGAGTGTGTTGATGCTGGATGTATCCCACACAATGGACGACACACATTTGAATGTTGCTAAAGACTGTGCTGGAGCTTGGGTAAATGTTTTAAAGAATGACAAAAGCGAATGTGCGCTCACATCTTTCGATCACTTTAATTATTTCAACCAAGATTTTACCACCGATAAAACTAAATTGGTAAAAGCTATAAATGGTTTATCCTCCGGTGGTGGAACTGATTATAACAAAGCATTAATTGATCCGTTTGCAGGTGGATTGATTGCCACAAAAACCGGGAAATATCAAAAAGTACTAATATTGCTAATTGATGGTTTATCCAGTTCAGTACCCGAATTTACTAAAATAATTGATGAAGCAAAATTACAAAAGTGCAAGATATTTGTACTAAGTATCGATATGACTTGTCCTCAAATTTTGAAAGATATTTGTTCACAAACCGGTGGTACGTGGTTTGAAAACATTAACGATCAAACCAAAAAGGATGAGCTTTTTCGCATCGTATTGCATTTAGCGCAGGGTAACGAACCATGCATTCTACCTTGGAAAAGCGTTGCCACTTGTGATACATCGGATATAGATTTGGAACTTAGCTGGAAGGGTGTAAAAGCCTCAACTGTTTTCCCAATGCCGGCTATTGGTGTTCATCGACTTCAGACTAATCCTAATACAGTGCAATTTGGAATCACACCGCTTGGAACACAAAGAGATACAATCATTAAGTTATCGGCAAAAGGTGTTGATTATAAAATAACAGCAATAAATTTAATATACGGTGATGCATTCCGAATAGAAAATATTAATCTTCCTCTGACAATTCCTAAAAATACAAACTACAATATTACAGTCCGCTATACACCTACAGAAACAAATCTATGCTATGGCGGGTTTGAAGTTGTAACCGATTACTGTAATTCTACTTTCAGTTGCTTTGGTGGTGATCGCGCTAAAAGTATGACTAAACCAACCCTTAAACTAACTCATCCAAACGGCGCCGAAAAGTTCTTAATGAATGTCGATACTCTGATAACTTGGGAAGGCGTAGTTCCTACTGACACTGTAAACTTGGAATATAGTCTGGACAATGGTATAAAGTGGACTAAAATTACCGATAGAGCAGTTGGATTGAAATATATTTGGAAAGAAATTCCAAGTGTCGAAAGTTATCGATGCTTAATAAGAGTGAGCCAAGGCTGCATAGACAGCACTCCGAGACTTATTTTTCAAAAAGCCTTAGGTGGAAGTAAATCTGAAACCGTATCCTCCTTTCAACAAACTAAAGATGGTGGCTATATTCTTGCCGGATCGTCAAGTTCCAATGATAATGATGTCACCGGTAACAAAGGGATGAATGATTATTGGGTAGTCAAACTTAGCCCCTTAGGATTGATTGAATGGCAAAGCAATTATGGCGGTACCCGCGACGATATTGCAACATCAATTATACAAACAAGTGACAATGGTTATGTTGTTGTAGGTACAACAAATTCGTCTGACGGAGATGTGACGGATTATCAAGGTGCTTATGATATATGGGTTATAAGATTAAATTCAAAAGGACAGATTATCTGGCAAAAAACATTGGGTGGAAGTGCGCAAGATAACGGCAATTACGTTCAACAAACCAATGATGGCGGGTATATTGTAGGAGGTTATAGTCTATCGAGGGATGGTGAGGTGAATAAAGACTCAAATGGTACAGTCGCTTGGATAGGAAAACTCGATGCCGCGGGAAATTTTTCTTGGGGTAAAATTATTGGGTCCGAAAATGACAAAGCAATTTGCGTCAAGCAGACTGTAGATAATGGGTACATAATAGCGGTACAACATTCGGTGATTGTCGGAGGCATGCCTCCTAAAATTACATCCCAATATAGTTTTATCAAAGTAAATGCATCAGGTACAACCCAGTGGGATAAGATCTATGGCGGAGCAGCGGAAGATGTTATGACATCAATTGCTATAACTCCGGATGGTGGTTATATAGCCGCAGGTTATTCCAATTCAATGGATGGAGATGTAACCGGTGTTAAAGGAAATTATGATTATTGGGTTCTAAAAGTAGATGCAGGCGGGAATAAATTGTGGCAAAAGACAATGGGCGGAACTAGTGACGATTTCGCTAATTCTATTGTTAATACAGAGGACGGCGGTTATATAGTAGCCGGTGAATCCCTTTCAAAAAATGGTGATATTACCTATCCCCGCGGTCTATCAGATGCTTGGCTAGTAAAACTAAGCTCCACCGGGATTATACAATGGCAGAATTCGTTTGGAGGTAGTGGTAATGATATTGCAGAATCAATTATCCAAACAAGAGACCGTGGATATGCATTTGTAGCTACTACATCCTCCTCAAATGGTGACGTGACAGGACAAAAGGGTGTTAGTGATTATTGGTTCGTAAAACTTGGAACAGAAAAATATAATTTGCAATCGGACGAATCGGATGCTAGTTTTACGATTATTCCACTCGATGTGGAATGTAGTGAGATAAATATGCAAAAGTGCCTTATCGGGGAGACAAAAGATTCTTCCATCTCCGAAATAATTAAAAATACAGGAAACCAAACATTGAGGATAGATTCGGTTTATTTTCGTGGAGCAGATGCAGCGGCTTTTTCTATAGTCTCTGTTTTGCCTAAATATACATTAGCAATTGGAGGAACACACAACTCTGAGCTAAGATTTAAGCCAACCCACGTTGGTGCTAACATTGCTGAAATGGCAATTATAACCCAAAGTGATACTGTATTTCGTAAAATTCAGGGTGAAGGAATTCAATCGACATTGGAAATAGTAAACAAAACCTGCAATTTTGGGAAAGTGCGTGTTGGTAGTGAAGTTGATTCTCTTCAACTAGTAGTGGTCCGAAATGTAGGCACAACCGATATGACAGTTCCTACTTCTAAGCATAGCGGACCAAACATAACAGATTTTACTTCAAGCCAAGGTGTCGATAATTTAGTTTTAAAACCCGGTGAAGTAATCAAATATGATTTTAAATTCAAACCAAGTGATGTAGGACGAACCAGCGGTTTGTATGAAATTTATTATGATGGTGTCGGCAGTCCGATCCAAATACAATTATATGGCGAAGGTTTGCTCGGAAGTTCACAGGATTTGATTTCGCCGGAAAACGACACAATCAATGCTCCGGTAGATTTGGTTTTAAAATGGCAGGGGAATCCGGCAAATAGTTCGTATATTCTGCAAGTTGCGAAAGATGAGGATTTCACCAGTATTGTTATCGACAAAACGCTTACAGAGACTTCGTATAAATGCCCTAAATTAGACTTTTTACAAACATATCATTGGCGTGTTAAATCTATTTCCGGTTCAGAACAAAGTTCTTGGTCACCTTTGTGGCGGTTTACAACCCTAATGGATACAATAGCTTTGCTTACACCTGTCAATTTATCAAAAAACAATGCGCTTCCAATAAATCTGAATTGGAACAAAGGCATTTACGAAAAGGATTATCGTTTGCAAATTTCTAAATCAAATGATTTTGCAACTAAAATCAAGGATACTTTAATTTCAAAGTTCAATAATGCTGACATTAAAAATTTGAATAATAGCCAAAATTATTTTTGGCGCGTTCGAAATGAATCGGGTGATACATTGGGCTATTGGTCTAAAATTTGGCAGTTTAAAACCGGAATGTCCAATTTGACATTGATTTATCCCGAAAATGCTCAACAAAATTTGGAGCAGGAAATAAATTTCAAATGGTCCAACGTAGTTGGAGCTGAATATTATCAATTACAAATATCAAAGAACGATAACTTTACCGATGTGGTATATTCGAAAGATTCTATATTAACAACCGAGCGGAATGTTCCTGATTTAGAACCGGAAAAGCAGTATTATTGGCGTGTCCGTGTTTGGAATCAAGAATCCATTGGCACAGCTTATTGGAGTGAAGTTTGGACATTTAGAACCGGTGGAACAGGTGTGAAGGATGAATCGGACATGATTCAGATTACCCCTAATCCGGCGGGAGATTTTATAACAATAACTATTGAAAGATGTGCCACACTTTCAAAGTGTGGCACATCTGGAGAAATCCAAATCTACAATACTCTTGGTGAAAAGGTAATGACGGTTTCGGCACGGCACGCCGTGCCACTACGGATCAATATATCTGATTTGCCAAAAGGGATTTATTTTGTGAAGGTAGGCGATGAAACGGCGAAATTTGTGAAACTATAAAATTTGTAAAGATTTTAAAGAGAAGAAGATAAGATGGAGTCCAACTTCGAGGTGGGCTCCATCTTTATTTATTGGGAAGATTCCGTGTCAAGCAGGGAATAACGGCTTAAACCCAAAACCCTACTTTGCGTCTCCGCGTCTTTGCGGTGAATTCTTCCCTCTTCTAATTTTCAATTTTCAACTATCAACTATCTATTGACCTTCATCCTAATTTCAACAAAATAATGGTTTTTAAATTTGATTTATTAAATATTTTTTCATAATTTGGTAACATAATTATTAAAAAATTAGAAAAAGTTCATTTTATTGAGAAGGTGTTTTATGAAAAAGCTAGTACTTTGTTTCTTTATTTTCTTATTCAGCCTGACGGCAAATAGCCAGAACTTAACCATTTTCAATGTTGACGCATCCGCTTTCCCGAATGTCAAAGCAAACTTCTCCGCTTTCGACGCCTCATGGAATCAGCAAAATCCAGATAAAAGCGAAGTAATAATCAAAGAAAACGGATTGACACGGACAGTACTCAATGTTACGTGCTCAACTCCCATAAAACCACTCATATTATCTTGCGTTTTAGTAATGGATATTTCAAATTCCACAAATGGGAAAAACATTGGTATAGCTAAAGCCGCCGCTCAAGCTTGGGTTAACGCTCTCCCAACAGACAAAAGCGAATGTGCTCTGACTACTTTCAATCATTTTAACTATTTCAATCAGGATTTCACGACTGATAAAAACAAATTGCTGACCGCTATAAACAATTTATCTTACGGCGATGGGACAGATTATAATAAAGCACTGATTGATTCAATGTGTGGAGGTTTGCGCGCAACAAAAACAGGAAAATATCAAAAAATATTAGTTTTACTTACAGATGGACTTTCCAGTACTGTAACTGATGTCAGTAAAATAGTTGCTGAAGCAAAACTCCAAAAATGCAAAATATATGTTGTTACTTTAGATATGAAATGCCCAAAAGAATTGAAAGATATAACAACTCAAACCGGTGGTCAGTATTTTGAAAATGTTGCTTCTGAAAGTAAAGCGATAGAAATTTACAGAACAATTTTAAAAATAGCGCAAAGTGCCGAGCCTTGCTCTGTATTATGGAAAAGTATCGCAGATTGCGATACATCGGATATAAATGTTGATTTTGGTTGGAAAGCTGTAAATGCAACCGCCAATTATCCTACGCCTTCAAATGCAGTACATAAATTGGAAGTTCGCCCGACGACTATTACATTTGGAGCTATAGAAATTGGTAAATATAAGGACTCAACAATTAAATTGGCGGCGAAAGATGTGGATTACACCATTTCTTCCATAAAGCTAAAATATGGCTCGACCGCTTTTCAGATAAAGAATGTCACTTTTCCGCTTACCATACCCAAAAATTCTAGCTACAATATTCCAATTCGGTATACACCGACTGATTCAAATTTATGTTACGGGGGTTTTGAAATAGTAACTAATTATTGCTCATCTTACTTCAGTTGTACTGGCGGTTTCCCGATAAAGCCAATGAAACAGCAAACTTTAAAACTTACCCACCCGAACGGAGGCGAATCATTTTATTTCAATTCAGATACTGTTATTGCATGGGATGGTGTTGTTCCTTCCGATACAGTTACTTTAGAATATAGTGTAGATAATGGAAGTAATTGGAATTTAATTACTGATAAAGCAACCGGTTTGAAATATATCTGGAAAAATGTGCCGAAATCAGCAAATAATATTTGCTTGGTAAGAGTGAGGTACGGAATTCCTAGTTCGGAATTGAATTTAGTTTGGGAAAAAACTTATGGTGGAAGTTTAGATGAAACTTGCCTAGGATTGCAGCAGACAAAAGATGGCGGCTTTATTCTGGTTGGATGTACAAATTCAAATGATGGTGACCTCACTCAAAATAAAGGGCAGGATGATTTTTGGGTTGTTAAAGTCAATTCAATCGGTAAAATTGAATGGCAGAAGTCCTTAGGCGGTAGCGAGACGGAATGTGCAAATTCCGTTCAACAAACTGTAGATGGTGGATATATAGTCGCCGGAATGACTCTTTCTTCAAACGGTGATGTTGTTGGTCATAAAGGATCATATGATTTATGGATAGTAAAATTTAAACCAACTGGTGATATTGAGTGGAAAAAAACCTTTGGTGGAAGTGGTAGCGAAGAATTTCCTTCCATCAAGATAACTACTGATGGCGGTTACATCGTGGCTGCTTCAACTAGATCTAATGATGGAGATGTGACTTATAATCACGGTTACTTTGATATGTGGATATTTAAATTAAATTCGTCTGGGATTATAGAGTGGCAAAAAACTTATGGCGGCAGTAATTCTGACGGTGCCTATGATATCAATTTAACTCAAGACGGCGGCTATATTGTAGCAGGTGGTAATCAGTCAGCAGATGGTGATTGTAACAAGAATAATGGAATTGTTGATTGTTGGGTTGTCAAATTAAACTCAATAGGTGCAATCCAGTGGCAAAAATCCTTTGGTGGAAGTTTGACGGATGCAGCTTCATCAATTCAAAAAACCGAAGATGGTGGTTATATTGTAGTGGGTCATAATGTATCTAGTGATGGAGATTGCAACAAGAATAATGGAGAAACAGATTATTGGATTGTCAAATTAAACTCAATCGGCGCAATCCAGTGGCAAAATTCCTTTGGTGGAAGTTTTAGAGAAGAGGCTTTATCAATTCAACAAACCAAAGATGGAGGGTATTTTGTTGCGGGTAACTCAACCTCTATTGATGGCGATTTAATTAATAATACCACTGGAATGAAAGGCGCTTGGTTGGTAAAATTAAAATCAACTGGTATAATCGAATGGCAAAAAATTATAGACAAAACGGATGCTCGCGCATTTGAGAAAACAAAAGACGGCGGTTTTATTATTGGCGGTGCCAAAAATACGGCACTCAATCAACGTGATTTTTGGATAGCAAAGTTAAATTACCAAAATCAATTTATTCAATCTGACCAATCCGACGCAGTATTTTCAATAATTGAACCAAAATTTGATGTTAATGATGTTGATATGAAAAATTGTTTAACAGATGTTAACAAAGATTCGATAGTTACCGATTTGATTAAAAATATTGGGGATCTTTCATTCACTGTAGATTCTATTTATTTCCGTGGTGCTGATGCAAAAGCTTTTTCACTCGTTTCATCTTTGCCAAAATATGAAATTTTACCTAACACTTGGCACTCAGCAGAGCTAAGGTTTGCGCCAAAACGCTCGGGTATCTATAACGCAGAAATGGTGATTATTGCTCAATCGGATACATTAGTTCTAAATATTACCGGTGAAGGAATTGAACCGCAACTATCAATCGAAAGTGAGATAGTTGATTTTGGTAAAGTTAATCTCAGCGATCAAAGAGACACACTTCAAGTGTTAACCATTAAAAATATTACTAACAAAGCTCTTTCAATTACAAATACCAAAATTAATGGTCCAAATTTAACGGATTTTAAAACTATCGCAACAGTTACCTATTTTACATTACAACCTGATGAAACCAAAAAGATTGATTTACGCTTCCAACCAAGCGATGTAGGACGCACAAGCGGAATACTTGCATTTTATTATGACGGAGTCGGCAGTCCTGCTGAGGTTCAGCTTTATGGTGAAGGAGTGGCGGGTGATTCACAAGATTTGGTCTCGCCTGCTAACGATACAATTAATATTCCAATTGATTGCAAAATGATTTGGAAACCAAATACAGCTTACAACTCATACAATTTGCAAGTTTCAAAAGATGGGTCATTTACTGATATTACAATTGATACAACTACAAAACTAACCAATTATAAGTTCACTAGTTTAGACTTTTTCCATACATATTATTGGCGAGTGAAGGCTATTGTTGGATCTGATCAGAGCAATTGGTCGCCCGTTTGGAAATTCACAACTTTGATGGATACGGTGAAACTGACAGCACCGGCTGATTCATCGAAAAACCAATATATTACATTGGGTTTGTCGTGGGAACGAGGAAACTATCCCGCATCATATAAATTGTTATTGTCAACGGAAGAGGACTTTAAGGATATTGATGAAAATAATCCTAATTATAACGAGCTAGAAAACAATGTTTCTTATGCAAATTTGAAATCTTACACAACCTATTATTGGAAAGTACGGTATAGATCGCTCGATACTTTAGGTTATTGGTCAAAAACATGGCAATTTAAAACAAGGATGAGCGGTATAGAATTAATCTATCCAGCAAATAAGCAAAACGGTTTAGCGCAGGAAATAAATTTCAAATGGTCGGATTGTAAAGGAGCTGAATACTATCAGCTTCAAATATCGAAAAACAAATTGTTTACCAATATGGTTTATTCCAAAGATTCTATCACCACCACCGAAAAAACAGTTCCTAATTTAGAAAAAGATATACTCTATTATTGGCATGTCCGAGTTTGGAATAAAGAAACAAACGATCCTGAGTATTGGAGCGGAGTTTGGACTTTTAGAACGGGTGCTTCGGGTGTGGCTGATGAATCGGACATGATTCAGATTACCCCTAATCCGGCGGGTGATTTTATAACACTAGAAAGTTCTCCAACACCTTCGAGGTGTTGGACATCTGGAGAAATCCAAATCTACAACACACTTGGCGAAAAAGTGATGTCTGTAGAGACGAAAAATTTTTCGTCTCTACGAAGAATCAACATTTCCGATTTACCTAAAGGAATATATTTTTTGAAAGTTGGCTCTGAAACGGCGAAGTTTGTGAAGATGTAACACAGTTTATAAAGAAAGAAGAATGATAAATCAATCCCACGCTTCAGCGTGGGGTGGTCATTATAGTTTTGAAAAATAAAATAATTCATTTTAAAAGACGTTGTACTTTATAAATATAATTGATTACTAATAGTTTAAATTGGAAATAAATATGCAGACAGTAGAATTCGAAACATTTATATCGCAGAATTGCATAAATATTCCGCTTAATTTTTCGCAACTAAATAATCGGAAAGCAAAAGTTTTTTTACAATTTCCTGATCTTATTGAGAATGGTAATTTTAATAAAATTACCCTTATAAATGCATTTGAAAAAGCAAAAAAGGGAAAAGTATTCGAAAATATTGAAAGTTCGATTTTATGGCAACAAGAAATAAGAAATGAATGGGAATAGTGCTGTAATAGATAGCAATGTGATTATTGATGCATCGAAGGGAATAGTTTCAATTCAAGAAATTGTTTCCAAATATGATTTTTTGTATATATCAATTATAAGCTATATAGAAGTATTAGGCTACCAATTTAAAAACATCCATGAAAAGTCTTTGGTCGAAAATATTATTGAAAATATACCTATTGTCAATATAGATAAAGAAATAGCCGACATCGCCATAGAGTATAGAAGAATATTTAAAATAAAACTACCGGATGCTTTAATATTAGCAACGTCTAAAAGTTCGGGTTCGGATTTGCTAACACGAAATGTAAATGATTTTATTGATATAGATGATTCGATTAGGATTATAAAACCTAAAACATTATGATTAGTACTATAATGAAAAAAGTAATAGATGGACTCCACTTGAAAGTGAAGTCCATCTTTGTTAAAACGCGCATCTTCTCATTAATCATTTATTATTAATCATTTACCATTAGTTTTATTGTTTCGAATACATTACCTGCTTTTACAGTACAGAAATAAACACCGCTTGGTAAATTCCCGCAAGGAATCTTGAATTCTCGTCTGCCATAAGCAAGCAATTGATTGTCTAAAACTCTCGCGACTTCGATTCCCAGTGCGTTTGTTATGCCTATGGTTACATATTCCGCATCATCTAAAACGAATGATACAGTTGCATAATCTTTCGCCGGATTTGGGCTGATATTTAGATCTAACATTCCGCGGTCTTTATTATCATTTACTCCGCTTTCAGGATCATAAGTGAAAAGGGCATAAGTTCCTGTGGAATTCACTGATACAGAAACCGATTTTTGCGCTGTATCAATTTGACCGCCCAATCGAACCCAGGTTAATTTATCGTAATCCCAACGATAGACATTTAACAAAGCTTCGGCTTTTTTAACCAGTTTAGATTTATCATATCTGATACTGAGTAAGTTGTTACTCGTCGAACGGAATTTGTTTGGATACGAAGCAACGTAGAAAATATCGCTGGCACGTTCCGCATCCTGGTTCAATCCACCACGCGAAGAAAACAATCCGCACGAAGCCACAGGAACGTTTTCGATACCGGAAGTAAGAGTGTCCAAATTCAGCATCAAACCGCCATTCGAAGATTTTACATCAAATGTGTTCTCATTCATCATAAAATCGACAGGAACAGGTACTTCCTGACCGTCTGTATCGTACATTATTATATTCGATGTGAATATTTTATCCAAGCCGCCCCCGAATTCAAACTTATACCCGCTCAAGTTTTTATCATAAGGGAATTTTTCTACAACAGGTCCCTGCTCTAAGTAATCAACTTCAAGCGCGGGTGGAGTCTCAAATTCTTTTTGAGGACGGGCGACAAATTCCAATTTCCTACTTTCGTTATATCGTAATTCATTATCCAACAGGAAATCTCCGTCGGCGCGTCTCATATCGACATCGATTGACGATAACAGCTGGCTTTCCAAAAATGGTGTTACTTGATAAATATTGACATAAGCAAGCCAAATTTCATTTTGGTTTTCATTTAAAAATGAGCACCGTACTCTATCACCAACTCTCGCACCTAGGATTTTAGCATAACCGTTATCGGCTGTTCTGCCTTGTATATGTTTTTTTGCCCAAATATTCATAGGTCCTGTTTTATAAAGTACCAAGTCAACATTTGGAAAAGGACCACTACCTAATTTGCAAACAACCTCGGCGGTACCGGAGCCATTTTCAACATTGTTAATATTACAGATTAGTTTTTTACCAACATTCCAATCCGGTTTTTTCAGATTATTATTTGGACCGAGAATAATGTCTGTGCTTGTACCTGTTCTGTCAACAGCTTTATAAATACTTGCTATTATACTTCCATAAGTTTTTTCGTATTCCTTTGCAAATTGATCCCAACAATCTGTTTTATTATATACCCATTGTGCTGTACATTTATAATATCCTTTAGCCTCCCAATCGCGGTATCTATCGTAGAAAGACATTTCCGACGAATATTGATCGCCATTAGGGTATTGATAATCCATAAAGCCATAATTGTAATCTGCAGGAACTTTTAAACCTTTTATAGAATCAGGATATACATACTCATCATAAAATCCCAACATATAGTGGCCTAGTTCGTGTGCGATCGAAGTATAATTATAATCCAAAAAATTATCCAGCCAATTATTATTTGCTGTTGTGTTTCTCGAAGCATTCGAATTGCCCTGCCACAAGCGCGGCATGTGCACCTGTCCGGTAATTTTGCTGATACAAGCGACGTTTGCGTTAGGCCAAACCATATTGTTAGCAAATATCTGAATATCGCAATCGTTCCAATTTACTTTGTTATCGCAAATCTCAACTTTGTTCAAGTATAGTTGGCCGTCGGTTACGTCATATAGATAATTCGACATATTGCGTAATTGGTTTTTTAATGTGTCCAAATAAGCCGCATTTGCATCCCACTCCACCGAAACTAAAAGGTTGTAACGAAGAGTAGTGTGTACTAATTTTAAAGTCACATTAAATTCAGTATCCAATACATAGTCGCTGTTAATACCTTTTTTATCTATACTTGTGTTATCAACAAATACTTCGTATATCAGATTATCAAGATTTTGATGATTCGCTTTAATAGCGGATGTACCCTCGACTTTTCTCTCGATTCTTAAGGAATCTCCAATTTTCGCTTTGTATGTGGCGGTACCAAACTTACCGGCTTCATCTGTTGTGATTGGTCCCATTTTAACATCGTTTAAATACAAATCAAATGTTGTATTTGGGATAATTTTATTTTGTGCATTGACTACGGTGCAAAAGTAGTTCAGGCTATAATCTTTGATATAATCGTCTATACCCACTTTAGTTCTATAAATTCCATCCTTTCCTATTATTTGGACTACACCGTCATCGTCATTGATTACTAAATCGCTGATATCAATCGGTAATAATAAATCATTTTGGTCAACCAGCCATTTACTGCGTTCAATATCCCAAATAGAAACTCTATCACCTTGAACAACTATCAAATCACCCTTTTTATTCGGGCGGATTCTTGTAATAAGTTTATCTTTGATTGGCGCTTCAATTTGAGTCCAATTGTCGCCGTAATCGGTAGAAGTATAAATAAAATTATCGATATGCGCATAAAGACGATCACCGGTGCAAACATATAGCGATTTCGCTTTAGCGGAACCTGTGATTCCATTCCGTATTGCTTCCCACTCTGTACCTGAGTTTTTCGTACGAAATATTTCGCCGTTATCGCGGAAGTGGTCAGATATATAAATGTATTCGCGTCCATTTACGGCAATTGCCTTCGCGTCAACTCTTTCCAAATTTGCGCTTATTTTTGTAAATCGGGTGCCGTCGTCTGTGGATTTCCAAACGTTTTTATCAGTTCCCAAATATAGGTTGCCCGAAGGTCCGAAGGCAAAGCACTGTATGTTTTCTTGAACTTCCATAAACCAGCTGTGCTTGACCCATGTTTTGCAATTGTCGGAGCTTGTATAAACTTGTTGATCGCTGATGACAAAGATTAAATCTGTTCCTTTGGTCGCGATTAATTTAATATTAATAGTGTTGAGTTTGTTTTCGGGCTGTTGCCAGTTTTGTCCTGCGTCGCTGGAATAGAAAAACCCGTCGGCTGATGTGCCTAAATAAATGTAATTACCTCTTACTGCGATTGCGGTAATTGAAGAGCTGACTGTTGGGAAAGTTATGTTTTCCCACATTGTGGCAGAGTAACTGTTGATTCCCGTGAAAACTAGCAAAGCTAGTACTAATTTAATAAAATTCACTTTCATATAAAATCCTTAAAAAATGAACAAAAATGTTTCGCTAATTAATATCAACCAACAAACTTTAAATGGCATACTGTTATACTATTTTTCAACTTTGGAAACAACGGTATTAGTCATACATAAAAATAAAATTATTTTTGCTGAATTAAAGTTTTCCAAATTTAATAAATTAATGAATAGAAAAAGCATTTTGACACAAAAAAAGTTCAAGACGATAAGATGTGCCACACTTTGAAAGTGTGGCACATCTGCAAATCGGAATGACGGCTTATACCCTATCCCCAATACCCAAAACCCTTCTTTGCGTCTCAGCGTCTTTGCAGTGAAATCTTCCTATTATTATTCATTTATCATTAATTTAATAGTTTCAAATACATTACCTGCTTTTACAGTGCAGAAATAAACGCCGCATGGTAAATTGCCGCAAGGAATCTTGAATTCTCGTCTGCCATAAGCAAGCAATTGATTGTCTATAACTTTAGCGACTTCGATTCCTAATGCGTTTGTGATACCTATGGTCACATATTCCGCATTTTCTAAAACGAATGATACTGTAGCAAAATCTTTAGCCGGATTTGGGCTGATGTTCAGGTCCAACATTCCGCGGTCTTTGTTATCGTTCACTCCGCTGGCCGGATCATAAGTAAATAACGCGTAGCAGCCGGTAGAATTGATAGGAATAGTTACAGCTTTTTGGGCTGTGTCTAACTCTCCTCCTAATCGAATCCAAGTTAATTTATCGTAATCCCAACGATAGACCTTCAATAACGTGTCGCCTTTTTTTACCAATTTAGATTTATCATACCTGATTGTAAGCACGTTACTGCTGTTATCTGCGAACTTGCTTGGGTACGATGCAATATAGAAAATATCACTACCGCGTTCGGCATCTTTATCCAATCCATCCCGAGACGAAAATAGCGCTGTGTTTGCAACGGGAACATTATCAATACCCGAACTATTTTTAGAATCCAATGTTAACAACAAACCACCGCTTAGGGAATGAACATTAAGAGTATTTGGGTTCTGCATAAATTCCACAGGAATACTGATTGGATCCTTATTCACATCGTAAAGTATTAAATTCGAAGTGAACTTGCTATCCAGTCCACCGGTAAATTCGTATTTGTAACCACCCAAATTATTATCAAAAGGGAATTTTTCGGTTTTAGGACCGATTTCTTTAAACTCTACTTCGATCTCAGGAGGATTATCAAACTCTTTAAGCGGTCTTGATACAAATTCTAATTTCCTGTTTTCGTTGTAGCGAAGTTCGTTATTTAATAAGAAATCACCTTCGGCGCGTTTCATTTGCACTTCAATTGGCGGTAACGTTTCGGTTTTCAAAAGCGGGGTTACTCCATAAATCTCTACAACCGAATTCCAGATTTCATTTTGATTAGCATCAAGGTAATAGCATCGAACATTATCACCTATGCGCGCTCCTAGGATTTTAATTTCGCCGCCGTCCGATGTTCTCCCTTCTTGCATCCAATTAAACCAACCGCCATAGTTTTTCATTAGCGTAGCATCCACATTCGGAAATGGTCCGTTACCCAGAAAACATATCACATCGGCTGTTCCTGCTCCCAAATTTGCATTATGAATATCTCCATACATAAGTTTACCAACATTATAATCAGGGATTGGCAAGTAATTATTTGGACCTTCTAATATGAACCCATAAGTATCAACCCGCTCGCGAGGTTTATAAATTACAGCCAAGTGGTCACCATAGGTGACTTGATGTTCTGTCTCGAATTGTGACCAGCAATCTGTTTTGTTGTAATACCATTGTGCGGTGCATTTATAAAAGTAATCTATTGAATAATTATCCGGTCCCGACATTTCGGAAGAATTTTTTCCACCTGTGTAACCGTCATATTGATACTGCATAAAACCAAAATTGTAAGCCTTTGGTATTTTTTTTGCCATAACAGTATCAACATATACATACTCATCATAAAAATTAAATAGATAGTGTCCTAGTTCGTGCCCCATAGTTTTGAAATGACTGGATGTAAACCTTGTGAGCCAGTCATCCCGTGCTGTAGTATTTCTCGATGGATCGGAATCACCCATCCACAAACGAGGTAGATTTGCCGCTCCCATGGGTGCGTGAATAGCACCAACAAAAGAATTCGGCCAACACATGTTGTTCGTGTATATACGCATATCACAATTGTCCCATTGCTCGGAATTATCATATATATCTACTTGGTTAAAATAGAGCTGGCCGTCGGTAACATCATATATATAGTTCGATAGTTTACGGCATTGACTTTTTAAAGTATCCAAAAATTCCGCATTTGCATCCCATTCAACCGAAATCAATAAATTGTAGCGCAATGTTGTGTGATCTAACATAATAACCGGCGCAAAATCATTTGTCAGAACATAATCGCTTGGCTTTCCTTTAGAATCAAATTTGGTATTATCAATATAAACTTCATACATTATGTTATTCAAATTTTCGTGGCCGGCTTTTATAGTATATTCGGTGTGAATTTTTGTCTCAACCCGAATTTTATCGCCCAATTTGGTAGTGTATCCATAAGTAGAAAATGTTCCTTCTGCATCGGTAGTGACTTGACCAACATATACACCATTGATAAATAAAGTGAATGTTGTATTAGGTATTCGGGCGGAATAGTCCTCCACCGCAAAAATATAACTTAAATTATAATCATGTATGTATTCGCCTATTCCGACTTTGCTTTTATAGATCCCTTCCTTTGATATTACCACAATTTTCCCGTCGTCGTCGGTAATAACCAAATCGCTTATATCAACGGGTAGTAATAAATCATCCTGATTACTTATCCATTTACGCTTTTGGATATCCCAAATCGAAACCTTATTTCCTTGGACAATAACTAAATCGCCGTTGAGGTTCGGACGCATTCTTTTAATTGGCAAATCTTTAATAGGAGTTTCGATTTGTGTCCAGTTGTCGCCGTAATCGGTAGAAGTATAAATAGAGTTGTTGATTTGGCAATATAATCTGTCACCCGTGCAAACATATATAGATTTTGCTTTGTAAGGAGCCGAAATACCATTATGTGCGGCTTCCCAAGCTGTACCACCGTTTTTAGTTCTATAAATTTCACCGGCATCGCCTAAGAAGTTTGAAATGTATATGTATTCGCGCC
Source organism: bacterium (assembly GCA_037127915.1). Classification (GTDB taxonomy): domain Bacteria; phylum Bacteroidota; class Ignavibacteria; order Kapaibacteriales; family UBA2268; genus JBAXXL01. Next base: position 21,642 of record JBAXXL010000031.1, read on the forward strand.
CGTTTACAGCAATCGCCTGTACATCAACTTTTTCAAGAGGTGTGCTGATTTTTGTATATCGTGCGCCGTCGTCAGTGGATTTCCATACATTTTTGTCCGTCCCAAGGTAGAGGTTACCCGACGGACCAAATGCAAAACATTGGATTATTTCTTCGACCTCCATAAACCAGCTATGTTTGACCCACGTTTTGCAATTGTCGGAACTGGTATAGACTTGTTGATCGCTAAAGACAAAGACTAAATCCGTTCCTTTAGTGCCAATAAGTTTGATGTTGATAGTATTGAGTTTATTTTCGGGCTGTTGCCAGCTTTTTCCGGCATCGGATGAATAGAAGAATCCATCGGCGGAAGTCCCTAAGTAAATGCAATTACCTCTTACTGCTATAGCAGTAATTGAAGAACTGACTGTGGGAAAAGTAATATTTTCCCAAATCGTGGCGGAGTAGCTGTTTATTCCGGTGAAAATCAGCAGTGCCAGTACTAATTTTATAAAATTCACTTTCATAATAAACACCTTGAAAAATGAATAAAAAATGAAATCGCTTGTTTATAACGAAGAACATATACATAATCAAAAGGTAGTTATGGTCGTTTTCATATTTCAAAAGAACATTTTAGCAGTACTTAAAAATAAAATTATATTTGCATTATTAAAGTTTTCCAAATTTAATAAATTATCGGAGAATAAACGCAATAAAATGAAAATATATTTTGTGAAAGATTGTTAACGAAACGGCGAAATTTGTGAAGCTATAAATTTTGTAAAGATTTTAAAGAGAAGAAGATAAGATGGAGTCCGCCTTCGAGGTGGGCTCCATCTACTATATTATTTAAAAAAACACGCCGCGTTTTTGGCTATTAGTTAGATTTTGATTAATTTAGAATTGGATTTCTTTTGTATGTTGTAAAATTTGCCGATGATGAATGAAAAATGAAAGAAATATTGATTTTCAGGCAACCATAAAGGTTGCACCTACAAAGCGGCGTTTGTATTCTTGTCACAGGGCATCGAGCGTAGTCGAGATGAATCGGCGGTTAAAGGGCGTATGCAATACGCCCCTACAATCCCACGCCATAATCAACATGAACGGCCGCATATACGACCCCATCACCGCCCAATTTATGCAAGCAGATAACTACATCCAAACACCCGAAGATTACATCGGCTACAACCGATACGCATATTGCCGCTACAACCCATTTAAATACACAGACCCAAGCGGAGAGATGCTGATGATGAAGATGGATAATAGTTCCTCTAAGGGAAGTATTGATGAAAAGTATCTACCTATACCTTCTAAATATGCAATGGAAGTATCGGTGGAAAAAATAGTGAAGATTCTTGGAGAAACTATTCTTCTTCATGGTAGTGCTTCTGATATTGGTGGCCAATTAAAAGAATTTCTCCTGTCTGACGAAATGAAAGCAAAATATGAAGAAATGACTGGTTTGGCTTTTACTAGCAAAGGATTTGAATCTTTTATATTGGGAGCACTGGTATCTAAATGGGGATGGCAAGCCGACGGTTCTTTAGGAATAGTTGATTATGGAGTAAAATTTACGCAAGTTACCCTAACTACAAGGAAAGAAGGAACAGTTGACAACACAGATATCCAAAATGCATTAAATGCCTCGAATATTAGTAGAGAGGATGTATTCATTATGCTTCATACACACGAACAAGAAAAGGGCTTTTCTCGTGGTGATTTGACATCTTTAGTTGAAAATACTTACGAAGGTGATTGTACAATAAATTTATTTCGTGACGGTTCAATTTACGGAATCGTTACTTCAAAAAATGTCGAAGTGTTATTGGTTACTGATATGACAAAATTTAATTCATTTATGGTTGATGTTAGAAATGAATTATCTGGTTATAACAAACCATATCCAAATTGTGATGTGATTCCTGCTTTTGAGTATATTAATAAAATAGATAGCGAAAAGCACCTCAAAATTACAAAAAATATTTTAATTTAAAAATTATTTTTTAAATATTTTATTATTATTTGAATTTATTTTTGTAAATTTGTTTATGTAAATTTTTTAATTTTTTATAGGTGTTAGTATGAAATATTTGGTATCTTTTTTAATAACTTTTATTATAATCAGTTCAATTTCATATTCAATTGAGAAAAGAGTATTATTGGAACAATACACAAGTGCTAATAACGGTGTTTGTCCCGATGGTATAGTTTATATGGATAAAATAATGACTGAAAGCCAAGGGAGAGTAATAGGCATTAATTTTCACGAAGGCGACGGGATGCAATTAGACGATGGAGTATTAACACACAACTTTTTTGTTCCGGATACAAGCAAACGTTTTATACCATCGGGCACTATTAATAGGCTAGAAGTAAGTGACCCAATCAACAAAAATTATTTTTTAATACAAAGGGCTGATTGGAAATTTTTAACCGACCAACTTATAGCTCCTAAATCTAAAATAGAGGTTTTATTATATTGGAAATTCAATCCCGAAACAAAAAAAATATCAGGAACAATTTCTTGCACAACGATAAAAGATTATAATTATCAATTAGCTTTTCAAGTGATTATTTGTGAGAATAATGTAAGCGGTACTGGAGCCGGTTTTGACCAGGTTAATGATTATGATGAATACGATGGGCACCCTTTTTATCATTTAGGGAATCCTGTCAAAGGATATGTTCACAATAGGGTTGCACGAGGTTTTATCGGTGGCTTAGCTGGTAATATCGGAGATTTACCCGACGCAGTAAAAACCGGGATTACTTATAAATGGGATTTTGAGGCTGATATGCCAAGCGTTACATCTGGTGCGCCTATTAAACCGGAAGATGTCTTTTTGGTAGGTCTTGTTGGCGAAAGTAAGGGATCTTTTGTTTACTCTGTTTGGAACTGTGTTGAAGTAAGAGAAACAAAACCGGCTATCGCCATTGATAAAAAAGACATTGCTTTCGGCAACACAACCGTTGGTATAGCTAATGAAAAAGCAATTACTATCAGCAACAAAGGCGTGGAAGATTTATCAATTGAAGGAATCAATATTTCGGGAGCGGACGAAAGTGCTTTCAAATTCGATGAAATAACTTTTCCAAAAGCAGTAAAGCCGGGCGAAAGTTTTGAAGTTTTGGTAAAATTCAGCCCGAAAGTAATTAAAGATTATTCCGCCGTTTTAAAAATCTTATCGAACGATGTTTATAAGCCTGAAGTATCAGTTGGTTTAACAGGTAGTGGCACTTCAAGTTCAGTTGAAACTCCAACCTTTGGAATTTGCAATATATCAATATCTCCAAATCCGGCAGGCGATTATATCACCGTATCTTTGAAACCTTCCGAAGGTTTCGAACCTTCGGAAGGTTCAGAAATCAATATCCACAACACACTCGGCGAAAAAGTGAAGACGGTTTCTGCACGGCACGCCGTGCCACTACGAATCAACATTTCCGATTTGCCAAAAGGGATGTATTTTGTGAAAGCTGGCGGTGAAACGGCAAAATTTATAAAGTTATAACGTTTGCAAAGACAATAAGATAAGATGGAGTCCACCTTCGGGAGGTGGGCTCCATCTTTATTTATACGAAGATTTCGTGTCAAGCAGGGAATAACGGCTTAAACCCTATCCCCAATACCCAAAACCCTACTCCGCGTCACTGCGGTAAAATCTTCTTCTTCTCTTTATAAACTTTTAACTTTAAAAACTTGATAACTAAACTAATTCTGCATTTAAAGTTACAGGGCAACTTACCAAACGGGAAATAGGGCAACCTGCTTTTGCGGCATTTGCTAATTCAAGAAATTTTTCTTTTTCGATACCTGCGATTTTAGCTTTCAAATTCAAAGTAATACCGCTGATGAAAAATCCGTTGTCGTCTTTGTCCAACATTACTTTTGCGTCTGTGTTTAATTCATCGGCAGTAAAACCATTATCACCTAAAACAAAGCTCAAAGCCATATTAAAGCATCCGGCGTGAGCGGCGGCAATTAATTCTTCAGGGTTTGTACCCAATTTGCCGTCTTCGTTTTCAAAACGTAATTTAAAAGAATATGGTTGAGCTGTAAATGCTTTGCTTTGTGTTGTTAATTCACCGACACCGTCCAATCCGGCACCTTTCCATATTGAGTTTGCTGTTCTTATCATTGTATTTCCTATTTGAATATTATAAAAAAATTAAATCTTAATAATGTAAAAACGCATTAAACAAATTGTTAGTGTAGGGTAAAAATAATATTAGCAAATAAAAACATTAATCTATGTCGAAAACCCTGCCTTTCCATTCCACTTTTTTAAAAAGTAACATTAAAGGAGCAACAAGCTCGACTACTAAGAAAAATAAAATTGCTGGTATAATATGCCAAAATAACTTTGCTTCTTTGTGCTTAATTAACGGGAAAAGCAAAACTAGAAAATCGCCCAAAATCCGTAAAAGAATTACTAAAGCCATATATAGCGGGTTCAAAGCAATAAGTGACGCAAAGAAGGCAATCCATAATGATGATGAACACAAAACAAACACAAAGGCTTTGAAACCTAATACTTTACCGCCGTTAGTCCAGCGGTGGTGCTGATTAAAATATGTACCCAAATCTTTGACCGGTTTTGTTAGAACTCTCACTTCGGGTGAAGTAAGATAACGTGTATTTTTTGTAACACGATGAGCTTCAAGCATCAGCATTAAATCTTCGGTAACAGAAAATTTGATATTCCTATAACCGCCAATTTTATCAAGCAAACTTTTTTGTATAGCATAATTATTACCATAGCATCCGAGCGGAGTATTCCAACCCACTCCGGCGGCGGCCATTTTGCTCATATATATCCATTCTAAAGCTTGAACTTTGCTGAAGAAATCGTGGTATTTTATTCTTGTTATTCCGGCAATTAATCCGGGGTTTGTTCCTTTAAATGCTCGAACATATTCCCTAATCCACTCTTCATGAACAACACAATCGGCGTCGGTCATTAATACATATTCACCCTTAGCAATGTCAAAAGCGGCTTGCAAAGCGGCAGTTTTACCGTGTAGCTCAGCAGATTTTTTTTCAGGACCCAAGCGAATAACATGCACATTTGGATAATGTAGTGAATAATATTCTAATTTTTCGTGAGTTAAATCTTCGGAGCAGTCATCCACACATATAATTTCATACCGGTCGTTCGGATAATTACAGCGTATAAGTGATTCCAAACATTGGTCAATGTTTTGTTCTTCGTTTCTTGCGGGTACAATCAGGGTAACAAACGGCAAATGAGCTTCATCTAAAACTGCATTGGGTTTTGAGTTTTCGCGCTTACAACCCCAAAGTACATAAATAACGCGAAATGACCACAATACAATTGCCGCGCCTAAAAACCAAATTAGTGAATCTTGTAACATTAGTTCATTATTCCCTTAATTATATTCATAACGGTTTCGACTTGTGTTTCAAGGTTCATGCCGGTAGTATCTAAAATAATCGCATCAGCGGCTGGAATCATCGGACTTAATTCGCGTGTTGTATCGTAATTATCGCGTGCTGTGATTTGTTTCTGGATTTCTTCTAAGGATGCGCTTACACCCTTAGCTTTAAGCTCATTGACTCTTCTTTGCGCACGTTCTTGTACCGTTGCGGTAAAGAATATCTTTAATTCAGCCTGTGGGAAAACCACAGTGCCTATATCACGCCCATCCATTACTATCCCGCCGTTTTTCCCAATCTCGCGTTGAATTGCTATCATACGTTTGCGAACACTTCCCATAGCGCTTATTGGGCTAACTGCAGTAGTAACCAATGTCGAGCGAATATCGTCGCTAATATCTATTCCGTTTAAAATTGTTTTTTGTCCGTTTTCCGAAGGTTGCAAATCCAAGTGGATATTATCTAAAATTTCTTCAGCGAATTCTTCATCTATCGGAAAGCCTGAACTAAGCCACGCCCATGATACGGCTCTGTACATAGCTCCTGAATCTATGTATTTATATCCTAATTTTTCTGCAATTAGCTTCGCTGAACTTGTCTTTCCGCTTCCGGCCGGTCCATCTATTGCTATAATTATTTTCTTCATTTATTGTTCTTTAACACTGAATAAAATGTATCTAAAGTTAAATTCACATCTTCGAAACTACTTAAAATTGCATCAGGTTTCATTGCGGCAAGTGACGAAATACTTTCCGTGCCGGTCGAAACGCAGACTATTGGTATATTATTAGCTTGCGCCGATTCTATATCCCTCGAAGTATCACCGATTATTAATGTATTTGTATTATCATAACATTGATAACCGATTTCTTCATTTGCTCGCTCGATTGCAATTTGTGGTAGCTGATTTCTATCTTCGTGATCGTTTCCGAATGCACCTATTGAAAACAATCCGTCTAAATCGAATGCCCTTAACTTTAAATATGCATTTCTCCGGAAATTTCCGGTGATTAAGCCTAAATTAATTTGCCGAGAGTCTTTTAATGAAGTTAGCAAACTTCGAACTCCCGGCAATAATTCAATATATTCCGTTGTAGAATAAGGTTTATAAATATGGTAGGCTTTTTCCCATATTGTTTCCAAATGTTTTTCGACATTTTGATAACGATAACCAAAATTCAGACAAAATTGTTTTATTATCTGAATATCGGTCCACCCGTACAGCGGTGGTAATTCAGAAATACTATGCTTTTGAACAGTCAATTCACTAATTATTTGATTAATCAGTTTCAGCGTTACACCCGGCTTCATTTTAAGAATGGTGCCGTCGATATCAAAAAGCATCAAATATTTCATTTGCTATTTATTAAAACGGTACATCGTCATCAAATTCTGCACTCTCAGCCGGCGGAGCATAAGTATTAGGGTTCTGTGGTGTCTGGTAAGCCGGAGCCGCCGCTTGTGGTTGATTATAACTCCCGCCACCTGAATAATCGCCGGATTCACTTTTGAGTGCCATTGATATAAAGTTATCAGCTCTTACTTCGGTAAAATATCTTGTAACACCGTCTTTTTCGTAACTACTATGTTTTAGCCGGCCTTCGATATATACCTTACTGCCTTTTTTTAAATTTTTTGCCGCGCGTTCACCTAAGCGGTCCCATAATTTTACAGTATGCCAATCTGTGGTTTCTACCCAATTGCCATCTTGTCCCTTGTAGCTTTCTGTTGTTGCAACTCTCAGTGTACAAACCGATGTACCTTGTGGAATCGTTTTCATTTCAGGGTCTTGCCCTAGGTTGCCGATTAATTCGACTCTGTTTAAGGAAAATGCACTTGCCATATCAACTCTTTTGTTTAGTGGTTAACCGTTTTTTCCGTGTAAAATCACAGAAATTGTTCTTACAAAAATATAAAAATCTAAGAATATAGACCAATTTCTTATATAATAAATATCAATTAAATTTCTTTCTCCGAATGTTGAATTCATATCAGTAACTTGCCATAAGCCGCTTATACCCGGCTTAACTTTCAAAATTACTTCATCTAAGCCGTTCATGTGGCTTTTTTCATTCGGTAAACAAGCGCGGGGACCCATCAAACTCATTGTTCCCTGCAATACATTAATAAACTGTGGAATTTCATCTAAACTGAACATACGAAGAAACTTTCCGACTTTGGTTAATCTCGGGTCATGCCTGAGTTTATGATATATCTCAAATTCTAATTTCATATCCGGATCGCTATTAAGAATTTTCTCTAAATGCTCTTCTGCATTATGATACATAGTTCTGAATTTGATAATCTTGAAGTTCACATCGTCTTTACCCATTCTATCTTGATAAAAAAGAGCAGGACCTTTAGAATTAATTTTAATAGCTAATGCAATTACAGCAAATAATGGCAATAATAAAATTAATAAAATTGACGATACTACAATGTCGAACAGCCTTTTAAAAATAACGTTCGGTTTTTGCAGTAGTTTTTCTTTTAATTCTAATGTCAAAATACCATTAATATTATTAACAGAAACAAAGAAGTGGGTTTCATTCAAATATTCCGGTATAACCAATGTTCTCTTGAAATGTTTACAATACAGCTTAATTATCTCATCTTGTTTTTCGCTTTTATCCTGCGGCATAGCAATAATAATTTGCTCGATTCCTAATTTTTCTGCTAAATCGGGCAAAATATTATATCCCCCTACAACCGGGACACCGTTGAAATATCCCCACTTATCAGCATCTTCATCTATGGCGATATATGGGCGTAACCCCATTTTAGGATTATTCTGTAAGGATAATATAGCATTCTGACCTGATTTTTCGCCCCCGACTATTACAACCGGGACACCCCACCATGAGCGCTTCGAAAAGATTTCTTTTACGATGGCGCGGCCTAATGGCAATGCTACCAAACTCAATATCCAGCTCACCCCGAAAGCTAAACGCGAATAATCTATTAATTCAGTGATAAAGAATGATACAACCGCTAAAATTAAATAGACCAGAGTGATGCCAATTGTTAGAGTTCGAAGCTCCTCGACTACATCCTTACCAAAGCTCGGGTATAAACCCCTTACTGCAAAAACAATACAGAACAGGGGGATTAAAGCCAATACATTAGGATAATAATCAAAAAGTATTTTGTGATCGGGGTAAACTAAGTCCCTGATTATAAACGAGGTAAATAACGACGTCATTAAGAATAAAACGTCGCTGATAAGGAATATTACAGCTCCTATGGCTTTACGCCTTGAGACATTTGGTCGCAATTCGCGAGTCAATGTGCTCGAACTTATTATATCAGTTAACTGATTAAGTGTTAATGTTTTCATTGCTCTATCCGCAAGTTATACAACTAATGCGTATAAAATCCCCATTTATACTCCAAATCTTAAATAGCAAAACTATTTTGACGATTTGAGCCATTTAAAAAACTCAAAGTTAAGACTATTTATATAATTATACAAATTTATTAAGCCAAAATGGTAATATTTTGAGCAATAAGGAAACCTATTTTAAAATTTATAAAAAAAAGGTATATGTGGAAGCATTCAGTTTTTTCAATATGAATAAAATTTCAAATGCAAATTAACACTAATTATGCATACACACAAATTAATTTATATTCATAAAACTAGTGGTTGCTCATCCGATTACTGGCAGTCATCGGATGAGTAAGTTATGTTCTTGATATACCTATTTAATTTCTTTTTGGGCTTTTATTTCAATTAATATTTTTGCATTTTGCTTCGTAACAATCTTTTTGCCTGTTTGCTGTTCAATTTTTTTTCTAGTCTCTCCGGCAATTTCACCACCTTTTTTAGCAATTCTCTTATTGTCATCCATTGTTTTTGGATTGTTTTCTTTACTAATTTCAGTAGTGGTCGCTTCAGCAAGCATATTTAAAACCAGTTCTAAGTTCGTCATATTATCTCTGAGGTTTTCGGTCTTTAATCCTTTGTAGTTTTTGTACTGTCTTACCGTTTTACCACTCCAAGCTTGAGTAATAATATCAGTAAGAGTTGCAAATTCCTGTGATTCTTTTACGCCTCTATTTTCCCATTCATCTGTAAGTTCTTTTCTTACTTCAATGCTTTTTAATCGTTGATTGACCCAAGCTGAACTATAACCCAATTTTAAATAATCTGCCATTGCTCTGTTAATCGTTTTTTCAGGGTCTTGACTTTCTTGAATCCTTTCGTAACCTATTTTGGCTAACCATTGTTTAAATGGTTCTGCTTTTGGAGATGGAACCGATTGAATCAATCGAAATAATTGTTCTGTATCGGCTACATCGGTTAACCTCATTTTTCCATCGTCAGCTTGCATTTTCAACTGTCCCAATTTATGGGACAGTTCACTACCTTCTGCTAGTAACTTGCTTTTTAATGCATTCCAATATTTACGAGGTCGAGGACTGTCGGTTAATACTTCGATTACATCAATTATTGAAAAATACCATTTCTCTTGTACTTTGTCCCAATTAGAACGGATTTTTTTGCTTTCAAATATTTTTATATCATTCATAATAATTCCTTAATGCAAAAAACTTGATATGCGAATATACATTATTTTTGCAAAAAAAATCGCGTCAAAAAATAACTTTGATACGATGGGAAAAAATTCACTCATCCGATGACTGGCAGTCATCGGATGAGTAAAAGATAATCTTGAGTAGCCACGAGCTTTAGCTCGTGGGTTAGGATTTCTCAACGCACCCAATCGGGCTTTAGCCCAAATCAAGCTAATTATTTTGGCTAAAGCCGATATGTCAAACATCATCCTTCCCACGACTTAAAAGTCGTGGCTACTGAAGAAAAATGCTCAATATGCCCCGCTCTTAACAACAAATAAATTTATTTTTTCCTTATATCTCTTGTTTATTATAAAAATATATATTAATTTAGCAAACGTAAAATTTATGTGGTACAGAAAAATGAAATCAGCTAAGCTCTTTACTCGAAACAGTAATCGGAACTGTTCTATTGTCAAATCCGAAAAGTCGCTACCAACGCCAATTTTAGCGATTGTTTTACTTTTACTGATATCTTCACAAGCCTACTCTGCAAAAGAAAGTTTTATGAAAGAGTTGGATTTATGTTCAAAGTATCACAACTTTTTTGATATGGTTACCGACAGCAAGAACAATATATATCTTTCTGCTAATCAGTGTCTTATAAAAAGCGTTGATGGCGGTGTTAACTGGAAAAATATTTATTTTGATAAATCTGAGATATTTATTAATGCTATTGAATCAATAACCGTTGATAAAGAAGACAATTTATATATAGCCGATAATTTTGGAATTTACTTTTTAAAAGCAGGAACTGACACCGCCCGCTACTCCAGAGGTTTTACTTATCCAAAAAGGATTTTTGCGACCGATGACAATTTGGTTGTAGCAAATAGTGTTTATGGTTCAATTATAGTTTCCGAAGATAAATCTGCTACTTGGAAAGAAATATTTTCAACAAAAGAACAATTCCCATATACTCCCCGCGGTCATACAGAGTATGATAAAAATTTTGGAATAATGAATATTGTGCCCGAACCATATACTCATATCGCAAGTATTTTTTATACTAAAAACTTTGGTAAAATTTGGTATGAACTGGGATTTCCTGATGATAATCAAGATTTAAAAGATCTATATGTTATTGACGAAGAATTTTGGTTTGTAAATATCTATGATGGCGATACCTGGCAGTTATGCGATTTAAAAGAAAACACAGCTTATACTTTGAAAGGGTTCGAAAACTATGACCTTAAATTCCGCTTTTTCCAAATTGATGATATGATTTATATTTATAATGGCTTGCAAGTATATGAATTCTCGAAAACCACGCATACGTTTCAAATGATTTCGCAGAATATTTTTACAGAAGGTATGGTCAATAAGATTGATGCGTTCGCGATAGATAATAATGGAGTATTTTATGCCGCTCGAAGATACGGAGATTTCAAAAAATCCACAGACCGCGGATTAACCTGGCAGGAAATCGAAGTCGATGTACCCATCGCAAATTTGGATAAAATGAAATTCAAATACAGCAATGGTTCACTTTTAACTTTCGACAACAGAGATTTTTTATACCATTCTAATGATGAAGGAAATAATTGGACAAGAATTCAGATGCCTAAAGAACCATATTACAAATCCGATTTTGATATGAATAAGAGCAATGAAATCATAGTAGGTACTGGTTCGAAAATTCTATATACTAACGATTTAGGCAAAAATTGGAAAGTGCTGGGCGCAGGTAGCACAAAATCCTATTCTTCTGATAATGTAAGAATTCACGATGACGGAAGCATAATAAGTACCGGTAGTAGCGGCGGTTTATATTATTTTGAAAATAATAATGATTCAGCCAGAAGGATAGATTTGATGTTTAGGAATGTTACTAAACTTCCCGACGGAAGGTTGTTAGGAATATATAACGGAGTACCGGCTATATCCAATAGTGCTTGGGATGATTTTTCTACATTAAAGGGATTTCCTAAAATTGACGAATATGTAATATCAAAAAGTGGTGAAATATATTTTTCATCGTTAACAGGAGTTTATAAATGTATCGCCGGTGGCGGGAAAGGTGAATCCGTTGGGTTTTACAATATTCCTGTGAACAATATTTGCGAAGATGACAACGGTTACTTATATGTAAAAGTAAAAAAGACAAACAACATTTATTGTTCAAAAGATAATGGTGTAAGCTGGCAATCGGTAACTGCAAAATTACCTTATTTCGATATTAATTATCCTTATCCTAATAATTTCACTTTTTGTGCCTTTGGAAATCAAAATATAATTGCAAAAACAGATAAACTTTATATTGGGCAAGCTACCAATAATAAAATTCTACAAGCGGAGGTATCTTGCGAAAATTATATTTTATCCTACACAGATTCTACTAAAATGTCTATCCAAATCAAAGATAATTATAATTCTCCGGTAGCAAATACAAAAGCAATAATCTTTTATTCTATTGATAATATTTCCGATACGGTAGTGACAAATTCCGAGGGCTATGCGGATTATTATCAAAAAAGCGATTACTATACACCAGAAGCTAAATACAATTTTCCTATTTATATGTGGGCTGAAAGTGATGATGCCTACTCAAGCCCTATAATTCTTGATTCCGTGATGATGGGCGAATCCTCAATGCCACGGCAGAGAATTATTCACCGCGAAGGTCCATATTACTACTATGCCGACAAAAACTATCAGGCTTTATACAGTATGGATATGGTTGACAAATATTTCATAAACACTCCCGGTAAATTTTTAATAGAAAATTCCCTTCTTGGAACTAAAGATTTAATGGCTTATGATGCCGGATATCCTATTCATTACGAATTTCAAATACCGGATACTACTAAGTATGGTTTGTACAGCATCATTTTCAAGGGAATAAATGCCCAAAATGATACAGCTTACTACGAAACGTATATTTATTGTACCGATAGGAAATATATGGACTGGGATACTGCGGCAATGGACCCGCCAAAATACGCGGTCTATCCTAACCCCGTAAAAGATTTTGTTACCATTAGCAATTTCTGGGGAAAAGCTCAGATATTCGATATTTTCGGCCGCGAAGTTTGGAGCGGGCTGGTTGAGGAAAAAATAACTATAAATGCCGCTTCTTTCAGCAGAGGGCTGTATATTTTGAAGACGATTAATTCGCAGATTAATCAGACGAAAGTAACGAAGATAATTAAGGAATAAAAGAATTGCAGATGTGCCACACTTTCAAAGTGTGGCACATCTTAAGTTAAATTTTTACAAAAACGGCAACGACACGCTCAAACGAATATTCCTGCCGATTTGCGGATAATAAGGGACGTAATAATACTTGGTGTCCAAGAGGTTTTGGAATTCTATTCTTACATTGGCGGTATATAGTTTTAAAATTGCAAATGCGTTTATAGAATTGCCAATCACTCTATTATTATTATCAGTTGCGTAATATAGTCTTTGGAGCGGGCTATACACCTGACCGTTAAATCCAGAAACGAAATTCGTGGAAATCCCAAGTTTAGCACTACTTTTAACCACGGAATACTGATAATATATTTCGCCGTAACCCGAGAAAATAGGGAAAATCTCTTTTTTCTTATCGGAATTAAAATTATATATCACCATTGGTTTTAATGTAAGGTGCAGTTTTGGAAAAACCTCCCAAGAAATTTCCGTACTTAAGCCTGCCAATTTAATAGCTGTCGAATTGCTGAGCGTGAAATTGGTAACGTAATTACTCGTATCCATTATTGCAATAGCTGTGATAGGATTTTCGATATAGCGTCCGAAAGCATTTATATCCAAGCCAAACTTTTCCGATTTTGTTGTAAAAGATAAAATTCCCAAATAATGGTTTTCTTTATTCAAATCAAAACTTTCGGCAGGTGTAGGTACCCTTTGCGAATATGATGCGTCGGCGAATATCGCACTTTTACCGGATGTTTTTATAGTGAATCGCGTTCCGAAATTTACTGCTAATTTATTATACAAATAAGAAACCCTTTCACCAAGCGACAAACTCACTGCATCGGAAAAATTGAAACTGACTTTCAGAAATTGCGCCGCGTTAATATTATGGAAATCCTCAATATATTCACTTTTCGCAATGCTCAAGTAATTAAATTCCGTACCAAGGTTATAGCCAAATCCTTTATACTTTTTATCCATTCTGAAGTTTACGCCATATCTTTGATAATATGCATCGTAATTGTTTGCTCCTATTGCAGGTTCGATATCAAATTCATCGCAATTTTTATATCTATATATATTGCTGTAATATACCGTGCCGGTAAATAGCCCTGTCGAGTCATCCGAAACCTTGCTGTAAAGCCCTGTAATATCGTGAATAACGTTTCTTTCGTCCAAAGTCAAATAATTTTCTTCAGCATAAAAAGCGTTAAACATATCTGTGGTGGATGCTTTTAGCCCGCCGTTTAAACCACTGAATAGATACGAATAGTTTTCTGTAAGCGAAATGCTTTGTCTTTTGCTTAGGTCATATCTGAGTTTAAATCTTCCGTTCCACGAGCTAAAATTTTCGTTTTTATAAAAACCATCCGAACTCATTGAGCGGAAACCTAAAGTTAAATTCAGATTCGGTGCGATATTTTGAGAAAACACTCCATCGGCGGAAATAGATTGTCCTCCGCCTTGTTCATACCATAATCGTGTATATGGAACAGCTGAATTATATCGAATTTCCTGAAAATTTATAAATCCGCCCGAAGCGTTATCGGCAAAACAAACAGCGTCCGATCCGCAGAATAGCTCTATCTTCTCAATAAACTCCGGAGGCATCATTTCGGGATTATATACGCCATAATCTCCATCCATAATTGTTCGCCCGCTATACGAATAGGAAACGTCGCGAATACCACCCCCGAAAATGGAAAAACTATGGTTTTGGCCATACATTCCCAATGACAACGGATAAACCATAGATTCTCTATTTAAAATATCACTAATCGATGAATAATTAATATCGAGAAAATCCTTCTTTGAAATGGTTTTAAAAGCAGAGCCCGATAATTGCCAGCTTCCGTGCAGATAATTCGGAACATATAGCTTTACATTCTTCTTAATCGTTATTGTATCTGCCGCGGTAGTATCGCTGATAATAGTCTTTTTAACTTGCGCTTGCTTTGCTTTAAGTTTATCTAATTTGGTTGACTCTTGGCTAAATAGCGGCAAAACCGCTACAATTAATATGATATATACTAAAAACCTTATTTTCACTTCTAATTTCTAATCATTTTTAAAATTCAAATTTAAGAAATTTTGGACATAATTAGCTTATTTGGAAAAAAATAATTAATTTTAGGTTTTATTTATCACATTTTATCATATTTAGTGAGGAAAAAATGTTTTCAGCCGAAACATATTCAAATAGAAGACTTAAGTTGAGCCAAAGCTTAACCGGAGGCATCGTTTTATTATTAGGAAATACAGATTTACCTATGAATTATCCGGGTAATACTTACCGCTTTAGACAGGACAGTTCATTCCTCTATTTCTTTGGAATTGATTTACAAAACCTTTGCGGTGTCATAGACATTGATAGTAAAGAAGAAATTCTTTTTGGCGATGATATTGATATCGAAGACATTGTTTGGATGGGTCCTCAAGAATCAATCGCTAATAAAGCCGCAAAAGCAGGTATAAAGATTAACAAACCTTATTCTGAATTATCAGGATATATTACAAAAGCCATTGCCGCAGGAAGAAAAGTTCACTTTTTGCCGCCGTATAGAGCTGAAAATAAAATCTTATTGAGTGAATTAACTAACATTCCAATTAAAGATTTGAAAGCTAACGCATCGGTCGAATTAATTAAAGGTGTTGTTGCTCTACGCGAAATCAAAGAAGATGTAGAAATCGCAGAAATCGAAAAAGCTTGCGTAACCGGATACAAAATGCACATCGCATCGATGGTTATGTGCAAACCGGGAAAATATGAACACGATTTAGCCGGAGTTGTCGAAGGAATCGCTCTTGGCGCGGATGGACAAATTTCGTTTCCTGTAATTTTATCACAAAACGGTGAAACTTTGCATAATCATGACCACAGCAAAATTTTAGAAGAAGGCAGATTGATGATTACAGATGCCGGAGCTGAAACAGCTATGCACTATGCTTCGGATTATACTCGTACTGTTCCTGTATCAGGAAAATTCTCTCCTAAGCAAAAAGGCATTTATGATATTGTCGTCGCCGCAAATGATAAAGCTACATCGATGGCAAAACCAGACATAATGTACAAAGAAGTTCATTTAGCAGTTTGCGAAGTTATTGCTGAAGGATTAAAAGAATTGGGGCTTATGAAAGGTAATGTTCAAGATGCTGTAGCCGCAGGCGCACACGGTTTATTCTTTGTTCACGGCTTGGGTCACGCTATGGGTTTGGACGTTCACGATATGGAAGATATTGGCGAAAATTACGTCGGCTATGATGAAACAGTTTCAAGGAGTGATCAATTCGGTTTGGCTTACCTAAGGATGGCGAAAAAACTCCGCCCTGGTATGGTTATCACTAACGAACCCGGGATTTACTTCATTCCTGTGCTAATTGACCAATGGCAAAAAGAAAATCTTAATGCCGAATTTATTAATTACGACAAAGTTCGCGAATATATCGGCTTTGGCGGTATTCGTTTAGAAGACGATATTTTAATAACCGAAGACGGTTGCAGAATTTTAGGTAAACGTTTACCGATTTATGCCGAAGAAATTGAAGGAATAATGGCAAAATAATTGTTAATTGTTAATTATCAATGGTTAATGAGAAGAGAAAATCAAACCGGTCATCATAGTTTGTTGAGATGGCCGGAGGGTTTAGAAAAATTTTTGATAATATCAAATGTAATGTGAAAATGGATATTTCCAATATATATATATTTAGAATAACTCATATTAATAATCTTGACTATATTCTAAAATTGGGTAAGATTACAAAGTATTCCAGTAATGAATCAGATCCAAATTACTTAGGTATTGGCGAGCGCGAATTAATCCAATTACGTGAAGATCATCGAATAACAACTATAAATTCTAACAAAATTTATTGTCCATCAAATGATTTTCTTCCATTTTATTTTTGGTATAAATCAGTAATGCTTTACAGGATACAAACCGGATGGAAGGTTCCACAAAGAGATTCGTCAGAAATTGTTTATCTCATTTATAAACTTTCTGATATTATAAATGATATAGAATATTTATTTACTGATGGACATGGTTATGCTACTCTTACACAATGGTTCGATGACATACAATTTCTAAATGAAATTGATTGGACTACTATAAAAGAAACTTGGTGGAAAAATACTGAAGATGATTCCGACAAGGAAAGAAGAAAGCAGGCTGAATTTTGGGTAAAAGACGAATTATCATTAGAAAAAATACTAGGCATTGCTGTTTTTGATGACGAATCAAAGAGATTAATAGAGCAAGCATGTACTAAATACAACAGAAATATTGAAGTTAAAGTTAAATCAAATTTTTATTATAAATTATGATAACATATAAAAAAGGCGACATTTTCGAAGCACAAACTGATGCTGTTATTAATACTGTAAATACAGTTGGAGTAATGGGTAAAGGTATTGCTTTGCAATTCAAAGAGCGATTTTCACAAAATTATCAGGCTTACAAAAAGGCTTGCGAAAACCATAGTTTGAACATTGGCGATTTGCTCATTACGGAAAACAATTCGCTTTTCTTCAAATACATTATTAACTTCCCCACCAAGAAGCATTGGAGAAATCCATCTAAGTATGAATATCTTGAGTTGGGATTAGAAAACCTAATTCTTAAAATAAAAGAACTTAACATCAAATCAATAGCAGTACCTCCGTTAGGAGCAGGAAATGGGAAATTAGATTGGGAAAAAGTGAAAATTATTTTGGAAAAGTATTTTTCAAAATTGCCGGAAGTTGAATTTATTGTATTTGAACCTCAAAGCTTATTCGAAACTCGCGATAATATTCAAATATCATCGTCTCATTTAACACCAACCCGAGCTTTATTATTGGATTCATTTATTCATTACAATAACATTGATAAAAACCTTAATATGTTAGTTACGCAAAAAATAGCATATTTTTTACAACGTTTTGGAGAGCCTTTAAAGCTGAACTTTTCAAAAGGGTGGTATGGACCTTATGCGGCCAATCTTAATAAAGTACTTCAAGCCATAAATGGTTCTTATATTGTTTATTCAGCGCAATATGATAAGCCATCCACCACAATAGAGATTATCGAATCAAAAATTCCTGAAATAAACACACAATATAAAAAACTTAAACCGGAACAAATGCAGAGATCAGAATTACTCAAAAAGTTTATTATCGGATTTGAAACTCCTTTTAGTTTAGAAATATTAGCAACTGTTGATTGGATTTTGAGAGAAAAACCGGATTTAACCCCCGAAGGCATTCATAGTGAAATAAGCAATTGGACTAAGAGAAAATCAGAACTCATAAAGTTACATCATGTAAATGTAGCTTACAAACATTTAGTTGATTACAAGGAACATTTTATATCTTAGCAAACCTCGCAAACAAAAAAAAAGGGATAAAACTTGACGCTTTATCCCTTTTTATTTTTTGTAATATCTATTATCTTAAAGTAAAGTTAATAGGTATTGACAGCCAACAGCCAACCGGTTGTTTGCTCTGGATAGCAGGTGTATAACCTGTATATCTCATAACCGCATCGATTGCGGCTTGATCTAAAAGCGAGTTTGGTGATTCAAGAATTTTTGTTCTTTTTGGTTTTCCGTATTTGTCTATATAAACAGCAACGGTAACTTTTCCTTCTACACCGGCTCTTTTAGCAATATCCGGATATACGACTGACTTTTTTAAATCAGCGTAATTTGCAATCTTTGGATTTTCCTCAACGGCTTGGAATTGTCCATATTCAGGAATCTTCTCGATAGCTTTTTCAATAGTCAGTTCCTTTCCTAAATCTATATTATCCGCAAACCCACCATTATCAATGCCATCTCCACCTTTCGATGAAGAACGGTTAATATCTTCGATACTTGCGAAGTCTTTCATATCAGGTGTGATTTCAGAATCAGGAGCTGGTACAGGGTTACCGGCGCGAGCCGCAGGTCCCGTATTAACCATGTTTTGTATTTCTTGCGGAGCATTTTTTTCTTCTGGATTCTCTTCATCTGCCAATTTTTCTAATTGAATACGATTCATAGGAATAACAGGTGCCATTGGTACCGTTGTATCCCTGTTAGTTAAAATAGTATAAACAATTAGGAATATCAAAAATGCAGAAATAGAAATAATAAATCCGCGTATTGTATGTTTTCTGATGTTTTCTTTTAACTCGGGTGCACCATAAGCGTCACGATGCGGTAGTGTTACAGCAATATTTGCCATTACTTATTACCTCCTCCTGTAGGAGCCGGTACAGCGCCACCATATAGTTTAATTCTTTCATCGGCAGTAATATCCGCGATTGTGAACCTGCGCTCACGAAGCATAGCATTACCATCCGCATCTTTCCCTTTGCTGATTTCTTTGGTAATGTAAGCTTCCGACACATTAAGTTCATCGAGTATATTAACTACTAATCCATAATTAGCTTTCTTGTCGATTTTCAATGCGGTAATCAATTCATTTTTTGCACCTTCTGCTACGTTATATTTTTCAGCCATTGGCCGGATTTTGTCAATTGTCGTAGGAATTGGATCGCCCATCCCAAGCGCATAAAAAATCTTATTATCGTTACGAACATAGATAGTGAAAAGCAAAGATTGTTTAACCTTAATTTCTGCTTTCATTTCAGGCGGTACACGCATTTCCATGATTTGCGGTTCCGCTAAGGTAGTTGTAAACATAAAGAATGTTAAAAGCAAAAAATTTATATCAACCATAGGAGTTAAGTCCACAAAGAATCCAACTCTTTTCTTTCTTTTTCTGCCGCTTTCAGCACCTCTTTTCGAATGTTCAGCTTTAAGCTGTCCTCCACCGGACATATTTATATCTCCTTATTTTTATCGTTTAATTCAATAATCATTTACTACGATCCTTTTTTATCAGTTACGTAATTAAATGTAGTGGCATAATTCAATCTTAGTTGTTCTTGAGCATTGTAAACCCACTTCCATTCCAATCCTTTATCCGCATCGATAGCAAATTTCATATTAGGTCGTACTAGACGAGAGTTTTTAATCAAAAGATTTAAAGCAACCAAATCTTTGCCAATGTTAATTTGCGGTTTTGGACCACCCATAGCTGTAAATAAAGAATCCGGTGATATTTTTTCTTGACACTGTGTCCAAATTTGTTTCCTAGTGTCGAAATCAACCACTTCATAATGATAACTTGTATCGTTCCCTGCTTTGGATATTGCAATTTTAATTATCGCTAAATCAGTATCAGGAATTTTTGTAGTATCCGCAGTAGTTTGAGGACGTTTAATCTGGAACTTTTGAGCACTATCAGCTTCCGATTTAAACTTCGCAGTGAACATGAAGAAGATTAACAATAAGAATAAAATGTCAACCATTGGTGTCATATCAATTACAAAGCCGACTCTTTTTTTCTTGACTTTAGCCATTTGTTAGTACCTCTGTATAATTATTTTTTAATGCGGATTGTGAAGATTTCCATTATACTTAAAATAGATTCATCAATCATATAGACAAAATTGTCAACTTTAGTTGTGAAAAAGTTGTAAGCAATAATACAGATAATAGCACTTGCCAAACCGCCTGCAGTATTGTACAAAGCTTCAGAAATACCGGCTGATAGTTGTTTAGCGGATACACCGGCGTCACTTTTTGCCAAAGCGGCGAAAGATCTAATCATACCCAAAGTTGTACCCAACAAACCGACAAGTACTGATACAGAAGCGATAGTAGAGATAATTACCAAGTTCTTTTCAAGAAGTGGTGTTTCTAAGTTCATTGCTTCGTCGATAGAGCGTTGTACTTCTGCTAATTTTTTATCTGCTGAATAATCGGTATCGTTTTCGATTTCTTTAAATCTGTTGATTGCGGCTCTTAATACGTTAGCAATACTTCCGCGTTGTTCATCACAAAATTTTTCTGCGGCAACTAAGTCACCTTTTTCCAAGCTTAGGATAACGTTTTTGATGAATTTTTCAGGTACGCCTTTACCTTGTGCTTTTTTCAATGATAATACACGTTCAACTATAAATGTTATAGAAATTAATAGGAACGATATCAAAAGACCTACTAGTGGACCACCTGTAAAGACCATACCCATGACGTTTTTAGGTGCGTGTTTTAATACTTCGCCGGCTGGGCCGACTTCAAAGTTTGCTGGGCTACCCAACCATAAATAGTACACAAGATATGCTACTACAAGACATGCCGTGATGGCAACGATGTTAAAGATGTTTTTTCTCATTATAGAAAACTCCATTTTGTTTTATTAATAATTTATGCTAGTTTTTTTATTGCTTCGTCTAATGTTTCAGTAATGTCAAATACTAAAGTTAATTTTGTTATCACAAAGATATTTTCGATTGATTTGCTAACGTTGCAAAGTACTATTTTGCCGTTATTTTTTACGAAAGATGTGTGTCCTGAAATCAAAACACCTAATGCTGTTGAATTAAGATAAGTAGTCTTGGATAAATCAATAATCAATTTTGAATTGCCTTCTTCTGCTAATCTTTTAATGCTTGTGCGTAATTCGTCGGTCTCGTCACCGCCTACGAATTGTCCGCTTAGACGCAATATTGCGCCTCCGACGTTTGGTTCTAATGATATTTGCGACATCTCAATATTCCTTCAATATTATTAATTAATAATTATTTAAAACTATAGATTACAAAATTAAATAAAAATATATTCAAAAAAAAAATTCTTACTATATAAAGAAGTAGAAAAATGAAATTATTTTAATTAAAATAAAAAAAAAATGTCGGCGTCTTAAATTCAGTATGAAAAAAACACTTAAAAATATTACTGCTTACATGATTTTAGCGATTGTTTTACTATCCTCGGGTAGTTTCCAAATGCGTTTTATGCATTGCAGTAAAACAAATCTAACGAAAATTTCACCATTAATGTCTATCCGTACTCAAGAAATCAAGCATAATGATGAATTATCCGAATGTCCAAAGTGTCGTAAAGAGCAATCATGCAAGGCAGATAAGTCATGCCAAAAAAACAATAATCAAAATACTGATATTTCCAACGGTATCAATTTCAAAGATGCCTGTTGCGTTAATTATCACATATTATATAAAAATGATTTAACAAGTGAAGCGCCGGTAAAAATAAACTCGCCGGAAATAGAATTTCCAACATTAATTATTCACGAAGGATTTAATATTTTTAAATCTGAAGATAAATTGAAATATAATAGCGCAGATTTTGCTGATATTTCACCACCCACGATTATAAAACAAATCATTAAATCCATTCGCCAAAAAAGTATTACATCACCAGATGAAGCAATTTGTTAATTTCCAACTTAATAAAAATTGTTTCTTTAAAATATTATGTTATTAATATATAGGTGATTTATGAAAAATATTATTTTAAGCGCTCTAATCTTTGCCGTTAGTTCGTTAACTTATTTACAGGCAAAAGAAATCTCCGGTAAGGTACTTGGCGCAGACCCTGATGGAACAAAAGAACCGGTTACTGGTGCAGTTATTCGTTTTGTAAAAGCAAAAACGGGAGCTTATACCGACAACACCGGTGCATTTAAAATTGATTTACCGAGTAAAGCTGATAGAGCTATCATATCGTTTGTGGGATTTGAACCCGATACGATAGCGTCAACATCAATGAATGATGGAATCGAAATAGTTTTAAAAGCCAATGCCACAACGCAAACAATAGTTGTCCAAGGTGATTCACCGGCTTTAATAAACAAATCGGATGTATATTCAACCACAACAATGACACAGCACTCTTTGCGGAAAGCCGCTTGTTGTAATTTGAGTGAGAGTTTCCAAACAAACGCATCTGTAGATGTTAGTTATTCTGACGCGGTAACCGGAGCAAAGACAATAGAAATGCTCGGTTTGAAAGGTATATATGTGCAAATGTTAGCCGAAAAAACACCTACGTTACGCGGTTTGGCATCACCTTTCGGGCTTTCATATATTCCCGGAACTTGGATGAATTCAATTTCAATTTCCAAAGGCGCCGCATCGGTAACTACAGGTTTTGAGTCGGTAACCGGACAAATAAATCTTGATTACAAACAAGAAACCAATAGTGAAAAAGTCTTAGGCAGTGCATATTACAATTCCGATGGCGAATTGGACGTTGCCGCAAATGCCTCGACTAAAGTTGGTGATAAATGGACATCTACTCTTTATTTGCAAGGGAACTATAATAATCTGCAGATTGACAGAAATAATGATGGATTTTTAGACCAGCCGACCCGCTATTTATATAATGTTATGAATCGCTGGAGACGACCTGCGGACAATGGACATAATATGTTCGGTTTCCATATTTTGGGCGAAAACCGCAGAGGCGGCCAAATAAAAGATCTTACTAATCCCGAAAACACGAATCTCTACAAAATAAACTTGGCTACTAACCGCTACGAATTATTCGGGAAAAAAGCCATTATATTCTCGGGCAAAAATTCTAATAGTATAGCCTTAATTGCAAATGGCTCATATCACAAAACCACTGGGCTTTTTGGTGCACGGGATTACGCGGGCGATCAATTGTCCGGATATGCAAATTTGATTTATGATTTTGCTACTCCCGACCAAAAACATATTTTGGATTTTGGGGCTTCGGTGCAATACGATAAATATAACGAAGAATTTAAAAACAAAGATTTGACAGAAATAATCAATAAAGATAGAGAAGAATTAATTCCGGGTGTATATGCAGAATACACTTATGCGGGAATTAAGGATTTAACATTAGTCGGAGGAATAAGAGCCGACTACGATTGGAACAATAAAATTTACTACACTCCACGCTTTCATGTAAAATGGGGTTTTTATCCGGGTTGGTCAATGCGGGCTTCCGCAGGAAGAGGTTGGAGAAAACCGGCATTATTAGCTGAAAACCTTGGTGTGATGGCGTCGAGTAGAAAATTAGTATTCGATAGTAATTTGAATATAGAAGATGCTTGGAACTATGGCGGAAATATATTGGGCGAATTTGAAATCTTCGGTAAAGAAGCATCGTTTTCAATGGAATTCTACCGCACCGATTTTGTAAACCAAATTGTAATTGATATGGATAGGGCAGTGGATAAAGTTTATTTTACTAATTTGGACGGCAAATCATTTTCGAATAGCTTCCAGGTGGATTTCACTATTACACCAATAAAACGTTTCCATATAATGACAGCGTATCGTTACAATGATGTTCAAACGACATACAATGGTGTGTTGGAACAAAAACCGCTATCAAGCCCGCACCGCGGTTTTATAAATTTGGAATATGCAACTGAATTTAATTCCTGGACATTTGATTTTACGGCAAATTATATAGGCGGCGGCAGATTGCCGAATACATCGAGTAATCCTATAGAATATCAACTACCTAAGAATTATGACGGCTACTTTATGATGAACTCGCAAATCCGTAAAAAACTATCGGATTGGAATATTTACTTAGGATGTGAAAACATATTAAACTTTATGCAAGAAAATCCTATCTTAGCATATAACGAACCATGGGGTAATCATTTTGATTCCTCAATAATCTATGCCCCGATAATGGGAAGAAAAGTGTATTTAAAAATAACTTATGAAATTTGGTAATTATAAATAATAAATTAAAGGTAAAAATATTATGAAAAAAACAATCATAACCCTCGCATTTGCTTTAGCTTTTTTAGCCGCTACAGCAACTTCTTTCGCCGAAGTAAAAGAAGTAAAAATTCAAACATCGGCAACTTGCGCTATGTGCAAAACAAGAATCGAAAAATCAATCAACCAATTAGACGGAATTATTAATGCTAATTTGAATGTTGATGACAAAATCGCTACAGTAAAATACGACGACAAAACTACAAACCCTGACAAAATCAGAAAAGCCATTTCTATGGCAGGTTACAAAGCCGACGATATGGTAGCTGACGCAAAAGCATATAAAATGCTTCCTGATCATTGCAAAGGTGTTGCTATGATCAAAAAAGATGCCGCCATGATTAATAAAGATGCGGCCGCAACAGGTTGTGGTACGACTTGCAAAGACAAAACAGCAACTGAAAAAGCCGCTTGTTGTCCAAAAGGTTGTGCAACTACACCAAAAACTGAAAGCACTACAACTGAAGCTAAAGCTTGCTGCCCGGGCGACAAAGCTAAAATGGAATCTTGTAAAACCGGTGATATGAAAGCTAACGGTTGTACAGTTGACAAAGCAAAAATGGAAAACTGCAAACCGGGTGACATGAAGGGTTGCCCTTCTTCAACAAGTACTGTGAAAATTGACGGTAGTGCTAAAATTGAATCAAAATGTGACCCTAAAGGCTGTAAAGCTGTATGTCCTTCGAACAAGACTACAGAAACTGCCGCACCAAAAGTAAAATAATATTTTGTCAGGATGCCCTACGCTTAAGCGTGGGGTTGATAAAACAAGCAAAAATCGCGTCATGAGTTATTCTTGACGCAATTTTTTTATCCAATATATTTATCAACCAATTCCATCAGTTTATTAAGTTCTACAGGTTTAGCTAAATATTCGTCACAACCTGCACCTAATATTCTGTTTTTTTCTTCATTAAATGCATAAGCTGTTTGAGCAATGATAGGTACAGTCGGTCTAATCTGCTTTATTAGCTTTGTCGCTTCAATTCCATCCATAACAGGCATTTTAATATCCATAAGAATTAAATCAATATCCGGCATATTACGTACAAATTCTACCGCCTGTTGTCCATTTTCAGCATGAATAACAGTTATGTCTGAATTTTCCAATAACCTATTGAGATATTGGGAGCTTATCCAATCGTCCTCAGTTATAAGAATTTTTCCGTGGGTTCTTTTTGTCGCTGGTTGCGGGTATAATATTTCTTCTTGAAAAGGTATATCATTAACACTATAAGGTAAAGTAAAGTAAAAAGTGGTGCCTTTATCGACTTCCGATTCTAACCAAATTCTACCGCCAAGCATTTCCACTAATCCTTTGCAAATTGCAAGTCCCAAACCTGCTCCCTCATAACCTCGAGAAAGAGATTGATCTGCTTGTGTAAACCTGTCAAAGATCTTATTGTAAACCTCTGGTGGAATTCCAATACCTGTATCTTTCACAAAGAATTGTATATTCTCTCCCTTAATTTCATAGCCGAAATCAATATTACCGGATTTTGTAAATTTAATAGCGTTGTTAACCAAATTTGTAAGAATCTGATTTAGTTTTGCTTCATCTGAAAATATTTTAGGATATACACCATCCAAATCCTGATAACTCAATTTAATATTTTTAGTTTTTGCTAAGGGACTGAAAAATGTTGTAATATAAGTAAACAATGAACTAAGTGATATAGATGTTTTTTCAATACTAACTTGCCCTGTTTGAATTTTGGAGATATCCAACACATTGTTGACTATTTCAATTAGCCGTTTACCGCTTTGATTTATCATATCTGTGAATTCAAAAATATCATCTTTAGTGTTGGTTTCAGAATTCAGTAATAAAGAAAAACCGATAATACCATTTAGCGGTGTGCGAATCTCATGAGACATATTTTGCAAAAATGCAGTTTTTAAACGATCACTTTCTTCGGCTTTTTCTTTTGCTATAACTAGCTCAGCGGCACGTTTTTCTTTTTCTTCGTTTTGGAAAACCAATTCGGTATTCGCAATGACTAACTCTGCGGCTCGTTTCTCTTTCTCTGCATTTTGAAAGACAAGTTCAGTATTGGCAATAATCAACTCTGCGGCTCGTTTCTCTTTCTCTGCATTTTGAAAGATAAGTTCTGTATTAGCAATAACCAATTCTGCGGCTCGTTTCTCTTTCTCTGCATTTTGAAAGACCAGTTCTTTGTTTGCAATGATTAACTCATCAGCACGCTTCCCTTTCTCTTCGTTTTGAAAATCAAGTTCCGTGTTAGCAAGAATTAACTCATCTGCGCGCTTCCCTTTTTCTTCGTTTTGAAAATCAAGTTCTATGTTTGCAATGACTAACTCATCAGCGCGTTTCCCTTTCTCTTCGTTTTGGAAGTCAAGTTCAGTGTTAGCAATGATTAACTCATCAGCACGTTTTTCCTTTTCTTCATTTTGAAAATCAAGTTCCGTGTTAGCAATGATTAACTCATCAGCGCGTTTCCCTTTTTCTTTTTTTTGAAATGCTAGTTCTTTATTAGCAATGACTAACTCATCGGCACGCTTTTCCTTTTCTTCATTTTGAAAGTCAAGCTCTGTATTAGCAATGATTAACTCATCAGCACGTTTCCCTTTTTCTTTGTTTTGGAATATAAGTTCTTCGTTAGCAATGAGTAACTCCGCAGCACGTTTTTCTTTCTCTTTGTTCTGAAAGAGAAGTTCTTCGTTAGCAATGAGTAACTCCGCAGCACGTTTTTCTTTCTCTATATTCTGAAAGAGAAGTTCTTCGTTAGCAATGAGTAACTCCGCAGCACGTTTTTCCTTCTCTTTGTTCTGAAAGAGAAGTTCTTCGTTAGCAATGAGTAACTCCGCAGCAC
>JBAXXL010000032.1:0-49135 GCA_037127915.1 bacterium
AATAATCGGTCTTTTCTTTGACACATTCATAATTTAGATTCTTGAATTTTACTTTTACGGAAAATGATGAATTTCCATTATCTGGAGTAATACAAATATCCTGTGATAAAGTTATTTTATTGTTAAGAGGAGTTAGCAATAATGTATCAATGTCAGGAATGAGGCTATAAATTGTATCATTAGGATTTTTAACATAGACCTCTATTTCATTAATCGCACAATTCAGATATTGACTTGGCGGACTCAATGTTATTTCATAACAACAAGGATCGCTTGCTGTTTCTTTTTCCTTTGCAGTTAATGTAAAATCAAATAGAGAAGACGCTTCACAACTACAAACTGAGTCTTGTGGACATGATATAATTTCTTCGCCAAAATCACAATATGAATTTAAATCCTGCGCATTCTTTATACTAAATCCAACTGCCACAGCTTCGTCGGATTCCGGAATGCTGATATCTGCTAAATGTAATGTATCACCGTCGTCTAATACAAATTCATTTGGACTCGTTGTAAAACTAATTGATTGATTAATTGAATCCTTCAAAAATGTCCAATCAGTTGGAGAAGTAGGCAATGTAACTGCTATACTATCGAAATTCGTTAACCATGACCTTTGAAATTCCGGCAGTGTATCATTAATGGAACTAAAGTCATATTTAAATTCCGGAATAGTAACATTTAATCCTGTATTGTTGATGACATGTAATTCGTATTTACATTTTGTAACCAAAGGTCCTTTTGGTGTAGGAATCCATATACATTTTAAGAAAACAATTGGGGTAGGATTTGGTATATCACCGCATGATATCGGACAATTTAAACCTATGCCACTTTCATACTCACAATAATTCACCTCATCAGAATAAAGTCTTATTTTTATTGATTTATAAGGGAATGATCTTGCATCATAGCAGAGTTTCCGAGCGGCTGTTAAATTGATTTCCATTCCCGGATAGAAATAGCGTATGCCGCCTTGGATGAAGGAATTAGATGGGTCTGGATAGACTTCGAATAATTTATTGTAAGGCTGGTAACCAAAATCATCCTTGTCATAAACTTCTGCTTTATAATATCGGCAGAAATTTGTTAATTCATTATCATTATTCATTTTTAACAAAATGTTGTAACAACAAGGTTCAGTTGGTATTGGTACAATACTTATCGGATTTGGATCTATAGGACAGGGGCAAGATGTTGGACAAGACAATTTGACAACTTGTTCCACTTCACAATCCTCTGTTTCATAAAAATGATATCCAAATTTAAAGACAACATTATGGTCTTGATATAATGGGGGAAGACACCATGATCCAGTTATAAAATCATTAGGTGAAGGAAAACAATTATGTGTGTCTATATGATGATATTCCGGATGGCCTTGGATAGTTACATCTACATGAACATCTTGTATTTGACAACCATTGGTTAATTTATTGTGAAAAAAGAATTCGAAGCAACAGTTCTCTTTGTGTATAATTTTCACATCAACTGATGCTTCAGGTTCCAAACCTGAATTATTTACACCCAAAGTGCATGGGCATATAGGAACTTCGGATATATGTACATCATCAATGAAATATGCTGTTTTGATATTTGAAGAATTATTTAAATCCTTATTATTAAAAATGCCAATTGTAATATAATCACATACTTCGTTAACATAAACAAGTTGTGAAACGGGTGTCCAGCCTCCCATACCTTCATTATCAGCGTGAGTACTTATAACTGCATTACTGAAATAAAGATTATATTTAAGATCTTTGTTTCCAGCATTTAATTGGAAAATATTTTTACCAACTGGTGGAATATTTATAATCATATTTTAGGCGGTACGTAAATTGTCAAAATTTCTAGGAGCCTTTTCAGAAAAATATACTCCAATTTTTTGCGAACCATCAACTTTATCATTATTTTTACTAACGTAATAACTTAATATATATCCCTGACCAGGTACTAGAGGTTGTTTTAGTTTTTGTTGAATATACTCAATGTATAAATCGTCATCTTTTTGTACTTCTTTCCCATCTACATTAAATTTTTTAGGGTCTGCCCAAAAACCTGCATATCCAAAGTTATTTGAATTATTATGATAAGGTTCTGTACCTTGCATAACCCAATCTCGAGGATATCTATAATAAAAAGGATATCCATATAGATGATTGTGACTAAAGCCAAATCCAGACTCGGAATATTTGTGAGCTATTGGATTATGATAAAAATGATTTGGTGTATAATAAGTTGGAGAGAACCACCCTTTTACTAATCCTTCTGTATATTTATCCTCGTTATTAGGTACTATCATATAAGTGTTATTCTTATAATTTTCCCAAATAACACCGCCTACTGCATATTCAAACTGAGCATATTTACGATCGGCAGGTTTGTCTTTTCCCTCATAAATACTAAATTGGTCAACACATTCGAAACCTCCATTATTAATATACTCATCACTGCTATTGAGAATTTGACAATCACAGGGCTCCCCTATTTGAGGGTTAAGATTAACTAAAAAAGGTTGTGAAATGGAAAAATTACTCAAAATAATATTTAATAATAATATTAGAATAATTTTTTTTGCTAAGGATTTTACTTTTCTTAAATTCAAGAAAATCCTTATATTATTTTGTAATGCATTCATAAAAACTCCTTTTTAAAAATAACAACTAACACATAATTATTCCATTTTAATAAATAACTGGTTAGTATAAAAATTATTTGATTTTAAAACTAAATTATATATTCCATTATTTAGCATTTGGCAGTTAATAGGTAATATTGATTTACCTTCATTCAAACAAGTGGAAAACGAGTTTATTCGCTCATTTCCTAACAAATCATATACTCTTATTTCCACGTTTGTCGCTTCTACTAAATTGATTTGAACTTCTATAACGTTGCGAACCGGATTCGGATAAATTAAAATATTATTAATGCTTTCTTTCGGTTCATTTATTAATTCAGGGCTATTTTTCAAAGCTAAAGTGAAATCATAACCGCATACAACTTCAGTCCAATCGTTATCTTTCCCGATTTTTGTAGGTACGATTTTATCAACAAAAGTCCCATCTCCAAGTTGACCATATTGATTGTTACCCCAAGCCCAAAGTGTACCATCAGTTTTTATTCCGATAGTATGACCGTCACCACCTTTAACGGATTTCCATTCGTTCTCTTTACCGATTTTTACAGGGATAGTTCTATGTATTAAAGTAGAATCTCCGAGATTACCCTGACTGTTATTTCCCAGTGCCCAAAGTGTGCCGTCGGATTTAAAAATAAAGACATTTGCGTTACCATAACCAGAAATTGAAGTCCAGTCATTATCAGTGCCAACTTGTGTAGGAACTGGAAAATCTTTACCGGCAGTATCGCCTAAGTGGTAGCCCCAATTCCAAAGTGTGCCATCTGTTTTGATTGCTAGTGAAAAGTAGCTTCCGCACGCAATGGAAGCCCAGTCATTATCAGAACCGACTTGAGCAGGAATATTTCTATCTTTCTTTGTTCCATCACCTAATTGTCCAGAATAGTTTTCGCCCCAAGACCAGAGTGTGCCGTCGGACTTTAAAGCCAATGTATGCCTTCTTCCGCACTTTAGCGATGACCAATTTTTATCTTTCCCAATTTGAATAGGGTAGTATTTATCTTCATCGGTTCCATCCCCTAACTGACCCCAATGGTTGAATCCCCAAGTCCAAAGAGTGCCGTCGGTTTTTATGCCTGCTGTAAAAAACTCCCCGCACGAAACAGAGGACCAATTTCCTTCATTCCCTATCTGAATTGGGTAACCTAAATTTGCTCGCCTTGTTCCAACACCAATTTGACCTTCATAATTATCGCCCCACCCCCAAAGTGTGCCATCCGGCTTAATAAACATAATATGCTCACCGCCGCAAGCCCAAACTTTCCATTCAGTAAATATTTTTTTTCTTGTTGGTTTGTTAAAATATTCGTAATAACCATCTCCTAATTGACTGTAAAAGTTCCCACCCCATCCCCAAAGCGTACCATCCGATTTGATTGCCAAAGTTTGTGCTGAGCCGCAGGCAATAGTTATCCATTTATTATCTTTTCCAACTTGAATAGGTTGGTGCCTATCTATATTTGAATTATCACCTAAATTTCCGAGCTCGTTATCGCCCCATCCCCAAAGCGTACCATCTGTTTTTAAAGCCATAGAATATAAATCACCGGTGAAAATAGAATTCCAATCATTTTCCGAACCAACTTGCATAGGAATATTTTTGTTCACATTCGAGCCAATTCCCAATTGACCACAAATATTTACCCCCCACGCCCATAGCGTGCCATTTGTTTTTAGTGCTAATGTGTGACCATAGTTACAAGATATTGATTCCCAATCATTATCTTCGCCTATCTGAATCGGAATATTTGAATCAATATTGGTTCCGTTCCCTAACTCCCCGTAAAAGTTATCTCCCCAAGCCCAAAGTGTGCCGTTGTTTTTTATAGCAATAGAAAAACTTGAACCGGTCGTTACAGTTTGCCAGTCATTATCTTTTCCTATTTGAAATGGAACACTGCTACCCTCGTTAGTTCCATCACCTAATTGTCCGCCATCATTATTTCCCCAAGCCCAAAGTGTGCCATCGCTTTTGATTGCAAGTGCGTGAGAATAGTGACAAGCTATAAACTTCCAATTAGTATCTTTTCCGATTTGTTTTGTTTTTTTTTGATTTCCATTTGGTCCGTGTCCTAAAACACCAGATTCATTCTCTCCCCAAGACCAAAGCGTGCCGTTGTTTTTAATTCCGAATGAAACTTCTCTATCGCAAGTTATAAATATCCAGTCGTTATCTCTTCCACATTGTATCGGTGTAAGTCTATTACTATCGGTTCCGTCACCTAATTGACCCCAGTAGTTATTACCCCAAGCCCAAAGCGTGCCGTCTGTTTTCAAAGCAAGTGTGTGGTCATACGATGTAGAAATCATTTTAAATTTCAGCTTATCATCAATTAATTTTGGAGTGTGAATTCCTTCCAATATCTGATAATCGCTGTCTAATCCCCAGCCATATAAAGTTTTGGAGTTTAAATTTGCAGTAAATAAAACCACTAAAACCGAAAAAATTAAAATTGTTCTCATTTTTTCCTCATTATCAAATTTAGTATTGATTTATATATAAAATAATCATTCGCAATCTTACTTTGTTTCTCCCAAACCACTAATTACTTTTCCTAAATCCCAATCATATATAAAATAATTAATTTGTTGGTCAAATAATAGGACAAAATTAATACTATTTTTGAATTAAAAAAATTTTATTGTAAATAATTTTCTTTTTTTTTAAATATTTTTTGTTAAGGAAAAATATTTTTGAATATTCCAAGAGTTTTCTTGGTATAATGTGCATTATAAAAGTAAAAAGATGGAGCCCACTTTGAAAGTTGGCTCCATCTAAATTTACGTCGTGTGAACCAAAAGAGACGTCTTTTTAGTTTTTCCACCATCATGTTTTAAATTTTAAAATAAATCAGGTAGAATCTTTTTTGGGTTCTACCTGATGTGTTTTTTGGGGGGGAAATTTTATTTCTGGGCCTTATTTTTAAAACAGAGCAACTTCTAATTGCTTCTTTAATCGCCATAGAATCTCAATGGCGTTATCCATATTTTTAATTTTAATATCCAAAAAGAGTTTTTCACTTTTTTGAACCAGTTTAGCGTTCTCAATTTGTTGTATATAATCCAAAACAACCGGAAAAGCACTGTCATAAAATTCCTTTTTCTCTTGCGACGGGAATTCACAGCGCAATGTATCGGCTTTAATAGAAACACGCATAAACCCTAATGGCACAACCGCAATTCTTAATTTAATAACATAAATTAAATCCGTCGCTTCTTTCGGTAATCGTCCGTATTTATCGGTTATTTCGTCAACGATAGAATTCAAATCAGCAATTGTTCGTACTTTATAAAGTTGTTTGTAATAGAAATATCTATCCGAGGAATTGCTTATGTAATCTGATGGGAATAGAGCATCCCGTCCAATTTCAATAGCAACATCTTCGTTGGATATATCGGTTTTATGTAATTCTCTATCTTTGAACAAATCGGCAAATTCCTCGTTTTTAAGCTCTCTTACGGCTTCATCGAGGACTTTTTGATATAACTCGATTCCTATATCAATTATAAATCCGCTTTGTTCAGCGCCAAGCAAATTGCCTGCACCGCGGATTTCCATATCCCTCATCGCCAGTTTATACCCACTACCTAAATCTGTAAATTCTTCCACCGCTTGAAGACGTTTGATTGCTATTTTGATTAGTTTCTTTGCATCGGGAATAATCAGATAACAATATGCTTGTTTATTGGTACGCCCTACCCTACCGCGCAATTGGTAAAGCTCGGCGAGTCCGAAGTTGTTCGCACGGTTGATAATAATAGTATTTGCGTTAGGAATATCAATGCCCGATTCAATTATCTTTGTCGAAAGTAAAACATCGTATTTATGCTGAATGAACTTTTCCATTTCTTTTTCTAATACCGCTGGAGTCATTTGTCCATGCGCAATACCAAATCTTAATGTAGGCATAAGCAAGTTAAGTTCAGCCGCAATAATCTCTATATCTTTTACCTTATCAGTAACAAAGAATACCTGACCGCCGCGGTTTGTTTCACGAACAAAAGCATCGCACAGAATATCCTCATCCCATTTTATTATCTCTGTATAAACAGGTAATCTATTTCTAGGTGGAGTTTCCATAATACTTAAATCGCGGGCACCCATTAATGAAAAATTTAGCGTTCTAGGTATAGGTGTTGCTGTCAAAGTCAAAGTATCAACTGTTTCCCTTAGATGTCTCAATTTTTCCTTGGCACTGACTCCAAAGCGATGCTCTTCGTCAACAACTAATAAACCCAAATCTTTAAATTTAATATCTTTGCTCAAAAGTCGATGCGTTCCGATTAATATATCTACTTTGCCCAATTCTAAGCGTTCAACAATTTTGTCCTGTTCCTTTTTGGTTCTGAATCTCGATATTGCTTCTATATTAATCGGATACCTGCCCATTCTGTCTTTAAAGCTCATATAGTGCTGTTCTGCTAATATCGTAGTTGGAACTAGTATGGCGGCTTGTTTACCGGCTTGTACGGCTTTAAAAGCGGCTCTAATAGCCACCTCAGTTTTACCGAAGCCCACATCTCCGCAAATCAGCCTATCCATAGGTGTAACCGATTCCATATCAATTTTTATATCTTCCGTAGCTTGAAGTTGGTCAGGTGTATCTTCATAAATAAAGGAAGCTTCGAATTCTTTTTGCCATTCCGTATCCAGTGGGTATTGGAATCCCGGCAGAGATTTGCGTTTTGCGTATAGCTTTATCAAATCTCGTGCAATATCTTTGATTTTCTTTTTGGCTCTGAGCTTCTTTTTTAACCAATCGCCTGAGCCTAATTTTGTTAGATGAGGTGCAACACCTTCTTGAACTGTGTATTTCGATATTTTTGAAATATAGTTCATATTTACAAAAACTTTATCACCCTCGGCGAATCCTAATTGAATACAATCCTGTAGAGCACCGGCTATAGTAATATTCCTAAATCCTTGGAAATGTGCTATGCCCTTATCTTCGTGAACCACATAATCACCGATGTTAAGTGCTTGCAATTCGTTGAACGTGATCGAGGCAGTTTTTTTAGTGCTCTTTTTACGGAACTTTGTTCTCAAACGATTAAATATCTGATGCTCGGTAATTAATACCAATTGGTCTTTTTCTGAAATAAATCCTTCGGAAAATGGCTGGTCCATCCAAACTATTTGTTTTGAAATAAAATCTGATAGACTTCGGCTTTCGAGTTCATACTCAATTAATTCTTTCAATCGGTTAATACTTTTTCTACCATCTGCACTAATAATTATCTGGTAATTGTAGTATGAGTATCTCTCCAATTCATCAACCAAAGGTTTAATCAAACCATTGACATTTGTCTGCGGTTCAGTTTTGATAAATATATCGGGTTCTTGTAGAGAATTAATGATAACTGTCTTAAATTTCGAAAAATTATTTATTTGAGACTCTAAATCATCTTGGTTTAATTTTTCAGGATCGTCAATCACTAACAATGTACTTGCATCAAAATAATCGTAAGGCAAAACCATATCGGATTCATCCGATAAAAATAAGTCCGCTATGAATTCTACTGCAGGATACTCGTTAATACTACGCTGAGAAATTGGATTGAACTCCCTAATTGATTCAATTTCATCGCCCCAAAAATCTATTCTCAGCGGATTATCCCAACCTAACGGGAAAATATCAACTATTCCACCGCGTATAGACATTTCGCCTTGGTTTTCGACGTAATCTTTCCTATCAAATCCCTTGAGTAAAAGACTTTGCACAAATGGTTCAAAATCCATTCTGTCGCCGACTGTGATTTTTACTTTCCCTTTTTGTAAGGTCGATTTTTTGGGAATTTCTAAATAAAATATATCAGGTGTGCAAATAGCGATAGATTTATTATTCAGACATTTATTCAAACCGTCAATTAGCCAGCCTAAATACTCATCCGATTTATCTAAGTAATTTTTAACTGTTTTTTGCGGGGGTTGAAGAAAAACAGTGCTCTCAGCGCCAAGCAGAGCGTTCAAATCGGTAAACCAATTTTCTGCCGCTTGATAATCCTCTACAACGAGTAATATGTTGTTATCCGAGTGCTTGAAAAAATCTTTTATTAACATAGATTTATAAGCACCAGTCAGTATTTTGACTTTAACTGTATCCTGGTCTTTAAGAAGAGAATTAATTTCCGGGTATAAATAAGATTTTTTACTTATTATGTTTTCTATTTTTTTCATATTTTTTTCATTAACCTATACAAAATTACGAAAAAAATGCATGCTTTTAACGAATATTTACTATATTTGGTTATGTTTGATTTTCAAAATGGAAAATAGTTATGAAAAAATACTTAATATTATTGGTCTTGGTTTTCTCATTATCAATAAATTTCGTTTATACTCAAGATGACCAGATCGAATCATTGAAGTTTGAGAAAGAATTTTCACCCGACGAAGTAAAAGATATGTATTTCGGTATTGGTGTTGGTTATACAGGCACGTTGGTTTATAATAATATCAAAGATTTGGGTTCAAAAATCAAAGAATTCGGCTTCGATTCAAGCGCGTTAAAAGCTCCAATCTACCTTAATGGAATTGGCTTTTTTACAAGTATTCCTTATATACCTAACCTAAGAGTAGGACTGCAATACGCAGGCGGTTCAAAACAACTTGACTTTACAAATGATACAATTTCCAGAAGAACGGATTATTCGTTAAACTATCTTGGATTAAAGATAGATTACTGTTTCGTACCATTTAAGAGTTTTACAGTAGCTCCGGGTGTTGAATTTGGATTTGGTTCGATGGCTTTCGATGTTATACAAAACTCTCAAACTTTGGATTGGAAAGATTTGAAACCAAATATGACCAATAAAAATTTCTCACACAAAATAAGTTCTGATTTTGTTTATGTAAGACCCGCAGTCAGCTTCGAATACAACCTAACTAATTGGATGCAGGTGCATTTCAAAGTGGATTATGCTGTTTCATTTATGAATAATAACTTTATAACCAAAAATCAATGGAATTATAATAATATTGGCGATATTAAGAATATCCCTACTACTATAAACGCTTCCGGTCTTGGTTTCCAATTAGGATTCTATTTTGGACTATTTAATGTAAATTAATTTTTGGATAATTCAAAAAAAACTATTATTTTTGAATTCTGTTTTTATTGAAAAATAGAATTAATTACTCGGGCCTGTAGCTCAGTTGGTTAGAGCAACGGACTCATAATCCGTTGGCCGGGGGTTCAAGTCCCTCCGGGCCCACAAAAAAAGCGAGTATTTCCACTCGCTTTTTTTATTTTTATTTACCAACATATTTTACAAAATCAAGTAAAGGCAGTAAATGCCATTGTTCACCATAAGGATAATATCCATAACATAGCCTTGCCCCTGCTCCCAATTTAATACTTTTGTTTATATTCCAGAATATCATTCCTGAGAATTCAGAAAAAAGGCTGTTTGTTGTTTTATCGTATTCACTATTATATCTTTCATTACTAAATGGAAATAAAAATAATTCAGCTTTACCGGCATAATCAAATTTATTGCAAATTTTCCCTTCAGCACTCAATGCTAAATCAAAACCCGCATTTCTATAATACACAGCACTTCGTGGACTGATTAAAGGTATATCAATTGAAGTCCCTGGGTCTAGTGAAGAATTAAACAGTGCAAATTCAAACACAAAAGAACCTGATAATATATGATTTGGGGCATATTTGTATGTACCAATAATTCCATTCCTAATCGAAAGCATAAATGGTATTTCGAATTCAGGAGATATAAAACCTCCTGTGCCTTTGGTTTTTACAAGGTTTAACAATAAAGTCGGACAGGTTGCACCGTGAATAGTAGAAATGGAATATTTTTCGTTTTTCATAAAATTATATTTCAAATCTATGGATGGAGAAACAAACAGCATAATTGGGTGGGCAGAAATAGTCAATTTGTTGCTTAACCCTACCTCCGTTTGACCGAATAGCGAATATCTAAAATCACCCTTTGGTAATACGTTCGCTGATTTTGAATAGTTGATAAAGTTTTCATTGTCTTTTGAAAAACTTAATACTGAACTAAATACTAAAAATATAAATGCAATCACGATTGCTCTCATTTTACCCTCCATAGTGCTGATATAGGTGCATGGTCGGAGTGTTTACGCAAATCCTGATGAGCTTTATGTGAATTTTCAACCCAAGGGCGATTGGCGAATAAGTAATCCAAGGTTCTATCCCAAAACATATTCGGATCGGTTGTATGAGTGAAGTAGCTACTTTGATTGGCTTTATAGGTACTCAGCGGTAATGATGGAATATATTTATCATATAATAAATTCAACCAATCAATTTCCGGAAGATAATTACTGCCTTCTTTGTGCAATGGAATATCGCCGGCTCCGTGAAAATGTTCAGATGTACATTTATCCTCATCGCAATAATCAGTAGAATCCGAATTTGGAGGAATCAAATTATAATCCCCGCCTGTTACTAAAGGAAGACCTTTAGCCGAAAGAGAATCACAAATTTTAACATATCGTTCAAGTTGGCGATATTTTGTATCATCAGTTGAGTAAGCCGACAAATGCGTATTTACGGCGTAGAAATTGGTTCCACCGGGCATTTGAACTTTACACGAGATAACAGTCTCTCTAACATAAAAATACTTTGTCAGAGCATCTAAATCATTTCTAAGAGGCAACGGGTAAAGCGTTCTTTCCGAAAGCGGCCAGACCGAAAAAATGGCATCGCCTTCATTCACGCGACCATTCCCATCGCTTGGAACAAATTGAATATTCCAGTCAGTACCAAAGATGGCATATTTAAAATATGTTCTATCTAAGATATACTGCATTTGATCAATATAAGCACTTCGTTTCGAAAACAAATCCACTTCCTGAAGAAATAAAATATCAGGTTTGATAGTATTTATTTCTTCAATAATAAGATCGAGATATTCAACAACTTCGCTTTTCTTAAGTACAGTCCGCGAGCCGCAAGCATCACCGAACCATAGAATTTCGCTACCGCATCCAAATCGAATATTCCAAGTCATAACCGAAATAGTATCTTTTGCCGGTGCGGAAACTACATTATTTTTTTCGAAATTCACGCATTCCCGGACTTCAGGAATAGTATCGACCAATGGGTCGCAGGAAGTAAGAATAAGCAACAGCAGAAAAAGTATTTTTTTAGGCATAAGCACCTCAATCAATATAAATTTACAATTAATTTATTTATATAATTATTATTTATTTCGTACTTTTTTTTAAAATTAATTACCTCTAATAAACATCTCTGTTTGATTGCCAATCTTCACAAAATACATTCCAACTGGCAAATCCGAAATATTGATTTGTAGTTGCACGGCGTGCCGTGCCTCTGCCGACATTACTTTTTCGCCAAGTGTGTTGTAGATGTTAATTATAGAACCTTCCGAAGGTTCGAAACCTTCGGAAGGTTTCAAAGCTATATTGATATAATCATTAGCCGGTTGCGGTGAAACAGTAAATCCATCATCTAATATCTGTTCGTGGACACTTACAGGATTAGGCTTTAATTCAGCATAGTAAGGTATATAATTATAATATAAACCATTTGCAGTGCTATCTGAATGAAGACTGTTCCCAAATACAATAAGATTCCCATTCGCTTTTTCTTTAATATCCGTAACGACATTTTTATAATTGTTAAAATCCCAATGATTTTCTGAAATAACATTCCAATCGCTATCGGTGATTAAAACAGCAAAATCACTTTTTGAGTTTTTAAAACAATAACCCCAGAATGCATAGTAACCGGTATTATTTTTCAAGGGCATAAAATTAGTTATAGTATAATTTTTATAAGTATCATCGAAAACTTTTTTATTTAATATCACTTCGCCGCTACTATTTAAAACTGTTATAGATCCATATCCGCTATGTACAAGCGAATTTCCATTATCAAGTAATTGAATTTGGTTATATCCTTGGTCTGCTTTTGGTTTATAAATTGAATACCAGATCAAATCGGCCATTATTTCTTCCCCTGCGGATAATTTTAAAGCCTCTTCTTTATTATAACTGTATTTTGCTATAATAGTTTTTCTATCCTTCCCATGAAAACTAAGAATAAATGTATGATCGTCAACCATCAGAAAATCATTAGCAAAATTCGATTCTTTGAGTGAATCTAAAAAACTATCCATTTCAAATTTGATTCTATATTTTAGAGTTTCACCTTGTTCATCTCCAAATAGATTATGGACATCTAATCGGCTCTGATTCTGTTCTAAATAGCCGTCACCTAATACAAATATTTCATTATCTGCAAAAATTGATTTGAAATACTGACCAAATTGATAATTA
The DNA here is from genome assembly GCA_037127915.1 of bacterium. GTDB lineage: Bacteria > Bacteroidota > Ignavibacteria > Kapaibacteriales > UBA2268 > JBAXXL01. Next base: position 12,942 of record JBAXXL010000032.1, read on the forward strand.
TTTGCCATAGTACCTTCTATACTATTTAAATTGCCGTCATTTGCAGAAAAGCTATAAATATTTGGGGTTTGATCTTCCGTACGTACTTGTGGAATATCAAAAAGCATTTCATTTTCATTGAATTTAAAACCTCTAACGAATTGGTTGATTAATACACCTGAATTAACTAGCGAATCCATCATTGGAATTACGTTTTCATTCTGATTTATAGTATTTCCATCATTATCAATTTTCATAAGAACAGGGTATTTCGTTCCTACCCAAGCACCATCAACCTTTTTAGCAGTCGAAGAGTCCCTTCCAAAATACAAAATGAAGTAATAATCGTTATATTCATATAAAGATTCAGATACTGAAAGATCGTTAGGGGTTTGTTGAATAAATTTTGTTGTATATAATTCCTTTTCCCATAAAACTTCACTTTGAGCGATCCCTAAAAAAGTAATAAACAGAATAATTAATGTAATCATAAATTGATATATTTTCATATTAACACCTTTTTTTTAAAATTTAACGAATTTTGATGTTAAGTTGCCGAATTTAACAAAATATATTCCTTTTGGCAAAGCTGAAATATTGATTCGCTGAACAGACAAAAATGTCTGTTCTACTGTCATCACTTTTTCGCTCAGTGTGTTGTAGATGGTGATTTTTGAACCTTCCGAAGGTTCGAAACCTTCGGAAGGTTTCAAAGCTATAGTGATAAAATCGTTTGCCGGTTGCGGTGAAACTGTAAATCCTTCATCCGCTATAGGTTCATTTACACCAACATAATTAGTCTTTATTTCGGCATAATACGGAATATATAAAAAATTTGTTCCGCTTTCGTTAATTTCCTTATATAGGCTGTTACCATAGACAATCAGATTCCCGTTTTCCTTTTCCTTAACATCTGTAACTGAATTACTTTTTTCATTATAATCCCATTGTATAGCATCAACTACATTCCAATCGCTATCAGTAATAATAACTGCAAAATTTCTTTCACTATTTTCTATATAATAACCCCAAAGTGCGAAATATCCTGAATGATATTTTAAAGACATGACATTATCAATTGTATAATTTTTATATGAATCATCCAAAATTACTTTATTAAATATAACTTCGCTGTTCTTATCTAAAACAACTAAACTCCCATTACCATGATGCATAAGCAAATTTCCATTATCAAGTAATTGAAATTGCTTGAATCCTCGGTCCGCTTTAGGTTTATAAATTTTATACCAGTCCAAATCGGCTGTTATTATTCCTGCGTTTGGTAATTTAGAAGCCTCCTCTTTATCATAACTGTATTTTGCTATTATAGTTTTTTTGTCTTTTCCGGGAAAAGTAACAATAAAAGAATGATCATTTACCATCAGGAAATCCATAGCATAGGAATCTTCTCGAAGAGAATCTATAAAACTATTCATTTCTAATGTAATTCTGTATTTTAGTGTTTCCTCATACTCATTTGCAATTTGATTGTGAACATCTATTCGGCTCTGAGTTTGATCAAATAATCCACCTGCCAATACAAATAGATCGTTTTCTATAAAAAATGATTTTAGGGTTGTCAGCCATTGATAAGCCGATGCAATTGTTCCTGCTATACCTAAAATACTTCCGTCTGTCGTCGAAAAATTATATATATTCGGGGTTCTTTGTGTTCCCGCAGATTGTGGAATATCAAAAGTCAATACATTGTCATTGTATTTAAATCCCCTGATTTCTTGACTTAATGTTACTTCAGCTTCTTTCAATGAATCAATCTTAGGAATTACTTTTTCGTTCTGATAAATCGTATTTCCGTTCATATCAAATTTCAATAACGCTGGGTACTCGTTTCCTTCCCACTTACCGTAAGATTTCACTGCGGTAGTAGAATCCTTCCCGAAATATAAGATATAATAATAACCGTTGCATTCATAAAATTTTTCAGTAAACAAATTGAATGATGTGAGTTGAATAAATTTATTTGTATGCAATTCCTTTTCCCATAAAACTTCGCAATGAGTTTGAGTTGGAAAAAGCATTGGTGCGAATAAAAAACACAGCAAAACTGAAAATGCTTTGATGAATTTTTTTTGCATTAATTTTGTAGAATTCCTCGCTTCGAAACGCAGAGACAAATGCAAGCGTTCTGTTTTCATAGATTTAACACCTTAGATAGTCTATTGAAATACAATCGATTTAAAAAAATAATAAAACTGATATATATATTACTGTCAATAATTTTCTTGTCTTTTTACGCTATTCCGTTTAATTCTATTTTCGGCGGAATTTATTCTTAATTTACCAACTCTTAACTTTTACAAAAATATAACATTTTTATTAATTTACAAATAAAAACTATTTTTATTGGAAAATAAATAATTATTTGTATATTTGTTTATTGATTTATATCAATTTGAAATAAAATTATCGGTAGTTTCGAAAACTAAATCAGAGATAAAGTAAATGCATATAAAAGCTGTTTTTCCGGGTAAATACATCCAAGGTGAAGGTGTTCTTAATGAATTACCTGATTTAATTAAGCTATTAGGAAGCAAAGGAATGATCCTTGCTTCAAAAACGGTCAAAGATAAAGTTATTCCTAAATTCGCTCCCGATTTATCCTCACATTCCATACCAATAGAACTTTTCCATGGTGAATGTTGTGAAGTTGAATTAAAGCGTGTTAACGATATTATAGAAAGTAATGGAATAGATGTAATTATCGGAATGGGCGGCGGAAAAACTATAGATACAGCCAAGATTGCCGCAGACAGGGCAAGTATCTCCGTAATCGTTGTTCCAACAATTGCTTCCAGCGATGCACCTTGCAGTGGTTGCGCAGTAACTTATACAAATGATGGTATTTTCGAAGCCGTTCATTATCAAAAAATGAATCCTCAAGCAGTTCTTGTTGACTTGAATGTAATAGCCGAATCCCCTACCCGATTTTTAGTGTCAGGTATGGGCGATGCCTTAGCTACCTGGTTTGAAGCCAGGTCCTGCAGATTAACTCAATCAATGAACGAATGCGGCGGATTAAGCACTAAAGCCGGATTAATACTCGCTAGGCTTTGTTACGATACTTTATTAAAATGCGGAAAAAGTGCTCTATTTGCTAATGAAGATCATGAAATCACTCCTGATTTCAGCAATATTGTTGAAGCTAATATATTGCTGAGCGGCATCGGCTTCGAAAGTTCCGGTTTGGCGGCCGCTCATTCAATCCATAATGGACTTACAGCCTTAGATGGAACTCACGCATACTATCACGGTGAAAAGGTCGCATTCGGCGTTTTAGCAGGATTGCACCTTACCGATGCACCGGTAGAAGAACTGGAAACAGTTTATTCGTTCTGTGAAGAGATTGGTTTACCCACAACACTCGACGACATTGGATTATTGGATGTAACTGAGGATGAATTAATGCTTGTTGCTGAAAAGTCTTGTATAGCAGGTGCAAGCATTCACCACGAGGCCGGTGAAATTACGCCGAAACGCGTTTTTGATGCCATAATTAAAGCAAATGATTTTGGTGAAAATAGGAAACATCATCATGATGAAAATTGTAACCACTAATATGGTAAACATTGACTCTATCAACCCCATGCTTAAGCATGGGATTGATAATATCTTTTATATAGGTGTTTTATGAAAAAGCTAATTATTATATTATTTGTCATACTGCCTTCATTATGCAGTGCTCAAAACTTAATTGTAAATGGAGATTTTGAACAAGGAAATAAATTCTTTTCTTCTGATTATAAATCTAACACAAATACAGGTGTCCCGGAAAGTACATATAAAGTGGATTCAGATTCGTTTAATTGGTGGTCAATTGATAATATGAATTGTTATGACCACACAACTGGAAGTTCAATGATGATGTATATAAATGGTGCTACATCATCGAATAAAAGAGTTTGGTACCAAACAGTAAACATCGGTTTGAATAATACTTATACATTTAGTATCTGGATTGTGAATTTAATCAAAGATAGTCCGGCAGAATTGTATATTATGATAAATAATAATTTGGTCGGTACTATAAAACAAAGCAACGTAGTTACAAACGAATGGAAAAATTACACTTTGGATTGGAAAGCAACTTCCGATAAAGCATTAATAGCGATTATTGATAAAAATACTGCCCCTATGGGTAATGATTTCGGTATCGATGATTTATCGCTGGTTGAAAAATATACTGTCCAAAAATCATCTATCTTTTTTCCTGATACTATTGCTGAAGTTGGAGCAGAAAATTTCACAATTCCACTGAAAGTAAAACTATATGATAAAACCCTAAAGTTTGCAAATCTTTCGTTTACTACCTCATTTAAATTTAAAGCTGATGTGTTTTTACCGTCCGGTATAACAAAAGGAAAAATACTTAAAGATTCATTAGACAATTCTAATTACAGAAATATGACGATTTTTTGCGACAGCGTAAATATAAATGATACCACTACTGTACTCACAGAATTATTAGGAATGGTTCTTCTCGGCGATAGCGTTACTCCCCTTGATATAATTGATTTCCAATGGCATAGCCCTAAATTAACAATTGTAGCACTAACCGATGGGTCATTATCAGCCACGGCTTGTGCGTATGATATTAGGCATATCCAGCTCTTCGACCCTATTTCATTACAAATACAACCTAATCCCGCAAGTGATGAAATTGAAGTAATTATTGAAGGTGACGAGCAGGGTTATTATACATTGATTCTATATGATTTACAAGGAATGGAAATTGATAAGAAGACTTGGAATCGCAATCAGAAAGGCATAGATTGTTTTAAATTTCCTTTGAATAATGTTTCAAATGGTGTATATCAAGTTGTTGTAAAATCGCCATGGAACATTCTTACGAAATCAGTGGTGATTGTCAAATAATCAATTGAAGGAAATTGTAAGGATGATTTATTATTATTTTATGACACTCGAATTCGGTCAAATTTTATCTCTAAGTTATTCATTGGAAATTTCGATTTTATGATTTTTTGTTAAATATCTTTTGAGATATTCAAATGTGCCTTCAAAATCAAGATATTTAGATGTGCATTCTAACTTTTGCAAATCCGAAGATAAATACTTTTCAAATTTTTCAGGATTTGGATTATTAAATTCCTTAATAAGTTCTTGATTATCGATTATTTTTGCATTTGATAAAATATTTTTGAAAATTGTATAAACATTATCAATATTTGTATTACATATATGAATACAAATCCCTTCGTTTAATGCTTTGAGGCCATGATTTATCAACAAAAGAACCAATGTATTCATGATTTTATCACCAACCCATGGGAAAAAATACAAATCAGAAGGGTATATAATAAAATCACTAATTAACAAGTTATAATCAATAAAATTTTGTTTACCCTCTAGATAAAACTCAATAGCTTGCTTATTTAAATATTTTGGAATGTATTCATTAGAGTACAATCTCAACATTTCCTTTCTAATGTTATCATGAATAAGAATACCATAATCGGAATCAAATTGCGGAGGTTTTCCACCTTTATCCTTTTTCAATTCGATTGTTTTTTGTTTATCATCTATCTTTAGAATCAACCATCTCATACCGCCAAATATTAAATAAGAATCCTTTTGAACGATAGACTTTATTGGAATAGATCCAATAACTTTATTATTGGCGATTAGACGATATTCCTCACTTGTAGAAAATACTATAAAAAAAGAATAGTGGTTAGCTATTTTTTCACCTATTTCACCATGAATTAGAGTTCCGTCGGACATTTGATTTATAAGCTTCTTATTTCCTAATTCCTTTAAAACATCTATAAATATAAATTGATTCATTTTATTAAAAGTACCGCTTTCAACCAAAATTTTATAAGCTAAATTTGCCTTTATACCACCATATTGCGAAATTAGAGATAAGAGTTGGTGAATAAAAGTGGATAAATGAATAACTGAAGAATTCGGTGGTTCAATCCAGCCTTTGATCATTAATTCGACCATTGCTACTGTTTGAAATAATTTACTTCTAATCTCATCTTGAATATTAGTTGTTTTTGAAATAATTGTCTCAGTTAAAAAAATCCTCAAAATAGAAGGATCGCCATCATTTCTTCCTGACCGACCTAATCGTTGTTGCATTGATGAAATAGATAATGGATTTCCAATTTGTGCAATACTCTTAACAGAACCAATATCAATACCTAATTCTAAAGTTGAGGTACAAATTACATTAACCGGCAAATCCTTTGATTTTAATTTTTGCTCTACATCATATCTGATTTCTTTGGAAAGATTTCCATGATGGACATAAAATTCTTGAGGTAAATGAAAATTTGAACATTTTGTTCTTAGACAATTTCCATAGTATTCAACATTACTTTTGGTGTTTGCAAATATCAAATTATCTGTTCCGCGCATGATTTTAAAAATGTCAGAAGCAATATCATTTTTTTTACAAGAATCACAATTATCACAATTATCTAGTTTTATATCATCTGAATTTAAATCATTAGCCTCTGATTTATAACCCCGGATTTGCAACTGAATGTTTCTAATCATTTTTTTTGATTCAATAATAATTACTGAATCTTTATCCTTGTTGTTTATAAAATTTTTTGCTACATCCATATCACCAATTGTTGCACTTAAACCAATTTTTCTAACTTTCCTACCAATACTATAATCCAATCTACAAAGTAATGATTGAACCTGTTTTCCTCTTTCAGTATCTAAAAAAGTATGCATTTCATCTAAAATCACATATGATAATTCTTCAAATAAATTGATAACTCTATTACCGTAATTTATAATAATTGCTTCAAGCGATTCTGGAGTAATTAGTAAAATCCCTTCAGGATTTTTTATAAGATTTTTCTTTTTAGAACTCGAAATATCACCATGCCACGGTGTAATTGGAATATTAATAAATTCACAAAGCTGTTCTAATCTAATATATTGATCATTAATTAATGCTTTAAGTGGTGATATATATAAGACTCTTATACCTTTATTAGGATTATTTAGGACTTCTGAAAGGATTGGCAAATAAGCAGCTTCAGTTTTACCAGAAGCTGTATTTGCTGTTATTATTATGTCACTACTATGATAAACCAACGATTGAATTGATGTTTCTTGTATATCTCTTAAATAAATCCAACCTTGATTATATATCCATTTTTGAATTAAAGGATGTAACAATTCAAAACCTAACGATTTATTTTCTTTCATTATCATAATTTAAAATTTGTTAGCTGAAAATCATCATCTGAATCGTCAATGTTCGGCTCTGAATCTTCAGCAACAATTTTGACATCACCTATTAATTGGTGCCATGAAACATTTGGATTTTGTTCCAAAATTGATAATAAATCTAAAAATGATTTAATAGTGTTTCTAGGGGTTTTAAAATACGCTTCACCAATTCTGTCGTGACAGTGTTCCAAGAATTGGCTAAGTGCTTCATTTGGTAATAAGTATTTATCTTGATCGCCATAAGCAAAAACATGTCTTAGATTAATAAGAAGAACATACAAATCTTCTGGTGTCAAATTTGCTAATTTTATTACAGGACCTGAATAATCAACAAAACCTTTAGAAGCAAAAGTATTTTCTGCCAGACGTGATTGAAGTGCATTATAACTATAAAGTCCTCTTCTTGAGTCATATAAAAATTCGGGTGTTCCACCCATTATGAAACCTAAACCGCTGGAATTACCTTGGAGGCTATCATTTAAAATAGTTAAGATATGTTCATAATTAGAATTCCTAGATTGAGTATTAGAGATTTTAAATAAGTTTACCATTTCGTCCAAACATATTATTAATCCATTAAAACCAGATAATTTGACAAATAAAGCAAATATTTTTAACATATTATAAAAATTTGAATCGTCAATTATTGTTCTTAAACCAAGAGCATTTCTTGCATCTGTTTTTGTTGTAAATTCAGCTCTTAGCCATTTCAAAGCATCTGATTTTAAAGTATCATTGCAGGTATCATATCCTTTCCAATAAGCAGCAATAACATCAGCAAAATCAAACCCGCCCACCATTTCAGATATTAATTGAAGCTTATCATGAATGATGACCTCAGGTGGTTTATTTTCATTTTTTGCCACAGTTAGTGAATCGGATATAAAACGCTCAATAATAATCGGTAAAGCACCTCCCTCAGGTTTTGTTCTAATAGCAATATTTCTCATTAATTCAGAATAAAGCAAACGTGCTTGACCATTTGTAGAAAAGAGTTTTCTATCTGGACTTAAATCAGCTGTTGTAGCAACACATTTTTTTTCATTAGCTATAGTTCTTATTAGGTTAAGAAAAAATGTTTTTCCTGATCCATAATCCCCTATAATAAACCTAATAGATGAACCACCTGAAGAAATTCTTTCGATATCTTTAAGAAGAGCCGAAATTTCATTAGCTCTTCCTACTTGAATATGGTGTATTCCGTTTCTAGGAACAACACCAGCTTTTAATGATTGAATTATTACATCCCTTTCTTTAGCTTTAATCGGTTTATTTTCTATCACTTTACCAACTCCTTTAAAAGTTCTTGATTTATTTGAAATTCACTATCACTTTCAATTAGAAATTCATCATATTCGTCTAATGTTTTTTCATTAATTTTATCTATTACATCTTGCGGCATTAAATTGAATTTTCTTACCATAATATCAAAATCATCATATTCAGATATGTTATTTTTATGCAATTCGAATAAAATTGATGATATTTGATTATTAAAACCCTGAAGAATATTGCTATTTTCGACAATAACAGCTACTTCTATTTGTTCATCGTCAATAAATACTTCATTTAGTAATTTTGAAACATTATTAGTATCCTGAATTGTCATATGTATTTTATTTTTATCAAGAACAAAGCCATTTTTTATGTTATTTTTTGGTATGATGTAATTCTCAGATTGTTGACTTTCGATTATTGTAGTTGGGGTATCAGATTTAATTTCAAATTTATGAATCATGTTATATAATGATTGTGGTTCAAATCCTAAAAATTTATAAATTTTTTCAATGACTTTAATCTCATCAGATGATATAAAACCATCTGCCCCTGCTATTGTTATCAAGTAATTCACCAATAAAACCTTTTTATCATCATCCAACGATTCTAGTTTCTTTTTATATGTATTCAAACTTAAATCTGTCATAAACAACCATTCTAAATGCATGTGTAATCTTAGTTTCTGACTTTTAGTTAAAAAATCATGTTCATTAATTATATTTTCAAGTGTTTCTTTTTCATCTATCGTTATAGTTCCATCTGATTTTGCAATATGTGAAGCTAATTGTAAAGTAATCGCAATACCTGAATATTTAGAATCTGCAATATGTTCATTATCTTCATCAATATTAAAAATTATAGATTGGTTATTTTTTATCAAAACTTGATTATTAAATCTTATATCCGGCTCAATACCAAGACCTAATTTTTCTAAGAAAATAATCAAATTATTATTTTCTTGTTTTGTAATAGTATCGGGATTTTTTGGTTCCCAAAATTTGAATAAATCTTCATTTTGAACTACACCAAAAGGGTTGTTTTTGATTATTAAATTAAACCAATCGATAAATTTATCTTTGCTATTATTCTGAATAATATCAAATAATTCTTTAGGCAAAAGAGCAATTGCTTGTAAACTGCTTTTTTTTTCGGGATATTTTCCAAGAAATCTACTATATTCATCTAATTGCTCTTGGCACTCTTCAAAAAGTGGTTCTATTGTATTACTTAATTGGTTTGTTTTTGAAATATCTATAATATTCTTCAATTCCCTCTCAAATGAATCGAAAAAATTTGCACTAGCACAACTATAAGTTATTTTTGCTTGCGATTTAATTGGCTTTATTATTTTACCATCCCCATATTTATATTTGTACTTCAATGAAAATAATTGTTGCATTTCGTCGATACATCTTAGTCCGGGTGTCCTTTTATTTATGGTAAAGCACGAATAGGCATAAGCCAATAATAATGAATATGGTAATGGCTTGTTTTCCGATACTAATTGCCCTAAAGCTAAGCTTAATAATAAAGGAGGTTCATATTGTTCACAATTGATTTCAAAGGTATTTTCATAATATTTTTCCTCCTCATTAATTGTTAAAAAATTTAATAATTTTTTTGAATAATTATCAAATGAACCATTACTATGGGAATATAATTTCCTTAATCTTATTATTTCTGATACTATAAGACTTATTTCTGTTTCATCAAGCAATCCATTTTTTCCATCAATAAATATTCTTCTTTCTAGTCCATAATAATAGAGAAATACATATCCTATATTGTACGATTTGTCATTTTTTCCAGTAGCAAGCCATTGAATATAGGCTGCTCTACTCTCAGGATGTAATTCTCCATATGATGGCCAATATGACAAATGTAATCCTGATATATCAGGTTTAGATTTATCCATAGGTAATGACGGATTAATTAATGCTGGTTCTTGTCTATAATTTGGTGGTTGCTTTTGTAAGTTCTCTCCAAAATAAATCATTCCATCATTTATTCGATAACCAGAAATTTCTACACTTTCTCCTTTTTCAATCCACCTTGCTGTCTGTTTGGAACTATTGTTATAATTTGTTATAACCTTATCATCATTAACTGTTAGATGAACATAACTCCCTTTTTGTTTGTCATTAAATTCATTCTTTGCTTTATTAAAAATAATGATTATATCAATTAACCACCAAATTCCGAACCCTCCAAAGGTTAAAAGTTTTATGATCCCATATTTTGGCTGTAGTAAGTAAAATCTATCTAATCCCAACCATCCAAAAAATATTGATAGAAATAATGCTAAATTGTATTTAGGCTTTTTTACCATACTCATAACTCATATCTCATAACTCATAACTCATTTTATAACTACTTTAAACTGGTCTTTCGGTGATTTTGGAGCTTTTGCGTTTATAACTATATCTTCGAAATAATCCACATTACTTTGTCTAAAATTGAGTTTAAAACACATATCGCGTAGTACCTTAATTCTATCTGTCATTAATTGTTTTGTACTTGCGGCGCGTTTTTTCTTTGCTTTATTATAATAATCGCAGGTGCTTACTATAAAACTCACTTTAGCGTTATGGAAAGCCAAATCATCACGAATATCTTTTAATATTTCTTCTGCACTTGAAGTCAAAACAGCCGTACCGGTATTAAATATATTTTCCGAGTATAATTCCATACCTGTTGCAAACTTTGCTATATGCAAATCACGATTATATTCTTTGTAATATTCAGTTTTAGGAATTGTAATACTTTGCTCAGACTTTGGTATTGAATAACCTTTAATACTAATCGAATAAGTATCACCGCCCTCAATACCGCTGGAATATGTACCATCAACATTGGAGTTAATTCGGTATTTTTTCCCGGATTCACCCTTCAAATTAATCTCTAATTCGAGTGGTTTATTCGTGGTCTTATCAATTACTGTACCTTTTATCAACATTGTTTTTTGTGCAACTGCAGGCAATCCCATTAGTAGCACAAAGCATATTATCAATATAATTCTTCTTTGCATATATCCTCAAAAATCTTTTTATTTGTTATTTAAAACTGTTTCGAATTCTAATATGACCCTTTTGTTATAGAATCTTCCTTCAGGAAGCTTATTATTGAAAATAATTCCGGAATCCGCTACATTAAGCACTTGTTTATCAGTCGAATTAAATGCAGTAGCAATCACTGTTGCATATTTATCGGCATTTAATTTAGAATTCGCTGGATCTATAGTTTGGTCATAATAAGAAATTACTTTTTTATTTGACGATTGGCTCAATAAAGTATTGATTTCTTTTGCTAATTGGTTTTGGGAATCTGACAATCCTTTTACAGGATCCATGACTAAAAATTCGCATCTATAAAGCTTTTTCTCGGCTATATTCTTTTCTTTTTTCTCTTTAGTAGTTATTGATTTAAAAGGTATTTCTATTTTAGACACTACTTCTTTGGACGATGAATTATCATTTGCTAAAAGTTCAAATATAATCAACCTTTTTACACGCTCTTTTTCCTGAGCTTTGCGTACTTTTTCTTTATCATCCTTATTGAAACTTTTTTCAAAATCATTTGCTGTTTTACTAATTTCTTCACCTGCTTTTTTTAATGCACTTTTAGCACTTTCCAAGAAAGTTGGATCCTCGGAAATGACTTCTTTTTTTTCAGTAACATCTGTTATTTTATTGAGTAACTTTTTTGTTCCGGTAATTAAAGACGAAAGTTCCTGAGACACATTCCAATCCATCTGATTCGTTGCTGAATTTTGACCTTTAACAACTGTCCGCGCAGAATCCTTGGTTCGAATAGAAAACACCCAATCACCGGTTGAGTTCTTATAGTCGGTTTTATAATCGATCAATATATTTTCCGGCTTTGCGATAAACTTATTTTCTTGGATGGTGATACCACTAAAAAGTGATGCATCCGTGGAACTAATTTCAACACGCTGATTTTCTTCTGCGGCTTCTTTTGTTTTACCGTTATTTGGCAACTCTGGCAGTGCCCTGTTCGCAATTGTCATCCTTTCCGGATTTATCCCCCATTCTTTGGCTAAAACATCAGCTACCGCTTGAGCACGGTCTTTAGAAAGCTTCATATTTTTCTGTTCTTTCCCTTTATTCGAATTGCATCCTGTGATAGTAATGTTGTAGGCAGGATTGTCTAACATTCTTTTACCTATTACATTTAAAAGGTTATAGTAAATATCGATATTGCTCATACCCACTAAATCTGATTCAGAATACTTCCTACCAGCAACCGAACTTGAGATATTATATCTACTTGGAATATTAGATTTGTTTTCGTCAAAGAAAATGTAATTTAAAATTGCTTTATTTTCCACAACTAAATTTTCATCAATGGAAACTTCTTTTATCTGATTTGTAGTATTTTTTGGATCTGTAATTGTTAAATTGGTAGTTATCAAAGACAATGTGCTATTTGGATTCTGTGTTTTACCCGGTTCGTTAAGTGCAAAATTAACCGTGAAATTCATTTTGTCTAAGTATTCTTTTCTCTTTTCTTCATTCATATTAGCAGAATTAAACAAACGGATAGTTTTGTTTTGCTTTTCAAAATTTGGGTTCTTCACTTGAATTTCTATGTCAATATAATCAGCAAAATCAAAGTCTTTTTCCGAGATAATTACTCTTGTTGAATTGCCGTTAGAAGAAAATATTCGTTTTTTTGCAGTTTTGCCAATTATATTTACGAAAACGGGATTGCCTGATTCTCCACTAACCACATTTACATTAAATGATTGAATAGGATTAAAATATGGCTCAACTTCGGCTGTGTAAAATTGTTCTTTAATTGTTTGGGTTAACGCATCGTTTCGTGAGAAAACCATTTTGGTAGCGGACCCATCAAATGATATATATTTCTCGTTTATTGCTGTATTGAAAGGTTCACCCAAATTTTCAGGTTTCCCCCATTTATTTTTAGTTTTATCGTATTTAATTATATAAAAATCTAACCCGCCAAAGGAATCTTCAAAACCATTTGACGAAAAGAATAATGTTAATCCGTCGGGTGCTATATATGGACAAAAATCATCGAATTTCGTATTTATCTCGGTGAAATTCTGTGCAGTTCCCCATTCTTCCATATCTGTGTCATAAACTGAATACCAAATATCAAAACTTCCGCCTTTTGAACCTTTCCTATTTGAAACAAAGTACAAAGTTTTTCCATCCGCTGAAATACTCGGCATCCCATCCCAATTAATAGAATTGATACTTCTACCTAATGGTGCAGGCATTGACCAGCCTTCATCTTTTAATCTTGACCAATAAATATCACAATCGCCATAGCTATCAGTTCTACCACAACTTGCAAATAAAATCATTTTACCGTCCGCAGTCATTGTAAATGAACTTTCAAGAAATTTTGTATTAAAGAAGTTATTTCCAAAAATTGGTGAAGAATTTATACCTTCCGGAGATGAGAATACACCATTATCGTCTTTCATAACCCATAAATCAAAAGAACTTTTACCGCTAGGGTCAAGTTCACTTCCTTCTTTATCAGACCCAAACACCATAAACTTACCATCTATCGATAGATATGGCGCAACATCTATACCGTTGGAATTAGTATTGATTTGCTTGATATTGACATCTTTCGCGGAAAGAAGGATCATTGAAATAATCGCAACAAATATAACTGTTATCAAAGTTCTCATAATATCACCTTTTTTAAATATTAATTTTATTTATAATTCAAATATATTAAACTTATATCAATTATCAAAATAAAAAAAGCCGATTCTCGAAAGAACCGGCTTATTATGTATGGAATATCACAAGAAATTATTTGTTCACAATAATCGGTAATATTTGTGTTGTACCATTATTGTTTATTCTAATGAAGTATGAACCAGCAGTAAATGAACTGATATCGATATTTACAACATTCGTTCCTGTAATGGATGTAGTATTTAATGTTTTAACATCTTCACCAATCGCATTTATGATTACGATTTCTGAATTTCCTATTGTGCCTGTATATTCAACTGTAACTTGAGTTTTAGCAGGGTTAGGATATACTTTGTTTCCTGATAAGTTATTATCTTCTACACCGGTGATTTTTTCTTCTAACTCAATAGACTTGGAAATCTCTTCCTCACCTTCTTTAATGTTAACCATTTCTGTACTACCAGTTAAACCAATTTTATCAGCGACTAAGAGATAATTGCCAACACCAAGGTTATTAATAGTGAAACTACCATTAACATCTGTATTTATTACATCAACTATATTACCTATGTTATCAAGTAGATATACATTAGCTCCATTAATCGGATCTGTTGAAGTAATATCGTCAGTAATCTTCATTTTTTTGCCTCTTGAAACAGCACCATGAATTTTACCATTACCGGCTAAACCTTTATCTTTGAATGGAAGAGTAATCTTATAGCTTCCTGATTCACCTTCAGCGGCGACTGTAACTAAAGTTGCTTCTTCCCAATTAATAGTAGCTATTTCATTTTCTTTGTAGTAACCAGGGGCATAAGTTTTTCTATTATCTTCTGAACCATAAATTACATATTTTCCAGGAATTAGATTTTCAACCTTGAATTGTCCTTCTGCATTAACTTGGCAAGAAGTTCCTGTATAAAGCATGAACTCTTCTTCCGGATTCTCGCATTCTACTAAGTATGCTACAACAAAGCCCTTTTGAATCAATTCTTCGTCTTCACCAACTAAAGTCCCTGTTAATGAATTTTCATATTGTGTTAATTTCGATAAATTGAAGTTAATATCCTCTCTATCGGATGTTAAAGCGATTGTAGTAGCTTCTGAAAAATCTGTTACACCGTCAAAGAATTGTGGAATATAAGTTAATATTGAGACATTTTCTTTATCAAAACTAAATAATCCGGCATAAGCTATATATGTGAAATTATCCGGTAATTCTACTGAGTATTTACCATGTTCGTTTGTATAGGTTTCATAGTATTGGGTTACATTTGTGTTCATCTCTGTTCCCATAAATCCGACGTAAACGTCCTTGATACCTTCTTGGGTTGTTTTGTCTAAGACAGTACCGCTAACAGTATATAATGTAGGTTCAGGGATTTTTTCCAATATAGCTGTAATTTCTTTAGTATCACCACAATTTAATTCTAAGATGTCAGCTTGTTCATAATCATATTTTGCATCGTACCACCAAGGGTAATAATTTGCAACTTCATAAGTTGAATCATTATTGAATGCTTGAGCATAAACGTAATACTTTCCTTTGTCTAATCCTTCAATAGTTGCTTGCCCATCGATCACAAAACCGTACCATACTACATTATAACCGTATTTTTCCATTGGATTATCTGTTGCTTGCATAACATATACTAATGTATTTGGAATTGATTCACCCTTTTGGTTTTTAACAGTTATATTAATTTTAGCGGCAACGTCGCATTCATTAACTTTTAGAATAAAGTTTTGGTATGCTGAAAAATCAGGACCATATTCTTTTGTGTAAACACCAATTTGGAATTGATAAGTTCCATTTGCTGTTGGAGTCCAAGTAACAACACCTGTTGCAGGGTCAATAGCTGGTCCTTCGATTGGGCTATATAGTGTATATACAAATTCAGGATTTTCGATATCAGTTTCAGCTTTAACTTCGTAAGTCCAAGTTTCGCCTAATTTAATCGTTTCTGTAGGTGTAGAAACAATATTGATTTTAAATTTATTATAAGGATTCTCCTTTAATATCGCGTTAGCTGTTATTACGTCAGCACAGTTGATTTCGAGAATTTTTGCATCTTCAGGATTATTTGCATTATCATACCACTGACCCATATACATTGGTAAGGAATCCTTTTCTCCTTTTCTACCTCCAAACCCACCATCAAAGTATAAATAATATTTCCCTTTATCTACATTTTCGAATTTGTATTCGCCATTTTTGATTTCGGCTTGCAAACTAATTCCACCGAGTTTTGGATCATCCGATATAGCTGAATACAATGTAGCCATACCAAATTTAACGGGTTCATCTTTGATATTAGTTACTTTTCCCGAAACAGTAGCTCCTACTTCACATTCTCTTACGGAAATATTAAATTCTTGAGTACCTGGTTGGCAATTTTTATTTTTCAAATTTACATAAACCGTGAAATAATAATTCCCATTCTTTTCAGGTTTCCAAGTCATCAAACCGGTAGCTTCATCAATTTTTGCGCCTTCGGCATTTGTATATAATGTATATAATGGTTCTGGATTTTCTAAATCTGTAGTATATGTAACTTGATAAGAGATTTCATCACCAATTTTTGCAGATTTTGGAGGTTCTGAAGTGATTTCAATTTTGTATTGTTTGAAATCTTCTTTAGCTAATTGTGCTGAATATGTGTATTCTTTTGCGCACTCAATTTTAAGAATTTCAGCATCATTAGCATCGTAGGCATTATTATAGAATTCTGCTTTGTAAATAAACGAAGAATCTCTTTTCTCGCCATAAGCTGAAAAATACAAATAATATTCACCTTCGTCAACGTTTTCAAATTTATAACTACCATCTATAATTTCTGTATAAGGAGTTGGTATTTTTTCTCCCCACAGACTTTCGACAGGTAATAAATATACTTGACCATAGGATATTGATTGATTATCTTCATTTGTTACGGTTCCACTAATAGTGGCACCTACGTCACATTTGTTTACGCGTATATTAAAATTAAGAACTGCCATAACTTCCGGTTTATCTTTTAATTCAGCTTTAATAGCGAAACGATACTTTCCACTTTCGGTTGAGGTAAATTCAAATTCACCGGTTTCAGAATTAATAGTTCCGCCTTTATCAGATTCATTCTCAATAATACTATATACTATTTGAATACCATCAACATTGGTAGCGGCATTAAAGTCAAATTTATAAGTTTCACCTTTTTTCACGTTTGTTATTTGAGGGGAATCAAGAAACCATAACATATCTTGTTCTTTGTATGGCTCAATAAATACGATATTAGTACGATCGCTTTCGCCTTCATCATTTGAAGCTGTTAAATAATATGAATGTGCTCCGGGATCTTTTTCTTCAAAATATAGAGAATAATATCCATTTTCGTAATACAATTGTTGTTCATCGAATTCAACTTTCTTGAATTTTGACATTTCTTCTGTTTTACCTTTTGCTATATAAAGGTTGAAACTTATTCCTTCCACTTCATAACTCCACTGGAACATCACATATTCTTTACCATAAGAGTCACCATAGAAATCTCTTGGAGCATTAGGCACTTCTGCCTTAAGGGTTTGAAACCCTATCAAAGCGGTTATTATTATGATAGCTATACCGCTTAGCCGTCTGAGTAATTTGTTGTTCATTTGTTTAATCCTATTATATTAAAACATATTTTTTTTCGTTTACATAAACTACAATACTATATACACAGTTTTTGTAATTTCGTTACACACGAATAATAAAAAACCGTTCTTTTAAAAAAAACGGTTTGTAAAAATTATATAATAAAATGCACTCGCTTAGTTTTGACAAGTAGTGGCTGCCCTTTCGGATAATATATGAAATCTATTATTGTTTCACCTATTTTTGTAGCATCAAGCGGAGTAACATCAAGCGTTATATAACTTGCTGAGGTACTTTCACCTGGTTTTATAATAAATGTTGATGGTACAAGGAAATTCTCATTTTTTGGTGGGTAACATAAGCCTACACACATTGATACTGAATGACCATCAGCCAACTGAATAACATTATATCCGACTTGAACATCAACATCTTTTTCAGAAGGATTCTTCAAATTTACCTTCCATTCAAATCTGAATGACAAAGGAGGAAGATACAAAGTATCGCCTGTAGAATAAGTTATTATTAATGGATTAGTATCAGGAATTACATCATCTACAACGTTTAAATTCACCCAATCGACGTTTTCAATCGGTTTCGTATTTCCACCGTTATCTTGATAAACAAATGCAACTATTTTTAACTTTTTAGCTCTCCAATTTGCTGTTGATGGAATTTGTAATTCATAATGCTTGTTAAAAACTTTATTTGCGGAAATATTTTCAGTACTTAATTTTTCACCCCAAGTCCCGTTCATACTCGTACGTAAGACATTATGGTGAACATAATCTTCATTGTCCTCAGGAGTATGATTGTACCATGTTTGATAACCAACAACACTATCCTCAACTACATATACAGCCAAATATTGGTTTTGATTTGTTTGAGCATTCACATACTTTACTGCAATATCGGCACTGATTGTCTTAGTCGTGTTATTATAAGATGTAGTAATACCAAACTTCATATTGGCTGGTTTTTTTAATTCCTGAACTGTGAATTGCGCCCACGAATCTTTTTCTTTAATTAATTTAGTATCATGTACTTCTCTGTTAATTAGACCGTTTGGTGTGCCTATTTCACTAATTTTGTAAATAGCGTCTATTTCATTACCCGTTTCGGAACGATATTCTTGTGAAAAAGGCGGTTGTGGTTCGGCGTAATATCCTATATGCACCCCAATAGATAATACTCGACCAGCGTATAAATTTTCCAACTGGTGAGCTACTTCAGCCGCATAAGGACAATTACCACATCTATATCCAGTAAAGTCTTCTAAAAGAACTTTGCGATTATTCGTATCAGATTGGTTGGCATTTGGATCTTCCAAATAATTATTGGGTTCAATTACATCACAAGCACTTACTATAATTAGTGCTATTGTTAGATAAATTGAAAATTTTAGATATATTTTCATTGTATTCCTCTTATAATACTTCTACTGTAATATTTGAATTGGTGTAAATACAAATTTCACCGGCAATTTTTAATGATTCTTCAACTATAATTTTTGATTCTAGATTAGTATGTTTCAACATCGCTCTGGCGGCGGCTAAAGCATAAGGACCACCGGAACCGATTGCTATGATATTATCATCAGGCTCTATAACATCGCCTGTACCACTAATTAACAAAATTTCTTTATTATTCATAACTGCCAACATTGCTTCTAAGTGCCTTAAATATCGATCCATACGCCAATCTTTAGCTAATTCTATTGAAGCTCGTTGCAAATTACCACGGTTGCTTTCTAATTTATCTTCAAATCTTTGAAGTAATGCAAAAGCATCAGCGGCCGAACCGGCAAAACCTGCTAAGATCTCACCATGATATAGTTTTCTAACTTTCTTTGCGCTATGCTTCATGACAGTATTTCCTAAAGTTACCTGACCATCGGAACCTAATGCGGCCTTACCGTCCTTTAGAACACCTATTACAGTTGTGGCATGAAATTTTAAATCCATTTATATTTACTCTCTAAAAAGAATATTTGACGTTATTTTTCTAAATTTGTTTTGATATCAATTTAATATATTCATTAATCATGATATCTATATTTTTATTCCATGAGTAATTCTCACGAATAAATGATTGTGCTTTTTCCCTCAAATATTCAGTATTTTCTGGTTCTTTGAGTAAGGAAACAATTGTATCAGTCCACTGATCAACACCATTTCGAATAAATAGACCATTTTCATCATTTCCGTTAATTCCCTCGGAGGCGATACTTGTTGCGATAACCGGCAGTCCTATTGCCATTGCTTCGAGTATTTTTATTCTAATGCCACTACCAACAAAAAGCGGTGCTATATATAAAGCCGCCTTATTCAAATATGGTTGAACTTTTGGAACATACCCAATTATATTAACACCCCTATCTGAGTATTTCTGCAAATCGCTCGGTGGATTTTTCCCAATTAATGTTAATGTGACATCGGGATAAACTTCCTTTAATCGAGGAAATACATTTTCAATGAACCACAAAACGCCATCAACATTATGTACCCAAGAATACACTGT
The DNA here is from genome assembly GCA_037127915.1 of bacterium. Lineage (GTDB taxonomy): Bacteria > Bacteroidota > Ignavibacteria > Kapaibacteriales > UBA2268 > JBAXXL01. The sequence continues at coordinate 33,273 of JBAXXL010000032.1, forward strand.
GGCAATTACAATTTCGTGAGGATTGCGCTTAATAGAGGGATCAATCTGCCATTTATCTGGATATACACCTGCTGATGCGGTTACATAATTACCACTTGGTGCAATTTGAATTGCATCTCGTTTATCAACCTCTGTTATTGGGAAACAAATATCTGCTTGTGGTAATAGATATTTCTCATCATTTCTCAATAAATTTGCTTGGTGCCTAATATACCAGCTTTTAGGATTATTTTTGGGTAAGCTATCGGCATATCTTTCCCAGATTTTATGTTCAATATTATGCAAGCGTAAACCCAAAGGTGCTGATGTCAATGATTTTGCATATAAACCAAGCAAACACATAGCTGAATGGTCTGCATGAATAAAATCATAATGATTATTGCCAATAATTTTTTTTAATTGACGTTGGACATCAGAATTTATATGTTTCCTAATATAAAGCGAAGTGCCGTGAAAAAGAGATGCAAAAATTTTTTCCGGCGTGTTTTTGGTCGAATGCTCTATGAAAAATATTTTAGCATATTTCTCGGCTTCTTTTATATCTGTAGGATGAATTTTATCAGATGCATAAGATACAAAATCGACATCAAAACCTTTTACGGCAAAGCATTTTAAGATCGACGATATCCCAATTTTCCCGCCATCATCGGGTGGAAAAGGAAATTGAGGAGATAATTGCAACACTCTTATATTATTTGTACCCATTTAAAAACCTTTTTTTCAAAAATCCAAACAAACGGTCATTATATCCTTTCGATAATGATTCGCCTAAAGTAATGTCTTTGACTAATTCTTTTGGTACGCTATCTCTTTCATTTTGTAATGTATTAAATACAGATTTGAACATATTTTTGGTACCCACCAATGTTTGTTTAAATGTGAATTTATACTTCATTGTAAATAGAAATTGATAGAATATTATTATTGACGTTCTGATTAATGCTTTTCGAAGCGGAAAGTACTTTGCCTGATATCTCAACAGCTGTAATGTGCTTTTATCCCAATACCAATATTCATAAACACCATTAAAATATGCACCAAAATGTAGTATAGCAATATTAGGAAAATATCTTACTTGATAACCGGCAACTATAGCCCGGGTTGAAATCTCAATTTCTTCATAACCGAATTTCCAGAAATAACCTATTTTATTCAGCATTTCTTTCCTTAAAGCCGCTCCAGCGCCAGAAAAAACATGTGCTTTATAACCATTATCTGGTACATTCTCATAATCGATTTCTGAAGGATACCATTTTACAAAATAATCTTTATTATTTTCAACATCTCTATTTATCAGAGCCGCACAAATAATTCCGATTTCTGGATTATTTGTCATAATATGTGCAATTTTTGTTAATGAATCAGTATCTCTCAGATAAGCATCGTCATCTGAACGCCAGATAATTTCTCCGGTTGAAATCGCTATAGCGATATTTACTGCTCTGATATCGATATTTGCAGGTAGATATATATATTTAAGTTCAGGGTATTTATCTGCAGGATATTTTGATAGAACCATTTCCTTAGTTCCATCCGATGAAGCGTTATCGACAATAATTATTTCTTTATCAACATAATCTTGCAATAAGAATGCCGATATTGTATTATCAAGTAGTTTTTTTCTATTATATGCCGCTAAAACAACACTAATTTTCATTTTTTTTAGTTTTAATGATTAACAAAGTAAAATCCTAATTAGTATTCGTCTTTTAGAAATTCGAGCCTTGCTATTACGACGCTAATATCTTTAAGCAAAGCTTCTTTATTCATTATAGCATCTTTGGGATCTTGAAATATTAATTCATAATCCATGCTCATGACTATAGCTTCTTCGGGACACGCCTCCTCACAAAAACCACAATATATACACCTAAGCATATCAATTTCAAAAACTTTTGGTGAACGTTCTTTCGAATCGACAGTTTCATTAGCTTCAATATAAATTGCTAATGCGGGACAAACCCTTGAACACAAACCACAAGCTACGCACCTTTCTTTCCCATTTTCGGAAACCAAAACCGGGCGGCCTCTATAAGAAGCCGTAGGGTCCCATCGTTCTTCGGGGTATTGGCGGGTGAATTTTGGACGGAATATCTCCTTGAAAGTTAATGCCATACCTTTCGCAATTTCCGGAAAAAATAACTTTTCTTTTAAGTTTAATTTTTCAGATTCAGTATTGTCTTTATTATTCAATTACTTATTCCCATAAAATTCGCTTATTTAATAATTCCGCGTTTAGAACATTCTATAAAAGTTATGCAATTTGCTACTTCCTCAATAATCTTGCCTTTGTAATCATTTTTATATTTTACTAAAGCATCGCTAATATTTAAACCAGAGCGTAAAAGTAATCTATAAAAATGATTTAACTCTTTAATTATTTCGGGAGAAAAATTTCTTCTCTTTAATCCAACAGCATTAAGGCCAAACATCTTTAAATTCGGATTTGCGGCAATCAGGCTATATGGTGGTGCGTCTTGATTTAGATATGAATCAACACCAATCATAGAATGCGTACCTACTCGGCAAAATTGATGAACCTTAACAGTGCCGCCCAAAGTAGCAAAATCTTCAATTAATACATGACCCGCCAACTGTCCACCATTAGCAATAATAACATTATCACCAACAACACAATCATGTGCTATATGAGAATAAGCCATTATTAAACAGTTTTTTCCGATTTGTGTTTTGCCGGTAACTTTGGTTCCATTATGAATTACAACAAATTCCTTTATACTCGTACTATCACCAATAAAAGTAAAAACTTCTTCACCTTCATAAGACAAATCAACCGTTGGTGTTGAAACCATTGCAGAAGGACCTATATCGCAATTACAACCGATTCTTGCGCCCTTGCCGATGCAAGAAAAAGCTTGAACAGTCGTTCCTGCGCCAATTTGAACGTCATCATCAATAATTACATACGGGCCTACTTCAACATTTTCGCCGAACACAACGTTTTCAGAAATGATTGCTGTTGGATGAATTTTAACTGACATATTTATTTTCTCATTATTTATCAACTAGTGCGGCAGAAACTTCTGCTTCTGCAACAATATCTCCATCTACATAAGCTTTGCAATCAAAAGAATAAATGTTAAATTTTTCGCCAATAATTTTTACATCATATATAATTGTATCGCCGGGTGTTACTGTTTTTTTGAATCTTGCTTTCTTTATGCTCATAAATAGTGCAATTTTATTTTCAACTTTTTCTCGTGGTAAATCGTTAAATAATAATAATCCACCTGTTTGAGCCATTCCTTCAATTATTAAGACGCCTGGCATTATAGGACGAATTGGGAAATGTCCATTAAAGAAATCTTCATTAATAGTAACATTTTTCAGACACATTAACGATCGATCTTTACTTGAATAATCAATTACCCGGTCAACTAATAAAAATGGATATCTGTGCGGCAAAATATCTTTGATTGCAGTAGCATCTAATGTAAAACCTTTTTTGGGATTTGGTATCCTTCTGCTTCTTTCTTTTTGATCTAAGTATTTTTTTCTAATAATTTTAGCAAATTCGAAGTTTGAAGCATGACCTGGACGAGCGGCTAAGATTTGAGCTTTGATTCTAACTCCGGCTAAAGCCAGATCGCCAATCATGTCTAATAATTTATGTCTTGCCGGTTCGTTCGGAAAACGAAGTAATTTTTCATTTAATATACTACCATATTTACCGACAGTCGGAACTTCATCTAATTTAAATACAGTTTTCAATTCGATCAATTCATCTTCAGTTACTTCTTTATCAACTATAACCAATGAACAATCTAAATTACCGCCTTTAATCAAACCTTGCTCAAATATCGCTTCTATTTCACTTAAAAAACTGAATGTCCGAGCTGAAGAAAATTCTTTAACAAATTCGTTCTTCATATCAAACATTCCTGTGTGCTGACTTCCAAGAGCAGGGTTGAAATAATCTATCATAACAGTTATTCTGTAATCATCGGTTGGTAAGGCTACTATATCAACTTTTTTTGCCTCATTATGATATTCAATCGTTTCATCAACTATAAAATACTCACGGTCTGCTTCCAACTCTTGAATCCCAGCAGTCAGGAGAGATTCTACAAAATATTTTGCACTACCATCTAAAACAGGAGGTTCGTTAGCGGTTAATTCTATATAACAATTATCAATTCCTAAACCGGCTAATGCCGCTAAGACGTGTTCAACTGTATGGACTTTGACACCATCCTTGCATAATGTAGTACCACGTACTAAATCCGATACATATTCGGTTACAGCAGGAATTTCAAATCTTTTTCCATCAATTTCCCTAACAAAGACATAACCTGTATTAGCTTCTGCAGGTTTAAATATCATTGTAGATTCATTGCCGGTATGTAATCCTATACCATGTAATGAAACTGAATTTTGTACCGTTGTCTGCTTTTCCATTATATTCCTATATACTTTCTTTAATTTTCTTATTCATTTTTTTCATCATTTCGGGTAATTTACCCAAGGCAAACAATATCCTAAAGGCTTCATCCTTTGGACGTGCCGGTATACCGAAATATTCACCTTTTTGTTTAATTGATGTATGTACACCGCTTTTTGCTAATAATACTACATCATCTGCAATATCTATGTGTCCAGCTATTCCTACTTGACCAGCAAATCTATTTCTCTTACCAATTATTGTGCTCCCAGCTATTCCTACCTGAGCAACAATAGCAGTATTTTCACCTATTTGACAATTATGGGCAATTTGAACTAGATTATCCATTTTAACACCATTCCGAATAATCGTGGAGCCGACAAATGCTCTGTCTATGGTGGTATTCGCTCCAATTTCGACATCATTCTCTATTAGCACATTCCCTATTTGCGGAATTTTTTTATACGAACCGTCCTTTTGTTCTAAATAGCCGAAACCATCTGAACCTATTACACAGTTAGCATGAAAAATACAATTATTTCCAATTTGAGTATCTTGGTAAATTGTAACATTGGAATGGATTAAATTATTATCGCCGATTATAGTATTATCATAAATAACGACATTTGCATTAATTACATTATTCTTTCCAATTTTACAACCTTTCTGTATTACAACATTTGGACCTATATACGAACTTGGGTCAATTTGAGCATCAACTGCAATAATAGCCGATTTATGAATTTCCCCATTTATTAATTCTTTGCTATCATTAATTAGATATACAAGCCTAAGGAAACTTTCATAAGGGTTATTGGATAGGATGTAAGACTTATTCGATTCAGGTTCATTGAAATCTATTGGAACTATAATCGCCGCAGCATTACAATTACTCAAATGGTCAAGAAACTTTTTTTCTCTAGCAAATGTCAAATCACCTTTTCCAGCTAAATGAAAGGAGTTCAGAGAATGAATCTCGACATCTCCTTCCCCTAGCCAACTACAATCCAGCCATTTAGCAATATCTTTACAAGTTTTCAGTTTGTCCATTATTTAATTTCACCTTTGTTTTTTGTTGTATCAGGTGGCAATGGAGGCAATAGAGGGTCCTCTTTAGGACGGCTATTTTGAATTCCGCCTTCGGGTGGTGGCGGTATTGGATTCCCATCAAAACTTCTGTCAGGAGCTGAAGGTTTACTACTACTACCGGAAACTCTTGAATTCTTGCCGCGTCTTGGGTTTTGAGCCTTTTTCTGCTCATTTCGAGGATCCTTAGCAATTTTTTCTTGAAGATCTTTTTCTAAAGCTTTAGTATCAACGCCTAATTTACGGAGAATTTGAAGAGTCATATCGTATTTATAATTTACATAAGGCATAGGAACTTGGCTTTGGTCTAATATCATATCAAAATTATTATCTGCGGCAACTTGCTGTACAGCGGCATAAATTTTAATTTCAACAACACCCATCAAATCCTTTGTAACCTTATCGTATTGACCATTAACCGCAAATTTATCTTGAGCAAAACCCTCTCGATTCTTTTTCATATCTTGAAGTTCTTGTTCTTTTTCTAGTTTTTCCTTAGTTGTCCAAATCAATCTGTTTTTTTTGATTTCAAATTCAAGGGCATCAATTTCTTGTTGTCGAACATCAAGTTCTCTTTTCCATTCCTCGACTAATGATTGGACACGTTGTCCGGCCTGTTGTGCATCCGGATAATACTGTCTAACCATTGATGAAGAGAAAAAAGCTATTTTTTGTGCATTTGCTGTACAAAATTGCATACTAATGAGCGCTAAAACTATTATAGCAACTCGTGTAAGGTGATTTTTCATTTCGATTACCAATTTGATAAATAAACAATTGTTAATAAATCCCAAAAGCCATCCCTTATTAAAGTCAATTATTTGGCACCACGTTTAATTTGATCTAATACGCGATAAGTAATATCAAATTTTTCTTCAGAATACAAAATAATTTGATCGTTTTTATCTAAAACGATCTGAATACTTTCAGTTTTTGCAACTTTATCAATTGCGGTTTTAACTATTTCACGTATAGGTTGAAGAAGCTCTTCTCTTTTAACAACCAATTCGCCTTGTTGACCGAATTTCTTTTCTTGGTACTGCATAACTTGTGTATTTTGAAGTTGTAAACCTTCTTCTTCTTTTCTTTGTTGTTCAGCAGGCATCATATTTTTTTGTTTTAAATATGCTTGGTATTTTTCTTCAAGATCTTTTTGCATTTTAACTAAAGTATCTTGATATTTTGTTGTAAATTCTTTTAATACAACTTCAGCTTTTTTGGCTTCAGGCATTTCTTTAACGATTGTTTCTACATCAACTATACCAATTTTTAATGCTTGGGCATTTGAGTTAACCGCAAATACAAATAGTGCGGCTATTGCTAGAATCATCATTCTTTTCATTTAATCACTCCGTTTATTTTTTTATAATTATTAATAATCTTGTTTATTGACCGCCCAAATGGAATAAAAACTGCCATCCTGACGGACCGGTACTTCCGGAATATGTGTCGAAACCATATCCGTAGCTAAATCCTAAAATACCGATTGGTTGAACCATTAACTGAATTCCAAGACCAGCGGCACGTTTCAAGTCGAAAATATCTGTATATTTAAGACTGTTCCAAACGTTGCCCGCTTCAGCAAATCCATATACAAAAATTGGCATTGGATCCATCGATATTGCAAACCTCAATTCGGCTGTATATTTTGACATAACCTTATTTCCGCTTGTTGATCCGATTTGGTTATCCGGATAACCTCTAAGAGGAATGGTACCGAAACCGGATAAACCATTTCCACCCATTCGATACAGTTCAAGTTGGTTGATCATAGTATCAACCGCCATGCCGGTAACATAGCCTGCTTTAGCAGACATCATAAAAACTAATCTATCTTGTCCTTTGATGTTAAGCAAAGGATTATATAATTCAAAATTTAATTCATTTTTTAAATAATCAGTTTGTCCAATTCCTATGGCACCCATTGCAAAAGATGTTCTGAGTTCGAATTTTGAACCTTGAGATGCGAAAAACATATTATTTAAACTAATCCTAGAAATTCTTTGTTCGATAGTTCCTTCAGTAAACTTACCATTTTTATAATAATATGAAGTATAACCGGTACCAGTTTTATTATCATTCCATTGCCAACGGAAACTCCAATCACCGCGCCAATAATCATCCGGCCATTTAAATCTTCTACCAAAGTTCACTGTAGCACCGGTTGATTGCAAATTGATATCGTTGTAATTTTGGTATCTATCAAATAAAACAAATCCCAAAGTAGTTGGTTTATCAAATAGCCACGGTTCGGTTAGGCCAAGTGAAAAACTGCGATATCGATCAGATTGACCGAAATCGAGGTTAAAGTTTAATATTTGTCCCCCGCCGCCTTTCCAAGGTTCTGAAATCGAAAAGTTATTGAAAGTCAATCCAACTGAACCCATCAAACCATAACTTCCAGCAAAACCAATTGAAGCATTAAACGTGTCGGTTGAGCGTTCTTCAACATTGTAGGTTAAATCTACTGTTGTTGCATCAGTTGTTGATGGTTGTATCTCGGGTTTTAATTTTTCCGGATTGAAATAGTTCATTACATTTAATTGTCTTAAACTACGAATTATAGCTGAGCGGTCAAAATAATCCCCGGGTGTAGTAAACAAATCTCTGCGAATAACTTTGTCTTTGGTTTTTTCATTACCTGTAATTGAAACTTTATTAAACTTGAATCGTTCAGATTCTGAAACAATTATTGTTATATCTACTGAATCAGTTCCTATACGGGATTCTTCAGGAGTAAAGTTTGCTCTTAAATAACCATTGTCCATATATGCTGAAAGCGCATCGTTTTGCTTTTCATTACCAAATAAATTGCTTTGGAATTTCTTTTGGTCGTAAGGATCTCCTTTTTTGAAATCTAATCTACCCAATAAAGCGGCTTCGGTAAAAACAATATTGCCCGAAAATTTAATATTACGAACGAAAATCCTTTCGCCTTCGAAGACTTCATATATTATGTCAACTGTCTTATTTTGTACATTTGTAACAACTTTCGGTTCCGATATTTTTGCATCGACAAAACCACGTTCATGACAATAGTCTTCAATCGCTTTTCTGTCATCTTCAAGTTTGTTTTTTAAGAATTTTCTTGATTTCCATATTGCCCACCATACAGGAGCATCATTTTCTTTTATAGCTTTGCTTAATTCTTTTTGTTTTAGAATGTTATTCCCGACAAATTCAACCGATTTAACTTTAAGTTTATCACCTTCTTCTACATATATTTTCAACTGTGTAAACTGAGGTTTACTTGTTTCTTTTAGTTCTAAATTTAAGCTATCTAAAGAATATCCTTCATCAATATACATTTTATCAATAATCTTACGAATCAAATATAGGTCATAATTTCCAATAACATCGCCTTGATTACGATCAACTTTTTCTTTTAAATCGAATGCATCGATTTTCTTATTATTAACGACTTCAATATTATCTAATCTTTGCCATTCTTTAACTTTAATCACTAAAAATATCTCATTTTCGATAACTTTATCAATTTCAATAGAAACTTCAGAAAATTCCTTCCTTTCCCAAAGATTTTGAATTGCTGTTCTAAAAGTCATATTATCCAATGTCAGGGGAAAAGTCAATTTTTGTCCCGGGTATAATGCCGAAAGTGCTATTATCGTTTCAGCAGAAGCATAATTATTCCCTTCTACCGTTATCCCACTAATTTTATATTCGGTTTTTTCGGACATTGCCGAAGTGGAACTCAAAGTATATTGAGCCTTTGCATTAATAAATGCAAGACCGAATAAAATTAAAATATATATAGTTTTCTTGACCATTATTTGCTTAGTTCTCCAAATCTTCTATCTCGTTTTAAATAACATTCTATTGCATCGTATAAATCATCACGTTTAAACTCCGGCCAGAGTTTATCAGTTACGTAAAATTCACTATAAGCAATTTCCCAAAGTAGAAAATTACTTACTCTAAGTTCACCACTTGTACGAATGAGTAAATCTACATCACCCATACCTGATGTCGATAAATAAGACGAGAATAATGCATCATCAATTTGCTCGGCTGTAATTTTTTGTTCCAAAACATCTGCGGCTATGTGTTTGACAGCTCTAACAATATCCCATTTACCACTATAGCTCAAAGCTAAATTTAGCGTTAAACCGGTATTATGCTTAGTTTGGTTATACGATTCTTTTAACAAATTGTTTACCGAATTTGGCAATCTTTCAATATCGCCCATTGAAGTTAAAATAACATTATTTTTATCTAATTCATTTATTTCTGATTTCAGATAACTCTCAAGTAATTTCATTAATCCGCTTACTTCACTTTCCGGGCGAGCCCAATTTTCAGTTGAAAATGCATATAGGGTTAGATGTTTTATACCTAACTGCGAACTTGCTTTTACAATATCGCGAACAGTTTCAATACCCTGACGATGCCCGAAAATTCTTTTCAATTTATGGCTGTTTGCCCAACGACCGTTTCCATCCATTATTATAGCAATATGGCTAAGAGGCTTTTCTATTTCAGAGAGCCTCCCTTTGAGTTCTTTACCCCGTTCAGTTTCAGACTTTGACCAACTCATAATATTACTATTTTTTTTGAATACAACTTACAAAAATAACTTTATTTTTTTACTTATAAAAATTTTGATTTTTAATTTATGTCCACATTCTTTAGTATTTATATATAAAAAAGAATCTTATCTAATCAGATAATCGGATTACAACAATTAATCATCTCACATTTCATTCAAAATACTTTTACCGTAGTCACTTATACCCGTTACAGGGCGATACATTAATCCATTTTCGAACACAATAGGATCAACATCAGATTTTAGTATACCAAGGTTAAGCAGCTCAAATATAGCGTCATCGACATCAGAATCATTGAGTTTGCCGATTAATTCTTTCACTAGTTTTGATTCAATTAAATTATACGGAGTTTTGTCTTCAACAATTTTATTTACTACTTTAATAACCGTAATCATTGCATCGGTCAATTGTTCCATTATTATCTCTTGGTTATAAACTGAATTTTGACGTTTATTTAAAACTTTTCGTTTAATCTACAGAAAAGCAAAAATTTATTTTTTTACAATGCCTTTTTTAAAAATTAGGTCTATTATCTGTATATAAAACTTGTCAAGAATATTTATGTTAATACTTCATATAATATGGTTTAACATAATTTCACATTTATAAAATCTAATACTAACTAATATAAACTTAGGGTTTGGGAAAAAATATTTTTTATAGAACACATTTTTTATAGCTTTATTAATATTATTTTTTATAATTTTGTTTAACTTCAGATGGATTACTGTTATAATTCGAAAAACTAATTAACAAAATGAATTATTTGCACCCATCTTAAACAAATTGTTAACTTTTTATGAAAAAGACTACAAGAAAACGGAAGTTGTTAAATAGTACAAAACATTTTTTGAATCCAAGAAAATGGACTAAGAAAATGAGGGTTCATTTCGTAATTAATATTACGATAGGTATATTAATTGCAGTTTTCATGTATATTATTGAAGAACAACCGATAGGAAGAGTTGTCTTTAATTTTATGGTCGATTTGCTTATTAGAGAGGAACACGATAAAGAAAAAAATAAATTTCCTGATAACATGATATTTATAGATATCGACAACCAAACCAACGAACTATGGAATTCAGGCGATTCAACAGTAACTTCTTTGCTAACTAACAGAGACAGACTGGCAAATCTATTATTTACAATCGAGGAGTATAATCCAAAAATTATTATACTTGATATGGATTTTACATTCCGCTCAAATCCTCAAGAAATGGATGATAGCATTATTAATTTCTTTAATAGTTTTAAGCAGAAAGTTTTATCTGGCAAATCTAAGACAAAGATTATCCTACCTACAGAATTTACTCTAAACAATGAACTGAAGCTCAGCTTTATTGATAGAATCAATCAGAACAATCCGAATATTTACATCGGTTCGCCCATTATTTCAACAGAAGCCATGGACCGCGCTATACGTTATGCTAATGACTACCAAATTACACGCGACCAAGATACAATATGGAATATCCCAATTCTTGCCTATTGTGTTTACAACGGTTTCCATGGAAAAAAGCTAAATTCTGAAATTGTTGAAAAAGAATTTGGATTAAAAGCTGAAAATGAAATGAAAAATCAAAAATTCAGCCTAAATATTTTTTCAAGCAGAATCAGATATGCATTACAACCTCCTATATATTCTATGAATAGTGATTCAATTTTAACAGGAAATATGGACAAAGGTAATAAATCCGGAATTGATATTCGTTACTCGCCGATGGAATTTACAGGTATAAATTCTCCAAATGATATTCTCAACTCATTTCAAAAGAATAAACTGTTAAATAACAAAATCGTAATTATTGGGAATTCAAGCAGACAAAAAGGAGACATTTACATGACACCTATTGGTGAGATGGCAGGATTTTATATAATTGGAAATTCTCTCAATACAATGTTTATCGGTCAGGTAAATCTATTAAATAAATTCTGGATAATACTAATAGAACTTCTTACAATCATATTAGCCGCCTATTTATTTTTACACATACACTCAGTTGCCGCAGAATTCATTCTTCTGCTCGTATTGGGTGTTCCATTATACTTCCTTACTTATTATATTTTTTCATCCTACGGTACGCTACTTAATGTAGTTTTTATTATCCTTGGTATTGCTGTTCACAGATTTGTGTCCGGCTTCGAGGATATGCTTGCCGAAAAAGGGAAAAAACAGCATAAACAAAATAAATTAATTCAGGAGTAATTATTATGAAAGCATTTGCTTTAATCCTTATCCTAATTTGTTCTACAGTCTATATTTCAGCACAAAATTATGATGCCATTATCATCAAACAATGCACAGAATGCAAGCTGATACAGAATGGAAAAACAAAAAGTATTAATCCTACCGTCAAAAATATCAGCAAACTATATAAAGGTGATAAGATATACCTTTCTGAAAATGATGATATTGCTATCCAAATCACATCAAACAATGTTAGAATTCTGAAAAATACAGAAAAGAACTCTACTTATTCCCTACAAATTGTGGAAACTACAAAAAAGAATTCTGATAAAGGCGAACAATTTACTTATTACCAGACCTGTGCTAAGTCGAGAAATATCGAAACAGAAGAACCACCCAATAATGCTATTCTCTACTATGATATCCCAATTATTTTCACTTGGGAAGGCACAAATAAAAAAAATCTTAGTCTGTACGATATGGATATGAAGCAGATTTCCACAAATTCCGTCAGCGGGAAAAACCAACTATTACTGAACCCTGCCGAAATCGGATTGAAGCCCAACGAATCATATATCTGGAAGCTGGACAACTCAACTGTAATGTTATTCAGTATAATTGATAAAATTAAAGAATAATTAAATAGCCTTCCACTTTAAATTGAGTGGAAGGCTGTTTTTTTTTAAAAAAAGATAAGTAACAATACAAAATGTATGTTTATTTCAAAGTATTTCTGTTTTTGTCAAAACTAGCTTAAAATCTATGAAAAATCTCATTATCAAATCGCTTATTATATTCGTAATTCTTAATTCGTCATTGCTTATTGGTTATAGCCAGAGCTGGAAAGAAATGATGGATAGTACAAAGTTCTATCAGGAGACAGGCGACTACCAAACTGCCTTAGTGTGGGCACAGAAGACTCTTCCAATTGCTGAAAAAGAATTCGGGCAGAATGATACAAATTATGTATCTACAGTTGGCACTGTTTCTGAACTCTTTTACTATCTTGGTAAGCTCGACTCAGCTATTTATTATGGTGATATTCGACTGTCGATTTGCAGAAGAATCTTCAAAGAAGACCATCCCGGTTTAGCTATAAGCATTAACAATTTTGCAGGATTTTACAAAGCCATCGGCGATTACAATCAGGCTGAACCTTTATTTAGAGAAGGTCTTGAAATGAGAAGGCGTCTATTCAAAGTTGACCATCCAAGTTTAGCTGAAGGCATTAGTAATATGGCTGTTTTCTTTTATGTTAGCGGGGATTATCAGCAGGCTGAGCCGTTGTATAAAGAAGCTCTTGAGATGTATAGACGTATTTTCAAAGGTGACCATCCCGATTTAGCTACAGGTATAAATAATATGGCTGTTTTCTATAAAAACATAGGCGATTATAATAAGGCAGAACCGTTGTTCAAAGAAGCACTCAAGATGAAGAGACGGTTGTTCAAAGCAGATCATCCTAATCTAGCTCTCGGTATTAATAATACGGCTATTTTTTACTATGACAGAGGCGATTATCAGCAGGCTGAGCCATTGTATAAAGAAGCTCTTGAGATGTGTAGACGTATTTTCAAAGGTGACCATCCCGATTTAGCTGCAGGTATAAATAATATGGCAATGTTTTACCAAGCAATTGGTGATTATAAACAAGCTGAACCTCTGTTAAAAGAAGCACTAGAGATGAGAAGACGTTTATTCAAGGGCGACCATCCCAGTTTAGCTAATAGCATAAATAATATGGCATTGTTTTACAAAAATATTGGTGATTACAAACAAGCTGAATCCTTGTACAAAGAAGCATTGGAAATGTATAGACGTTTATTCAAAGGCGACCATCCAGATTTAGCTAGCAGCATTTATAATATGGCAAACTTTTACGAAAAACAAGGGGATTATATCCAAGCTGAACCTTTATATATAGAAGCTATTGAAGTTAACAAAAACATGCTGAACAGCTATTTCCCTTCATTATCCGAAAATGAAAAAAAGTTCTTTTGGAATACTGTAAGCTATACATTTGAAACTTTCAATAGCTTTGGTGTTAAAAGATTTCCAGAAAATCCGTTAATAACCTGCAATATGTATGATATGCAGTTATACACCAAAGCTCTGCTATTCAATTCAACAAGCAAAATAAAGAAAAGAATAATGAATTCGAATGATTTAGAGCTGATTGATAAGTACAAGGAATTTACAGATAAAAAGGAATTACTGGTAAAGTTATATTCAATGACGGAAGATTCTCGAAAGAATAAAGGCTTCAATGTTGATTCTATTGAAGAGATTACAAATGAACTCGAGAAAGATCTTAGCTTAAAATCGGAATTGTATGCCCAAAGTTATGATAAGAAAAAAGTAACTTGGAGAACAATCCAAGCTGTTTTAAAACCGGACGAAGCCGCAGTAGAAGTATTAAGATTCAGATATACTAAAAAGGATAGATTCACCGACACAATTTACTATGCTTTTCTAATTGTTACTGAGGCAACGGAAGAGCATCCTGATATAGTGGTTCTTGAAAATGGCAAAGAACTTGAAAATGAATATTATACAGATTATAGGATTAAGATAAACGCTAAAATTGAAGACAAACTTTCATACAGCAGATATTGGGAAAAACTCGAAGACAAATTAAAAGGATATAAAAAAATATATTTTTCGGCTGACGGCATTTATAACAAACTGAATCCGGCGACACTACTGATGCCTTCCGGAAAATTCTTGCTTGATGAACAAGATATCCAGCAAGTGAACAGTACAAAGGACTTATTAATGGGATATTATAAATCCCAACAAGAAAGCAATATATATAATAGTGCTATATTAATTGGCAACCCAAACTTTGCATTATCTGAGTCTCTGGTTAGAGAGGGAACAAAGAAAATGAGAGGTCAGATTGATAAAGAAGCTAATTATGAATTATTGGCAAGCACAAGAGGCATTGAATTAACCAAACTACCAGGAACGGAAAAGGAAATAAAAGTTATTGAAAAATTCCTTAAAGGAAGAAATTGGGTAGTAAACAGCTATCTTGGTAATATGGCACTCAAAACAGCCGTTAAATCAGCAAATAGCCCAAGGATACTTCATATTGCTACCCACGGAATGTTTCTTGAAGATGTAAATTTAGAAAATAAGGAAACATTTGGATTTGAGACTAAAAAAGTTGTAGATAACCCCCTACTCCGCTCAGGATTATTTTTTACCGGAGCAGATAATTATATCAAATCGGATTCAACAAAGCCAGCAGGAGATGAAAACGGATTACTTACAGCTTATGAAGCAATGAACCTGGATTTGGACAAAACCGAGTTAGTAGTACTTTCAGCTTGCGAAACAGGTTTGGGTGATGTCAAGAACGGCGAAGGAGTTTTCGGACTCCGCAGAGCTTTTCAGCAGGCAGGTGCAAAGACAGTTATAATGTCACTTTGGGCAGTCAATGATGACGCCACACAAAAACTAATGAGTAGTTTTTACAGTAATTGGGTAACCGGTAAGACAAAACGTGAGGCATTCAGCAATGCACAACAGGAAGTCCGCAAACAATTCCCCGAACCTTACTTTTGGGGTGCATTCGTTATGGTCGGCGAATAAATGTACATATATATATATG
>JBAXXL010000033.1:0-48696 GCA_037127915.1 bacterium
TTGCTTTATTAAAGTGCTTAGTTGCACCTTTCCCTAACCATTCTCCTATTTCGTCGGCTAATCTAGCACTTTCCCTTCCCAAAGCTCTAGATGCTGCCGCCTCTAAAATATCACTTAGAAGCCATTTAGTAAATAATAGTGCATCACCTGCCATTGAAACTGCCAAATAGAAATCTAATTCCGGATTATTAGGAGTAATAGATTGCTCGCCAAAGAAATCCTGACTTACTTTTATTGGACCTTTCGGTGGTAGTGGAATATCTATGTGTTTAATTGGATCTGCCCACAGTTTTCCAAGTGTTGCCTTTGCGTATTCGCGTGTATAAGTTGCCCCACAGCCATATTGACTACTGCCACCACTCCAATTACTGGTAAGACCTTCAGAGTTGTTTGCAATAGTACCACCAAAACCATAATCAGTCTCTGTATTAATATATGATAAAGTATATCCACCGCTAACAAATGAATGACGATCACCATAAACCCGATCGTCATCAGGAATATAAGCCCACATATTATGCACAGCATCCCATAAATAAACTGGATCTTCTCCGCTCGGATCAGTATATTTGAATGGATTGTATAAACAATAAGCATAGCGGTTGTAGCTAATAAAATCCTCAGGAGATTGGATATAGTTGTCCGCTTGCATGAACTGGGCGGTGATTGGGTCGTAGATGCGCCCATTCATGTTGATTATGTCGTGGTCGAGCAAGTGCTCGTGTCCTGTGTAGCCACGGTCAAGAATGCGCTGGCAATTTGAATAGAAACTGTGCGCTGTAGGGATAGGTCGCGACCTGTCTGCCTTCATTTCCCATGTTCTTATTCTTTCATATTTCATTCATCACCTGCAAAATTGCATTATACAACAGAAATCCAAGTCTAAATTAAACAAAATGTGCGAAATAGCCAAAAGCGTGGCGCGTTTTTTTAAATACGCTTGGAATAATGCATCCTGCAATCCTCAAATCCTTTAATCCAAATTCAGAATATTCATTTCGTCCCGATGGGACTTTCCTAAATAATCATTTGTCTTTTCTAGCGATATTTCGTGCCTTCGGCACTTTTTTACATCCTCAAATCCCAAAAATCCTAGTTAAAAAAAGGGCAAACAACCGTTCGCCCTCATATTCATAACTCATAACTTATAATTCATAACTCCGTGTTACATACAATGCATCATCATCCCAGGACCCATCATGCCAGGTCCCATAAAACGGCATGAAAAAAAGCAAGCAATCATACAAACGACGAATAACACGATATTGATAATCAACAATATTTTTACTATATTCATATACTTGCCTATGCTCAGCCAAGCTTCTTTCATGTGTGCAAAATCTTCTTCTTTGATGTACTTTTTGATATCATCAGCGGCATTTCTTAATTTAATAGCGGCAATAATTTGAAGAATTGTAACCGGTACAGTAACAATAGCAATACTTGCTATTGCGGCAAAAATAATCGATACTATAGATATGAATTTCATATCTGAAGCCAATTTGTCCAATTGTGGGTAGAAAAGGGCTTTTTCTAATGTAGAATTTTGTTCAATATGTTCCATTAACGTTCCTTAGAATAATTATTTGAAAAATACATTATAATATATTAGTAAAATTAAAGAAAACACTTTGATTAAACAAATAATTTGTTAAATAAAATCGACATTTTACGAATTTAATTAAATTTGTAAAATATTTCTTGTATATTACAAAAAAAAGTCATAATTTTGTTATTCAAATTTTATGCAAACTGAAAAAGTTGTTATAGAGGATATAATGAATATAGTAGTAGAAATAGCCGGCGGGCAAATGGAAGTAACAAAAGGCGATTCATACAATGTGCCTTTGTTAGACGGCAATCCGGGTGATGTAGTTACCTTCGATAAAATCTTGCTTACCACGGAAGGCGAGAATGTAACTATCGGCACTCCATATTTGGAAGGTTCCGTTAAAGCTACCATCGTAGAACACGGCAGAGATAAGAAAATTTTGATTTTTCACAAAAAACGCCGTAAAGGTCATAGAAAATTAAACGGGCATCGCCAAAGCTATACCCAGATTACAATCACGGATATAAATATATAATATAAGGATTATTGAAATGGCTCACAAGAAAGGTATGGGCTCGACTAAAAACGGACGCGATTCGCAATCACAACGTCGCGGTGTAAAACGTTTTGGTGGAGAGCTAGTAACAGCCGGAAATATTTTAATACGTCAATGTGGTACAAAATTCCATCCTGGAAATAACGTAGGTCTTGGAAAAGATTATACTATTTTCGCATTAATTGACGGCCATGTAAAATTCGAAGATAAAGGCAAATTTAAAAAGCAAGTTTCCGTATACTCGGAAAATTAATAATATAATATAGTATTATTCTGACTCCGCTTGCGGCTTTTCTCCAAATTTTTGGCAGAAAAGCCTTTTTTATTATAATTTTGTATTAATAAATTATTGCATTTTGAAAATGAAAAATATTTTTTTGCTATTCGTCATATCAGTACTCTTTGCAGGTTGTTCTCAGCCTTCGAGAGAAATGCCCGAGTGGAAAGAATACTTCGAAACAGAAGGCTTCCGCGGTTGCGCTATTGTCAATTATCCTAAGAGTGACCAGACGCTCTATTTCAACCGAAATAGATGCTTTTGGAAGTATTCACCCGCCGAAACATTCGATATATTAAATTCTTTGATTACTTTACAAGCAAAAGCGATTAAAACCGTCAATAATGATACGTTAATTTGGCCCGGAATCAAATTAGAGGATACTCTATGGAATAAGGACCAAAATATGGTGTCTGCTTACAAAAATTCTTGCCCATGGTTCTATAAAGAAATGGCTCGAATTATTGGCGGCAAACAAATGACGAGTTATGTTGACAGCATTGATTGCTATGGTACTATGAACCGTGTCGGTGACGTAGAAACTTTTTGGACTGACGGAAGTTTCGAAATCAGTGCTAATCAACAGATAGAATTTTTAAAGAGATTATACGAAGAAGATTTGCCGTTCGAAAAGAAGCATATTAAAGATATTAAAGATATTATGGTCAATTATCGCGACGATATTCGTGTTTTAAGAACTAAGTTGGCAGTATCTCACGTACATAGAGTTATTTGGTATATAGGATGGATTGAATATAAATCGGTACCGTGCTTTTTTGCTGTCAATCTGAGCTATGGCAAAGAATCTGATTCAGAAAAAGCAAGATTAGCCGCGAAAAGAATTATTCAAAAAATCATGATTAAACGTAAATTAATAGACGAAAATATTACATGGAATTAACAGTATTTTGGACAATGTGCTCCGCTAACGGAATCGTTATGGAAGAAGAACAACTAAACCAGATTCTTCGTTATCAAAAAGAGCTCTTGTATTGGAATAAACAACTCAATCTCATTTCCAGACAAGATGAAGAAAATATTGCTTTGCACCACATTTTCCATTCATTAATAGTTTGTAAATATATTGATTTTCCACAGAAAGCCAAATGCCTGGACGTAGGCACCGGTGGCGGTCTGCCAGGAATACCTATAAAAATCGCTAATCCTGAGATTAGCATGCTTTTGGTTGACTCCATTAAGAAAAAATTAAAAATTGCTGAAATGATGTCTCAGCATACTGGATTAAAGAAAATTGAAGCCTTATGTATTAGGGCAGAAGATTTGCAAAACACAAAAAAATATATTGGATATTTCGATTTTATTTTTGCACGCGCTGTAGCCCAAATCGAAAAACTTTTAGAATGGACTAATCCCCTATTGAAATATAGCGGGAAATTTGTCTTTTTGAAAGGCGGAGATCTGGATTATGAGATTAAAGTTGCTGAGAACAAATATCCTAAGTATAAATTCGACGTAAAACAAATTGTTGCCGTGGGTGATAATTGGTTTGAAAAAGAAGAAAAGAAAATCGTAATTATTTCGGAAAGATAAAATGATTGAAAACAAAGCAAAATTCAGCAAAACTGAATTGATAAGTATTTTCGGAGAAGACGCTATAGTCAACTCTGAAGCAGATTTTTATGTTAGAAGTGTTAAAATTGATTCCCGTGAAGTAAAATCCGGTTCATTGTTTGTTGCTCTTAAAGGCGACAAATCCGATGGACATGCCTTTGTAGCCAAAGCTTTCGCATCGGGTGCTAAAGCTGTAATGGTAACAAAAGAATGGTACTCAAAAAACTATCTGAATTTTCCGGAAAAACGATTTATTATTGTAGATAATACAATTCAAGCTCTCGGAAAACTTGCTTTGCACCATCGATTACGCTTCGATATTCCTATTATAGCTGTTGCAGGATCGAACGGCAAAACAACAAGCAAAGAAATGATTTCCTCCGTTTTAGCTGTTAAATTCAATGTTTTGAAAACTTATGCGAATTATAACAATCAATTGGGCGTACCATTAATGCTTCTTTCATTGGATTCGTCGTACAATGTTGCTGTATTGGAAATCGGAACTAATATGCCCGGTGAAATAGCATTGCTTACCGATATGGTTTTACCGAATTACGGAATAATTACAAATATCGGTAAAGAACACTTGGAACAGCTCATTGATTTGGATGGCGTAGAATTAGAGGAAACAACTTTATTTGCCAAACTATATAGAAAAGGTACAGCTTTCATCAATTCGGACGATGCTCGTTTGTTGAAATATACTGAAATATTGCCTAATTACACCACTTTTGGCACTACAAACGAGGCCGAAGTTCGCGGAGTAATTACCCTTAATGAAGTTCTCAACCCAACATTAGATATTTATTACAACGATCGTGAAGTTCATTGTGAAATGAAATGCTATGGCAAACACAGCAGTTTCAACGCTCTTGGTGCCGCCGCTATAGGTTTTGCTTTTGGTTTGACAGATTCCCAAATCGCCATAGGTCTCAGCAAATATTCGCCAAAAGAATCTAAAGGTTATGGGCGAATGCTTGTTGAAAAAGTTGGCGGAATATATTTGATTAATGATTGCTATAACGCCAATCCTTCTTCTATGGCGGCCGCTATAGAAAGTTTGGATAACATTGCTTCTACCGGTCAAAAAATCGCTGTTTTTGGCGATATGCTTGAGCTCGGAGATTCTTCTATCGAAGAACATGTAGCTGTTATAAAATTAGCTCAAAATGTTGCTAATACAATTATACTTTTTGGCAAGGAATTTGAACAAGCTTTTTATACTATGAAGAATACTGAAAACATTAGGTATTATAGTAGTAAAGATCAGTTATTTATATATTTAAGTAAGATTGTGTCCGGTGGTGACTGTGTATTGGTAAAAGGGTCCCGCGGAACAAAAATGGAAGAAATTATTAGTTTATTTAAAAAATATTATTAAATTTGTAACTAATAAGATTTATATTTGTTATAATATTATTAACAATTGGCTTTTAAAAAAATATTTTGGCAAAAATGATGAAAAAGACTGTATTATTATTGATTGGAATTATTGCTATTACAGCGATAGCTCTCTCGGCAGAAAGTATTATTTACAATTTTTCTGCTTCTTCAGATAATCAGGTTGTTACTCTGAAATGGAAAACTAACGACGAAAGCAATTTGACTGATTTCGATATCGAGCGCTCTATTACTATGTATGGCGGATATGTAAAAGTGGACAATGTAAAAGCTAAAGGCAAACCCGGAAGCTATGAATTTGTCGACAGAACTGCGTATAAAGAAAGCACAAATAAAAGTTCTGCATCATTACAAAAAGAAAACGAATACTATTATAGAATAAAAATTATCAAATCGAGCAGTAGTTTCGATTACACAGACCCTATCAACGTAATTCATAAAACCAGTAATATTAGAAAAACTTGGGGTATGATTAAGGAAATGATGAGGTAATGCGATTTCCCGCTTTTATTAGTTTATTTGTTTTATTTTTTGCTACACTAATTTTATCTAATACATCTGCTTTGGCTGACAAAGTAAATGCAATGGCTTATAGTCCGAAAGAACTTGATAAAAAATCAGGGAATAGTTTGCTCCGCTCTATTGATTATGATTCAATTACTTTAAGACCATCCACAACACACTTCATCGATTCCAAATCCGGCAACTTCAGAATTCACTATAATATTGAAGGTCCCAACGCTATTTCTCTAGTGGATTTGAACAATAACGGCACTCCCGATTATTTAGATTCCGTAATATATTACTGCGATTATGTTCAAGATTTTTATACACGACAATTAGGGTATATGAATTTTGCACTTGATACCGGAGGCGGCGGAAGTAAAGCCTACGATATTTATCTATGGGATTTAGGCAACTACGATGATTTTGACAGAGGGGGAATTTATGGTTATAATTCCTATTCTGATGGTGAAATCTTACCACATCGAACATTTCCGCGGTCTTATTCATATTCCATAATAGACAATAACTTTAGTCCTACCGATACTATGAAATCAAGGTCGGGAAAGTATCAACCTGCCTTTTATACTACCGGTATTAATGCTCTTAAAATTACTTTAGCCCACGAATTACACCACGCTGTTCAGAATTTTTATGGTTTAGCTCCTCAGGCACAAGGAACTTTTGTAGAAATGACTTCTACTTTCTATGAGTATCGCTTGTTTCCAGAGGTTACAGATTACCTTCAATATGCCAACTTACTTTTAAGCAATCCCGAAAATATGCCTTTGGGAGTGGATGGAACTTACAATGGTTATTGCTATAGCATATTATTCCATTGCCTTTACGCAAAATATGGTGATGGAGCAATAAAAGATATTTGGGATTTAGCTTATGATGGTATCCCCTATTTCTATGCTTTGGATAGTACATTGCGCAAAAATGGAACAACAATAAAGAAGTTCTGGTATGAATTTATGGATTGGCTCTACTATACCGGTTCGCGCGCAAAAAAAGGACAGTATTTCCAAAAAGCCGCTCAAATGGATACTTTGAAGTTTTTCAAAACGTTGACTTATTCGGAACCTGAAAAAGGCGAATCGTATTTGATGTTGCCTTTTGAATTTCGCGGATATAGGTTTAATTTCCTAAGAAGTGAGATACAAACAAACGATACGATTGACGCTATATTAACAAATTGCGATTTGGCGGGCGCAAGCTTAAACTCCGGTTTATCGAAAGAATACACTATTTCGGTTTCGAACTTCGAACAACCCCATTCCGAGTATATTGAACCGCTCGAATTATATTTCAATTTCGAATCCGAAGATGATTTAATAATCCCGCATATTTATGTTCACCCGGGAACATTAACCCATCGTATGACTGTGGCTTTTCCTAATCCTTATGACCCCCGTAAAGAATCTGCAATTTATTTCCCTATTCCTAAAACGGCAAAATTGAACGAAATGGTTTTACTGACAGTTTATTCAACAGCCATGTTGCCGCTATATTCTTTAGAAATCCCTGTCGGGGTAGCTAACACTAATCTAACCGCACAATGGACCAACGTACCGGACGACATTGCTAACGGTGTCCATATTTTCACAGTAAAATATAATACCGACCAAGTAATGGGTAAATTTGTCGTTTTGAGAAAGTAAGAGAAAATCTGAACCGAGATTAGTGGAATATGATAGAAATATTGTTTGGTTCTTAGCTCTGAAAGAGCTTAATCTCAATAACCGCGGGTGAAACCTGTGGCGGAGCATCGCACCCTTGTCCTCCATAAAGTTGTTGAACAGCATAGCTGTGCTATATAGCGAAATGATTGAACAGCGTAGCTGTGCTATATCAATAGAAATCGAGATTAGGTTGCAGTCTGAGCAACGTAGTTGCGGAATATTTCTTCAATCCTGAAAGGATGGAATTATTATAGAAATAAATTTGTTTATGGATATTCGACACCGGCCGGAGTCGTGCATCACAAACCGAACTCATTTTTCTACAAATATTTGACCTTTGAAGAGGTCATTTTTTTTCGCATTAACAATTTACTATTAACCATTGACCATTATTTTCGCGTCTTTGCAATGAATTCTTCTTCTCATTTTCAACTTTCAACTTTCACTTTTCCATGAACGACAGATGGACTCCAATTTCGAAAGTAGAACCCATCTAAACCCAAAAAAAAGACCTTGCATGTAACCTCTCTGCTAAAACTTTCCCGCGTAATATGCGGCTTGCTCTTTTGCGGCTGTGGCGAAATCCTCACCTGAAGACGCATAGATAATCCCGCGGGACACGTTTATTAACGATGGTACACCTTTATTTGCGGCTAATACAGCTTCGATATCACCGCCCTGAGCACCAACACCGGGTATTAAAAATACACGGTCAGGATGTTCCGCTCTCAGCTCACCCAACTCACCGGGATGTGTGGCACCAACCACATAACCCAAATTTGTTTTGTTAGCCCAAGTAGATGAAACGTCAGTTACATGTTTATACATCGGTTTGCCGGCTGAAATAATGCGCTGGAAATCGAACGAACCGGCATTCGAAGTAAGAGCCAAAAGGAAGACAAATTTATCGGTGTATTCCAAAAATGGTTTTATCGAATCGCTTCCCATATACGGAGCAACAGTCAGTGCATCAGCCCGCATATCCTCGAAAAAAGCTTTTGCGTAAGCCGCCGAAGTGTTTCCGATATCACCGCGTTTAGCGTCCATAATCAAAAATATATCTTCCGGTATCAACTCAATTGTCCGTTTTAATATATCCCAGCCCTTCACACCGTATTGTTCGTAAAAAGCGGTATTTATTTTATATGACGCGGCTATATCCTTGGTCGCGTCGATAATTGCTTTGTTGAAACTATATATTCCATCAGTAGATTTTTCTATCGATTCCGGTAATTTTTTTATGTCGGTATCCAAACCCACGCATAGCATTGTTTTCTTAGTATTAAGAACATCTATCAGTTTATTATAACTTTTCATAATTCATCCGTATTCAAATAATATTTACAAAATTACCTAAAATATTCTATTTTTGAATAATTATAAAATGAAATACGATAAAGTTTATGTCAAAATACAAAAAATTAATAGTTGGATTGGGCAATCCCGGACAAAAATATGCCAATACACGCCATAATATCGGGCGTATGGTGGTCGATAAATGGGTTGAATCAGCTAAAGCCGAATGGAAAGCCGAACACGGGATTTATTGGGTTGCCGAGGTTCGGCATCGCGGTGAAGTTGTTTTGCTTTGCAAACCCGATACTTTTATGAATAATTCAGGTGAAGCGGTTAAGAAAATCATGACGAAACATCAGATTGCTATTAGCGATGTGATTGCAATAGTGGATGAATACAATTTCGATATTGGGAAAATCCATCTGAAATTCGGCGGTTCCGATGGCGGGCATAATGGTGTTGCATCAATAATGGAGCATCTGAAAGATGATGGGTTCGGCCGCTTGCGCTGTGGTATCGGCAAAAATTTCAAACCGGGTGATATGGTGGATTATGTACTATCAGAATTTACAAGTGATGAGCAGGAAGGATTAGACAAAATGATAAATAAATCTATCGAGGCTTTGAAACATAGCATTGCTTTTACAAATTCGCGCGCTTGCTCCGATGTAAACTCAGAAAAAATATTTAAAGATGAAAAAGTGCATAAAAATAGAAATTTGAAGAAAATCACAGTTTACGCGGCAAGCTCAAGTAAAATTGAACCCTACTTTTTTGATGCGGCAAAGAGCTTGGGAAAAATCTTAGCAGAAAACCATATTACTTGCGTTTATGGAGGCGGCAGATTGGGATTGATGGGTGCTATGGCGGATTCGATTTTGGAGAACAAAGGGAAAATAATCGGTATAATTCCTGATTTTCTAAACACAATTGAGTTGGGTCATACAGGTTTAACATATCTCCACGTGGTGGATTCGATGCACACCCGCAAAACAAAATTAGTCGAGGATACAGATGCTGTGATTGCGCTTCCCGGCGGAGTAGGTACATTAGAGGAATTGATGGAGATAATCACTTGGAAACAATTGGGATTTTTCACAAAACCGATAGTTATTTTGAACATCAATGGGTTTTATGATCCATTGCTCGCAATGCTCGATAAAATCATCGCAGAGAGGTTTTTAAGACCAAAGCACTCAGAGATGTGGCAAGTCGCCAAAAACCCCGACGAAGTACTGGATTTGATTGACAAGGCACCAAAGTGGGATGTGGAAGCGATTAAATTCGCACAAGTGTAATCAATTGAAAATTGAAAGTTGAAAGTTGAAAATGAGAAGAAGGAAGAATTCACCGCAAAGACGCGAAAATAATGGTCAATGGTCAATGGTTAATTGTAAATTGTAAATTGTTAATGAAGAAAAATAAATGACCTCGTCAGAGGTCAAATGTTTGTAGAAAAATATGTCTTGTGGTGGAATCACGACACCGATGTTACATACAGATGGAGCCCAACTAACAGTTGGACTCCATCTTATCTTCTTCTCTTTACAATCTTTACAATCTTTACAATTTTTATGAACTTTATGAACTTTATGAACTTTACAAACTCATTTACATCTTTACAAACTTCAGCATTTCTCCGCCCACATTCAGAATATACATTCCTTTTGGTAGATCGGAAATATTTACCCTAACGGACAGGTCACGACCTGTCCCTACTGTTTTAACCAATTCACCGAGCATATTGTAAATGAGGATTTCTTGGCTGTCATCAACCCCACGCTTAAGCTTGGGATTGATGCCGTATAGCGTTATCGTTATAAAATCCTCTGCAGGATTTGGGAATATGTGTACAGATCTTTCCTTTGGATCGGTCACAGAAACATAAGAATAACCAAACAAACTGATTTTAATTTCAGGAATATTGGTTGATTCATTATCAATAACCATTTGTGTTTCAACATTCATATCAACTTTAGGGATAAAATCCATATTCATTACTATTGAATCTCCCGATTTAATAGTATATCCAATAAATGGAGCCGGATTTATTAGAAATCCATAAGGTTCTTGGGTGAAGTATATGTTTTGAATTCTAATATCCTCCGAGCCAATGTTTTTTATAACCAGAGATTTTGATGTAGTATCCCCGACCTCGGCAATGAAATTGAACTCGACAGTTGCTACCTCCAAAATCTTTGAATACCGCTCAGCACCAAACCAAATCATTATATTTTCAAGAGATTGAGCGATTTGAGCTGTCTGTGTAAATTGTTCAAATCCAATACCCATATACACTATTTTGGAAGAATTATATTGGGCGGACACTGCAACATTATTACTTCCCAAACTATTTGAATAGCTTATAAATGGTATAGCAGTACTATCATTGAGGTTGTTTATTAAATCATACGTACTTAATTCCGGATAATTATATTGAATACCAACAGTATCAAGGTTCTTACTTAAATTATTATTCGGAATTCCGCAAACATAAGCTGTATCAGAAGAATTTATATCAATAATTATATTGGAATTTAAATTTATTCCAATATAATTATTGAACAGTGTTTTTAGATTTTCCGCAGGAAATTTATTCTTATTTATATGCTTCCCGGATAAAACCGATAACGACGCCGGTGAAGTTATAATAACATTTTTGTTGTTTTCAATATGTTTTACCGCAATTTCTACTTGCTTCTCCTCGGTGGAATAATCAATGGAATTATCAGGATGAACAAGCATATAGAGAACATCAAATAACTTTTCTGAATAACCTGCCAAATAAATATCGCTCGACATAAAAACCCAATGTGAGTAGTAATCTCCTAAGCTTTTCACAGCATCCGCTACTTTTGAAATCGAGTAATCCGACATATAAATTGTAGCAAATTTTGCATTATTGGAAAGATAATAGACCGAATAAAAAACCTCTTCTTTGACTCCGTAATATTTTGGTAGTTCTTTTAGAATAGGAACTACTTTTAATTGAACTTTTGCGAAAAATGATTTATCATTGGATCGTATGTTTATTGATACTTCTTCTGTTCGACCGGCGCGAATATTGACAACCGGAGTATCGGTACTAGCAATCAGATTCTCGTTATCGGAGTATGCATAAATTGAATAATCCACGTCAAAATCATTTGGATTTGATAATTGAAATGTGATTTTATCGTAAGAATTCGGGTCAATTGTTCTATATAGAGATCCATTTATGGGTTCAATAACACATGGGAAAGATTTAAAATTAGTATTGGCTTGAAGAATTTCACCTGTAGCACTATCTTGTACAAAGGCTACAGCATAAAGATTATTATACTTCATTAATTCTTCATGCGTTACGTTTTCAGAAAAATGAATATAATTGTTCTTAGTTATATTTATCTCGTCACCGTATTTGGACGTTAGCATTTTGCGCGCTATCCATTTGAACTTTATTTCGCCGTTACCTATAGCACCTAATGGCACTTCCGATTTAGTATATTGATATTCCATCAATATGACAAATAAGTGCTTTTTCCCCATATCTTCGCTCGAGTTAATCAAAACCTCCACGTCATATTCGGAATTCTTTTTCGTCATCGAAACATCAATGGTAATCGGAGAAACGGATGAACTCAATTTATCTAAATTGCGTTTTGTTTGGTTTTGAATGTTAGGATTTCCAAACCACGAATTTCCGTTTACTATGCAATAAGGCACACCCGGAAAAGTGTTAATCTTGGAATAAAAATTTAGACGGTCGCTTGCTATATCCTTATTGTTTTGATAAAAGAAATCATTTTCGTTGGGTAATTTTGTGTGGTAAGTTATCGGAATAATATTTTCAGGGTACCTATCCAATAAATAATATATATTCTGGTTTGCCTCGGCGCAGAGTTCGCTGAATGTATTGGTGAATGATTCAAAAATATACTTCCGTGGGGAATCCGCCGATAACCTCATACAAGAAACAAACAATATAATAATATATATATATAAATACTTTTTCATAAAAATCCGAATTACTACGTCATATTGACTGATTAAATCACAATTTCTTTCATACAATGTTCAAAAATACTCATCATTTTTGAATAAAAAAAAGCGCCTGCTAAGCAGGCACTTCCTAATTATATACTATTTTGTATAGTAAATATATTATTTATTAATAACTACAGGAATAGTAGCTGTTTTGTCATTTATATTAGCGATAATATAATAAGTTCCACTTGCTAAACCTTGAGCGTTCAAATTAACTGAATAATTACCTTGTGATACAAAACCTGTTGCCAATTCGCGAACAGTATTTCCTAAAACGTCAACCATATTGATAGATATGTTGCTTAGGTCATTAATTGTATAAGTAAATACTGATGATGATGCAATTGGGTTAGGAGAAACTTGCATATTGAATTCATTGTTTTCATCATTAACACCTGTGGATGATGCTACTGTGATTTCATCAATAAACATATCTAAACCGTTAGTACCAGGTATTACAGACAATCTCAAAAGTACATCTTTATCACTATAGTTAGCCAAACTAACAGGAACTACTTTGTAGTCCGCGCTTTTCGGGACATAATAATAACCAGCTTGTGCAGGTTGACCGGTTTCGGTTAGAGATGTTGTATTTACTGTTGTCCAGGTTACACCACAATCTTCCGATACATCAACTTTAACAGTTGGTTTTGTGCCGCCTTGCGAACCGTCTGAATATGCATACGAATAACTAATAGTAGGTGATTTTAATTTTGATAATTCTGCTTCACCGAAAATTAGATGTGCCGGTTTTCCACTAACATTTGCTGAAGAAAGCAATATGAAAAATAATGCACCAGCTGTATTATTTGCGCCCAATGCTGGACTATTATATAGTGCAACTTGAGAATTTTGTGTTAAGTCAACACCCATATTGACAGGTACCCTTGCATTATCAAATCCAGCTAAGAAACTTGAAAAGCTCTTTGCTTTAAAACCTAAACCAGTTAAAGTGGCCGCATCATTAGCCATGTCAACATCAGCAATTTCACCATTATTTATTTTGCCAAATCCGGAAAATGCGATTTGATAGTTACCAACTGGGTTTAAAGCAACATCACCCCAATCGATTGTTGTTTTTTCGCCAGCGGCTAATGTGCCTTCGAAAGCCTTTTTATTGTCAACACCATTAATTTTAGCATTTACTTCAAAGGAGGTAACTGTTTTAGTAGAACTATTTACTACTTCAATTTTAGGATTGATATTTGTGAAGCAAAGAGAAGTTGGAGCAACAGTTTTATCTGTCATCCCTAAATCAGTTGTTAAACTATGGTCAAAATCTACTTCAACACCAGCACCTGAATAGATATTTGATTGTGATTCAGAAACAAAAGCAACTACTTGCAGATTATATAGAACTACATCAATACCGTTGATTTGTTCCGGAAGTACTGTAGTATATTTTTTTGTACCAAATGTACCGGCTTCGGTTGTAGTTATTGTTTCACCAAAAGCTCCGCCAGATGATAATACCATACGTAAAGCATGATTGTGTTTGTATAAACCGTTAAACCAATTTGTTGGATTGAAATTTCCACCATCTATTTGTGGACCCAATATATTGCTTTGTGTTAATACAACTGTTAGATAATTATTTGCAGATGCGCTTTTGCTTGTATAATAATATTCAACTTCTGTAACTAATTCTCTTGTTGTGAAATTAATTTGAGATTTCACAGCAACATTAACAGGGGATGTTTGTGACATAATAGTATTGGACGTTGAAACCCATTTAGCTCTATCCGGTGTTGCCCAAGGTGTTGTTGAACGGTTAATTGATCCTTTAGGATATCCATCAGGACCGCAAGCCGCTTCTATTTGGTTTCCTTCTGTTGTACGATAATCTGGTTGACCTGATTGTGGTGCGGCATAACTACCTGCATGTATGTTTACAATAAATACTCTTCCAGGATTTGCGGCGGATATTTCATTTGCCACTCTATGTCCGTCAGGGCAAAATTGACAATTTATACCTGTAAATTCTTCTAATATGACATTTTTTGGTTGTGGATCAGTACTAACCATTGTTTGTGAGAATAAAGCACTAGCCGGCGTTAGCAACAAAACCAATGCAATAATAAGTAATAGATTTTTCATTAATTGTACCTATAAATATATTTTAAAATAATGTTTTTTGAAAATTGTTTTTTATTTATCATTAAAATTAAATAAATAATCTTAATTAAAAAAAAATAATTTTAATTTAGCTGATTTATTTTCTTTGCTACCTGAGGAGTTTTATGATTAAATTCTATGTAATAGTTATTACTATTAATTTGAATTGCTGTAAATTATTTTTCAAAAGCTAAATACAAAAGCGAACCAACGATTTTTAGTCATTGGTTCGAATTATATTATTCTCAATTTTTTTAGAAATAAATTCTTTTGTGTACAAAATACTTATTTTATAAATATAAGCGGTTGAATACCTTTTTTGCCTTCCGAAGAGATTACTACATTATAGTAACCAGCAGGTATATTCAATTGATTAAGATTTACATTCGCTGCTGTGCCATAAAATTCAGTACTGAATACAACTTCGCCGGTAATAGATACAACTTCTATCTTCGATTTACCAATATTTTCTGATAATTCTATTTTAGTAAAGCTACTTGCCGGATTCGGATAAAGTTTAAAACTGATTTCATTATTTTTATCATTATCTTTAACCGCACCGGCAACTAAACCATACATACAGATTAAATTCATATCCGGCAGGAGCGTGTAAAAATAACGATCATTTCCGAAATAACCTTTTGCACCGGACGGCATAGGGATGATTCGAGTCAATAGCCCTGATTCAAGAATCCGCACATCGCCCAATTCTGAAGGTACGACTATTGTTTCACTGTTGTTACCGGTTTCTACACCGATGGTTTCAGGACTGAAAAACGGTTTTGAAAATTTGTTACTGACCAATCCTGAATTAAAAGTTTTCTCTAATTTCATAGTCGGTAAATCATAAGATTGTATTTCGGAAGAAACATCTGTATAATTGAAGTAATAAATCCTACGGAAATTGTTATCAGCTATTATTCTGCCGTCGTTGCCTAATGCGATTAAATATTCTTGGTTCCCTTTATCTATTAACTCCAAATCGGCTTTGTTATCGACATTATAAATAAATGCGGCTGACACGTCGCCGCTGGAAAAATCATTGGTTATTACACCATCAATCAAAGTCTTGTCGGACATAGCAATATTGGTTTCATCACCAATAACAGTTATCGAACCCGCTTTGTTCAGAGCGATAAAATAATCTTTTTCATAGTATTTCCCTGATTTTAGATAAAATGCGGCAGGGAAGTCATATTCGCCAACTAACTTGGCACCATTTGCTAAACTGAACACCTTAACATTTTCATCAGTAGAAACATAAAGAATATTATTCCCCGTAATTGACATTGTTGGAGGATTATGGAAAACATAAGAATTAAATTTATATATTTCCTGGCTATTCATTTTACCGCTAAGTGTTTGCCCGGGTAATGTACAAGGCCATGCAGTAGAAATTTTACTAATCGTTGGGAGAATTCCTTTTGCCGAATCGCCGACACACAAAACATAAATTTCTCCATATTCATCGGCAACCAATGCTTGCGGTTTTTCGCAGGTTTGGCAAAAATCATACATATTGCCGTGTTCGCTATATTCATCAAAACTATATTCTCTTTTCTCGAATAGCTCTATTACATTATTCGATGAATAATCAGCATTCATTTGCACAGCGGTAAGGAAGCTTTGATTAGATACTATAGCGACACCTTCGATTTTCCCGTTCACGTGAATGATTTCTTTAATGCCTTCATTCAAATCCATCACCCGAACATCGCCTGAAAAATCGCTGATAAATCCATATTCATTATTAAATGCCATCTGGCGAGGTCCGTCCCAACCGGTTGTGGCAGAATGTAGAATCTTCTCTATTTGGTAATTCTCAGCATTTATCTTATATGTGTTATTAGTTGAATTACAGACCACATAAATATATCCGGCATTAGAATAAATCGAATTGGCTGTTATACCTATTTCAACATCTGTTTTTGTATATTCGTCATTTTCTGCGAATTCGATAAAGCTTACGGAAGAGTTTTCACCGTAATTGCCAATATTCACAACTGCGATTGCTTTTTGCGTTTTGCTGTTCGAATAAACAGCAATATTTTGCGCCATCACACCCACTTCGATTTCTTTTGAAAGTAACCCGTCTTTATAAACTAAAACTTTCCCTGGTGCTCCATAAGTTGGGTTGACACTCAAGAAAAATTCTCCGAATCCGTAAGTCATTCCTTCGATTATGCTTGGGGCGATAATTGAATCTTTAAGAGTCAAATCGTCCAGTCCAAAACCAAAAACTTTGTTGGAACTTGGGATATAAATCTTTCTGTTGGCTGTGTCAACCGCTGGACGGAAGTAAAACATGTTGAACGAACCGAAAGGGAAATCTTGGATTTTAGTGGTTTTATCACCATTCGCCATATCAATCGTCCACCAGCTCGGTGAATAATCGACATCGTCTTTAATCCCATCGTAATTCAGGTCTTGACCTATGCAAAATACGTGAGCTTTTTGTGTGGTTTTGTCGTAGAAGACAAATTGCGGTTGTACTCCAACATCGAAAGACTTCGATTTCGAATATTGGTAATATTTTAAATTGGTTTGGGCATTAAGTTGTATGCCCGCTAGCAAGCATGAAGCAAGCATAGCTAATAATAAGGGTTTCATAAATACTCCTTGTTTGAAAAAGTTAATAATACAAACAAGCGAGAACAAATGTAGAGAGACAGCAATAAGAAGTGCTCACAGCAGATTTTAGAAGTGTTTCTCCAAAGCATCCGTTCAGCGCGGATTCAGGACACACCTTGTGTCCCTCATTGAATAAACTACCGGTAGGTATTCTGACTCTGTTATCAACCCTTGCTATCAGCCTTCCCATCCGCGAGCGGACAGTGACCAGTGCTGTCGAACAACTTTAAATATTCAAATTTTATGTCAATCAAGGATGATTAACCCACCTGAAAATATATAATTTGGTGGGACAAGCATCCCTGCTTGTCGTCTAAATATCGAATTTTGTGACAGCCCCTCAGATAGCGCAGTACTACAATACAGCGGCGCAACCGTACGTGATTTTCACACGTTTCCCTAAGCGGTAATCAATTTATCAAATAACATAAATTTCTATTTTATCAGACCGAACAGCACTCCGATCGGAGCTGCTAAAAACATCAAAGTGATGATGATAGCTACAATTCGGCTGATGTAAATCGCAACAGGGGTAAATTTATCCCCGCCAAATCCTAACGTTTGGAAACCGCTTTCCAATGAATGTGTCAAGTGGAATCCTAAAAAACTGACTGCCAAAACATACGAAATTGCAACCCATAGATTCGAAAAACCCAATACTACCATTTGGTAAACATCCTGACGAATCTGCAGGTTCATCACACCATAATTTTCATACTGACCATAAGCTGAAGGCATTATGGTACCAATCGTGAAATGCAGTAAATGGTAAACCAAAAATAAAAATATCAATATACCGGTATAAATCATATTTCGCGAATAAATTGTAGATTTTATATAGTTTTTAACTTGATATTTCGCAGGTTTTGCGCTGAGATTTAAAAATTTCAGCTTGACAGAAGTGTATATATGAAGCACAACCGACACAATCATTGTGATTCGAATAAACCAAATCAATTCGCCTATTCCTTTTTGTAAGAAGTGAGCATAGGTATTATAAGCGGCTTTCCCGAGATATAATTGCAGGTTGCCTAAAGCATGACCGGTGATAAATGCTAATAAAATAAAGCCCGTTACCGCCATAATCACTTTGTTGAATATGGTCGAATTTAAAATACTATTTGCTTTTTTTCTTATTTTCATAGTTTCAAATATATGAAAAGAGTTTTAAATAACAATAGATTAGTCCTAATGAAAAAAAAATATTCGAAATTTGAATAATAAAAAAACAATTTGATTGAATATTTATTATATTTGAATCTATGAGATTACGAATTTTAATATAAGAAATGAAAAAAATATTAGTCACCGGTGGAGCCGGATTTATAGGAAGCCATTTTATCAAATTTATGCTCGCGCATACAGATTGCTTTATAATAAATGTCGATAAATTGACCTACGCTGGAAACCTTGATAATTTATCAGGAATCGATTCGATTTATCAAAATCGTTATAGGTTTTTTAAGGGTGATATTTGTGATAATCAAAATGTCAGCGAAATTTTAAAAAGCGAAGTTGATATAGTAGTAAATTTCGCCGCTGAAAGCCATGTTGACCGCTCAATCGAAACACCGGATTTATTCGCAAAAACTAATATAATGGGAACTTTGGTTTTGCTACAAAATGCCCAAAAAGCTTGGCAAAGCAATTTAAACGAAAAACTATTTATACAAATATCAACTGACGAAGTATATGGTTCGCTTTCGGAGGAGAGCCCCGAAATGCGATTTACCGAAGACTCCCCTATTAATCCGAGCAGTCCTTATTCCGCTTCCAAAGCGGCGGCGGATATGCTTGCTATGTCATTTTATCATACTTATAGATTGCCGGTAATAATTACCCGGTGCTCGAATAATTACGGACCAAACCAATATCCCGAAAAACTTATTCCGCTAATGATTAGTAATGCACTCCAAGATAAACCTTTGCCTGTTTATGGCGATGGACAAAACATAAGGGATTGGATTTATGTGGAAGATAATATCAAAGCTATTAATAAAATATTAAACAAAGGTATCGTTGGAAACGTATATAATATCGGCGCGGAAAACGAAATAAAAAACATTGATCTAGTTAAACAAATTCTCGATATTTTAAACAAACCGTATTCGCTTATTCAATATGTAGAAGACCGCGCAGGGCACGATAGACGCTATGCTATTTCTGCATCGAAATTATCGTCACTTACGGGTTGGTCGGCGCAAGCAAACTTTACTGAAAAACTAAAACTTACAATAGAACATTATAATAAGTAATTTATTCATAAACTAAAAAAAGCTCAATTAAAAATCGCAGTGATAACATTCAACAATTTTTTATTTACTTAAAAAGTATTAATTTTGAAGTCATGCTTTATCCATTTATCTATATGAGATATGAGTAATAATAATCTATACTCCGAAGTGAAGGTAACACTCGAAACTGGCTTAGCAGTGGGTCTTACCGAAGAAGAATACAACGCAATAGTCACCATATTGGGCAGAACTCCTACTTACACCGAACTTGGTGTTTACGGTGTTATGTGGAGCGAACATTGCTCTTATAAAAACTCTATTAAGCAATTAAAAACATTGCCTCGTTCAGGCGGTAGATTGCTTGTTGAAGCCGGTGAAGAAAATGCCGGATTAGTTGATATTGGCGATGGTTATGCCATAGCTTTCAAAATTGAAAGCCATAATCATCCATCAGCCATTGAACCTTTCGAAGGTGCCGCAACAGGTGTTGGCGGTATTTTGAGAGATATTTTCACAATGGGTGCCCGCCCGATAGCCGCTTTAAATTCGTTGCGGTTCGGCGAACTCAATAACGACAAAACCAAGTTTTTGCTCGGCGGCGTAGTCAAAGGAATTTCGCATTATGGAAACTGCTTTGGTGTGCCTACAGTCGGCGGTGAAATTTATTTTGATGATTGCTATCAAGATAATCCGCTTGTAAATGCAATGGCTGTCGGTATTGTGGATGTGAATAAAACCGCTTCAGCCGGTGCTGAAGGCGTTGGCAATCCTGTTATGATTCTCGGTTCACGTACAGGCCGCGACGGCATTCACGGAGCCTCGCTATTGGCGTCCCGCGAATTCGACGAACAAACCGAAAATATGCGCCCAACTGTTCAGGTTGGCGACCCATTTTCAGAAAAACTTTTATTAGAAGCGACGATTGAATTAATCGAAGCAGGCGTTATTGCAGGAATTCAAGATATGGGTGCGGCGGGAATATCGTGCTCAACTTCCGAAATGAGCGCAAAAACTGGTTTGGGAATGGACATTGATTTGAACAAAGTTCCACTCCGCGAACCAAATATGAGTGCTTATGAGATAATGCTTTCCGAATCTCAAGAACGTATGTTAGCTGTTATTAAAGAAGACAAAGTCGAAATAGCAAGAAAAATATGCGAAAAATGGGATGTGGATTTTGCTCAAATCGGTACAGTAACCGACGACGGTTTAATACAATTGAAATACAACGGCGAAAGAGTTGCCGAACTAATAGCCGAAACTTTAGTTTTAGGTGGAAGTGCTCCTGTTTATGACAGAGAGACCAAAGAACCTGAGTATTTAAAAACCACACGCAATTATGATGTTAGCGCGGTTGAACTATCCATCCCTTGGGAAGCTGATTTCTGGAGTGTATTAAAATCTCCTGTTATAGCTTCTAAACGTTGGATTTACGAACAATATGATTCACAAGTACGCACAAATACTGTCAATATCAAAGGCGATGCCGCTGTAATTAGAATTAAAGAAATTCCGGGCAAAGCAATAGCCTTGACAACGGACTGCAACAGCAGATTCGTTTACTTGGACCCATACCGCGGAGCAATTGCCGCAGTATGCGAAGCCGCAAGAAACGTTGTTTGTACAGGTGCCGTTCCTGTGGCAATCACAAACTGTTTAAACATTGGAAATCCGTATGACAAAGAAGTTTATTGGCAGTTCAAAGAAGTTATACGTGGAATGGGCGATGCTTGCAGAGCTTTGAACACACCTGTTACTGGTGGAAATGTTTCGTTCCACAACGAATCGCAAAGTTTCGCTATATTCCCTACTCCGGTTATCGGGATGTTAGGTATAATTGATGATTTGAACTTTACAATGAGCGCTGAATTCAAAAACGAAGGCGATTTGATTTATCTCATCGGCAGTGACCGCGAAGAAGTAGGCGGTTCGGAATATTTGAAACAATTTACCGACAGTATAACAGGTCCCGCTCCGGAAATTGATATAGAGGAAGAGCAACGCTTGCACAAAGTTATTTTATCCGCTATTCATGATGAATTGATAAACTCAGCACACGACGTCAGCGAAGGCGGTATAGCGATATGCCTTGCCGAAAAAGCCATTATGTCCGACGATTTGGGTTGCGAAGTATATGAAGAAGAAGACCTGACAGCTGGAAAACTTTTCGGCGAATCGAACTCAAGAGTTATCGTAACAGTTTCACCTGACAGCGCACCGGATTTGGAAGAACTTTGCAAAGAAACCTACCTGAATTTCAGCCATTTGGGAACTGTTATCGAGCATAAATTCATAATTTCAAACTATCTTGAAACAACAGTCGATGCTTTAAGAGAAGCGTATGAAGGTGCTATTCCGGATATAATGAACGACAAATAATGGTCAATTGATAATTGTCAATGGTTAATGAGAAGAAAAAAGATATGAGTTATGAGTTATAAATTATAAACAAGAAAAACGAAACATCGTAATTCGTAATTTGAAATTCGTAATTGATTTTCAACCCTGAAAGGGTGAAATAATATAAAGGGATAGACCAAAAATCTATCCTTTTTTTATTCCTTTTCCCATCGTTCCAAAGCTCCTGCTAAGGAATGCCATTAGCTCTGAAAGAGCTGAATATGAATAACCGCGGGTGAAACCCGTGGAAGTTTATAAAGTGAAGAAGAACAACCGCGAAGCGGTTGAAAGTGAATAGAAAATGATGCGCGAAATATGCCGCACAACCACGACATGGTTGAACATAAAGAACCTCGCCCACCCAAGCCAAAAAAATGACCTCTAAAGAGGTCATTTTCATTTTACAATAAGTTAATAAGGTTAGCAGACAAAACGGTCATATTTCTACTAAGGTTAATAAAGGAAATAAGGTTTTAGGGCTCATCCACGAGTTTCACACGCGGTTATCGAGATTGAGCTCTTTCAGAGCTTGTTCTTCCCATTAACAATATACAATTAACCATTGACAATTAACCATTGACAATTATTCTTCGCGTCTTTGCGGTAAATTCTTTCTTTGCATTTTCAACTTTCAACTATCAACTATCGCCGAATAATATTAATCAAGCAGTCAAAAAAATAAAAAGTACTTTAATGTGTCTATTTCCTTTATTTAATTTACGAAAACTTGAAAATGAAATTTCCTTTGACATTGATTCTATTTATTTTGTTAACAACTTCGCTATATTCACAAACACCTGACCAACCCAAAGAACAACGCTATATATTTGAGCAAACCCGAATGCCGGCTTTTCCGGATACCGTTTATTTATGTGGCGAGCGTATTCCGCTCGATATTCCGGAAGTGCGGGAGCGCGCGGAACGCGAATACTTTCTTCTGCTTCAGGACCCCGGTCAAGTGATGCTTTATTTGAAGCGCTCGGGCAAGTATTTCCCTATGTATGAGAAATTATTTAAAGAAGCCGGAATGCCTGAAGATTTGAAATATCTCTCGGTTGCAGAAAGCGCGCTTTACCAGTCGCGTTCAGTGAAAAGCGCTCTCGGATTATGGCAATTTATGGATGGTACAGGGCGTTCGATGGGATTACAGATCGATAAATTTGTTGACGAGCGTTGTCATCCGCAAAAAAGCACCAAGGCGGCTATCCAGTATTTAAAAAATGGTTATAGGGCGCACGGGTCGTGGATTTCCACTCTTGCAGGGTACAATATGGGCAACTTTGGAGTATCGGAGTCAATGAAATACCAAAATGCTTTGGATTATTTTTCGCTCTACCTCAATGAAGAAACTTCACGTTTTGTTTTCAGAATTTTAGCTATTAAGCTTGTTATGACCGATCCAGAAATTCACGGATATCATCTTCAAGAAAGCGATTACTACAAACCGGATGCTACTGAAAAAGTCGATTGGCCAAAATCGATAACCGATTTATCGGAATGGGCAAAATCGCAGGGAACAAGTTACAAGCAAATTAAGTTGTTAAACCCTTGGATTTTAGGGAAATCATTGCCCAATCCGCAAAACGGTCAAGTTTGGGAAATTGAAATTCCGACTGATAGTATTAAAACTAATTAATCAATATTTCTAATAAAAAAGCGTAAATTACGTTAATATAAAATTATTTTGTAATTTTGTAAATAATATATACTTATATTTTGTACGGAGGATTTTTGTTTTGATAGATAATAAAAAAGACGATAAAAAACCTAATAATGATAATAAAGAACCTTTTGGTAATTATAAAGGTCCGGCAAAGAGCAATCCACCGAGTATGATGCGGAATTTGATGATATGGTCTATGATCATTCTTTCGATTCTGATATTTTATTCTTTATTGGAAAATATGAATAATAAAGAAACTTACGTTTCTTATACTCAATACCAGTATTTGCTAACGAACGGACTAATAAAATACGCAGAGATTGAAAAAAGTAAAACTAATGATTTTGTTTTTCACGGTACTTTAAAGCATCCTGTTTCTCTTAAAGTAGCAACCGGCAAAACCAGTGTTATAAAAATGGTCACCAAACTTGGATTTGTGGACACCGCAACAGAAAGCAAATGGAAAGAAAATCATCTGAGTTGGAAATACAAAGATGCCGGTAATACTATCGGTGATTATATAATCAGCTTTTTACCTTGGTTATTGATAATCGGTATATTTGTTTTCTTTATGTCGCGGATGCAAGGCGGAGGACAAGGTGGAAAAAATGTATTCAGCTTTGGCAAATCAAAAGCAAAACTGACCAATCCGAATAATCAGAAAATTACATTTGCCGACGTAGCAGGTGCTGACGAGGCAAAATATGAACTTGAAGAAATAATCCAATTTTTAAAAGAACCGGATAGATTCCGTCGTTTAGGCGGAAAAATCCCTCACGGTGTTTTGCTTTTAGGTTCTCCTGGAACAGGCAAAACCTTATTGGCACGAGCAGTCGCCGGCGAAGCTGGTGTACCATTTTACTCTATTTCGGGTGCTGATTTCGTAGAGATGTTCGTAGGTGTTGGTGCCAGCCGTGTACGCGATTTATTCGAACAAGCTAAGCAAACCACCCCTTGTATTGTTTTTATTGATGAAATCGATGCTGTGGGCCGTCACCGTGGTGCGGGCTTAGGCGGTGGACACGATGAACGTGAACAAACCTTAAACCAACTCTTGGTTGAGATGGATGGATTTGAACAAAATTTAGGCGTTATAGTTATTGCGGCTACCAACCGTCCCGATGTGTTGGATCCCGCTTTATTACGTCCGGGCCGTTTTGACCGCCGCGTAATGGTTGACCTACCCGATGCTTTAGGAAGATTTGGAATATTTAAGGTACATACGAAGAAAATACCATTATCCGACGATGTGGATTTAGAACGTATTTCAAGAGGAACTCCCGGCTTATCCGGTGCTGAAATTGCTAACATTACTAACGAAGCCGCACTGTTAGCCGCACGTCGCGATAGTGAGAAAGTTACTATGATGGACTTTGAACAAGCCCGTGATAAAGTTCTAATGGGTGTTGAGCGCAAGAGTATGGTTATATCACCTAGAGAAAAAGAATTAACTGCATACCACGAAATGGGGCATGCTCTATCGAGCAAACTTCTGCCTAATGCAGACCCATTACATAAAGTTACAATAATTCCTCGCGGTAGAGCTTTGGGTTTGACTTGGAACTTCCCTAATGAAGAATTCCATTCTAAATCGAAAGAATACTTTGAGGATACATTAGTAGTATTAATGGCGGGTAGAGCCGCTGAAAAATTGATGTTCGATAAAGAAACAACCGGTGCTTCTAACGATTTGGACAGAGCATCGCAAATAGCTCGTAAAATGGTTTGCGATTGGGGTATGAGTAAACATATCGGTCCGGTTACTTTTAGACATCAACAAGAAGATGTGTTTTTAGGGCGCGATATATCACAACCGAAGGACCACAGTGAAAAAACTCAAGAAGAAATTGACGACGAAGTTAGAACAATACTTCTAACAGCTATGAAACACGCTGAAAACTTATTAACTGTCAATAAAGACTTGTTAACAAGAGGCGCAAAGGTATTATTGGAACGCGAAATATTAGACGCCGAAGAATTGGACGTAATAATCCGCGGTGAAGAATTACCACCGATAAGCAGTCAAAAATTGACAGCTTTAAGAAATATTAACTTCAATATTAAAGATGACGATATTAATAGCGATAGAACAATCGCTGAAAATACAATTTAAACTAAAGCGAGGAACAACAGTGAACTCAGACGAACTTACAAATGGAACCGATTTACAAGAAGAACATCTCAATATAGATGTTCCGCAGGAAGTACTCGAAGTCAGCCCGTTGGAAAATGGACAAGAAGATTTCAGTATAGAAACTCCGCAGGATTTACCCGATATCACCCCATTGGAAAATGGACTTGAAAATATCGTTATTGAATCTGCGCAGGATTTAACCGATGTCACCCCACTTGAAAATCTACAAGTGGATGAATCAGAGGCTCAAAGTGGCGAACTGATAAAAAAATATGACAGCGATGAAGAATATAAAAATGCTTACGACGGGGTATTTAAAGAAATATCAGAATGGGGTGAGCATGCCAAAGTTGGCACAGATTGGAAACTTCTACGTAATAATCAAGTAGAATTACGCGGTGCTTTGAAAATGCTTTTTTTAACGAAAGAAGATTCAAAAAAGCTAAGCGATATTATTGATGAATATGCAGAAGTAATCAATCAAAGACAAAATTCCGAGCGAATGGAAAAAGATAAAATTTTCGAAAACAATTATAATCAGTATAAAGAAAAAGTAATCTTTACTACTGAAAAAGCAAATGCCACTACTCTTTTTAAAGAAGGTAGGGATTTGCTAATCAAATTACAGGATGAAATTAAACCTGTACAATTGAAACGTTCACAAAGAGACGAGTTTTTTAGTTTGATTCAAGCCGCGTTTTTGGCTATCAACGAAAAACAAGCTAATGAACGCGAAAATTTCGAAATGGAATGTATCGAAAATTACCATTCGTTGAAAAAAACGATTCAAAATGCTTGTGATTTCTCAAGAAATTCAAATAGATTTAGCGATGCTAGAAAAAAACTTATCGAAACTCAACAGATAATTAAAGGTAGAAGATTAAGACGTGAACAACGTGATGAACTTTATCAAACTATCCGTGAACATTTTGAAGAGCTTAATCTACGTCAATCTGCTGACCGTTCGGTAAACGAAGAAGAAATTGGTGAAAATTATGGTAAATTAACTAGAATAGTTAGCGAAGCCATCGAATTTGCAAATAACACTGAAGAATATAGTGAAGCCCGCGCACGTTTAATCAGCGCTCAAAACGAAATAAAGGCATTGAAACTTAACCGCAATCAACGCGACGAGTTATATGCTCAAATTCGTGGTGTATTTACAACTATGAACGAAACACAATCATCGGAACGAGAGTCCTATGAAAATGAAGCCGAAGATAATTATGCTAAGTTAACTGATAAAGTTAATAATTCATTTGAATTGGTTTTAGGTCTTACGGACTTTAGATTAATTCGTGAAAATTTATTGGCAATTCAAGGCGAAGTTCGATTAATGCGCCTGAAACGCGGTCAAAGAAATGAGTTATTTTCAAGATTGCGCGAAGCATTTAATTTATTCGACAAGCGCCGTGATGAATTTTTCTCAGGACGCCGTGAAGAACGCAAACGTAAATTTGTTACATTGTTAGACAATATGAACGCTAAGATTTCCCGCTTAGAAGAATTAAAAGCGAAGGATCTGGAATTGCTGACACATCTTCAAAACGAAAATAGTGATGAAGAGCAAATTAACGCTATTAACGAAAGAATAAAAGAAAAAGACGCTCAGATGGCTGAAGCTCAAAATCGCTTAGCTGAACTCCAAAAAGAAATAAACGATTTGGACAAGCAAAAAGATGCTCCCGAAGAGGATCACGGTTTTGAAGGCGAAGCAACTGCCGAATAAGACAATTTATAAAGTTGAAACATTAGAATGTTTTTAAAGTCGAGACGCGATTTATCGCGTCTCTTTTTTTGATCAAAATTTATTCCTCGAGTCAAGAATCATTCTTTCCTAGAGTAAAGAGTTCCTCTTGACTCGTTTTTTTTTCGGGCTGAGAAACCCAGCCCCTATAGCAAGATGGAGCCCACCTCGGAGGTGGACTCCATCTTAACTTCATCTCTTTATAAACTTTACAAACTTGATGAACTTTATAAACTGTTAAGGTATTGCAACACCTGGGAACCATTGCTCCCAAATGTTTTTAAATGTGCCGTCAGATTTCATTGCATCAAGGTTGGTTTGCCATTTGTCAACAGTTGCTTTCGGTGTACTTAGCGAAAATGCAATGTAAGATTTAGAATTCATTGCTTCATATTGTTTGCTAATAAAACCTTCAGGTTTACCACTGTTTTTATATAGCCAAACAACTACAGGGTCCTTCAAAAACAAAGCTTCAACTTCACCATTAATAAGTTGGTTAAAAGCGTCTTGCGTGGTTATTGCGGTTGCAACAATGTTATTGAAACCATTGCTAACTAAGAAATCTACAGTGTACCAATCCTTTGGTGTTGCAATTGATTTTAATGCTTTAGCTTGGTCCAATGTGGCAATTGTAATACCCGAACTTGCAAGAGTATAGAAACTTGTATTATATGAATCAATTGGTCCAACCCATTGGAACAACTTTTCGCGGCTTGTTGTACGAGCTGTGGTAAACACTGCACTATTCGGCAAATATAAAACTGTTGAATAAGCATCAGTCCAAGTGCTAATATTGATTTTATTAACAAATCCGTTTCTTTTTTGAATTTCATTTACTATATCAACTGAGGAACCTACGATTTTTCGCTCTGCCGCTAAACCGGTATAATAATTATATGGGGGATTTACTTCTGTAAACAGTTGAATGGTACCAGGTATATAGTCCGAGGGTAATGATGGCAAATATCTTTTTACAATTGATAATGTAGTTTGATTTTGTATCATTTTGTCAATGGAAGCTTG
The DNA here is from genome assembly GCA_037127915.1 of bacterium. Lineage (GTDB taxonomy): Bacteria > Bacteroidota > Ignavibacteria > Kapaibacteriales > UBA2268 > JBAXXL01. The sequence continues at coordinate 28,817 of JBAXXL010000033.1, forward strand.
GCATTTTGAAACAACATCATCATCCACATCCTTTGAAAAGGCAATATAATAATATACAGTTTTGTAACGTGTAACAGCATAACAATTCTCCATATAGTAATTTGGCGGCATTGAGGTTACTAAGTGATAAAGGTCACTGGAAATATATTTAATTTCATTATTCATAAACGCGTTTAGTGCCGCGGCATAAGTATCGAAATAAACTAGATTAGCAAATCCCATATCCTCGAGTGTAGTTGTTTCGAGCCAACCTCTTACAACAGCTATTTCTTCAAGCTGTTTAGCCTCATCTATGCTGATAGGATATTTTGGGGTTGATGCTCCTTTTCCAGCTATACCATACATCCCTTGGCTGATGGGTCCTGCCCATTTGAAAAGGTCTTTGCGTTCATCGGAATATCCGGTAGTTATTAAAGCGCGGTTAGGACCTTTTAAAGTGGCATTATAAGCACTTTCCCAAGAATCCGACATATTCATATTAAAATCAATTCCGGCGTCCAGCATTGCTTCGGAAGCAATATCAACATCAATACCAACTATTTTACCATCTTGTTTATAGCAATTTGGTATAAACTCGATACCTGAGACCTGAATTGTTTCGTCTTCCGGTGTGTTAGTTTCACAACCGGTTAGGAAAATTAAAGATAGCCCCATCAAAACCAATGGGTAAATACACAGTTTAAATTTTTTCATAAAAAGCCTAATAATTAAAATAAAAATATACTTAATCAGTTGCATTACAAAACTCAAATTCTATATTTCAAATATAAGAAAAAACCTTGCCAATAACTAAGAAGAAATTATTAATTATGAATGATGAATGAGAAGAGAATGGGTTGTCATTCCCGACCCGATTGGGAATCCATCTTCGAATAATTGAAAATTGGAAGAAAAAAAACATAATTCACAAATCGTTATTGGTTTTCTTCAATTCTGAAAGGATGGAATTATTGTAGAAAATGGAAATACCCGGTGGTACCAACCCTGAAAGGGTGGAATAAAAAAAAGCCTTTTCTTTAAAAAAGGCTTATAATAATGTTGCGACCGATCCGTAATTTCCAAAATATCACAACGAGCAATATAGTTCTATCATATAACACTTCAAACAGCAAAAAAGTTACAGTTTGTGAAAAATATTTTTTTATAAGATACTTCTTTATAGTATAAATTAGTTTAAAATCTTCGGAATTGGGTGGAGTAAGCATTTGTAAATGGAATTATTTCGCTAATTTTGAATATGAAAAATGCAAAAAATGGAATAAATATGAAAATATCGGTCGTTGGTTTAGGATATGTAGGATTGCCTTTAGCTTGTGCTATAGCAAAGCATAAAGAATATGAACTCGTCGGATTTGATTTAGATAAAGGGAAAATCGAGCAAATACAAAATGGAATTTGCCCTATAGACGACTTCCAATGCGAATTGGATTTAAAAGAGGTAAATTTACGAGTATCGTCCGATCCTGATATTCTGCGCGATAGCTCAATATATATAGTTTGTGTACCGACTCCTGTAGAAAATGACTATACACCCGATTTGCGTCCGGTAAAAAGCGCGACTGCTACAGTAGCGAACTATATTCAAAAGGGGCAAATTTTGGTCATAGAATCAACGATAAACCCCGGCGTTTGCGACGAAGTTGTTATACCGATTGTTGAAGAAATTACAGGCTTGCGGGCAAAAGTTGATTTCGATGTTGCACATTGTCCTGAGCGAATCAATCCGGGCGATCCAATTTGGAATGTATATAACATACCAAGAAACATAGGCTCAACGTCTCCCGAGGCAACGAAGAAAACCGCTGATTTTTACCGCACAGTTATTAATGCGGAAATAAATGAAATGCCGGATTTGAAAACGGCTGAAGCAACCAAAATAATCGAAAATACTTTCCGCGATATAAATATAGCTTATGTAAACGAGTTAGCAAAGTCGTTCGATGTTTTGGATATAGATTTAATCAAAGTAATCGAAGGCGCGAAAAACAAGCCCTTTGCATTTATGGCGCATTACCCGAGCTGTGGCGTGGGTGGGCATTGTATACCTGTTGACCCGTATTACTTAATCGAACGCGCTCAAAAAAGCGGATTCGACCACCAATATTTAAAATTAGCCAGAAAAATTAATAATTCCATGCCGGAATATACAGTTGAACTCTTGTTCAAAGGCTTGAACAGCATATCTAAAAGTATCAAAAACACTCCTATTGCGCTTTTAGGCCTCTCTTATAAGGCAGACGTTCGCGACCAACGCGAAAGCCCGTCATTGAAGATTAAAGCCCAATTAATAAAATATTCCGCCGATTTGATTATATACGACCCGAATTTTCCTGAAGAATGTACTTACAGAACTTTGGAGGAAACGCTCGACAAAGCCTCGGCTGTTGTTTTAGCTGTAAATCATAAAGAATTTGTTGAATATCTTACTGCTGAAAATTTCAAAAAGCATAATATCAAAGTAGTTATCGACGGCAAAAATATGCTGGATAAGGACGGCATTAAAGCTTTGGATATTTATTATAAAGGTATTGGAAGATAAGTTAAGATATCAACCCCAGTCTTTAGCTTGAGATTATATAAGAAGTAGATAATAAAAACGAAATTTGAATTATTTAGTTCCGAAACTTTTGTTTTGGAACTTTTTTTATAAGCTTCAATTCATCGGATGAATGATTCACACAAATAAAATTATTTTTCGAAATTAATGTAACAAAATCCCCAAATATGTGTTAATCAAGGTATAGTGTGTTTATAAATATATTTTGGTGAATATATGAAGAATTTATCTATTATTTTATTTTTATTGGTCCTATCAACTACTCTTACTCTAAGAGCACTAACCCGTGCTCCTGAAGATTTTATGGGGCGTGTCACTATTCCTAATGCTATAGAAGTCGAAGTACTTAAGTTTAAAACCGACCAGATAGTTTATGCCGGTACCAATGGTGACGGTTTATATGTATCTTATGATGGTGGTTCCAATTGGGTAAAATTGACTGAATTTCCCAAAGAATTTCCTTGTGTGAAGGACATTATTTTTGCCCCAAATAAGGATATGTATGCCGCAACTTTTGGCGGTGGTATTTATTATTCCAAAGATAATGGTGCAAAGTGGACTCAAAAAAACAAGGGTTTAAAAAACTTATATGTTCAGGCTTTGACCGTTACCAACAAGGGCAAATTAATATGTGGTACTTACGGTGGCGGGGTTTATTTCTCCGACGATAATGGTGATAATTGGACTCGAACCGACAAAGGTCTAAGAAATGATAACGTTACCTGTTTGTTAGCGATGCGGAATGGTAGAATCTTAGCGGGAACTTTAGGCGGCGGGGTTTACACCTCTCGAGACACTTGCAAAAGTTGGGTTTTATCAAATACTGAATTAAAAAATTATTTCTTGAATGATTTTTCTGAGGACGAATCCGGGAAAATCTATGCCGCCACAAACGGTGGTGGAGTAATGTTTTCAGGCGACGGTATGACATGGAACACTTATCCTAATACATATCATTTATATATGTCAAAAGATATATTGCCGCTATTAGATACTGCAGTTGTGTCTGTTGCTGTAAATAAATATCAAATGCTTATGGGAACACGTACAGCTGGAATGTATTTTTGGGATGATTTAATGAACTGCTGGCAAAATTCCGGCGATCTTACAACTGGGATTACAGCATCTGCTGTTAGTCCTAATGGAACGATTTTAGCAATACGTTCTTATGGGCAGGTTATTCGAAGTACTGATAATGGTTTGAGTTGGATTATTTGTTCGAAAAACATTCCTAATGTCATTATTCATGATGGTTTTGATAGTCCGGATTTCATAGATATCTATGTAGGTCAGCATGAAAATTCTATAGTCTCGGTTAATAATAATGGAACACCAAAACAATTATCTATATCTAAAGATCATGGTAATATTTGGAAATATTTGAATTCAATTGAAACTGAAACCATATATGATGTAGAAATTACGCCTGATAGTATTGTTTTTGTGGCGGATGAGGATGGCGTTCATAGGTATTCTCCCACTACAGGAACTTTTGATTTAGTTTGTAGTAATCCCGATGAACCTAAAGATCTTTGGAAATTTCTTGAAGTCGAATACAACGCAAAAACAAAAACATTATTTGCTATATATAAACTTAGAGAAATGTTAATTGAACCTCCGGCAAAACCTAAAGTCAAAAGATTGATATATAGACTATATCAATCTTTTGACAACGGTAACACTTGGACATATATAGACTATGGTGGTCGTGAAATTAAAGCGTTGCATTACGTTCCTAATGGTGATCTCTATATAAAAATTGATAGTTTATTTTGTATATCTACTGACAATGGTGCTACTTTTACCACTATTGAAACAACCGGATATACACATACATTTGGAAAAGATGGCAATCTCTACCATTATGATACAGATCACCAAATATTTTATCAAAAAAATAAAACAGGTCCATGGAAACCTATTCCATTTACTCCCGAACTCTATTTTGATGGTGCAACTTGGAGGATTCAGAGCATAGGATCCGATATATTTGGTTGTTTCTATGTATCTATTAAAATTTTAATACCAGATCAGGGTATGATGTATGAGCTATATAAGACAAATGACTATGGTTCTCATTGGCAGACAATGAAGGGTTGCTACAATATGGATCGGATCCGTGACATCCAAGCAGATAATGGCGGATATATTTACTTTTTATCAAACGCCTTATATAAGGTGCTTAATCCGAAAGCTCTCAAACCGCCTGTAATTATAGCACCGAAAGATGGTCAAAAAGGCGAGGAAATAAATCCAATAATGGCATGGAAAACTGTACCATTAGCGGAAGAATACGAGTTGCAGTTTGATCAGCTGGATGATTTTCCTGCTCCATTCGAAATAAATGTTACCGGCGACAGTGCCTGTAAAGTTGTGCTAAATTTGTTTTACGGCAGTGAATTCTATTGGAGGATATGCAGCAAAACACACTCTGCTCGAAGTGAATGGACAGAAACACATTCATTTACAATAGGTTTGGAACCTCCGATTTTGATCAGTCCCGAAAAAGGCAAGGTTGGTGTTTCACTGAATGCCGATTTAAAATGGCACAAAATAGAAGGTGCTTTGCATTATACCATCCAAGTAGCCGAAGATGAAAACTTCGATAAAATTGTATTTTCTCAGGAAAACCATACTGATACAACAATAACAACTGATAAATTGGCAGGTACCAAAACTTATTATTGGCGTGTTAAAGCTTTCACCAAAGATAATTCCAGCAGGTATTCTGAAGTTTGGAATTTCCGTACAATTATGGGTCCTCCCCCACTAATTTATCCTGAAAATAAATCCATTGATAAACAGCTTTCGGAGCAATTTACATGGCACAAATCCGCTGAAGCTCAAACTTATTTTGTTCAAGTCGCAAAGGATTCTGCGTTCACGGATTTGTTTTTCGAAGGAAATGCGGGTGCGGATACATTTAAAATTATTGACAATCTGCTGGCTGAGACCGAGTATTATTGGCATGTAGCTTCAATTAACTCGTTTGGCACCAGTGATTATTCAGAGATATGGACATTCAGTACCTCACTAAAAGCTGTTGAATTGATATACCCAGAAAACCAAAAAGTAAATGTGCCTATTGATGCCAAATTTACGTGGATGGAACACGCTGGCGGAAGCGAATTTCAAATTCAAATTTCGAAAGAATCGGATTTTAAGACAACAGTTGTGGACACAAAAGTAAAGAATTTACTAGAATTCCAGACCAATAAATTGGAATATTACAAAAACTATTTTTGGCGTGTTAGATTGGTAGTTGGACAACGTTTTGGGCTATGGTCAGAAATACGGCCATTTAAAACCGGAATCCAATCTGCAAATTTACTCAATCCACCCGATAAATCAAAAGATCAGTCGACAACGATAAAATTCAGATGGTATGAAGTCATTGGTTCTAAATTCTATCAATTGCAAATATCGAAAAATGAATTGTTTACCGATATAGTTTATTCCATGGATTCGTTAATCCAAACTGAACAATATGTCGAGGAGTTAGAACCGGAAATACTATACTATTGGCGAGTACGCGCTTGGAACGAAGAATCATTCGGTACTTCGCAGTGGTCAAATATTTGGACTTTTACAACCGGTAAAGTAACGTTAGTATTACGAAATCCTAAAACCGGCAGTACCGGTGTGAATATTCCGACACTTTTATTGTGGTTTCCGGCAACCACCGCCGAATATTATAATCTGCAAGTTGCAAAAGATGAAGACTTTGTGAATGTGATTTTCGATAAGGATTCAATTTTTGACACCAAATGGACACTTACTAAAACAGATGTGGCTGTTAGTACAGATTATTTCTGGCGTGTCAAAGGCGTAAGCAAACAATACACAACACCTTGGAGTGATATTTGGCATTTCACAACAGCTTCGACTTCTATAAAGGAAAACGAACTTTTCAGTGCGATTAAACTATATCCGAATCCAACGGGCAATAATGCTGAACTAAGTATAAACTATACTGAAACGTGCGACGCGAAAATCCAAATCACTACTGCTGAAGGGAAAATCATTAAGACGGATGCTATTCGTTTATTACATGGTGAAACCAGATATGAAATAAACGCCGAGCATTTAACAAGCGGAAAATATTACATTACTATTAGCACACCATCGGGATTTATCACACGGGAGCTGGTGGTTATAAAATAATGAGTTTATAAAGTTCATCAAGTTCATTAAGTTTATAATGGAAGAAGAACGAGCCGGTCATTGAGCGTAGTCGAGATGTCCGGCTCTTTATTTGTAAAGACGTTGCATGCAACGTCTCTACATCCAAATAAATCAGCCCCACTCTGAAGGATGAGGTGGGTGTATAATCCTCTTTTTACAGACTTTACGAATTATCAATTACACTCTTCCGAATTACTTTAAGCATCCATTTAAAATGCTGTGCAAAATGGATTAAAAATATAACAGCCAAAATTATTCCTAACTTATCATGAATTTCCAAAAAATGAAATCTGATTTGGTATTCACCGGCAATATTAAAAATAAAAGATATTATTCCACTGAGACTGGTTACTACCATGACTAATATTAGAATTCTTGAAATTCCGAAGCCTTTTGGTAAATGCTTTTTCCGAGGTTTGAACATAGTTTTTATAGCCGGAAAGTTTAGAACTATATGATAAATCAGGCCAATCACAAACAATGCAGTGCTAATAACATGAAGATTATTCCAAAAACCGCGGTCAAATCCATAAACGAGAAATGTATCGGCTTTGTGGGCCATGTGATAATTGGCTTGAATGAGTATCCCAATAAATGCCGAAATTGAAAGTGTTATAAAATTTATAACATCAACAGTTATTTTTTTAATAGTCTTTGTCATAATTGCGATTCCATTATTATTAAAATATTGTTTAACACCTAAACAATACGATAAAAAAATCACAAAGTTTCCAAGTGATTTTCAATAACTTTAAAAATTTTCACTATATTTTCTAAATCACTATCATTTATATTCCCAATTCCTTTAAATATTTTTTGATTAAGCTGTTTATGAAATTCCTGATGTCCTAAAAACACTCCATTACCTCTTTCTGTAAGTTCAAATAGTATTTCCTTATTATTATCAAAATTCTTATATCTTTTGATATACTCCTTCTTTTCCAAAATTTTTACCTTCTGCGAAATTGCTCCTTTTGTTACACCAAGAACTTCTGACAATCCGGTTAGATTAATTCCGGGATTTTCTGCTATAGCAACTATAACATGTATTTCAATTCTATAAAGAAGCTCCCCTGAATCCAAAACTCTGGGTACCATTTCTCTTTCCACTAACTTATTAATAAGTCTGTGGAAGTCTTCAGAAAATTTTATTATGTTTTCGCTCATGTTATTAAAAACAAAGTATTGTCAATTCTCAAGTTGTTGCTTGGGGACAATATGCTAATAGTCTAAATTTTAATCGTTAAAACCAATTTTTACATGAGTTCCATCGCAATAAGGTTTGTTGGAAGATGCACCACAGCGACAAAAGGCGGTAACCTTATCTTTTTTCATTTCTTTGCCGTCTTTATCTTTAATTGTGATGTTTCCATAAACTAATAGCGGGCCGTTTTTAACAACTTCCACTATGCTCTCGCCGGTTATTACACTTTGTGTATGTGATTCATTATTCATATAATAGCTCAATGCGCCACTAGGGCATTTTTTTACTTGCTCAATCATACGCTCTGTAGTTGAACATTCAGGTGTTACCCATGGTCTATCCATAGGTTTAAATACTTCCGGCAATCCTGTGAAACAAATTGTCGAATGCACGCAAATTGACGGTTTCCATACTATTGTAACTTCACCATTAGTATATTTTCTTGTTATGTCTTTCATATCAACCCCGTATTAATTTCTATTGAATTAGTTAATATTTTATGTATAAAACATTTATCTGCTATCATCAATAATCTTTGTTTTTGTTCATCGTTCAAATCTCCAATCAGCAGAATATCTTTTTTGAAAACAGATGTTCCATTTTCTTGGTCAAAAGCAATATTTACTTCACAAGATTCCAAATCCCAGCCTTTTTTATCAGCATACATTCTAAGAGTTATTGCTGTGCATGATCCTAACGAAGCGGCTAAAAGATAAAATGGTGAAAAACCTTCCCCATTGCCGCCTTCACTGACTGGTTCATCAGAAATTATCATATTATTTCCGGCAACTATTTCGGTGATGTAGTGCTCTTTTCCAATTTTTGCTTTTATATGCGCCATTTATTTGGTATCGATTTAGTATTTTGATTGTGAGATTAAAAAATAATAAACGTATTTACAAGCAAATATATTGGAAGTCCATGAAAATATATTTTTTAAAACCTATATGTTAAATTTAGATAATTCAATCCTAAATTCAAATTTAATTCTGTCGTTTTTTTGGGTATAGATATATCGCTGTTGTATATATTAATAGCTTTTTGAAATCGCCAATTGCTTTCATACAATTCTAATATTCCGAATGATAATCCGCCCAATGCACCGATGACCGCATAAATATTCATATCAGCAAGGGATGACACTCTGTACGAGGAATTGTAACTAATTGTCCCTGCATTTAAGAAAACGAAAACCGTAGATATTGCACCAACACATAAAGCTATTTTCCCTACACTTCTTTGGATTCGCGAAACCCTCAATAATTTTTGTGTTTGTCTATCAGAACCAACAATATAAGAGACCACGTCGCGTGAAACTTTGTTACTGTCAATATAATAGATATGACCAAGGAACGCATCTTTTACAATGACTGAATCGCCGGGGTCCTGTGCATTTAGCGATAAAGCGAAAAATATAAGAAATAGGGAAAGTATGTATTTTTTCATAATATTAAGTCCGGAAAAAGTTTAATAATGATTAAATAAGTAATATTTCACGTCAACAATCCGATTCAAAATTACAAAATAAATATTATTTAGCTAATATTATTTTTGTGTTTTCAATAGAAATATAATCTTTGAAGTTAATTAATTTCCTTTTAAAATTTCTAATCAAAATTAACAGTAATATTTTCACAATTATGAAATATTTTTTGTATATTTGCATTATGATTGATCATTGATTGGTTGAGTTCTTTTTTTGTAATAGAGCCTTTTATATATTAAAACTTTTAAAACAATAAAACACAAAAGTTTAACATCAATTATGGAGTGTCTATGGATTACCTCCTTGCTGAAGAGCAAATCATGCTAAAAGACATGGTTGCCAAGTTCGCTAAAGATAAAATAGCTCCTTTCGCCTCGGATAATGAAAAAAATCACCGCTATCCGGCCGAAATAATTCGCGAAGCAGGCGAATTGGGGCTAATGGGAATCGCTTACCCTACTGAATATGGCGGTTCCGGTATGGACTATATGTCCTATTTCCTCGCTGTCGAGGAAATATCGCGCTGGTGCGCCTCAACAGGCGTCATCATTTCCGCTCATTCATCTTTGGTTTGCGACCCGATTTATCGTTTCGGAACAGAAGAACAAAAACAAAAATATTTACCCGATTTACTTTCCGGCACAAAACTTGGCAGTTTCTCATTAACGGAAACAGGTGCCGGTTCCGATTCCGGTGCAACAAGAACCACCGCCAAATTCGAAAATGGCAAATGGATTATAAACGGTTCGAAGATGTTTGCCACAAATGGTAAAGAAGCCGATGTATTCATTATTATTGCCTCAACCGACCACGCCGCAAAAACCCGCGGAATCTCCGCTTTTATTATTGAAGCAGGTACTCCGGGATGCACTGTTGGTAAGGTTGAAATGAAACTTGGAATCCGCTCATCATCAACAACAGAAATAATTTTAGATAATGTTGAAGTACCTCCCGAAAATCTACTCGGTCCTCTTAACTCAGGTTTTAAATTAGCAATGACTACATTAGACGGCGGGCGTCTCGGTATAGCCGCTCAAGCGTTAGGTATCGCCCGCGCTTGTATCGAAGATTCTGTTAAATACTCCAACGAGCGTGTTCAATTCGACCAGCCAATTTCCAGTTTACAGGCTATTCAATGGATGCTCGCCGAAATGAAAACAGAATACGATGCCGCTTGGCTTTTAGTATATAGAGCCTCGCTGATGAAAGATTTGAAAATGCCATACTCCGCTGAAGCGGCAATGGCTAAGCTGAAATCTTCGGAAGTTGCAATGGATTGCGCTCGAAAAGCAATTCAAATTTTCGGCGGCTATGGCTATACGGAAGATTTCAACGTAGAACGCTACTACCGCGACGCAAAGATCACAGAAATTTACGAAGGTACAAGCGAAATACAAAAGTTAGTAATTTCGCGCTCAATGATAAAATAAGGATTACAATATGAGGAAAATTAAGGTTCTTACAGCTACGGCGCTTTTTGATGGGCACGATGTTTCGGTTAATATTTTTCGAAGGCTTTTGCAAAAACGCGGAGCTGAAATTATTCATTTGGGTCATAACCGCTCTGTTCACGAAGTAATTTCCACTGCCTTGCAGGAAGACGTTGACGCTTTGTTAATCAGCTCATATCAAGGTGGTCATAACGAATATTTTCGTTATGTTGTTGACGAGCTTCGCCGTAATGGTGCCGGTAATAAATTAGTATTTGGCGGCGGTGGAGGTGTGATTTTGCCATCCGAAATCAAAGAATTGGAAGCTTATGGTGTTGCAAGGCTCTATCACGCAACCGATGGCCAGACTATGGGTATTGATGGTATTGCCGACGATATTATTCGGAGGATTAACGAGAATGATAAATCTTTAGAGCTGAACGAACCGAACTTTTCTGATATAACTACAATTTCGGAGGATTCTAGAAAAGATTTTAAAATCTCTCGAGAGCTTACATATATAGAAAATTGTGTAACCGACGAAGCTAAAAGCAATGAAATCCAATCGGCTCTGGGAAAAGTCGACAAAGGCAAATCAATAGTTTTAGGTTTTACAGGCACTGGCGGAAGCGGCAAAAGTTCCATTATTGACGAAATTATCGGCAGGTTTTTAGCATTTACCAAGGATATTAAAATTGGTGTTTTGGCGGTTGATCCTTCGAAATCCACAACGGGGGGTGCGCTTTTAGGTGATAGAATCAGGTATAATCAGATTTATAACGACCGCATATTTTTCCGCAGTTTTGCCACGCGCGACAGTTCTTCGGAGCTAAGTTCTGCCCTCCATAATTCAATTTGTCTGCTCAAAGCTTATGGCTTCGATATTATATTTGTCGAAACCAGCGGTATTGGTCAAGGCAACAGCCGAATTAAAGATATCAGCGATGCGGCCATTTATGTTATGACTGCTGAATTCGGTGCGCCAACCCAATTGGAAAAAATTGATATGCTTGATTTAGCAGAATTTATTGTTATTAATAAATTCGAAAAATTCGGCTCGGAAGATGCTCTGCGGGAAGTTCTGATTAATTACCTTCGTTCACACCAAGTAAAAGTTCCGCATAATATACCGCTTGAAGAAGCAGACTTACCGGTTTATGGTGCTTCGAGCGCGCAATTCAACAATGCCGGAGTGAACCGATTATTCAAAGATTTGCTCGCTTTCATACAAAACAAACAAGGCATTACTTACAAAGTAAAACCTGAAATCTCTGAATTGCAAACAAAGCACCAAGTGAATTTTGGTCTTTTAGACAATAGCCGCTCAAATTACCTTTCCGAAATTGCCGCTGTGATAAAAGAATACCATAGCAAAGCCGAATCAGAGGCGCTAATTGCAAGTGATTGTTACGCTATTCAAGAAACTATCAAGCAGATTTTTGATGTTAATACTGAGGAGATTCTTGCGAAAGAATATGATAACCGCTGGGATTCTATGAGCCAAGATACTCGCGATTTTCTAACGAAGTGGGAAATTATTAAGAAGTCATATCAAAATGAAGAGTTCAAATACACAATCAGCAATCGTGAAATTTGCGTAGAACTTTTTTCAAAAACTCTATCCGGTTCCATAATGCCAAAGGTAGCCTTGCCTACTTATAAATCTTGGTACGAATTAGTTAAATTCCATTATAAAGAAAATCTTCCGGGCGAATTTCCATACACCGCCGGTGTATTTCCTTTCAAACGCACGAACGAAGACCCGAAACGTCAATTTGCCGGCGAGGGAGGTCCGCTAAGGACAAACAAACGCTTTCATTACCTTTCGGACTCCGATGCGGCAAAAAGGCTTTCAACGGCTTTTGACGGCATAACACTCTATGCCGCAGACCCGGCAATAGAACCCGATATATATGGAAAAATAGGCGAGAGCGGCGTTTCGATCTGCACAATTAACGATATGGACGAGATGCTTTTGGGCTTTGACCAATTAGACCCAATGACATCGGTATCGTTGACAATCAACGCTCCGGCTCCGATTATGGTAGCATTCTACTTTATGACTGCTTACCGCAGAGAGCTAAATAGACTTGGTTTATCGGATGAGACTATAACTCCGGAAGAAAAAGAACGTGTAAAGGTTGAAACTTTCCGCAGACTTCGCGGCACAGTGCAAGCCGATATGCTTAAGGAAGATCAAGGACAAAACACCTGCGTATTTTCAATCAATTTCGCTATGAAAATGATTGGCGATTTACAGGAATATTTGTCGAAAAAAGCAATTCGTAATTATTACTCAATCAGCATCAGCGGTTATCATATCGCTGAAGCCGGTGCAAACCCGATAACACAATTGGCATTCACTTTAGCAAACGGCTTTACTTATGTCGAGTATTTCCTGAATAGAGGTCTGAAGATTGATGAATTTGCGCCGAATCTTTCGTTCTTCTTTTCTAATGGAATGGACCCGGAATATTCAGTTATTGGCAGGGTAGCTCGCAGAATTTGGGCTGTTGCGATGAAATACAAATATAACGCAAGCCCTCGCAGTCAAGCTCTGAAATATCATATTCAAACTTCGGGTCGCTCGCTTCACGCGCAGGAAATCGACTTCAACGATATTCGTACCACACTCCAAGGTTTGTTAGCGTTTTATGATAATTGCAATTCACTCCATACAAATTCTTACGATGAAGCGGTAACAACTCCGACCGAAGAATCTGTTCGCCGTTCAATGGCAATTCAAATGATATTGACCAATGAATTTGGAATGCTTAAAAATGAAAATCCTATACAGGGTTCATTCATAGTTGAGTATTTGACAGATTTGGTGGAAAACGCTGTCTTGGAAGAATTCAATCGAATTTCCCGCCGCGGGGGCGTTCTTGGTGCAATGGAAACTCAATACCAACGCTCAAAAATTCAAGAACAATCTATGTATTATGAATATCAAAAACAAACCGGCGAATACCCGATTATCGGCGTGAACAAGTTCGTGAACGAAAAGCCTGAAAATCTTTACGATCAAATGACGATTACACGTGCATCGGACGAAGAGAAAAAAGACAGACTGATTTCGCTTGAGAAATTCAAAGAAGCTAATAAAGATAAAGTTGACGGTGCATTAGCTAAGCTGAAAAAAGTAGCTTTAAATAATGGTAACATTTTCGAAGAACTGCTCGATACAGTAGAGTGTGCTTCCTTGGGTCAAATCACTCAAACGCTCTATGAGATTGGCGGAAAATACAGAAGAGGAATGTAGCAAATACATAACAATGAAATAAACTAAATTTACAATTTATATAATAACATTATGAATTACAAAAATTTAAAAATAGAAGAAAACGAGAAAATTGCGCTTATTACAATTTCTCGTCCTGAAGCAATGAACGCTTTGAATTCGATTTTTTTTGATGAGGTGAACCATTACTTGGACAATCTAAATCCTGATATAAAAGCAATTATTATCACTGGTGAAGGCAAAGCCTTTGTCGCCGGTGCCGATATATCGGAAATGGTGAACAAGAACAAAGCCGAAGCATTGGTTTTCTCCGACATAGGACAAAAAACATTTGCCCGCTTAGAAGATTTGAAAATTCCGGTTATCGCCGCTGTAAATGGTTTTGCGCTTGGCGGAGGCTGTGAATTGGCTTTAGCTTGCGATATTAGAATAGCAACCAAATTTGCGAAATTCGGTCAACCGGAGGTCAATCTTGGTTTAATTCCGGGTTATGCCGGAACTCAAAGATTACCGAGATTAATCGGTTTAGGAAATGCTATGATGTTGCTTTTAACAGCCGATATGATAAACGGCGAAGAAGCTTATAGAGTCGGATTGGTTCAGAAATTATCCGAACCGGAAGCACTGTTGGACGATGCTAAAGCTTTGGCTAAGAAAATTATGTCGAAGGGTCCTTCGGCAATTCAAAAAGTAAAACAAGTTTCGAGAAAAGGTCTTCTGTCAACTTTTGAAGATGGAAGTAGTTTGGAAAGAGAGCATTTTTCCGATTTATTCCAAAACGAAGGAAAAGAAGGAATGACCGCGTTTTTAGAAAAACGAAATCCAAATTGGTAAAAAATTAAACAATTATTATTTAATCATTAAATTTAAGAATATTATGACTTATGATGAAAGATTGCAAAATGTAAGCATTTTAGGCGCGGCGGGTAAAATGGGCTCCGGCATATTATTACTTACCGCCGTCGAAATGGCTGACTTAAGCTTAAAACCCGAGAACAAAGATAAAACTTATGTTCTAAATGCTATAGATATTTCAGCAAAAGCCTTATCAGGCTTGATGGAATATCTGAAAGTTCAAATAAGAAAACTCGCCGAAAAGAAGATCAATGATTTGAGATTTTTCTATAAAGATCGTTCAGATTTGAGTGAGAACGGCGAAATCATTGACCAATATATTTTCGACGCAATGAATATTGTTAGACCTGTTCTGACAATCGAATCGGCGTACCACTCATATTTGGTTTTTGAAGCCGCGAGCGAAGATGAAACTTTAAAAATAAAGTTATTGTCTCAAATTGATACCAATAATCCAAATAAACCTTGGTATTTCACCAATACTTCTTCAATCCCAATCCACGTAATTGATGAAAAAGCAAATTTAGATGGAAGAATTCTTGGTTTCCATTTCTACAACCCACCGGCTGTTCAAAAATTAGTTGAGTTGATTGTTACCGATAAAACTCAGAAAGATTTGATTGAGTTCGCTAATAATTATGCGAAATCTTTGCGCAAAGTTATTGTGCCTGCAAATGATATAGCAGGATTTATCGGAAACGGCCACTTTATGCGCGACATACTTTTTGCTGTTAGCGAAGTCGAAAGACTTTCCGGCAAATACTCCACCGTCGAAGCAATTTATATGATAAACAAAATCAGCCAAGACTTGTTGATTCGCCCAATGGGAATTTTCCAATTAGTTGATTATGTAGGCGTTGATGTTTGTCAGTTTATTATGAAGGTTATGCAGGGTTATTTGACCACTCAAGTTATTCACAGCGATTTACTTGACGCAATGATGAACCTTAACGTGAAAGGCGGTCAAAACTCCGATGGCTCGCAGAAGAACGGAATTCTGCAATACGAAAAAGGAAGAGTTGCAGGCATTTACGATATGAGCAAAAAAGAATATGTCCCTGTTTCAGAATTACAAGCTAAATGTGATGCGGAATTAGGTGCTTTGCCAACGAAATTGCAACCTTGGAAAGCAATTATATCCGACAAGAAGAAAGATGCAACATTAACGGAATACTTCAACGAACTAAAAGAAATGGACACGCTCGGTGCTGATTTAGCTAAGAAATTCTCGATTAACTCCAAGAATATCGGATTAAAACTAATTTCCGACGGTGTGGCGTATTCCGAAGACGACGTGAACAAAGTTCTTCTAACAGGATTTTTCCACGCTTATGGTCCTATAAATAACTATTTATAATCAATTAAAAAGAAACAATATGAGTAAGTTAAGAAAAAAAGTATATATGATTGGCGGGTATAACACCGTTTCCACCGGTACCGGCCGAAAAGAATTTAGTCCAAAAAAACCTCAGCGCGGATTGGAAGAATATATTAAAGAAGCAGGTACAGGCGTACTTGAGCAAATTGGCGGTGCCGTAAACGTTGACGAATGTGTTATTGGCAATTTTATGGCGGCAAGATTCAACAAACAAGGCAATTTAGCCGGGTTTATGCCAATGATAGACGAAGGCTTAAGATACAAATCCGCAACAAGGGTAGAAGGCGCTTGCTGTTCGGGCGGGTTGGCTTTGTCCACAGGTATTCGCGCCGTTTTGGCTGAAACAGCCGATGTAGTATTGTCGTTAGGTTTTGAAGTGCAGAACACTGTAAAAGCACTCTATGTTGCTGATATACTAGCCGGAGCAGGCTGGTACAAAGAACGCAAAAGCGGACACGCATATTTCTTCCCTGGTCAGTTTAGCAATAGAGCAGGTGCTTATTATGAAAAATTCGGACGAGAGAAAACCAGAAAAGCAATGGGAAAATGGTTTGCAAATGCGGTTGAAAATGCTCGCCTCTGCCCTACTGCACAAGAATATCACAATACAGTAGAGGATTTAGAACAATTGGCTTCAACAGAACCAAACGGCAAATTCTTCGTTGACCATCTAAACGTTTTTGATTGTTCTAAAGTTTCCGACGGTGCTTCTGCTATTGCCATAGTTTCCGAAGATGGATTAAAGCGAATTGGAGTTGATGTGAAAGATGCTGTTGAAATAGTTGGATTCGCTCAATTAGAGGATGATATAACATTACCGCCAACCGATATGACAGTTTTGGAAACAACAAAACGGACAGTAGCACAAGCTTTAAAAAATGCAGGTATCACTCTTGACCAACTTGGAACCGTTGAATGTCACGACTGCTTTACTATAGCCGGAGTTATGGCAGTTGAAGCGATTGGATTCGCCGCTCACGGCGAAGGACCGGATTACATATTAGCCGGAAATACAAGCAGAACAGGAAAAACACCATTCAATACCACAGGCGGTTTGGTCGCTTGGGGTCATCCAACAGGCGGAACAGGTGTTCATCAAGCTGTTACGATTTGGGAACAATTTACAGGCCGTGCAGGTGATGCACAAATTGAAATCACACCTGAAAGACCTTATGGATTGTCTGTAAATATGGGCGGCGACGACAAAACAATCGTTGCTATAGTTTATAAAAAGAATTTTTAATAGGAAAATATGAAATCATTACAAGAGCACTTTAATATTAAGTATCCTATCATTCAGGGTGGTATGATTTGGTGTAGCGGCTGGCGATTAGCTTCGGCTGTCAGCAATGCTGGCGGTTTGGGATTAATAGGTTCGGGTTCGATGAACTCTGACCTATTAGTTGAGCATATCGAAAAATGCAAATGCGCCACAAATAAGCCATTCGGTGTAAATATTCCACTGCTTTTTTCAAATGCGACCGAATTTATTAATATTTGCATTGATCAAAAAGTCCCTGTTGTGTTTACTTCTGCCGGTAATCCTAATACTTGGACGAAAACCCTACAGGATAATAATATTAAAGTTGCTCACGTAGTGTCGAATGTCAAATTTGCTATGAAATCCGAAGCCGCGGGCGTTGATGCTGTTGTGGCTGAAGGTTTCGAAGCGGGCGGGCATAATGGGGTTGATGAGTTAACTACATTCACTTTGATTCCTGCTGTCCGCAAAGCTATCAATATTCCGTTAATCGCCGCGGGAGGAATTGCCACTGGTAAGGGGCTGTTAGCGGCTATGGCTTTAGGTGCGGATGGTGTTCAGATCGGTACCCGATTTGTGGCGTCCGAAGAATCTTCCGCGCATATAAATTTTAAACACAAAATTATAGAATCAAACGGCACTGATACATTTTTGGCTTTAAAAACCCTTACACCGGTAAGACTGTTGAAAAACAAGTTTTTCCAAGAACTGATTTTAGCAGAAAAAAGGAATGCTTCATCTCAAGAAATATTAGAACTTTTAGGGACGGGGCGCTCAAAATTAGGTATGTTTGAAGGAAATATGGACGAAGGCGAACTTGAAATCGGGCAAGCAATTAGCCTGATTAATGAAATAAAACCGATAAAAGATATAATTGATGAAATTTTAGAAGAGTTTAATAACGAAAAAGCAAGGTTGTTATCTAACAACTTTTAAATTTAAGGAGTTAATTTATGAATTTTGAATTCACAGAAGAACAATTAATGATTCAAGAATCAGCAAGAGATTATGCCCAAAACGAACTGATTAAAGATGTATTAGAAAGGGACGCTAACCAAGAATTCCCGACACACCACGTTAAAGCATTGGCGGATTTGGGATATATGGGTATGATGGTAAGCCCTGATTACGATGGAGCCGGAACGGATACAATTTCTTATGTTCTTGCAATCGAAGAAATTTCCAAAGTAGATGCCACTTTGGGGGTCATTATGTCAGTAACAAATTCACTTGTATGTACTGGTATAGAAAAATACGGCACCGAAGAACAGAAAAACAAATACCTCCGTCCGCTTGCGCGCGGGGAACATATTGGCGCTTTTTTACTTTCTGAACCTGAAGCAGGTTCTGATGCCACTTTCCAAAGAACAACTGCCGAAGACAAAGGAGATTATTATTTGGTAAATGGCACAAAAAACTGGATTAGCAATGCAAACTGCGCATCAACATATTTACTGATTGCTCAAACGAATCCCGAAAAAAGGCATAAAGGCATAAACGCTTTTATCGTTGAGAAAAACACGCCCGGTATCACTTTAGGACCTCACGAAGATAAAATGGGAATGCGTAGCTCCGATACTCATTCGGTCTATTTTAATGATGTTATAGTTCCGAAAGAAAATAGAATCGGTGCTGATGGATTTGGATTTACATTAGCTATGAAGCTTTTAGATGGTGGTCGTATCGGAATAGCATCTCAGGCATTAGGAATTGCAGGGGGAGCTTATGAAAGAGCGTTGCAATATTCCAAAGAACGCAAAGCATTTGGAACAGAGATTTGCAATCACCAAGCTATAGCTTTCAAACTTGCCGATATGGCTGTTAAAATAGAAAATGCAAGAAACCTCTGTTTGAAATCAGCTTGGCTGAAGGACAACAATTTGCCGTATGGAACTCAAAGTGCTATGGCTAAGCTATATTGCGCTGATATTGCAATGGAAGTTACAACAGAAGCAGTTCAAATACATGGCGGTTATGGCTATGTAAAAGAATACCACGTTGAGCGGCTAATGCGCGAAGCAAAATTAACCCAAATCTACGAAGGCACTTCGGAAGTACAGAAAATTGTAATTTCGAGAGCAATACTGAAAGATTAATGAAGAAGAATTCACCGCAAAGACGCGAAGACGCAAAGATGAATGATGAATGATGAATGATGAATGCGAAGAGAAGAGACCACGTAATTCGTAATTTGAAATTCGTAATTGATTTGACATCTTCTTGAATAGGGGGCTGTCTCACAACAGCTCCATTTTTTTATTATGTGGAAAACTTCTTGTCAAT
>JBAXXL010000034.1:0-47831 GCA_037127915.1 bacterium
AGTTATGAGTTATGAGTTATGAGTTATGAGTTATGAGTTATGAGTTATGAGTTATAGGTTATAGGTTATAAGATATAAGATATAATATATAATATAGAAGATAGAACAATGAGGTTGTTATGAAGAGTATTATCAAAGAAAAGAGTTTTAAATTTGCTGTAAGGATTATTTATTTATATAAATACCTAGTTGAAGATAAGAGAGAATTTATATTATCGAAACAATTACTTAAATCAGGAACTTCGATTGGTGCCAATGTGCGTGAAGCTCTTAATGGTGAAAGCAAAGCTGATTTTGTACATAAACTTAGCATTGCTCAAAAAGAATGTGACGAGACATTATATTGGCTGGAACTTTTGAAAGAAACTGATAAAATATCTCAGGAGGAATTTGAATCAATATACCCTGATGCTGAGGAAATACTCACAATTATTCGCTCCATAATTATAAAAACATAATCGAGCATTAAACAACAAAAATAATAACTTATAACTTATAATTTATAACTAAAAGGGGCTGTCTCAAAACTATTTAAGACAGCCCAATCTATAATCTGATGGACTAAGCAAGTTACACATTCTCGCAATGGCAGTTTGCGCTTTGCGCACTTTTTTCTATTTGAATTGTGGAATGTTCTATCCCAAATTTATCATGTAGCTGATTACAAACCTTGCTTAAGAAGTTATCATCTTTTTGTTCATCGGGCATAACTAAGTGAACTGTTAGCGATATTTCGGTTGTACTCATAGCCCAAATATGCAGATCGTGGACTTCTTCGACACCGTCCAACAAGCTAAGATATTTATCAACTTCTTCGATATTAATATGTTTAGGTACAGCGTCATTTGATAGCAGAAATGAATCTTTTAGTAGTCCCCAAGTACTATAAGCTATTATCGCAACTATAATAAGGCTGATAATTGGGTCAATTAAATAAAAACCCGTGAAATTAATTAATATTCCGGCAACTACAACAGCGAGTGAAATTCCCGCATCAGCCGCCATGTGAAGAAATGCACCCTTTATATTTAAATCGTGTTCCCTGCCTTTCATAAAGAAAAAAGCGGTCAGCGCATTTATAAAAACTCCTATACCTGCGACAATCATAATCGTTGTACCTACAGTTGGTACCGGTGCGGAAATTTTTCTAATAGCTTCAATTGTTATGGCACCTAATGCAACAAAAAGGATAATCGCATTAAATAGCGCGGCTAAGATTGTCGATTTCCGGAATCCATAGGTACGGATTTTGGTTGTTGCTGTTTTTGCAAGATAAGCGCTACCCCAAGCCAAAACCAAACCCAAGACATCGCTGAAATTATGTCCCGCGTCGGCTACCAATGCCATTGAGTTAATATGCAAACCATAAAAAACTTCTATTATAACATATATAATATTTAATGCAATACCTACTGCAAATGCTTTGTTATATTGAATCTTTTCCGTCAAATTGCCGATAATCCTCTTACATATTTCATATTAATTAAAAAAAAATCCTACTTACTACAGAAGTAATAAGCAGGATTTTATTATTTACGCTTACGCTTTCTTTTTTTCAAACCATCCATAAACCGATGGAATGATTAAAAGAGTTAGCAATGTTGAGGTAATCAATCCGCCGACAACAACCACAGCGAGCGGTTTTTGAATTTCCGAGCCTGTTTCACTTGCGTAAAGCATCGGTAACAAACTGAAAATTGAAATAAGCGCCGTCATCAACACCGGACGCAGGCGGTTCAAGCTTCCTTTTCTTACTGCTTCGTGCAATTCCATTCCCTCGTCACGCAATTGTGAGATACGTGACACGAGAACCACACCATTGAGCACCGCCACACCAAATAGAACGATAAATCCAACCGACGCGGGAACGGATAAATAAAGTCCTGAAATCCATAGCGAGAAAACACCGCCGATTAGTGCGAAGGGCAAATTGGAAATTACCAGCAATGCCAAGCGAATAGAACGGAAAGTAACAAACAAAAGCAGAAGGATTAATGCTATTGCAATAGGAGCAATTATCATTAGTTTATTCATCGCTCTTTGTTGATTTTCAAACTGACCGCCCCAGGTAATGTAATATCCTGCAGGAAGTGCGACGTGTTCTTTGATTTCGCGCTTTGCTTCAGCAACAAAAGTTCCTATATCGCGTCCGCTGACATTCATTTCGATACCGATTCTTCTAACACCGTCCTCGCGGCTTATTTGGACAGGACCTTCAACCATCTTAATATCAGCTAATTGAGCGAGCGGCACATTCATTCCGGTTTTTGTTGAAACCAAAATATTCTCGATCGCCTCTATGGAATTTCTTTTGTCCTCCGGCATACGGACAACTATGTCAAAACTGCGGTTTTCTTCATAAAATGTCGATGCGGCTTTTCCGGCGACAGCGATTTCAATAACATTTTGTACTTCACTGATATTTAATCCATAGCGCGCAATTTTCTGGCGGTCAATGTTAATAGTCAAATATTCTTGTCCCGACACTTTTTCGGTCATCATATCGGTGCCGCCTTTAATTTTAGAAAGCACTTTCGCTATTTCATCGGATTTCTTCTTCAGCAAATCAATGTCATCACCAAAAAGTTTGAGTATCAATTGCGCTTTTGTACCGGCGACCAGTTCATCTATTCTGCATTGAATCGGCTGGCTGAACCCGAAAGCGATACCGGGAATTGTTTCCAACGATGTCCGCATTTCGTTTGTCAATTCTTCTTTAGTTACATCGCGCTTCCATTCGCTTTTCGGTTTGAATATACCTACATAACCTGTTTTATCAGGACCACGGGTATCCAAAGCGACACCTGTTTGGCCAATTCTACCGACAACAGTTCCCAATTCGGGGAATGCCTTTAATTTTTGCGTAACGAGTTCGTTCACTTCCATCGCTTTATCCAATGAAACACCGGGTAATAACGCGATATCGGCGTCAAATGCGCCCTCATCCATAATTGGGATAAACTCTGTTCCTAAGCGTGTTATCAAAAAGAACGCGGCAATCAAAAATACACCGGCTATACTTAGGATTAAAACTTTCTTTTTCATTACATAATCTAATGCAGGGATATAGATTTTTTTCGCGAATTTCATAATAAAGCTTTCTTTTTCCACTTCCGGTTTCAAAAATATCAAGCACAAAACCGGAATAACGAATATAGAAAGGAATAATGATGAAAGCAGAGCAATAGCAACCGTTTGCGCAAGCGGACCGAACATTTTTCCTTCGATTCCTTCTAACGAAAGAATTGGTATAAATGTCAGGGCAATTATAAGTTCACCAAATATACTCGGTTTACGAACTTCCAGAACGGAGCGGAGAACGGTGCCTAATTTTGGCTTTTCCGTACCGCCGTGGCTCAAATGCCTTTGCACATTCTCGACTTGGATTATCGTCGCGTCAATTATCATACCTATGGATATGGCGAGCCCGCCGAGGGACATTATATTTGCCGTTAATCCAACTATCCGCATTACAATGAATGTAAGCATAAGCGAAAGAGGTAGCGCTATAAGCACAACAACACTTCCGCGAACACTTCTTAATAATAGATAAAGCACGATAAGAACGAGTATGGCACCTTGGATTAAAGCTTTGTTAACAGTGCTTACGCTTGAATTTACAATTTCGCTTCTGTCGTAGTATGGAACCATTTTCAGTCCACCCGGCAGTATATTGTTCTCATTTATTTCTTTTACTTTGTCTTTTACTTGTTGAACAACTTCGCGTCCGTTTGCACCACGAAGCATCATCACAATACCGCCGACCGTTTCGCCTTGAGTGTCTTTAATTGCGGAGCCCATACGAACAGCTTCGCCGATTTTTACTTCGGCAACATCCTTTATAAAAGTTGGCGTACCCGCGCTGGATTTTAAAACAATATTCCCGATATCGTCAAGATTTTTAATCAAACCCACACCGCGGACGATATATTGGTCGGCATTGCGTTCGAGTATATTACCGCCGACATTTTGATTATTATTTTCGATAGCGGAAAATACATCTTCTTCAGTAATATTATATTTAAGTAGTTTTTCAGGTGATACGACCACTTGATATTGCTTGAAATATCCGCCGAATGAATTGATTTCGTTCACTCCGGGAACGCTTTTTAATTGCGGAGTGATAATCCACTCTTGAATAGTACGCAGGTTTGTCAAGTAAGCGATTTTAGCGAGAGAATCGTGCGGCATCTTGCCTTCGAGTGT
Organism: bacterium; assembly: GCA_037127915.1. Classification (GTDB taxonomy): domain Bacteria; phylum Bacteroidota; class Ignavibacteria; order Kapaibacteriales; family UBA2268; genus JBAXXL01. Next base: position 4,207 of record JBAXXL010000034.1, read on the forward strand.
ATATTGATAGATTTCCCCCATTGCGGTGGCAATCGGTCCCATGGCAACTTCTACGCCTTTTGGAACGCTTTCGCGCGCTTCGGCTAATCGTTCAAACACTAACTGACGCGCAAAATATATATCCACGTCATCTTTGAAAATTATCGTAACTATAGATAAGCCAAATTTGGTAACCGAACGCATTTGTACAACGTCCGGCAAACCGCGCATAGCTGTTTCAATTGGGTAGGTTACATTTCTTTCTATTTCCAATGCCGAAAGTCCGTCGGCGTGGCTGACGATTTCGACTTGTATATTAGTAACATCTGGGAATGCGTCAATCGGCAATTTAATATACGAATAAGCGCCGAATGCTATAATAATCAATGAAAGAAAGATTATCATTCCCTTTTGCTTGAGCATCAATGAAATTATTTTTTCTAACATCGGTACTAATCTCCCTCAAGTTCGGATTTTTTTAATTCGCTCTTTAGATAGAAAACACCTTTCGTAGCTACTTTTTCACCAACTTTTAAACCTTCTTTAATTTCAAGTCTGTTGCTAAAAGAAATTCCTGTTTTTACCATTCTTTGCTCAAAAGTTGTTTCGCCGGTTTGAACAAAAACGTAATATAAATCGGCGTCTTTAACTACTGCTTCTTCGGGAATAATAATAGCCATCGCGTTTTCGCCAATTGGAAGCTGAAGTTCACCAAACATTTGCGGTTTCAATTTATTATTCTTATTGCGGAACTCACCGCGAATCATAATTGTTCGTGATGATTCGTCAACGGTTTGACCGATATATATAACATTGCCGTCAAATTCTTCACCCGGATATGTGGATGTAGTAAAAACAGCCTTAGTTTTGCGGTTTATCTTATTCAAATCCTTTTCATAAATCTGTCCATCAACCCAAAGAGAGCTATTATTGATTACTTTAAACGCATTTAGTGTTGGATCAACTAATTGCCCGATAACTACGTTGCGTTCGACAACCACGCCGCTGATAGGCGATTTGATTGGTAATGTGCTGGCGGTATGTTCATCGGCTGTTTTACCGTTAGTTACATCATCGTCCGATAGACCTACGGAATGAATTTTATTATCTTCCGCTCTGAATTCAGCTAATGCTTTTTGGTATTCGGCTTGAGTTTCCAAAACTACTTTTTGGGAGCCGATTTTTTCATCGAATAGTTTCTTTTGTCTATCGTAATTAGCTTTTGCATAATCAAGTTCGGCTTTAGCTTTCATATATCCAGCTTTTAACGAGCCGATATCAAATCCTTCGACGGTCATAATAACCTGACCCGCTTTTACAAAATCACCGATTTTTACGAAAACCTTACGGACGCGCCCTTGAACAAGCGAGCCGACCTGAGCTTCGTAATCCTGATTTGTTACCACTTTGGCGGGTAGAGAAATAAAGCCTGTCAGCGGTTGCAAGGAAACTGTTTCTGTTTCGAGGTTAATTTGCTTTAACGATTCTGCCGTTAGCTTAACTTCTTGACTACTTTCTTGTACAGCTTCTTCTTTTGCCGGTTCTTCTTCTTTGGCTGTGCATCCCCAAATCGCTATAGATAAAGCAACAGCCGCTATTAAAAATCTAAAATTTATTTTCATTTTTATACTTCCTCTTATTTGTCAATTATATTTTTTCCGACTATTTCTTCAATAGCGAAAAGTGATTGATAATAGTTCAATAATACATTTATGTAATTAGTTTGCGAATTCTTCGAAGTTTGCTTTGCCTGCATATATTCCATATAAGTAATTTCTCCCGCATCATAGCTTTTTGTTGCGGTGATAAAAATTTCATCTGTTTGCGGAAGAATTTCGTTTCTATAAAGCTCCACTTGCTGTATGTTGTTTTCGTAATCATTTACCGCGCTTTGCAGTTTCAAAGTAAGCGTATTTTTTATCGATTGAAGTTCATCATCCGAAATTGATTGATTAGCTTTTGCTTCCTGTATTTTTCCTTTCTGCTCAAACATAAACCAAAGTGGAACAGATATTCCGGCTGATGTTCCATAGAAATCGCCGCCATCGCGGGATTGCTTGAAGTAAGCTAAATTGATATTCGGTAACAGTGACGACCAAGCGATGCTTTTTTCCACTGCTGAAATATCGATATTCAACTCTGCGATTTTAATCTCAGGATTGCACTCTGCGAGTGAATTATATAAATCTTCTATGTTAATGCTGTAATTGACAAAAGTCAAGGAATCGGCTAAATTATATGTATTTTCTTCAATACCGTGCTTAATTGTGGGTTTGACATTCTTTGGGTTTCCCAAATCATAGTTTAATTCAGATAATGCTGTTGAAAATTCATTATTAGCGACATCAAGATTACTCTGCGCTTCGGTAAATTGGACCTTAGCAGTTAATCGCTCAAGATTTGTTCCTTCTCCAACGTTTAAACGTATTTCCGCTTTTTTGAAAAAATCTTCCGATATTTTCAAATTTTCTTTAGCCGCAGATATTAGTTTTTGTTTTGCTAATACTTTGTAATAGCTGGATTTTATTTCGGCTATAACGCAGAGTTTGATTGCGTTAAGCTTGTAGCCGGCGATTTTCTCTTCTTTGGTGAATTTATTACCCTTCAAAAAATATACCGAAGGAAATTCCATAGATTGCGAAACCGACAGCGTTTTTTCGCTCTGGGCACCGGCTTTGTTTACAATCGGAATCCACTGATTATCGTAGCTTATTTCAGGTTGAGGTAGTGACACCCCGCTCCAAAACCTTCCGTTTGAAGCTTTTATATTTTCTTGTGCCGCTTTGATGGCGGGATTGTTCTTCAATCCCAACTCTATAGCGGAATTCAATGTTAAAGACTTATTATTATTTTCCTGTCCATACATATTGCTAACTAAAAAAAGTGTAATGAACAAGATACCAAAATATCTCATATTATCTCCAATAATATTAAATAGTAAAACTTTTATTTATAAAGAATTATTAGATGGAATATGAATTGGTTAAATCAGAAACGATTCGTTTCTGATATAAACATTATACGTATAGATGGGTATTGTTGATTCATCGGCGTATAATAGGATATAGTTTTCAACTATCTCCTGTGATTCAAATTCAATAATTGGAAATATCGATTGGTCAACAATGATTTTTGATAATTCGTGGGATTGGTGATTTTCGTCGTCGTCCGTTGTGTTTTGAACGATATGGCAAAAGTCATGTGCGTCGTGGCTTTGGTGTGCGCAGGCAAACAGACCTAACTCAGAATGTAGGAATAAGAAAGTTATAGCACTTAATACTATTAATGCTACATTTCCCGATATTCTATTTATTTTTTTTAACACCAATTTGGATTTCTACGACTAAAGTTATCTAATTATCAAAAAATTTCGACGTTTAGGAATAATTCTTATTTTAGTCGATGATTTATTTCACAATAAGTATCATAATTAATAGATTGAAACAAACTATTTCTCAATATTCACAAAAAAATTAATTAATAATAAATTTGTTTATATAACAAATTTTATTTAAATTTGGAAAAGACAAAAAGGGATAAGTTATATATTTAAAACAAAAATGTTGAAATTGCCGCCATATTAAGAATTTCAACAGTAAAATTGTTATAGTTATTTGATTTAATGTGATTAGTAGTATTTATTGATTTTCTAAATTTACCTAAAAATGGGGAGTGACTGGTTTATGGAAGTTTTGCCGAATCTACTTATTGTTGACGACACAGAAGAAAATCTTGTTTTTCTTAAGAGGACCACCCAAACTGTTAAAGTTAATGTAATTTTTGCGTTTTCTGGGGAAGAAGCTCTTAAGAAAAGCAAGGGGATTGAGCTTGCACTTGCAATCATAGATATTCAGATGTCTGAAATGGATGGCCATGAATTGGCATTGAAGCTGAATCAACAAAGACCGATTGAAAAGGTGCCGATTATATTTCTTACATCTAATATAATCAACGAAACTGAACAGATGAAGGGATATCTGTCCGGGGCAGTTGATTATATTTCCAGACCTATTGATTATCGCATTCTTCTGCGTAAAATTGTTGTATTTCTTGATATTTTCCATCAAAGAAAAGCGCTTATTCAGGATGCTCAAGATTTAGCGAAATATGCTGAAGAATTGGCTAATGTAAATGAAGAGATCAGAAAAAGTGAAGAAAAATACCGAATGCTTATAAACCTTGCACCGGATGCTTTTTTTAATGGTGATGCAGTTGGAAATTTTCTTGATGTCAATAATTCTGCAGTAGATCTTACCGGTTATAGTAGAGAAGAACTTCTGAATATGCATTTGGAAGAAATTTTATCGCCTGATTATCCTGAAAAAAACCGTCTGAGGCTTGATCTGATAGAAAAAGGTGAAACCGTAAAAATCGAAAGAGAAATTATCAGGAGAGACAGTAATAAAATCAATATCGAAATGAATTCGAAGAAGATGCCAGACGGCACCGTACAGTCTTTTTTTAGAGACGTCACCCAGCGAAAAATTGCTGAAGAAGCACTTAAGAAAAGTGAAGAAAAATACCGAATGTTGCTAAACCTTGCCCCTGACGCATTTTTCCAAGGCAATATTTTAGGTAATTTTTTAGATGTCAATAATTCAGCTATTGAAATGACGGGTTATAGCCGAGAAGAACTGCTCAAGATGAATATGAAAGAGTTGTTTTCGGTAAATTATTTAGAACAGAATAATTTAAGATATGATTTGCTTGAAAAAGGTGAAACCGTAAAAATCGAAAGAGAAATTATCAGGAAAGATGGTAATAAAATCTATATCGAAATGAATTCCAAGAAAATGCCCGACGGTACCGTACAATCTTTTTTTAGAGACATTACCCAGCGAAAAATTGCTGAAGAAACTTTGCAATATAGCAATGAACGCTTGGAAGAAGCTCAAAAAACAGCCAGAATTGGTAATTGGGAGGCTAACCTTGTTACAGGTGAGCTCTATTGGTCGGAAGTAATATTCGAAATTTTCGGTATCGATATCAAGTCATTTAAACCAAATGTAGGTGCATTTCACAATGCAGTCCACCCAGATGATTTAGAACTAGTTTTTGAAAGCGAAAAACGCTCAATGCGGACCGGTTTGCACGATGTAGTTCATCGTATTATTCTTCCAAATAACCAAATACGATACGTTCACGAGTTAGCTAAAAGATTCTCCGATGAAAATGGGAACCATAATATCCTACGAGGTACAGTACAGGATGTTACCGAGCAAAAAATTGCAGAAGATGCTCTTCGTAATAGCGAAGCTAATATACACACTCTTGTACAGACAATTCCTGATCAGATTTGGATGAAAGACACAAATGGTGTTTATCTCACTGCAAACAAAACATTGGAACGGTATTTCGGTGCGGTGGAATCTGATATAATTGGGAAGACCGATTATGACTTTGTAAATCAGGAACTTGCAGAATTCTTTCGAGAAAATGATCGTAGAGCTATTGAGGCGGGTAAACCTACGCACAACGAAGAGTGGATTACCTACCCAGATAATGGACATCTTGCTTTTCTGGATACAATCAAGACGCCTATGTACGATTCTCATGGTACGTTAATTGGTGTGCTAGGTATAGGGCGTGACTTTACTGACCGCAAGCGTATTGAAGAAGCTCTTTTGATAAGCCAAGAAAAGTATAAAAGAATGTTAAAGGCCGCGCCTGCAAGCGTTCTATTTATAGGCTTAAACGGAATCATCAATGAAATCTCCGGTATCGATTTTGAATTATTTGGCGCCAAAACCAGAGAAGATATTGTGGGTAAACATTTTTTACTTTTTGTTGCTCCGGAAGAAAAACCTGTTATTAGAAAAATAATAAAAAAAACGATGAATGATGGAATTTCAAACGAAATAGAGTTGAATTTAGTCAAGCTAGATCAATCAAAATTTTTGAGCGAAATTCACTCAAGTTTGATAACAGGTCAGAACGGGTCAATTTTAGCATTTATGGTTAGCATTCGTGATATATCGCGCCGGAAAGAAATTGCTGCAAAGCAATATCACACTGACCGTTTGGCAAGCTTAGGCGAAGTGTCGGCAGGTTTGGCGCACGAAATCAATCAACCGTTAAATATGATTTATGTGATTATTGACAAAATTTTGTTTGAATATGCAAATACAGATGTCATCGACATCGAATTGCTAAAAAATAAATCTAAAACAATATATGAGAACATTAACCGCGTTAAGAAAATCCTTAATCATATAAAAGGATTTTCGAGAAGCCAAAATGAAATTTTGACAACTACTTTCGATATCAATTCAAGTATTGAAAATGCGATAATGATGATTTCAATGCAATTTAGGAATTTGGGGATAAGGTTTTCTAAACAATTAGTAGGAAATCTTCAGATCCTTGCCGGTAACACTTACAGATTTGAGCAAGTTATTATTAATCTTTTAAGTAATGCAAAAGATGCGGTTGTTGAAAGGAAGGAAAAACAAAAAGAAGAAATGCTTGAAATGATAGTTGGAATAAAATCTTACCGTGAAGATAATAAGGTAATTATCGAAATATCGGATAATGGTATAGGAATTGATAATGATCAAATTAAGAATCTCTTTGTTCCTTATTATTCTACCAAAGATGCATCGGATGGAACGGGACTAGGATTGCCGATTTGCTATCAGATAATTAAAGAAATGAACGGAACAATTGAGTTTTCAAGCGAAAAATTTTATGGTACAACTGTAAAAATAGTTTTTAATATTTAAAAAAATACTAAGTATGGAAAACAAAGATAAAATTAGAATTCTTATCATCGATGATGAGCAACAATTTACTGAAGAATTGAGTGGATATCTTATTGATGCTGGATATATAGTATTTCAAGCAAATACCGCAAAAGATGGTAAATGGACTTTATTGAATAAAGAGATTGATATCCTAATTCTTGATGTCCAACTACCCGGAGCGAACGGTATAGATATTCTGCAAGAAGTGAAAAAGCAGTACCACGATATGGAAGTCATTATCGTTTCTGGTCACGGTGGAATGGATACAGTTATCAATGCTATGCGTTTGGGAGCATTTGATTATTTGCCTAAACCATTTGGGTATATTGATATTAAACTTGCTATTGAACGCACACACAAATTCCTTCACATTCAAAGAAAGTTGAAGCAGGTCGAAGAGAAAAACTCATTGATATCAAAAACACTAGAAGGGAAAATCGATAGGCATTTTATCGGAGTCAGTATACAGATTCAAGATGTTTTTGATAAAGCTGTAACCTACGCAGGTTACCCCGATGCAAATGTACTGATTTCGGGCGAAAGCGGAACCGGTAAGGAAAATATTGCTCGAATAATTCACTATTCGAGCCCAAGGAAGGATAACGTATTTTGCGCCGTCAATAGTAGTGCCATTACAGAATCACTTTTAAATAGCGAATTTTTTGGGCATAAGAAGGGCTCATTTACAGGTGCAACCAACGATCGTATGGGTTTCTTTGAAGTAAGTAATCAGGGCACACTTTTTCTCGACGAAATCGCGGATATGCCGCTAAATCTCCAAGCAAAAATTCTCCGCGCCACAGAAGAGAAAGTGATTACTCGCGTGGGTGATACAAAGCAAATCTATACCGATTTCCGGATTATTTCGGCTACAAACCACGACATAGAACAAAAGGTAAAAGATAAATCATTCAGGCTCGACTTGCTACACCGACTTAACACACTACATATCCATATACCACCGCTCAGAGAAAGGCAGGATGATATTAAACCTTTATTAAATCATTTTGTTAATACATTTTCTGCAAGTTTTAATAAACCACACATTGAAATTTCTGATGAGGTTTATGTTGCTCTACAGAATTATGATTTCCCGGGTAATGTTCGAGAATTGAAAAATATGACTGAGCGCGCAGTTATTCTTTGCAAAGGTAATACACTAACACCCAATGATTTCCCTATAACACCCCAACAAAGATCGGTGGCAGAAGAGGCTGGTGATTGTGACAACTTGAAAATAGTAGAATTTAATCTTATAAATAAAGTATTAAAAAAATTCAATTACAATCAACAAGCGGCCGCTGATGCATTGGGAATACATCGCGATGCATTAAGCCGGAAAATGAAAAAGCACAATATAATCATTGGCAAAAATAAAGAATAACTCATTTTCACGTAAATACGCGAAATCACGATAAAAATTCGCGGGTTTAATAAAGTTCAAATGGTAAGAATTTAGGATAAAAAATAATTATTATATTCATATTTAGCTACTATAAAAAGAATTAGCAAGATCCACCCGTCTTTGCTAATTCTTTTTTATTTTTTATGGCACATACTTTGTCTTAATAAGTTATGAATGAAATAGTCATAGTCATAATAATTATTTCACAAAGACGAATTTTAATAAGGAATTTAAAGATGGACATCGAACTACTTAAATATTTTTTACCCGAAGGATTAATGAAATATTTTTCAATCACTAAGGTGGAAGAGGTGGAAGAAATTTCGCGTAATAGAAAAGTATTGCAAATAGAATTACAAGAGAATTTTGAAATCCAATTCAATTCTGGCATCTCTCAAAATGAGCTTAAAGATTTATTTGTTGAAATGGTAATTCAAGATTTCCCAATACAAGGCAAAGCTGTAAATTTAGCATTTAAGCAAAGGAAACGAATATTAGCGACGACGCAGAAATAGCTTTGCAAAAAAAGTAAAATCACGATATACTCCCCCCCATCCGCATTAAATCGAGCAAAATAAGAGACCTCACCCCAGCCCTCTCCTAAAAGGAGATGTAGGAAGAACCATATATATATCAATGATATGTCGTTCCCGCGAATGCGAGAATCCATCTTTTTTAGTTATAAGTTATAAGTTATGAATTATGAGTTGGAAGGAACAAGAAAATCTAGCAATTTATGATTAATAATTGATTTTACTCTTTTTTATTAATAATTTATAACTCATAACTTCTTACGCATTTTCGCGTACATGCGCGGTAAAATCGCTTATATTACACATTTATGAACAAATATTCATCAATTTCTGAGTAAATTAAAAACATTTCATAGTCTGTATGCTTCCATATATTATGCACATAGGAATGGTTTTAGGTTTTGGTTTTTATTAAATTTTCTTAATGGCACACCCTTTGTAATATTTATATGTTTATATAGAATAGAAGATAACAAATACTTTGTTTTATTTAATTTATTTAAGGTTTTTTTATGAAAAGATTTTTGACTTTATGTGCCATAATAATAATGGCAATCACAGTAGCTTCGGCCGATCCTGATCCGGTTGTTAACCAACCCTTGCGAATCTCTATCATTGTTCCTCTAACCCCACCACCTGCACCGGGTAACCTTGTGATTGATGTACTTACCTCGAGTGGTACGCAAGTTACGTATGGTTCAGGGACTCCTTTAAGTTTCACACTCGACCCAGAAGATTATGAAATTGAAGAATCGGGTACATTATCGTATGTATTAGAAGGGGGTGTATGGGCGGACCACGCCGATTATGTGCCTCACAATTTAATTCGTATAACATATAAAGGTATTGTTTACAGTATAGAGCGAATGGAAGTTATGTACGCTAAACAAGGTCTTTATGGTGCTTATATTGATAATGAAATGATTGTGTACGACGATGGTGAACACGGTATTATGCCGTCTATCGATTTAACGAATTCTGCGGATCAAATAATATTCCAAAGTGCTGGAGTTACAGGTACTTTATCTTGGACACCAACGGGTACTGCTAAACGAATTTATTTACCTAATATTGACGGTACATTGGCAACTTTAGCCGGTACAGAAAATTTAACTGGTAAAACATATAATGGTTTAACTATTACCAATAATGGTACTAATACATTAAATATAGCCGCAGGAAAAGTTCTAACTGTAACAAATGATGCTACGGTTTCCGGCTCAAACACGGGCGATAATGCCGTTAATTCTAATTATAGCTCTTTAGTCACAATGACCTACCCGGGAGCCGGTATTCCGTTAAGCACCGGTACTGCGTGGGGTACATCTATCACAGATAATTCGGCGAATTGGAATACAGCTTATGGCTGGGGTACACATACCGGACTTTATACACCAATTGCTCACCAAACCACAGAAAATGCCATCGATGGTATTGTTCACGTTAATGGTGCAGGAGCATATTCAGCCGCTGTTGCCGCCGATTTTCCTACACTCAATCAAAGTACCAGCGGTACAGCCGCAAACGTTACCGGTGTCGTAGCAGGTGCTAATGGTGGTACCGGAATTAATAACGGAACTAATACAATCGATATTGAAGGAAATATTACAACTGCCGGCGCATTTATTATAACAGGTGCTTACTCAACCACGTTAAATGCAACCGCGTTAACCAGTGTTACATTGCCAACAAGCGGTACTTTAGCAACTTTAGCCGGTGATGAAGATTTCACCAATAAAAAATATGATGGTTTAACATTGGCATCGTTAGCAACAAGTTTCACAATAGCAGGCGGAACGGAACCAGTAACGCTTACAGTTAATGGAACCGGTTCGGTTAGTGGTTCAAACACAGGCGACCAAAATGCCGCAGGTGTTAGTATTGCAGATGCTGGAAACATAATAACAGCTACTACTGTTGAAGGTGCTCTACAAGAAAATAGAGCCGCAATAAATTTGAATACAGCAAAAGTGACCATGACCTACCCGGGAGCAGGTATTCCGTTAAGCACCGGTACTGCATGGGGTACATCTATCACAGATAATTCGGCGAATTGGAATACAGCTTATGGCTGGGGTACACATACCGGACTTTATACACCAATTGCTCACCAAACCACAGAAAATGCAATCGATGGTATTGTTCACGTTAATGGTGCAGGGGCATATTCAGCCGCTATTGCCGCCGATTTCCCTACACTCAATCAAAATACAAGCGGTACAGCCGCTAACGTTACCGGTGTCGTAGCTGGTGCTAATGGTGGTACAGGTATTGCAAACTCAGGCAAAACAATCACTTTAGGCGGAGATATTTTAACAGCAGGTGATTTTACTACCACAGGTGCTTTCTCAACTACTTTGGTACAAGGTGCTGATGTTGAACTTACACTTCCATTGGTAGATGGTACGCTAGCTACTTTAGCCAATTTGAATGCTTCCACACTACAAACTGCATATAATAATGGTCTTGCTGCTGACCCCGCCACACGTACAATTTCAACCACTGGCGGACCAATTATTATATCACAACCTACTGCTTTAAACACAGCGATGAATATTTTTAGGGCTGGAACAACTTCAGCGATTTATAATGGTGATGGTGATGTTACTACACCTGGAAGTACTCCGGTTCTATTTCTTACAGACGATGCCGAAGGTATCCCTGCCTCTGATGGAACTCTTTTACAATTAGTGGGTACAGATGTAACACCGTCGTCAGTCCTTTCCATTAGTAGTGTTAACAAAGGTATAGAAGCTTCTGCCGTTCGAATCGAAACAAGCGAACCGGAATCTTATGGCTTAATTGTCAACTCAAACCCAAGTGTAGCTGAAGGTTATTCTACGATTCTTGCTTATAAAGTAGATGGTGCCGGTGCGGCTATCATAGCCCAAGGTAGCGGAACTGGTTCAGTGGTATTTGTCAATGGTAGTGGTACAGTAAGCGGAAACCCCGCAACAAATTCTTATGCTCTTGAAGTTACAAAAGGGGCTACTGAAAGCGCCGCATTGTTTGTTTCTAACGAATCTGAAACTGTTGCTGCCGATAATTCTGACCCAGAGAACCCAATACTTGCATCTACTGCCACAGCTTTACAAGTTGGAAATGGTAGAGTTGTTTTAGCGGCGGCTGAAGCTACAACTGTTGCGGCTCTGAAATCCATGGGTAATTTCTCTGTTATTAGATTCACAAGCATAACGGAATCAACCATAGATTCTGATGATTTACCTGCAGGTGCCGATGGCCAAATTATTTATATAATAAATAATACCCCCGGTGCCTTAAGTATTTGCGGAACGACCTCGTATGATTTCCAAATGACTACTGTTGTTTGTTACGGAGGCGTTTGGTATCCAAACAATATGTAATTGACGTTATGTCAATCTAATTACAAAAGCCCCGTGAGAGCGGGGCTTTTGGTTCCTGAATTTATTTTTTTGAAAAAAATGTTTTTTTAATTTTCTTTAAATTTTGTTTATTTTTTTTGGAGATTTTATTTATGAAAAAATTTAGTTACTTAATTCTTGTAATGACACTTTTCCTGTGTTTGGCAGGAAATGCGTGGGGCGCAAGTTCAACTAAGGCAATCTATCAGTTTAGTTTTACGTACAGCGTAAACCCCCAATTAGTATGCAATATGATGGGTATTGTTGATGAGTCGGCAAAGACTATCTTTGTCAATGTTCCTTATGGAACAGATGTGACCATCCTAAAACCGACCATTTATACAACCTCGATAAAAAGCCCCACTAGCTCGCGTGTTAGTCCTGCCAGCGGTGCCGTCCAAGATTTTTCATCTCCGGTAGTTTACACTTGTTATGCCGAGGATAACTCAACACAAGAGTACACTGTCACTGTAGTTCCAGTTTCTAATACAGACAAGGCAATCACTCAGTTCAAATTCAATAATCCGCTCACAAGCGGAACAATAAATGAAGGTGCAAAAACCATCGCTGTAAATGTACCGTATGGGACAATTATGGATCCCAATAATGATGCTTATGGCCTTTTTGCGACTATTTCAATTGCAGGCGCATCTGTCATTCCAACGCCTGGTAATGGTTTTGTAGATTATAGAGTCCCTGTTACTTACACTGTTACCGCCGGTGATAATTCAACTCAAGCATATACCGTCACGGTAACTGCTTATTCTCAGACTTCACCTGTCTATGTTGACAAAACCTGGGCAGGAAATGCAATAGGAACTGAGGTTGAGTCAGGGAAAATTTATGGCTATAATGCATTTTCTACAATCCAAAAAGGAATAATTGCTGTAACTTATGATGGTACTGTAAATGTTGCGGCAGGAACGTATGCGGAAGCAGTATCTGTAAATAAAGCAATTACACTTCAAGGAGCTGGCTCAGGTACGACTATTATTCAACCTACGGCCGGTGCAAATGCAATTACTATTAACAATTCAGGATCAAGTGGAAATGTTGCGCATTATATATTTGATAACATTCAATTGCTTGTTTCTGGAACGGCCCAAGGAATCTTGGCAGGTGATTTGAGTTACATCTCTATAGAAATGGATAATAGTATCATAAATTATAGCGAACTTGGTGGAAAAGGCATACTTTTCGGAACCTCAGGCGGATCAACTACCGGCAATAATATTTCGGTGCTGAATTCCACTATTCAATGCACAGCCACAGTAAATTCTGATTACAGCAAAGGTATTGCATGGTATATGTCTTCGGCTTCAACTTTAACCGTAACCAATTCAACCATAACATCAGGGCACTATGCTATAAGAACGCAATGTCCTGGTTTGGCGGCTAATATAAGCGGAACTACTTTACATGGTTATGCTGCATTAAACCTAAATGATAATGCGGCCACTTTTAACATCAGTAATTCTACATTAATTGGAAGAACATTTTGGAGTTCGGGTGGTGAAAATGACTATGGAACTATTGCTTTTCAGGATGCCGCTTATAATGAAATACTAAACATAACTAATTCGACAATAAAAAATGAATATGCAGGAAGTGCAAGCAGTTGGGAAGCTTTATTTGCAGTAAGTGGCCATTCTAATAGAGTAAATTTGGACGCCGCTACACAGCTAATCAACACTAATTGGACTTATGCGCCACTTTGTGTAAATGCTACTAAAGGTGATTTTGAATGGTATGTAAATAGTGTACAGCAAAATCCTGTAGGTGTCGATCTCTATGTAAATGCAACTACCGGAGACGATGCAATTAGTGGTGAAGCACCTGTATTAGCAAAGAAAACTATACAATCGGCCGTTACGGCTGCTGTTGCTACTAATGTGATTAATGTTGCGGCAGGAACGTATAATGAATCAATAACAATTACTAAACCATTAACTTTAAATGGTGCAAATTATAATAAAACTGCAAATGACCCTGCTCGCGGTGCGGAATCAATTGTTTATTCTGTTGTTGATGCGGATGAAAATACTTTTTATGATGTTGCTGTCTTAATCGGATCATTAGTCAGCCCAATTACAGGAATTACTACTCCGACTACTTTATCGGGTAGTGTCACAATAGCTGGGTTTGTTTTAGCTCCTAATCCTTCTTCGACGATCCCTTCGAGGAAATATGCAAACAGAGGCACAGAAGATAATGGTGTTTATATAAATACAACTGGATCATCTGTTACCATAAAAAATACCATTATTCAAAACTATTGGGATAATGGGTTTAGAATCATTGGAGGAACAGCTATTATTCAGGATAATAATATTATTGGAAGAGGTTCAAGAAGCGATTATTCCGGTGATGGAATTCGAGTCGATAATACCAATGCTTGTAATATTACAATTTCCGGTAATACTATTACCAATAACCTATACATTCCAACTGATGGTGTTTCTGCTGGTTTATCTCTTAATTATGGCGCTACTGTAACTGCTTCTGATAATTCAGTTTATGATAATGCTTATGGTGTTCATATCAAAGGTGGAAGCGCTGCTGGACATGCAGTAAATATTACTGCTAATAATAATTCCCTATATAACAATATAACTAAGAACTTCTATTATGAAGTTATTAGTGGGGGCTCTCCACTAACTGCATATAACGCTACCTGCAACTGGTACGGAACAGCCGTTGCTTCTGAGGTTGCAGCTAAAATTAGCGGAAATGTTGACTTCCTACCTTGTAAAGCAGAAGATGGTGATTGTGATGTTATGGGTCCAGTTGTAAATGTTACAAATGACCCACAAACGAGCTATGTAACTATTCAGTCGGCTATAAATGCGGCAACAGCAGGTGATGTAATCGAAGTTGCGGCAGGAACGTACAAAGAATCAAATATTCTGGTTAACAAGAGTCTTACTATACAAGGTATAGGCGCAACCAGGGATGATGTAATAGTTGCTCCATCTGCCAATGACAGCCAGACAAATACTGATTTCGGTGGTACAGCGCAACATGGATTCACCGTTGTAGCTAATGGAGTTACAATAAAGGATCTCACGATAGATGGTGATGCAAACAATATCGCTAATGGTGGAACTTTAATAAATCAGCATAACTTCCGTACGGGAATTATTACAATTAGCAGCACATTAGCCGGTCCTTATAACAATCTGACTGTTCAGAATGTTATCGTACGGAATGCTGTCCTTAAAGGTATCAGCCTTTCTAATACATCATCGGCAGGACATTTGATTTCTGGTAGTTGGATTGAGAATATCGCAATTAAGCATGGAATATATTCGCAGGCGGCTGATGTTACAATAACAGGAAACACTATTAGGGGAACCGGTATGGGCATCCTCTTCAGTACAAGTGTTACGACACCTTCCAGTAAAACCACAACTATTACAAATAATACACTTTATGACATAGCTGGCTCTTATAGTAGTTATTATAATGGTACTGGATGGCCTACAGGTGCTATCTATTACCGAAATCCAAATATTGATGAGACAGTAATTATTACTGGTAATACCTTAACGATTGGCAATGGAGCGGAAGTAGATTCTCCAGGGGCATGCGGTATGTATATTTATAATACTGATGCTAACAGTTTAATTGAAGATAACACAATCAATACACTATCAGGAACAAATAATACAGGTATTTATTTGGGTGGAAGTGCAGGAACTACGATAAATGAAAATACTTTCACGATGAATGAGTCTGATTGTGGTATTTACTTAGGTCGTGGTGTTGCAGGAATTGCTGTACCAAATGTCATAAGTAACAATACTTTCACTTCAGATGAGAGCACATCATCCGCTATTGGGGAGGGAGTTGCTATTCTTATGAGTAATGATGGCGATGTTTTCTGGATGCCAGAAATACCTTATAACACAAATAATATAATTACAGGTAACACTATCACAGGTTTCCAAAGAGGAATCGTATTAAATGAGAAAGCCAGCGGCACTAATGTACAGCCTGGTTCAACAGTTGAGGCAACTATCAATAACAACAAAATCATAGGGAGTATCATTCTTGGTTTGGAAGCTTCAACACTAACGAATGGAACCGCGGTGGATGCTACTTGCAACTGGTGGGGAACAAATGTACCTTCTACAGTCGCCTCTAATATCAGCGGCAATGTTCAATTCCTTCCATTCTCAACTTTAGCAAGTCCTTTGAATTGCTCGGGTGTTGGTCCAGTAACAGTTTCCGACCCAGCATCATCATATATGACTATTCAAGGTGGAATAAACGGGGCAAATTCTGGAGCAACGATTACTGTTGCGGCAGGAACGTATAAAGAACGCTTTACTATTACAAAATCCCTTACTATTAATGGTGCCAAAGCAGGTGTTGATGCTCGCACAAGAACATTCACCGGCGAATCAATACTTGATGGTACAGGATTAACCGGCGCACCTTATGATGCTATTAAAATTGCCAATGGCGTATCGAATGTTACTATTGATGGATTTGAAATCACGAATTATGTTGGTTCAGGTTCTAATGGTGATGGAAATGCTATCTCTTCATATTGTATGAGTTCTAATACAACTGGTGCTTCCAATATTACTGTTCAAAATAACTACATACACGATGTGGCTTATAATGGCATTCTTGTTGGAAGTGAAAATGCTACTGCTACTAATATGGTAATTCAAAGTGGATGGTTAATTCAGAAAAATAAATTATCCGGTTTTAAATACGCAGGAATTGAATTTACTAATGTCACAAATTCACAAGTCAAGGATAACGTTATTTCAGCACCAACAAGTATATTTGATGACCCTGGCGATGCGGGAGTTGGTATAGAAATTGCGGCTCGTTCAAGAGCAAAAGCCGTAACGACAAATACGATAGAAGTCAGTGGAAATACTATTACAGGTACATTCCCTACAGGCTCGAGAGCCGCTATTAACCTGCTCTCTCGTTCCTACACTGATGCGGATGCTAATGCAACTCTTTCTAATATTACTGTAAGTGGAAATAGTATCACCGGTGCTACCAATGTTCGCGCCGCTATATTGGCTGTTGCCGAGAGTCGTACAAAACCTTCCACAATAAATACATTAGCAATTACCAACAATACACTTGATGGCAATCTCGCAGGAATTGAAATTCAAGATTATATTAATGGTGGTGGCAGTACTGCTTCTCATAGTGGAATTACTATTACCAGTAACAATGTTAAGAATAATACAGGTGTTGGATTACACATTATGAGTTCTACATCAGCAACGGGTATTACGATAACAGAAAATAGCTTTTTGACAAACACTTTGTTTGGGATTAAAAATGAAGGTACGGGAACATTAACCGCCACAAACAACTGGTGGGGTGATGCTTCAGGTCCTCATAATACTACTTCTAATGATTGTGCTACAGGTGATGATGTATCTAACAATGTAACATATACACCTTGGTGGTACAATGCAGAAATGACGAAACCTTGGCCCGGAACGCAAGATGCTACAATAACTGTAACGAATATAAAAGCTACTAAAGCAGATATTAGCTGGAAAAGAACAGCTGGAACAGGCAGCTTTGTTGTTGTTAAACTAGCTACTGATGGTTCAATTGGAGACCCCGACGATTTACCGGTTGATTGTACAATTTATGATCACTTTCATACAAACTTTACCTCCGCCCATATAATAAAAACCGGCCGCAAGGCAAAGGTAGTTCAATATGGACCTTCTACAGTATGCTATTTGACCGGGTTGACCAGATTAACCACTTATTATGTTCGGGTATGCAACTATCAAGGTGAACCAGATGCTGGTACTGCACAATATAATAGAGCAAGCAATCTTAAAACATTTGCGACACCGCGAGCAAAAGAAGCCTACGAAGGTACAGATGCTTTAGCAGGTACATTCAGTTTGGGTCTAATAGCTCCAAACCCTGTAACGGACAATCTGAACTTTGCACTTGAGGTAACTGACGAACAAGCATTCACAATAGAAGTTTACGATGCCGAAGGCAAAACAGTAAATCAATATTGCACAAATCAGATATACGGCTCAGGAACACACAACATAAACATTAATATGAATAATGTATCCAGCGGTCTTTATACTTTGGTAGTAAAAAGCGGTATGGATATGGCATTCACACAATTTATAATCGCTAAATAGAACATCTTTTTCATAATTTACCTACAAATGCTAAGCCTCGTATTTCGGTAGGGGGCTTTTTTTTTGAAGAAGGCAATAGGCAGGAGGCAAAAGGCAATAGGAAGAAGGAAGAGAAGAAAATCAATAAGAAATGAGGCCAATGTTCCTTTAGGAACAAAATGTTTATAGCAAAGAAGAACGGCGGCTTAGCGGAAGTCCCTTTAGGGACGAAATGTTAATTGACAATTGAAAATAAGGAAGAAGAAGAAAATCAACAGAAACCCACTAACCACCTTGAAACAATGGGGAATAAGAAAGAAAAATTTGAATTATGTGATTATCTTCTTCATTATAACTTATAATTCATAACTTATAACTAAGGAAGAACCCCTCCTAAATCCTCCCCGGTGGGGCGGACTTGAAGAAATCCTAATTCAATATCCCTGTTCTTCTTTTCATATACCTTAAAACAAGGTATAATAATATTGAAACAGCGCAGGCTATGTGAATAGCATAATTGAAATTTGTTTTGTGCTGAATTAAATTACCCGCAATGTCGAAAGCTGAGAAAATAATAAAAACAGCGGCTAATCCATTTTTTTCTTTTTTCATCACTTTTTTCCAGCTGAATGGCAAATTAGGTTTTACGAATATTTTGCACTTGGGGATAAAAGCAGGAACCCTTTCAGCCCACTCTGTGTAAGCAGTTACGAATTTTCGTCTTAGGAATTGCTCTTCGGCAAACATAATGCGTTCGTAATAAACCCAATAGAAAAAGCAAAATGCAACGACAAACCATAAGTTGCCGGTTAACAGCGCCGCACCTAACCACATAAAGAAATTGCCAAGGTATAAAGGATGGCGAACGGTAGAATAAATTCCGGTTGTATTGAGCGAGTCGGCAATTTGTTCTTTTACGTTTCTGCCCGAAGTGTTATCGGGTGTATGCCCTACTGTATAAGCACGAATCACCAACCCGAACAAACTTATTGCCAAGCATAGGTAAACATAGTAAATTTCATAATTGGTTCCGTCTAAGAAATAAGTTCCCGGATGCAGTTTTGCCCACAGGAATATTGCTAAGCCAATAAATAGAATTATTACAGGAAGTATGCCCCTGTAACGAAATAGCCATATCCCCTGTTTCTCGAATTCTTCTTGTAATGCCATAGTTTATATACAATTTGTGTAAATGACTGTTTATTATAAATTATGTCGGTCGCTGATTAATCGATCCGGCAAAATTTTGAATTACAAAAATAATCAAATATTGCTTATAAAAGGCAGAAATAATTGTCTATGGTTAATTGTAAATTGTTAATGCGAAGAAGAAGAAGATTTCACCGCAAAGACGCTGAGACGCAAAGAATTTATTTTCGAATACACACAGGAGTGTCTTTTGAATAGACTCCACCTTTAGGTGGAGGGAACAGTACGCGTTTGGTAGAATAGGCTTTAGCCAAAAACTTCCTGATTCGTCTTTTTGGGCGTATGGATTACCCACAAACAGAAAGATGGAGCCCACCTTGATGAACTCCATCTTATCTTCAGTTATTAATCGAATTTATCTTCAATACTATTTCGCAACAATATGGATGTAGAAACTGCAGAAACAACCAATTTTAATTCAGGGTTTAAGCTGTTCTTTATCCATACTTTGCCATTGTTTATAGTTGATACAGCACCGATAGCTTTATTATCAGACCAAAACTCGAATCCATAATTATCGATTTGTATCCAACTTTTTTGACCTTCTAGTTTTTTCACTGCTTTAATAACTACAGTTGCCCCGTTTGGATCTTTTATGAGCCCACATTCAGTATTGTTTTTGTCAAAACTGCCTTCGGGATTGTACAATATGAATTCCCATACTTTTTCTTTGCTATCGCTAGGGATTATAGTACCGGCAAAAGTATTTGTGCGCTCGAGTGGTGCGGCAAGCCAGCCTTTTATAAGTTCAACTTCTTCGTTGCGGAATTTGCTGACAGCAAGAATTTCGGCTTGTTTCCCATCGGGTGTCATTTGTGTGAAGCTCAACTTTTCTTTTGCACCTTGGAAACGGAAATAAAATGCTACATCATATTTTGAAGTCCAGCCACGTTTAACTTTGCTTGTGGTGTAATCGCCGAATTTTATTACTTGGTTGAATTGCCAACCTTGCCGCCCTTTTACTACCATAGCGGGTGCATCGGTTTTCAAATCGTCTGATACTGCTATATCGGGTGTTGTACAGGCGACTGATACTAGTATTATCAAACCGAGTAGAATAATTTTTTTCATTTTGTATACCTATAAATTAATTTTCAATTAAAATTATATGTACGGTAAAATGATTGCTATGTTTCATTATAGCAATGGTTAAATTACAATTTCCCTCGAGTCATGAGTTTCTCTTGACTCGTTCTTGCTTCTTCCCCTAGGGGAAGGTCGGGTTGGGGTTCTTGATTTAATCTGTTGTTTTGTAGTCACTTCAGGCTTTTCGACCCCACCTAAATCCTCCCCAAGGGGAGGACTTTCAAGAATATCAATAACTTACATTTTCACAAACTTCTTCGTTTCGCCACCTACCTTTATAAAATAGATGCCTTTTGGAAAATCAGATATATTGATCCTTAGTGGCACGGCGTGCCGTGCCGAAACCGTCATTACCTTTTCACCAAGAGTATTGTAGATGTTGATTTCTGAACCTTCCAAAGGTTCGAAACCTTCGGAAGGTTTCAAAGCTACAGTGATATAATCACCCGCAGGATTAGGAATAATCTGAATTACATCCGATTCCTCTTTCACACCTGTTTCACCAGTTCTAAAAGTCCAAACTTCGCTCCAATAGGCTGTGCCGATTGATTCTTGATTCCAAACACGGACGCGCCAATAATACAGAATATCTTTTTCTAAATCGGGTACTAATTTTTCAGTGATTGTGATGGAATCCTTGGAATAAACCATATTAGTAAAAATATCATTCTTAGAAATTTGTAGCTGATAATATTCAGCACCGATGACTGGATACCATTTGAAATTAATTTCCTCTCCCAAACCCGTTTGTGTGTTTTCGGGATACATCAATAAAATATCACTCATCCGTGTTTTGAATTGCCAAATCTGCGACCAATAACCTAAAGTATCCCCCGATTCATTGCGGACACGCCAGAAATATTTCTGCCAATAATTCAAATTTTTGACATCAGTGTTGGCTGTTTTTGAAATTAAAGTATCAGCAATTGTAGTTGCAAAATCATTTGATTCCGAAATTTGCAAACGATAATCTTTTTTGTATATGCCTTCTTCCCAAGATAAAGCAGAAAGAATGTTAATATTTTTAGTTAAATCAGCTGGCGTTTTTAAGTTTACTGAATCCATGAGTATTGTAAATTTCCAAATAGGCGACCACTCGCTAATATCCGTTCCTTCCTTAGCCCTTACACGCCAGAAATACAAATGCAGAAATTCTAAATCTTTGATTTGTAGATTGGTTGCGGATAGAGTTGTGTCAATGTCAGGTTTTGTAAAATCGTTATTTTTGGAGAATTGCAAATTATATTTACTACCTGATATATTTTCTTTCCAAATTAGTTCACAATCTATTGGTATATTAATGGTATCTTTCCCGGGTTTTAGTAATTGTGCTGGATAAAATTTGGATGTCATAAATGACCAGTTATCCGTCCAATCGCTTGAATCACTGCCGCTTATAGCTTGAACACGCCAATCATATTGAGACATTAAGTCATATTTATTGTATTTAAAGGTTGTATCAGTAATCACTTCATCTGAAATTAATTTGGATGAATTATAGATTTGAACACGGTAGCTTTTCGCTAAAGATACCGTTTTCCAAATTAGAGAAGCATCAAGCGGTATATTATAGTTACCATTTTTCGGATAAATTAATATCGGTGACGGTATTTTTGAACCGAATGTTTCATTTTGTCCGTAAGCTGTACCTACCGAATTTGTCGCATAAGCTCGGACGTAATATTTTGTAAATGGTTTCAAATTCCTTAAAAAGCTTGGGTATTCCCCTACACCCTGACCGTCAATTGTTATGCTATCATTAATTGTCGGGTTAGGTGTTTCAGCCCAGCATATTCCCCTTACAAGATCCCATTCTTTTCCGTCGTTCGTCACATTACCACCGCTTTCGGCTGTACTATCGCTTACGTTTGTTATTGGTAATGTAACTACTTCGGGTAGAGATGGGATATGGCGTTTAATAAACATACAAGCATCAAAATACGATAATTGATATACATCCGCAATATTTTCAACTTTAGTAGGAACTTTAAACCTAATACCACCAACACCACCACCTCCGCTCCAATATTGACTACCCCAAGTCCATAATGTACCATCATTTTTAATTGCAAATGTATTATACCAATCAGTCTGAACAGATTTCCAATCAGTATCTTTACCTATCTGGACAAGACTTGACGCATCAACTAAAGTTGAATCACCTAATTCTCCAAAAGTGCTCTTTCCACAAACCCAAAGTGTGCCATTTTGCTTGATAACAAAATAATGCTCCAAGGCTAAGGCTAATGATGCCCAATCCGCATCAGTTCCAATTTGTTTGGGCGAATAGACTCCTTTGCCCCACTCCCATAGCGTACCATCTTTTTTAATAGCTAACATTCTATGATTATAACTAACTACATCACGCCATTCACTTGCCTTCCCAATTTGAACAGGATAGTTTTTATCGTTATTTGTTCCATCTCCAAGCTGTCCATCTGTATTCAATCCCCAAGTAAACAAAGTACCTTTATCGCTTATAGCCGCTGAAGAGAAGCTACCAGCGCAGATATAGCTAATATTGTAATTGAAATTTTTTGTGATTCTATTTGGAGTTGGATATATTTTGTCTAAAGATAAATCGCTATTACCAAGCTGACCTTCACCATTACTACCCCAAGCCCATAATGAGCCATCCTTCTGAGTTGCTATTGTATGACACTGCCCCGCCGATACACAATCCCAGTAACTTTTGGAGCCTATCCTATGCGGTGAAATATATGAATCAGAAGATCCATCCCCTAACCTTTCATAAGAATTCAATCCCCATCCCCATAAAGAACCGTCGTCTTTTATAGCGAATGTAGTAAATCTGTTTGTAGTTACATTTTTCCAATGATAATCCTTCCCTATTTGAACTGGAGACAACCGATCTATTTTAGTGCTGTCACCTAATTGTCCCATATTATTAATTCCCCACCCCCATAAAGTGCCAAAATTATTGAGTGAATCGGATTGAATTTGCTGAGATTTTAGTGCGGATGAAGAAAATATAAATAAAAAGAACGTACAAATAAATATAGACATAATAAATAACTTATATTTATTTTGAATGCTATGATAGTTTCTCTGAATTAAAGACTTGCTCACCGTTGTCTTAATTGTTAGCATAAAAAAAGCCCTAAAAAATAATAAAAAGTCACAAAAATGTCAACCGCCGCGTTTTACGACGGTTGACATAATTATTAAATAATTAGTGTGTCACAAATATAGGTTTAGTAGTTTTATTGTCTCTCGATTCCACAACCATATAATATGTTCCTGTTGAATATTCACTTCCGTCAAAATTTATTGTGTATTCATCTGTGTTCAGATAGCCTGAATAAAGTGTTTCAATTATTTTCCCTGTAATATCATAAATTGATATCGTCGTAAAACCTTTGTCCGGTTTATTAATTTCTACTGTAGAAATATCTCTGACCGGATTGGGATATATCTCAATACTGTTACTGTTGTCTGCTAAGTTTTGTTTATAATAATAAACCAATCTAAATGATGGATATCCATTATTCTGAGCATTAAATTCCCAAATATTGGTAAAATCCCAAGATTGGTAAGGCCACGTTGAATTCTTCAACATAGACGTCGTCCAGCCGGAACCATTGCCATAGTATGGGTTGTCGCATATTTCTTCATCATGTACACAATAACCACACAAACCAAAATCATTTTGTCTAATAAATGCACCAGCTAATGGTGGGGTAACTGTTGAAGCTGTTGAAAAACAATATTCTACTGTACCTGTCGGTTGATTTACGCCAACGAAGCTGGCAGTACTGTCCCCTACACTACTATAAACATTTCCGGTTGAATAACAGTTCTTTATTCCGCCAAAATTTGAAGCAACAAAACCAGCAACACAATTATAACCCGAGACCCATGCTTTTGAACAGCTTAATTCAATTGTATCTTTATTCATACCTGCAAAACCGCCAACCCAAGTAGCAGAACCTGCAGATACATAGCTAGAATCACCACCAACATAACAACGACTCATACGCCCCTCGTTAATTCCGACAAAACCGCCGCACATCCCAGTACCTACACCAACTTCTACATTCCAAACCTCATTATCGGATACCGTGTATTCATAATTAACTGCTGATGAGCCTAAATAACCACCGACAGCACTATCACCATATACAATAGCATATTTGTATGCTATTAATCTTCCATAACTTGGTTTGCAATTGGTAAAGGTGCCTTCGTTGGAACCCACCATACCACCAACATAATGATTACCCGCAACAATGGATGGGCTTAAGTCGTAATTTTCAAAATACATTTCGCAACCGGTTATTGTACCTCCATTCAAGCCGCATATTCCTCCAACTTGATCAAATCCATATACAAAAAACTTACACATTTTAACATTGGCAATTGAACCAAAATTAACTCCGAACAACCCCACACAATTATCATTGTAATGAACCATATTAAGGTTGTAAATTGTGAACTTATCAATATCCCACAATGGATCCATACCTCTAAAGTTTCCAGTGAAAGGGTTGTTGACATTTCCAATTGTAGGAAAATTATAACCATTTGGTATTAGGATATTTGATACTAATTCAAAGTTTTGGCTCCAATACATAGAGTTATTCGCTAATGTCCACAAATCAGTGTATGTACTTATATCCAACCATCCATCCGTATCAGCATCGTTAAATGCTTTTAAATTAACACTTGCCATCATTGCAAATGCTACTGCTATTATTAATATGAATTTCTTCATAATTTGATTCCTTCTAATTTAATTTAGTCGTACCACTATACCTACTTTGGCATAGAGGTAAAGTTCGCTTAAGCATCTTACTAATAAAATGTTAGTCATTTTATTAGTTGTGATTAAATATTAAACAAAGAAATACGTCTTACTAGTGTCAGTGATAGAATACTTTTAACTGAGAATCTATTGCCGATCCGACAAAGCCATTTATGGCTATGGGAGGCGGATTCACTAGTGAGTTCGTCTTTTTTTATTGATTTAATCAATAAGTTATTTTTGGGAGTTTTTAAGGATTGAAAGCAAAACAAAAAGCAATCAACCCTAGAGTTTGATTCTTTGTGTTCGGTTCCTATGTGGATGTTTCATTATTTCTAATATCATAAATTCCTGTCCTAACGATTTATAAAATTTCAATAATTCTAATGATTTTCAAATTCTCGTGTAAACCATAAGTCAAAATTAAATAAATATTTTTAAATAAAAAAATATTTTTTGGGACAAAGTAAAATAATTTTGTGGAACTAAAAACGGACAAATAAGTCTTCTTTGTCGATTCTTTTATTAACTGATATATATATATATATATATATAATTAGTCTAATATCTGATGTTTAATGATTATATTTTTATATTTAGGCAGGGCTATATATATATATTAATAATCCCCGAATCATAATGATTCTGTTGACTGGATTGTTAATCAGGTCATTATTAATATTCCTAATCAGGAGTTATTGAAAGAGCGAAAAAAAATCGACCTAAATGTTAACATTTGGGCCGATTTATGGTTCTCTTCTCTTTATGAACTTTACAAACTTTCAACTTTATAAACTTATAGTCCACAGCGGTTGAATATATAATCCACGCTGTCGAAAATTTTGTCATAAGTGAAGAGTTGTTTCAAATCGTGGTGATTGATATGTTCTGTTAGTTCTTTATCTTTCAGCAAATTCTCCAAAAATGGAGTTTTCTGGTCCCAAGTTTTCATTGCGTTTCTTTGAACCATCACATAAGCTTCTTGGCGTTTCATTCCACGGCGCGCCAACTCTAAAAGCACTTTTTGGGAGTGGATTAATCCCAATGTCAAATCCAAATTCTCAATCATTCTTTCAGGGTAAACAATTAGCTTGTCAACTAGGCTTATCGCACGGTTTAATGTATAATCCAGTGAAATTGTAGAATCCGGAATTATCACACGCTCAACACTTGAATGCGATATATCGCGTTCGTGCCAAAGAGCGTTGTTTTCCAATGCCGCCATAGCGTTAGCTCTTAATATACGAGCTTGACCGCAAATGTTTTCCGAAGCAATTGGATTTCTTTTATGCGGCATAGCTGAGCTACCCTTCTGCCCTTGCGAAAAATATTCCTGAGCTTCGCGTACTTCAGTTCTTTGTAAATGGCGAATCTCAATGCCTATTTTCTCAAGCATAGTGCCTATTACGGCGATTGCATTCATATATGCGGCGTGGTTGTCGCGTTGAATAACCTGAGTTGAAACGTTTGCCGGTTGTAA
Source organism: bacterium (assembly GCA_037127915.1). Taxonomy (GTDB): domain Bacteria; phylum Bacteroidota; class Ignavibacteria; order Kapaibacteriales; family UBA2268; genus JBAXXL01. The sequence continues at coordinate 30,927 of JBAXXL010000034.1, forward strand.
TCCTAATTTCTCGCATACATATTCTTCTACTTTCGGAGAAAGATGTTCGTAGGTTCCAACAGCACCGCTAATCATTCCGACGCTTGCATCGCTCAAAGCCGATTTGAAACGGCTGATGTTACGTGTACACTCGTCATACCATAAAGCTAATTTCAATCCGAATGTCATCGCTTCGGCGTGTATCCCGTGACTGCGTCCAACACAAGGGGTATATTTGAACTCTTTTGCGCGTCGTGCTAAAACAGCTTTTAGTTTTTCTAAATCATCTAAAATCATCTCACCCGCTTGTTTCATTTGTACTGCCAAGCAAGTGTCCAAAACATCGCTCGAAGTCATACCAAGATGAATATAGCGCGAAGGTTCTCCGACATATTCTTCCACATTGGTTAAAAAGGCAATTACGTCGTGCTTTGTAACTTCTTCTATTTCTAATATTTTCTTTGGGTCGCAGTTGGCTTTCTCGCGAATAATTTTTGCGTCTTCTTGAGGAATAATTCCCAATTCTGCTTGCGCTTCCACGGCTAAAACTTCAATTTCCAGCCAAATATTATATTTATTTTCATCAGCCCAGATTCTTCCCATCTCGGGGCGGGTATAACGTTCAACCATAATAATTCTCTTTATTTATAAAAAAGCTCTGCCGTTTTAATTAACTCAATCATTTCTTTGACAGCATTGTCTAAACCCGAAAATACAGCTTTTGCAATAATCGAATGTCCTATCGAAAGTTCCTGTATTTCCGGAATACGGCAAATTTCTTTGGCGTTGAAATAATTTAATCCGTGTCCTGCGGCTATTTGCAAACCGAGTGAATGCGCGTATTTAGCCGCTGATGTTAATCGAATTAATTCGTCGTGACGTTCAGTTCTATCTAACAAGTCAGCATAAGTACCTGTATGAAGTTCCACCATATCACCGCCGGATTCTTTAACAGCATCAATTTGTTTATAAGTAGGTTCTATGAAATATGATATTTCTATACCATTTTCGTGGAATCTTTCGCTTAGATATTTGTATTTCTGTATATCATCCGCAACATTAAGTCCGCCTTCCGTAGTCAATTCCAACCTTTTTTCGGGAACGATAGTAACAAGTTCCGGTTTTATATCCAATGCGATTTTTATGATTTCTTCTACAGCCGCCATCTCCAAATCCATCTTTGTTTTAATCACTTCACGGAGCAAACGTACATCTCTGTCCTGAGCGTGCCGTCTATCTTCGCGCAAATGGCAAACAATACCCTTTGCGCCGGCTAATTCACAAATCCCCGCCGCAATTACCGGATCGGGTTCCATTCCGCCCCGTGCTTGGCGTAATGTTGCTATATGGTCTATATTTATATTTAATGCGATCATATCAATTTTGATTAATTTTTATAATTAGTCTTCTTTGCCGAAATCTCTTTTGTAAGGTTTGAACCAAACTTCACCAATTGAAATATCAATATACATCTTACCGAATTGTTCATTTAGCAAACCATTGTTTAACGTGCCGCGGGTACCAAAAACAAATCCGGCATCTAAAAACATGGAATTTGAACTTGGTAAACGAAATCCTAAAGACATACTCATTTCTTTCATATCATTTCCGCGGATATTGTAATACAAATCACGGTAAGCTAAACCCAATCTATAAGTAACTCTGTCAAAATAATCTCTGGAAAATCGGGGGTTCCCAAAATATGTCAATCCAAGGATGTATTGGTTAGTTGTGCGGAATGTCATATCCGATCCGCTATTATATGATAATTTAGAATAATCCTGCGCAATGTAATCGGCACCTATTAAGAAACGATTTATTCTATAAGATAATCCCAATCCGTAGGATTGCGGTAATTCGCTCGTTTTATTATTAACCATCGTCGTGTCAGTGCTGGCATAGATACCGGTAATTGTAACTCTGTTTTCATAATTCAGTTTTTGAGTCAATTCCCAAAAACCACCTATCGAAAAATCTTTGTTAATCTGACAATTGATACCAAATTTGCCGCCCCAGCCGGTAAAATAATCATTTGTAATTACCCCGGGTGAAAAAGTAGTAGCGTCGCTGGAGAATAGTGATTGCGATAAACGGGACATTAAACCGAAAGTATAATATGCCTCGCCGCCTACTTCGATGAAATTAAAAAACCTGCCGCTCATACCCAAGAAAATATCATTCAATCCGCCTTTGCCTTGATAAAGCGCTTGACCGTCCAAAGTAAGCCCGTCCTTTTCAATCGAAATTGGATTAGAAATATAATAATTTAATTTTGATTTTGGGGACATTCCCAAACCGATCGTCATACCTTTTGCAGTATCTAAACAAAAAGCGGCGCTAAATCCCGATATACTTCCATTATTTTGCCATAATGTTGTAGTACCATTCGAAATAACATTTTGGTTAAATAGATAACCGGCGTTCAAACGGGTAGTCGTTAATTTAGACCACATTGCGGGGTTTCTTGGATTCAATGTAGTAGTCACCGGATAGGATATGGATAAACCGTTCGTTCCGGCATAAGCGGCCGATCCAAAATAGTTTAAATCACCTATACCCAAAGATGAATAATTCGACCCGCCCTGTGAATAAGCCGTCGCGAAAGCTAAAATCGTTAATATAAATAAGCTGATGATCTTTTGCATAAAATTAGTTTTAATTATATAAAAAACACAAAATTAAGCAATTTTCACTTAATAATGTAATATTATAGTTTCTTATGGTAACGTATATAAACGCTAAAAATTATCAAAATCTCATATAATTGTACCATACGAGGAATAACTCCCACGTAGCCGTTATATCACGCATGCAATACTCGGAAATTTCTCTAATTTTCCCATCGTTGAAATATTCGCCGACCATAGAACCATCTACGCCTTCAGCTTTCGGTGAATGAATACCGAAAATTCGAGTGTAAAAGTCAAAATTATACCTTCTTGTTGCGGCGTAGGTCGATGGATTATAATATGTTAATTCATCAATCAAATCAACGTGCATAGGATAATTAAATTTTGTGCCCGCCATCAGATTGCGAGCTGGATGTATTCTATAAAGTGCTGAGCGAAGCATCAAATACGGAGCGTCAAAATTCCGGCCGTTAAATGAAACCAACTGCGCTTGCGGATATTTTTTCAAGATGCTCCAAAATCCTTCGAGCAATTTTTTTTCATTGGTTAGGAATAATTTATCACCTGTCGGCAGAACTTCTTCTACCCGTTCGTTATCGGCGAGGCTTTCGTCCAACGAAAATGCCGCACGGGAAATCTGCTCCCAAGTTCCGCCTTCGGATTCCTGCATTAGCTGTAATCCTATACATACAACTTTTCCGGTCATAGGTGTTAGTGCCATTTCGCCTTTCTTTTGCGCTATATCAGCTTCAGTTTCAGCACCGCGTAAAAGATATTCCTGCTGTGAATGAGCAAGGGTGTCCCAATCTATAGGAGCGGTTTCTATATCAAAGACCAAATACTGTTTCATAATTCTTTATCCTTTAAATATTCTTTTGTGTACTTAAGTAATTTTTCTATTATCGGGTTATTAAATTCAACTTTTGTAGTTAATTCAAACCATTTATGCGATATATGTTCTGTCGGGCGAATTTTAACTTTTTCGTTAAGTTTCGCCATAAATATGACAATTTCCTTCGTATGATATTGCATAGTAATCTTATCTTGGTGATAAGTTAAATCGTGAAATTCGAAATCTTCCACCAGATTAATCGCCGAAACCTCAACAGATGTTTCTTCGTTGAACTCTCGTAGCGCACATTGGAGATCGGTTTCTCTCTTTTTTATATGACCTTTTGGTAAGTCCCATTTTCTTGTGTCTCTCATTAAAAGAAAGTGGGTTCCTAATTCGTCAATCAATAATATTCCGCAAGATTTATTTGTTTGCATAATCGTTTTATTTTGTATATTTCAAATATACGAATATTTTTGTAATGTTGATTATTATTAATTTGAGAAAAAGTATATGAAAAATGTAATATTGGTGATTTTATTAATCACAAGCTATTGTTCCCTATCGGCAGGAACTCCTTATTTTGAAACGCAGATGAACAGTGACGCAAACGATTTCCCTCTTGTTTATAGCGGAGAAATGCTGTATTTTCTTTGTGATAGAACCGATATGGAATTGGAATTTCTTTCAACCACGGAACAAAATATTCCTTATTTTTATAATATTTATTCAGTAAAAGATAATGAAGCACCCTGGAAGGAAACTAAAAAATTCTGCATTAAGAGTAATCAATTTCCTGCATTTTATTCAAATTCTCTGAATATTGCCTTCACTACAGAAATCAGTAATAAGACGCAATACAATAATTTGTATAATCAATCTTTATACGAACAATTTACGTGCGACAATTCGGAATATAGCCTCGCTTTAAATCGTTATGGATATTGGACAGGACAACCGGCTTTGTCACCTTCCGGTAAAGTCCTTGTATTTTCAAGCAACCGTGACGCAGGCAGAACTAAGGATTTATATGCTTCGATAAAAGATGAAAATGGTATGTGGGGAACACCTATATATTTGGATCAACTCAATACCGAAGGCGACGAAATAAATCCTCATTTCGGAGTGGACGGTTATTTTTATTATGCTTCAAATTTTAAAAATGATTCCCTCAAAGATTTCGATATTTATAAAGCCACTTATGTTCCAAAAGACGGCGTTTTAATGCCGTTTGACGGGAAAAAAGTTGATGATGCGAACTCCGAAGCCGACGATTATACTCCGGTTCAATCAGCCGATAAATTTTATTTTTCTTCTACAAGAAAAGCCGACAATGGAGGAGCAAATATATATTCAATTCAAAATCCTAAAGGTTATGTGAATTTGAATATTAATTCCAACATGAACGAAATTTGGATAAAAAATATAACTAGGTCTGAATATCTTTGCTTCCCTAAGTGTAGCAAAATTAACTTGAGCCAAGGTGCAAAATATCAAATCATCCGACCAGAATTTTTTAGCAAATACTACACCGATAAATTGCCTGAAAGCCTGGAATTTGATTTTTCAAAAACCGTAAAAGATACTTCCTTAAGCGTGAATTTCAATTTAAAATCTGCGCCAATTGATAATTTTGTTGCAATATCAGCCGCTAAAACGCCGCTTTTCATTCGGGGATATTGGAAACCTTTTGACAAAGGTTCTTTTGCTGAGTTAAAAAAACTCGAAACTGCCGGCATTTTCAAAAATAGTACTTTTGTCGATACTTCTGTGGTCAGATATAATTCATTACTTGGTGAAGCTGAAAATAATCAAGAATTGTTATTGACAAAAATAGTGGAGGCTTTAGATAATTTCAATACATTCCTACCGGCTCGAGACAGTTTAATTATTAATCTGAGAGTTCTTTCCGATGAAATCGATATTTCGGGTTACAAGAATAATTATAGCAAAGCAGAAAAAGCAAGCTATATATATCGTGGTGAAACTGTAAAAATCGGGAAAGATAAAAAAGGTTTAGATTTGATAATTCCCGATAGCTTGGATATAACAGAAAGTTCGTGGATGGCAGACGGTAAAAAGATAAAACTATCGAACGACGGGAACGAAGTATTGGCTAAGCTCCGCGCATACCATACATATAAATACTTAGACAGCAATTTGAGGATTATTTCGCCGGTTTATACATATTACTCGTTAAACAAAAAACTTGTCTTTAATTACGACGGTTTCGTGATTGACGAAAAGGGCGTTTTGCCACAAGATTTCATAGCTCTTACTTTGAAAAACCGTTCAACCACGACGAAGAATGATAAAATCGAGGATTTGGCATTGGCGTATGATTATGCCGTTAAGCCAGCACAGCCGAAACTTGCTCCTTCCGATGATCCAAATCCTAATAGACCTGTCCCGAAAATGGATCCAAGTGAGCTGAATATCTCGAAAATTAAAATGCTGAAAATAATGAACGCCTACAGATTAACACAATCTACAGAAAGCGTTCCGGAGAAGCAAGATACTAGTTACGTAATTGAACTTTTCAACTTACAAGATTATAAAACAGCGAAAAGAGCATTCGATATACTTGAATCGAAGCTGGTAAAAGATATAAAGTTTACCACTGCTTATGATTTTCTTGGCAAGCCCACTTACTTGATACGCGCCGATAAATTTGCCACATTACCTGATTGTGAAAACGCTCTAAGAGATTACAGATGGGTTTACAGTTATGTTAATGTTGAAGGTATGCCAATAGCGGTAAGAGAATAAAAGAAGTAAACTCAACATTCGAAAGGTTAAAGATTGAAATGGGCTCAACCTCACACACCGAGGTGGAGCCCATTTTTTTGTGTCATTTCGGCGAAATTTACCTATATTACGGGAACCAATTTGTTCAGTAGTCAAAGAAGTGTAAAAAAACTATACACAATTGTGAGTAAGGAAATCAACATAATACAATTATCTTTAAAATAAGTTAATATTCCAAAAACATTCTGATTATTGATAGAATTGGCATATATATTATTAACAGCGACATAGCGATATTTTTTATTTATTATATTGATTGTAATAATGTGATTTACTAATGGCACACATATTGCGTTCTTATATTATGGTACGTTAATAAGAAATTCAATTTGTTCATTTTTAGAAAAGGTATTCCTTATGAAAAAAGTTTTTATTCTATTTGTAGTTCTATTCGCTTGGCTTAGTATTTCAGCAGTCAAAGCAAAAGAGTGTCAAATTTTGGGATTTGGATTATTAGGTGATGTTATATATAGTCCTGACGGTACGAAATTGGCTTCTTGTGGAACGGGTGGAGTTTTTATTTGGGATATAGCGAGTGGTGATACAGTTTTTAGTATAATAGATAATACTGGATCAGTTTGGACCATTGCTTTTAGTCCGGATGGAAACAAAATTGCTTATGGTAGCACTGATTTCACAGTAAAAATTTGGGATATTAATAATCATAAACAGAAAAGAATATTCTCTGGGCATACTGGGCCAATTACAAGCATCTGTTTTAGTCCGGATGGAACAAAATTAGCAAGTAGTAGTACTGATTGTTCTATACGAATTTGGGATGCAAATACTGGAGGACTCTTGCACTCTACTTCAGAAAATCAGGGATACATTTTTGAATTAAAGTTTAGCCCTGATGGTACTAAATTGGTTAATACTTGTAGTGGCGGTGCAAGACTTTGGGATGTAAAAACTGGTGTAAAAATCAAAGAATTTATCGGGTTATCATATGAAGTACATAGTGTATCTTTCAGCCCAAACGGTAAATATATTGTAGCAGGTGGTCGAGATACAAAATTAATAATTTGGAATATAGAAACAGCGGAAATTTTAAAAACCATCACTACTGATATTGATCAAGGCTTATGTAAAAGCGTCTGTTTCAGCCCAGATGGAACAAAAATAGCAAGCGGGGGTTATGACCAAAAAGTTATTATTTGGGATGCTGAGTCTGGTGAAGAGATTAAAACAATGGTAGGACATAATGGTGCAATTAACAATGTTTGCTTCAGTCCAGACGGAAATACTATTGTTAGCAGTAGTGAAGATCAAGCAATCAAAATCTGGGATGTTAATAGCGGATTGAACATAAAGACGTTCACTGACCATACACTTGATGTTCATAGCGTTTGTTTTAGTCCGGATGGGTCTAAGCTAGCCAGTAGTAGTGGCGATTATTATTCCATATATAGGCTGGATAATATCATAAAGTTATGGGATATTAATTCAGGTAAAACGATAAGAGCTTTTAGCGGGTCCGACGATTTTTACTATGTTTGTTATAGTCCGGACGGAACGAAAATAGCTGGTGCAAAGGATAACACTCCATACAAAATGAAAATTTGGGATATTAATTCAGGTGAAGAACTTATTAAACAAAACAAGCAAGAAGCGTCAATCTTAAGTATTAGTTTTTGTCCGGTTGGAAAAATCCTTGCTACAGGTAGTGAAGACGGAATTATAAATCTCTGGAATTCAGATACTGGTCAATTGATTAATGCTTTAGTTGATGAAGATTCGTGGATAGTAAGTTTATGCTTTAATACAGATGGCACTAAACTTGCGAGTGGAAATGATGATGGTAACATTATTATTTGGGATGTTGCTTCAGGAGAAAAGACAAAAAGTATTATCACGGAAGATGATTACATGTCAAGTATTTCGTGGAGCCCTGACGAGAACACTATTGCTTGTGCTTATGATATGCACATTGATCATATAAAACTCTATAATGCGAATACAGGTACTATAATCAGAACTCTATATGGTCATTCAGATGTTATAAATAGTATTTGTTATAGCCCTGACGGCACAAAACTCGCCAGCGGGAGTGATGATAGAACTATTATAATTTGGGATGCTATAACCGGTCAAATTGTTAGAACGCTAACAGGTCATAATATGGAAGTTGAATCGGTAAGTTTTAGCCCAGATGGTACAAAACTAGCAAGTGGAAGCGAAGACGGCACTATCCGCATTTGGAATATCAATCCTACCTCAGTTAAAGATGCTACAAATAACCAAGAAAATACTTTAAGCATTTCGCCTAATCCGGCAGGCGATTTTATGACTGTAACTTTGGGAGTCATCAACCCCATGCTTCAGCATGGGGTGGGCAATGAGGCGCAAATCCAAATCTACAACACACTCGGTGAAAAAGTAATGTCAGTAGAACAGACGCCCTCGTCTGTTCATCGAATAGATATTTCCGATTTACCAAAAGGTATGTATTTCCTAAAAGTAGGCGGCGAAACAGCAAAGTTTATAAAGATGTAACACAGTTTATAAAGTAGAAAGTTCGTAAAGTTTATAAAGAGAAGAAGATAATAGAAATTTCTTGAAAGTCCTCCCCTTGGGGAGGATTTAGGTGGGGTCAAAAAGTCTGAAATTAATATAAAACAGTAATATAGATTGTGAACTCCATTCCGACCATCACCAAGAGGAAGAATAGCAAAGTATATTTTCGATCTTCTACAATATTTTTTTGACTTAGACGGCTATACTTTAAGACTATATTTGTTCTTTGCTTAATCTTGCAAAATTGACAGAATTAAGCAAAGACACGAACTATATAGAAATTGGAGACCTCCCAAAAATCTACATTTTCATTCTTTTAATTATGGAAGAAATTCCCAGTTCTCTTATTTAGTATTTATGATTCAAAAATATTTAATAAAAGAAACAAGCTATAAAGATTAAGAACGAGAAATTTAAGTCATGAAAGACAATAAAACCAAAGTTAGTATTACAACAAAACTAACAGAAAGAGCATACAGAATATGGTATTGGTATGTAAACAAAGTAGATAAAAACTCCGATATTTTATTGATGAACTACGGTTATCACGATAAAGATAATCAAATAAAATTGGATTCAGTTGACGAATCGGACCGCTTTTCACTTCAATTATATCACCATTTGGCGAGTAAAGTAGAATTAAAAGACAAGGACATTGTGGAAATAGGCTGTGGCCGCGGCGGTGGTTTGTATTATATCACAAAGAATTTTTCGCCAGCTTCAGCTCGTGGAGTTGATTTGGACAAGCAAGCAGTTACTTTTTGCAAATGCCATTATAATATGGACGAACTAAATTTTTCACAGGGTGATGCTCAAAGTCTGAATTTGGAGAACAATTCGTGCGATGTGTTGATTAATGTTGAATCTTCCCACCGCTACCCCGATATGGCGGCATTTTTGGGTGAGGTATCGCGCATCTTGCGTCCAAATGGGCATTTCCTTTTCACCGATTTTCGCCACGATTACGAATTTGAAGCTATGAAAAAAGATTTGGACAAATGCGGATTGGTGATGCTCAAAGAAGAATTTATTAATAAAGAAGTTGTTACAGCTTTGAATATGGATACTGAGCGTAAGAAAAAGCTGGTTAACAAATTAACACCTAAAGTGCTTCATAAAACCGCGCTAAATTTCGCAGGTGCAGTGGGTTCTTCTACTTACAAACAGATGCTGTCACGTAAATATCTGTATTTTACCTATGTTTTGCAAAAGGTGTAGTATATAAATGCATATTTTTTGTTCCAATGTAACAAAACTCTTTTTTTTGTGTATATATATTTTAAAATTTTTATTTTTATATGCGAGGTTAGCTATGGTTAGACTAATTGCTATTTGTACATTATTTGTTTGTATGTCTGTTGTATTCAATGGTTGCAAAAATGAGATTGAACCAAACGAAACTTATACGAAAATCCTTTTCAAACGTGATGGCGGCGGAAGCAAAGAGTTTTACGTAACGACAAATTCCGGTCACGAAATAATAATGGATGTTACGAAATATAAGTTTCGCGATACAACCTATACAACATTAGTATTTGTCAAAGACGAAGGAAAACTTTCCAATTTAATTACGAGAGTAATCGATCATCGCGTTGTTTTAAAAGGTGATTTTAAACAATCCGAATTGGAAACCGGAACTTGGGCGTATATTTATGTTGTCGATGAGGATAACAATAAGACTGAAATCACTAACACTTCCCTAAGAGATTCCTTGATGATTCTGGAAACTCTAGTTGAAAACGGAAGGAAATAGACCAAAACGTAATATTGGCGACAAGCAAGGATGCTTATACCACCAATTCATTGATATATCGGTGGGTCAATCATCCCTGATTGACCACAAAATGGAGTCCATATTGAAGATGGGCTCCATTTTAGTATTTTCATTTGCATTATATTCTTTTTTTTTGTTATTTTTGTACAACATTTACTGAGTGTAAGTAATTAAACTATATTTTGATTATTTACAAGTAACAACATCTATTCATTCATTTAAGAAAAGGCAATAGAAATGAATCGCAAATGGATAAAAAGAATTATTGGCGGCTTGAGCTTTACAACAGCTGTATTTGTATTCCAAGCGTGCTACGGAACATCCCAAGACTTTGGGAATGATTATCTTATCGAAGGACAAGTCAAATCCAAAACCACCGACCTTCCGATAAAAGGAATTAAAGTGTCAGTTGCCGATGACCATCAATATGTGATCACCGATAGTCTTGGTAATTTCAGATTTTATGCCGAAATGCATTATGACATCAAAGTTATGTTCCAAGATATTGATTCCACACTTAACGGACATTATCAAGATAGGGATACTGTTTTGACAAATGTTCAGCAAACCGGTTTCTTAGATATCAAACTGGATGATAAATAGTTGCTGTCAGCTCTTAAGAAGGCAGCATTCCGAAAATTCAAATCGTTCGAAACCAAACGGCACGAATTGAATTATCTATTTTGGGAATGCACCACCCGGTGCAACCTGAATTGTTTACATTGCGGAAGCGATTGCGCGAAGGATAGTTTATTTCCCGATATGCCGCTCGCCGATTTCCTATCCGCTCTTGATACAATTAGCAAACCTGCCGAAAATTTTATTGTTGTCCTTACAGGCGGCGAACCTCTCATGCGAAAAGACATTGAAATTTGCGGTTACGAAATTCGCCGAAGAGGGATGCGGTGGTCTATGGTAACCAACGGACAATTATACGATAAAGAGAAACATATTTCATTGCTGAATGCCGGTCTCGGAGCTTTAACAATAAGCTTAGACGGATTGGAGAACACGCATAATTGGCTCAGAAATTCGAATAATAGTTTTCAAAAAGTGGATAATGCGATTGATTTAGCCGCAAGTTCGTCGCGCTTAAACTTCGATGTAGTCACTTGCGTAAACCAGCGCAACATCAGCGAACTTCCCCAAATTCGTGACTATCTGATTCAAAAAGGTGTAAAGGCGTGGCGATTATTCACAATTATTCCGATTGGCCGCGCAAAAGACAATCCCGATTTGTTGCTGACAAATAGGCAATTCAAAGAATTGATGGATTTTATAAGCGATTGCAGAAAGAGCGAAGGTATTGCTGTTCAGTTTAGCTGTGAAGGTTATGTCGGTGAATACGAAACCCAAGTCAGGGATAGTTTTTTCTTTTGCCGAGCGGGGATTAATATCGGCTCAATCCTGATTGACGGTTCAATTTCCGCTTGCCCGAATATAAACAGGTCATTTGTCCAGGGAAATATCTACAACGATAATTTCTATGAAGTGTGGCAAAACAAGTTCGGGTTATTCAGAGACAGAACGTGGACAAAAACAGGCAAATGCGCCGATTGCACGGATTACAAAGATTGCCAAGGCAATGGCTTGCATAATTGGCACGGGGATTTGGAAAATCCGCTCGTCTGCCATAATGAGTTTATAAAGTTTGTAAAGTGACAAGTTTATAAAGTTTTTTACTATTTTTGTAAAAATTTAATGAGAATATATAGATAAACGATTTAACTATTAATAAGATAATCTAAACAAAACCGGTAAATATGACAGAATTAAACAAGGATAAAAAGTATATAGACATTGCAAAGATAATTAGCGAAAGCAATTCGCGGTTATTAAAGCAACTTCCTAAATTTGTCATAACGTTGGTATCAAAAATCATCAGACAAGATGAAATGAACCGCTATCTTCGAAAATTATCTGCTTATAGCGAGTATGGATTTCTCTTAGAAGTCATCAAAGAGTTTAATTTAAAATTAGAAATAGAGGGCAAAGAAAACCTACCTGAAAATGGAAAGTGCTTTTTTGTAGCAAACCATCCCTTCGGTGTGATAGATGGATTAGTATTGACATTTTGCGTATGCGAAAAATACGGAACCCTAAAAGCAATTGCAAATGATGGATTTATGTTTATCCCTCAATTGCGACCATTTATCGCCGCTGTAAATGTTTACGGACAATCACCCAAAGAATATGTAAAAGCTTTGGAAGAAACTTATAATATGGATATTCCCATAACTCACTTTCCTTCAGGAGAGGTATCAAGAATTTATAATTGGAAAGTCCAAGATAGAGAATGGCAAAAGAGCTTTATTACAAAAGCTATACCTAGCCAAAGAGATATCGTTCCTATCCATATTGGTGGTAAAAATTCTATATTATTTTATAGCATTTTTTCGCTTCGGCGATTATTGGGTATCAAAGCTAATATTGAATTGATGCTCATACCTCGCGAGATGTTCAACAAGAAAAACAAAACAATAAAAGTAAAAATTGGAAAACCAATAAGCTACCGGCAATTTGACAAATCATTGGCTCATAGAGACTGGGCGAATGTAGTTCGCTCTAAAGTTTATGAATTAGGAAAAAATTAATTATGAAAGATAACAAAATTGATGTTACTATGAAAAGCAAATTCCGTGAAAGTATGTTCAGAATCTGGTATTGGTATGTAAACAAAGTGGACAGAAACGCTGAGATTTTATTGATGAACTTCGGCTACCACGACAAAGAGCAAGAAATAAAGTTAGAAGATTTATACAAATCCGATCGTTTTTCAATTCAATTATATCATCATTTGGCAAGTGAAGTTAATTTAAAAGATAAAGATATTGTCGAAATAGGCTGTGGCAGAGGTGGTGGTTTATCTTATGTCACAAAGAATTTTTCTCCATCGTCAGCGCACGGTGTCGATTTAGATAATCTTGCTATCACATTTTGCAATCGGCATTACAATTTAGATGGTTTGACATTTTCTCAAGGGGATGCTCAAAATCTAAACCTTGAAGATAATTCTTGTGATGCGGTGCTCAATGTTGAGTCCTCGCACCGTTATCCCGATATGCCTGCATTTCTAGGAGAAGTATCACGAATCTTACGCCCGGATGGTAGATTTTTGTTCACCGATTTCCGCTATGATTTTGAAATGGATTGCCTCAAGAAGGATTTGGAAAGCAGTGGTCTGAAGGTGCAAAAAGAAAGAATCATCAACCAAGAAGTTGTTACCGCGCTTGAGATGGACAATAAACGCAAGCACAAGCTTGTCCATAAATTAACACCAAAGTTTCTTCATAAAACTGCACTTAATTTTGCCGGAGCCGTCGGTTCGGAAACATACAATCAATTTGCATCAAATGAATATATTTATTTCAGCTATGTTTTGCAAAAGATATGAGTTAACTCATTGTTTAAATATTGCTTATGCTTAATGCATTATACTCAAAAGTTTATTTATACGGTATTGTGATAAGTTACTAATTCTAAAATAAGTGAAAAATTCGCCGATTGGCTGATTACGAATATTGTCAAGATAACGGCTTGCATAATTGGCACGGGAATTCGAAAAATCCGCTTGTGTTCTACAATGAGTTTGGAAAGGTTGTAATGTGGTGGAAGAAAGTTTGAAAACCTATAACAAAATTACACTTGCTTTTTGGTTAGTTTTAAATTAACAATTTTCCTTTTATCCTCTTTTTGAGCTTCTAGGATATATATAGAATATTTTTTCATATCATAATCAAATTCTGAAAAAATCTTTTCCCTGTTGTTTCTAACTTCTTCAACTATTTTATCATTCGACATTTTAGACCGACATTATTTCTTCTAAAATTCAAATCCAGAAATGATATTTTTATATTGAGGTTCTGTGAAATGGCTTGGTTATAAGTTTATCAATATGAGTTGCTTCCAACTTTTTAATATCATCGATAACTTTGTTCATATCAAAATTAGCGGCTTCTAGGATATTTTCTCTATTCTTACGAACTTCTTCTACGATTTTATCTTTCCACATAATTATACCTCCATTAGTTCTTGTGGTGTACAAAATACCGGTATCCAAATTTTATTAACTGCATTATAACTATTTATTTTTTGGATATTAATTGCATTTGCGATATGTTTACAATTCCAAGTAATTAGAAAATCTATGTTGTACCATACTGTAAAAGCTAAATGATAAGCATCAATTTTAGATTTATAAGGAATACTGAGTAATTGAAAATAAATATCGGCTAATTCAGAAATCTCATTATTTACAACTAAAATATCCAAATTTTCTATTACATCCAATCTTAAAGCTGCCGCTTCTTTATCGCCCTGCATTACTTCCTGAGTTACGAAATCCGATATATAACAATCAAATTTATGTTTTGATTTATGCCACCAGTCATAAGTTGTTTTTTGATGACCTGCTGTAACCAAATCTCTACTTGGTTTGGCTGTTAAATAGCTTATTACGCTTGTTTCAATATATACTTTTTGTTTTTCCATTAAATAAATTATTTATAATACTTAAGATCGTTTCTAAAACAATTATTCAAAGTTTAAATACTATATTTAAAAACGAATAAATTATTATATTATTATAATCTTCTTACATCGTTGCGATCAAATATTTCTTATTAAGAAACATTATTTATTCTTCACACGTATAATTAAACTGTTTCTTAAAATAATTATGTTTGAAAAGAATGAAAATTACTATACTTAATGGCGAAAACAAATCCGATTCAGGTAAATTTACTGAATATATAGGAAATATTGCCGATGCTCTAAAAGAAAATCATTCGGTTGATGTGTTCAATCTTCGCGAAATGAATCTTAAATTCTGTACAGGGTGTTGGTCCTGCTGGTGGAAAACACCAGGGGAATGCGCTTCGAAAGACGATGCTGAACCAATATTCCGCTCAGTAATAAATACCGATTTACTAATTTTTTCTTCTCCTATTACAGCGGGTTTTACCAGCTCGGAATTAAAAAAGATTACCGACAGGTTAATCGTTTTGATACACCCTTATATTCAAATTCGTGAAGACGAATGCCACCACCAAAAACGGTACGAAAAATATCCCGATATGGGATTAATTCTCGAGAAAAACACCGATACCGACGACGAAGATTTGAAAATAATCTCCGATATTTATGACAGACTATCCAAAAATTTTGACGTCACAAAGAGATTCGTATTTCTAAAAGACCAACAATCAATCAAGGAAATTGCAAATGAAATTACTAATTATTAATGGCTCGCCCCGTGGAGTGAAAAGCAATTCCACATTGTTGGCGGAGAAATTTTTAGAAGGATACGAGTCTGTAAACAATGAGAGTTTGGGACAACTCCGCATTGTTAAAGCATCGGAATCATCGCTAATTCCCGAACAAATTCTATCAGCAACTCATATAGTTATGATTTTTCCTTTATACACCGACGCAATGCCCGCAGTTGTGATGAAGTTTTTTGAAGAAGTCTATGCAGGCGGCGTATTGAACGGCAAGAAACTCGGCTTCGTAGTCCAATCCGGTTTCCCTGAAGCAATCCATTCTGCTACTTTGGAAAAGTTCCTCCAAAAGTTGGCTAAAAGGCTTAATGCCGAATATTTGGGGACAGTTATTAAAGGCGGAGTTGAAGGGATTCAAATTATGCCGCCATCGATGACTAAAAAACTATATACCAATTTCAGACTACTCGGAGAGCATTTCGCAAAGACCGGTCAGTTTGAACCCGGTATCAAAGAAACATTGATGACGCCGTACAAATTATCAGCAAGTAAAGTAGCGATTTATAAAATTGGCGCAAAAACCGGTTTAACCAATTTCTATTGGAACAGCAAACTGAAAGAACATAATGCTATGGATAAAAGAGACGCAAAACCTTATATTGATTGATGATTTTAGCTTTTTAGATGGGCTCCAATTTCAAATTAGAGTCCATCTTTTTGATTATTTGAAATATATCTTTACGGCTTCACAATTTTCTTTATATACTGCATTCCATCTGATTCGATGGTTATTATATACATTCCTGAAGGTTGGGAAGATAAATCGATTTGATAATCGGAGGTGCCGGCTGAGAGCTTGCCGTAAATATTTCATTCCTACGGAATTCATCCAATCAGAACTTCATATTTCCTATTAATATGGCATCACTACGTGATTGAATCAGCATAGCCGCGTACAATATCACTACGTGATTGAACAGTATAGTAGTGCTTTATAGCGAAGTGGTTGAACAGCGTAGCTGTGCTATATAAATAGAAATCGAGATTAGATTTCAATTTGAGCAACGTAGTTGCGGAATATTACGTACAATTTTGTTTTCATGATTATCTCTCCACCACAAATTTTTTGTTTATTTGTTCATTACCGGC